>JAVBXK010000080.1 GCA_030824555.1 bacterium
CAACGTGCTCAACAGCCGCCTGGGTCTGCAGCTGTGGGGCGAGGCCACCGTGTGGCACCAGGCCCTCAGAAACTTTGCCATGGCCCAGACAGGCACCCCTGCCGAATTGCGCACCGCGTGGCAGGAAGCCCGGCACCCGGATGTGCAGGCGCTGGCCCACCGCCTCAAAGGTGTGGCGGGCAACCTGGCTCTGCCCGAACTGGCCCATGCCGCCCACGGGGTGGAAGATGCCTTGCGTCAGGCATCCGTGCCCCCTGATCTGGACACACGGATCGACAAGCTGTCAGCGGCCCTTGACACGGCGTTGGCCGCGATCCAGTCCCGCCTGGCTGACCTGCCGGTGCCCGCCGAACATGACAGCGCGCACGACACATCGGCCGCACTGGGCCATCTGGCCCGGTTGGAGGTGAGCCTGACGCGCGGCGAAATTGACGATGCCACCATTGACGCCCTGCGACACACACTGCCCACCCATCGGTTGACGGGCTTGCTCAACGCCATTGACCAGTTCGATTTCGACGCCGCACGGGCCGAACTGCAACGACTGCACACCGCCCTGAGGCCACTGCCATGACCGAACCCGAAGCCTCCCAACCGATCCTGCTGCTGGTGGATGACGAGCCCGTCAACCTGCAAATTTTGCGTCAGATATTGCAGCACGATCACCGCCTGCTGTATGCGAAAGATGGCCCACGGGCATTGGAAATTGCGCTGACCGAGCAACCCCAGCTGATCCTGCTCGACGTGATGATGCCGGGCATGAGCGGGCTGGACGTCTGCCGCCGCCTGAAGGCAAACCGGGCCACCGAGACCATTCCCGTCATCTTCGTCACCGCCCTGGCCGACGAGCAGGACGAGATGAAGGGCTTTGAAGCCGGAGCGGTGGACTACATCACCAAACCCGTCAGTCCACCCATCGTGCGCGCCCGGGTGAAAACCCACCTCTCGCTGGTGCGGGCACAGGAGCTGAGGGCCACGCGGCTGCAGATCGTTCAGCGGTTAGGCCGGGCAGCCGAATACAAAGACAACGAAACCGGCTTGCACGTGATGCGCATGAGCCATTACTCGGCCATTCTGGCCCGAGCTGCCGGTTTCAGCGAGGCGTATGCAGACGACATCCTGCACGCCTCGCCCATGCACGATGTGGGCAAGATGGGCATACCGGACGCCATCCTGCAAAAACCCGGCCCATTGGATGAGCTGGAGTGGAACGTCATGCGCACCCACCCCGCCGTCGGGGCGGCAATCCTGGGTGACGACAGCTCAGGCCTGATGCAAATGGCGCGACGCATTGCCATGGGTCACCACGAAAAATGGAATGGCACCGGTTACCCCCAGGGGCTGGTGGGTGACGACATTCCCGTGGAGGCCCGCATCGTGGCCATTACTGACGTGTTCGATGCCCTGACCAGCATCCGCCCGTACAAAAAAGCATGGTCTGTGGATCAGGCAGTGGGGTTGCTCCAACAGGAAAGCGGCAAGCATTTCGATCCTGTGCTGGTCGCGCAGTTCATTGGGGTGTTGCCTGCGATTCTGGAGATCAGGAACATGTTTATCGAGGGGCCGTGAAACCCACCCGGCATCCCCAGCCCCAGCCATATCAGGCCTGAAAGTCGCTCAAACCCAGACGACGCGCCCGAGGGCTGGCTGGCTGTAGCCAGGTATCACCGCACAGGCGAGCCGTTTTCAAACCAGCGCTGCACCACCAACCGCTCGTCATCGGTGATGCCGGTGGCGTTGTTCATCGGCATTTGCCTGGTCACCACCACCTGCTGGTAAACGGCCTGCGCATGGGTTTTCAGCGCGTCGTGCTGATCAAGCCGGATGTTTTTCATTTGCGTCTGTTCGCCATGGCACAGGTAGCACCGCTGTGCCAGCACGGTTTGCACCTGTGCATAGCCCACTGGCGCAGCCGAGGCTGTGGGCTGTCCTGTGACGGCAGCGGGCCGGGGAGCAGGTGCCAGCGCCACGATGGTGGCCACGATCAACGCCCCGCCCACCACGGCGTAAGGCAACGGGTTGGCGTTGCGGCCCAGCTTGTAGCCGTGGCGCATCACGAAAAACTGCCTGATCAGTGCACCCGCCAGCATCATCACCAGCAGCACCAGCCAGTTGTTGGCGTGGCTGTACAAAAAGCTGTAGTGGTTGCTGAGCATGGCGAACAGCACCGGCAACGTGAAGTAGGTGTTGTGCACGCTGCGCTGTTTGCCGCGCTTGCCGTGTATGGCCAGCGAGCCGGGGGGCACTTTTTCGGTGGCCGTCATCGCTGCCACCACTTTGCGCTGGCCAGGAATGATCCAGAAAAACACGTTGGCGCTCATGGCGGTGGCGATCATCGCGCCCACCAGCAAGAACGCCGCACGCCCGGCAAACAGCTGGGTGGCCAGCCAGGATGCAAACGCCACCACGACAAACAGCAGCACAGCGACGGTCAGTTCACCGCGCTCGCGAAAGCCGAACACGCGGCACACCGCGTCGTAAATCAGCCAGAACGCCACCAGAAAGCCCAGTGCTGCAGCAATGGCCGTGGCCGGTGCCCAGTCGTACACCGATTTGTCCACCAGATACGTGCCCGCGTTGAACAGGTACAGCACCGTGAACAGCGCAAACCCGCTGAGCCAGGTGGAATAACTTTCCCAATAGAACCAGTGCAGGTGGGTGTGTATTTTTTTGGGCGCCACCATGTACTTTTGCGGGTTGTAGAAGCCCCCGCCGTGTACCGCCCAGATCGCACCGTCCACGCCTTTTTCGAGCAAGTCGGGCGAGGTCGGCTTGATCAGGTTGTTGTCAAGGAACACGAAGTAGAACGACGACCCGATCCACGCCACCGCCGTGATGACGTGCAGCCAGCGCAGCAGCAGGTTGGCCCAATCGAGCAAATAGGTTTCCATGAGGGCACTCCAGTTGGCTCACCACTGCGGGCGCTGTGAGCACTCATCGGGTCGCGCACCCGGCGGGCAGCCTGCCCCGCCCGGCTTGAAGCACAGCACCGCTGCGACCGGAGTCAAAAGTGTATACAATTTTTGCGTCCAACTGCACACGCATACAAGCAAACGCAGATGCACAGCCGAATCAGCAACCACACACCAGCAACAACTGTGCCGCGACCGACGCGGCAATGACCGCAGGCTGCTTGCCCGCGATGCCTGGCAAACCGATGGGGCAGGTCACCCACTCGCATTCGGCCTCGGTAAAGCCCCGTGCGACGAGGCGGTGCCGAAAGCTCGCCCACTTGGTCTTGCTGCCGATCAGCCCCACCCAACCCAGGTCATGCCGCTGACGCTGGCGCAACAGGCATTGCGCCACCACGTCCAGGTCTTCCGCGTGGCTGAAACTCATGATCAGCACGGCGCTGCCGGGTGCCAGGTCGTTCACAGCCAGGTGAACAGGGTCGGAATGCTCGCACGTGACCTGCGGCGGCACTTGCGCAGGGAAGATGCCGTCGCGGCTGTCCACCCAGGTCAGCTCGAACGGCAGCGGGGCCAGCGCCTGCACCAGCGCCTTGCCCACATGACCCCCACCGAACAGGGCCAGCGGCTTGCCGTGCCCGCCCAGGCGTTGCGCCAGCACGGGCACGTCGTCGGCAGTGACCTGGGCCAACGCCACGTGCACCACCCCGCCACAGCATTGCCCCAAACTGGGGCCCAACGCGTGGCGCTGGGGTGTTTGCAACGGTGCCCCATTCAGCGCGGCCCTGGCATGCGCCAGCAATTGCCACTCCAGGTGGCCGCCGCCCACGGTGCCCACCTGGTCGTGCGCGAACACGGCCATCCACGCACCCGGCTCCCGCGGGCCTGAGCCGTCGACCTGCGTGACGGTCACCAGCACCGCAGGGGCCGATGCCAGCTGCGCAAAAAAAGCCGTCGAATCGGCCACAAAAGTGTTCACGAAAGTGCTTCCTGTCTGTTCCTGATTGTTTCCGACCCGAACGGGTGCGACAATTCCGGTGGACAGTATGACCACCTGAAGGATCCCGCATGCAAATCAAACCTGCTGCCACCGAACGTCCCCGCCACAGCCTCTGGCTGGCCATCAGTACGGCCGTGGCCGCATTCATAGCAGGGTGCGCCGCGCCCCTGCCCCCAGCAGCCCCTCCCAAACCTCAAGCAGCCGTGGTCAACCCGGCACCGGTCAAGATCGACCCTGTGATCATTCCGGGTGACCCTGGTTCACTGTCATACGCCAAAACGGCGCGCGACTACCGCAAAGACGCTGCCGCACACCTCTACGGGGCCAATGCCAAACGCATCTACAAAGGCCGCATGCCCCCGCTGCTGTATGCGGTCGGCGTGCTGCAAGTTGACTTGGACCCACGTGGCATGGTGCAAAAGCTGAACTGGATGCGCGCGCCCACCCACGCACCTGAAGTGGTGGCCGAAATCGAGCGCACCGTGCGCCAGGCCGCCCCCTACCCGGTGGCCGTGAACCTCGGCCACGTGACCTACACCGACACTTGGCTGTGGCACAAGAGCGGCAACTTCCAGCTCGACACCCTGACCGAAGGCCAGGACGGTGTGGTGGCCACCAAGCCCACCACCGACAAAGAAACCAAGGCCGTCGTGAAAGCGGTGGCCAAACCCACCAAACCCGGCAAACCCACGGCGGTGGTCAAAAAATGACCTGACTGGTTGCGGTGCACGGGTGACCGACACACCCACCGCCCCTGAACCACAAAAAAGCCCGGTGACCGTTAACGCGGTACCGGGCTTTTTGCTGCGGGCCGACCCCGCAAGCCACCCGCACAGGCTCTCAGTGCGCCTTCAGCGCCTCGCAGGCCATCAGAATCCGCTCGGGCGTGGCCGGTGCGTCCATGTGCACCACCTTCGCGTGGTTGGCCGTGGCGCTGACGGCGTCGCGCAGCGCGAAGAAGGTGGACAGCGCCAGCATCAGCGGTGGCTCGCCGGTGGCCTTGCTGCGGAAGGGTGTGGGGCGGGTGTTCTGGTTCTCGAACAGGGCCACGTTGAAGTGCTCAGGCACGTCGCCTGCCACCGGGATTTTGTAGGTACTGGGGCCGTGAGTCAGCAGCTTGCCTTTTTTGTCCCAGATGCACTCTTCCATGGTCAACCAACCCATGCCCTGGATGTAGGCCCCTTCGACCTGGCCCTTGTCGATGGCAGGGTTGATGCTCTGGCCCACGTCTTGAACAATGTCCACGGCCTTCACCCAATACTCGCCCGTGCGGGTGTCGATTTCCACCTCGCTCACCGACGCGCCGTAGCAGTAGTAGTAGAACGCCTTGCCATTCAGGGTGGCGAAGTCGTACTTGATCTCGGGGGTCATGTAGAAACCAGTGACCGACAGGCCCACGCGGTCCAGCCAGGCTTGTTTGGCCAAGTCGGGCCAGGCCACTTTTTTGGCATCTTTTGGGCCTATGGCGCTTATCTGACAAGCGTGGTCAGCTACAAATTCCACATCGCTGGCTTCGCAGCCCAGCAGGCGGGCCGCCACCGGGGCCAGGCGCTCGCGCATTTGTGCGGTGGCGTTCATGATGGCCGCGCCGTTGATGTCGGCCCCGCTGGAGGCCGAGGTGGCCGAGGCGTTGGGCACCTTTTGTGTGTCGGTGCCGGTCACGCGCACGCGGCTGACCGGGATGCCCAGGCCATCGGCACACACCTGGGCCATTTTGGTGTTCAGGCCCTGGCCCATTTCGGTGCCGCCGTGGTTGACGCTGACCGAGCCGTCCATGTAGATGTTGAGCAGCGCACCACCCTGGTTCAGCATGGTGGCGGTGAAGCTGATGCCAAACTTCAGCGGGACCAGCGCCAGCCCGCGCTTGCGGCGCTTGTTGGCGGCGTTGAAGGCGGCTACTTCTGCGCGGCGCTCGGTGTAGCGGGCGCTGGCGGCCACCTGGTCAATCACCTTGTCGCCCACCCAGTCTTCAATCAGCTGGTTGTATTGGGTGGTCATGGTGGCGGGGTCGCCAGACACTGCGGGGTCTTTGTACAGGTTGAGGCGGCGCACCTCCAATGGGTCTTTGCCCAGGGTGTTGGCAATCTGTTCAATCACCGTTTCGATACCAAACATGCCCTGCGGGCCACCGAAACCACGGAAGGCTGTGGCGCTTTGGGTGTTGGTTTTGCAGCGGTGGCTGACCAGCTTGAGCGCGGGGATGTGATAGCAGTTGTCGATGTGCAGGCAGGCGCGGTCGTTCACCGGGCCGGAGTAGTCGATGCTGTAGCCGCATCGCGAGGCCAGGGTGATGTCAGCGCCCAGGATGCGGCCGCTGTCGTCAAACCCCACCTCGTAGTCGATGCGGAAATCGTGCCGCTTGCCGGTGATGCGCATGTCGTCGTCACGGTTCACGCGCAGCTTCACCGGTTTTTGCAGCTTGAACGCGGCCAGCGCGGCGCTCTGGCTGAAGATGCTGGCGTTGCCCTCTTTGCCACCGAAGCCACCACCCATGCGGCGGCAGATCACTTCCACATCGTTGGTGGTCAGGTTCAATGCGGCAGCGGCTTCGCGCTGGTTGCCGTCTGGGTGCTGGGTGGACACGTACAGCGTCAGTTGCCCGTCTTCACGCGGCACGGCGTAGGTGATCTGGCCTTCCAGGTAAAACTGTTCCTGCTGGCCGGTGCGTGTGGTGCCCTTCACCTTGTGGGGCGCACTGGCGATGGCGGCAGAGGCATCACCACGCACGATGCCTTTGGCGGGCATGACGAAGCTGTTGGCGGCCATGGCTGCTTCCACGGTCAGGATGGCTGGCAGCTCGCGCACCTGCACCTTGGCCTTGTGGGCGGCTTCGCGGGCGTACAGCATTTCGCGCGCCACCACCACAGCCACGGCCTGGCCCAGAAACTCGACCTTGCCCACGGCCAAAAATGGGTCGTCGTGGATGATGGGGCCGCAGTTGTTTTCGCCGGGAATGTCTTTGGCGGTGTACACGGCCACCACACCGTGCTCGCGCAGGATGGCTTCGCGGTCAATGCCGTCGCCCAGCAGCTCGCCGTGGGCCACGGGCGAGGTGATGAGGGCCGCGTACAGCGTGCCGCGCAGCTCGGGGATGTCGTCGGTGTAGGTGGCCTCGCCGGTCACGTGCAGCGTGGCCGACTCGTGGATGATGTCCTGGCCTTGTTGGTTTGCCTGGGCCAGCACTTGGAGGGGAGTGGGTGCGTTCATGGGGTTCTCCGGGTTCAGGCTGTGGCCAGGGTGTGTGCAGACTGCGCTTCAGCCGCGTCTTCCACAAACTCCAGCACCAAATTGCGGGCCACCAGCGAGCGGTAGGCCCAGGTGGCGCGCAGGCCGTCGCGGGCAATGAAGCTGGCGGCCACTGCGGCATCCAGTGCCTCGGCGGTCACGTCGGCGGGGGACTTGCCTTCCAGCACGGCTTCCAGCTTGGGCGCGCGGCAGGGCGACGGGGCCAGGCCGTTGTAGGCCAGCTTCACGTTCTTCAACTTGCCACCCACCAGGCTGAACGACATGGCGCAGCAGGTGGCGGAGATGTCCTGCTCGAAGCGCTTGCTCACCTTGTGGGCACGGAAGGTCTGCCCCACAGCGGGTTTGGGCAACTCAATGGCCTCGATGAACTCACTGGGCTGCAGCACGTTTTGCTTTTGGCCGGTGTAGAACTTGTCCAGCGCCACGGTGCGTTGCTTGTCGCCCCGGCGCAGCACCAGCATGGCACCCAACGCCAGCAGGCACGGCATGCTGTCGCCAATGGGAGAGCCGTTGGCAATGTTGCCCGCCAGCGTGGCGGTGGCGCGGATGGGGGGCGAGCCAAAGCGGCGCAGCACCTCGGCAAAGTCCGGCAGGCTGGACTTGACCAGCTCCAGCACGCGCTCCAGCGACACCATGGCCCCGATGCGCCAGGCCTTGGGGCTCTCGGCCACGGCCTTCAGCTCGGCCACGTTGCCCAGGTAGCAAATGTGGCCGGGGCGGGCGAACTGTTTGTTGACCTGCAAGCCAATTTCAGAGCTGCCCGCCAGCAGCGTGGTGCCGGGGTTTTTCACCAGGTAGTCGGCCACCTCGGCCAGCGTGGCGGGGCTGACAAACTCGCTGCCTTTTTTGGTGCGCACCACAGGCTGCACCACGATGTCACCGTCCAGGCTGTAGGTGGGGTGCGTGGCGCGTTTGATTTCTTTCAGCAGCGGCACATCGGCGCTGCTGTCGATCTTCAGGCTGGCCGGGTCGGTGGCCAGCGCGGTGCTGCACGCCTGCTGCGTGGCTTCGACGATGGGTTTGTAGCCGGTGCAGCGGCACAGGTTGCCGCTGAGGGCATCGTTGATTTCGCCCCGGCTCAGGGCCTGACCCCGGCCTGGCACCACCTGCACCACATGCGCCAGGCTCATCACGATGCCGGGCGTGCAAAAGCCGCACTGGCTGCCGTGGCACTTCACCATGGCGTCTTGCACGGGGTGCAGCATGCCATCGGGCTTTTTGAGGCTTTCGATGGTCTTGACCGATTTGCCGTCCAGGCTGGGCAGCAGCTGCAGGCACGCGTTCACCGGCAGGTAGTCCACACCATCGCCCGCTGCGTTCAACTCGCCCACCAGCACCACGCACGCGCCGCAATCGCCCTCGGCGCAGCCTTCTTTGGTGCCGGTGCGGTGCAGCTCTTCACGCAAATAGTCCAGAACGGTGGTGGTGCGGCGTTTGCCTTGGGCTTCGACGATTTGGCCGTCGAGCACAAAGCGCACGGTGTTGGTGACTTGGGTCATGGTGGGGCGTTGAAAAGAGGGCGAAAGCGGGCGAAAAACGTGATTTTATTTTCCAAACCGTATAACCGACATACAGTTTTTCATATACAGATAGATGGGTACCACGCTGCCGAAGTTGAGCTTGGCCTGGTCAGCAAACGGGGGTTCAGAAGCTGCGAGTTATTCGGGCGCGAACGAAAAACTCTCAGCCGCTCAGGGCAGACTGCCCAGGTGGCTGTGCGCGGCCTGCGCCAGCTTGTCGTCAAACGTGACCAGCGGGCACGTCAGCTCGGTGGCCAGCCACAGGTAACTTGCGTCGTAGGCAGACAGGTTGTATTGCAGGGCCAGCGCCACCACGGCATCGGCGCTCACAGGGTGCAGCACCACGTCGAGCGCTGCAAACTGCACCAAGCCATCGGCAGCAATGGCGCTGAAGCCTTTTTTGTGTTTTTTGAGGGCCACACTGGCCACCTCCACCTGCAACAGGGCCGGTGCGTGCAAGCGCTTGCCATCCAATTGCTGCGCGGCGGCATCGGCCCAAGGCTCCTGAAACAAAATGCCCGACAGCGCGCTGCAGTCCACCACCACGGGCGGGGTGTGCAGGTAGTGGGCGGGCGGCTCGGCCACAAACAGGGTTTGCATGGGTGGGCTCAACGCGCGTTACCTGGCATCACGCTCGGCGCGGATGATGTCGCGACCCAGGGGGGCACGGGCCACGGGCTCGGGGTACTTGGCCTTCAATTCGGCCATCACCTGCCGGACCGAGTTGCGCCCCGATGGCGCGGGGTCACGCCCCACCGGCCCCAAGCCCCTCAGCGTGGGCAAGGCGGGTTGCTGCGCAGGCGCTGTTGCGGTACCTGCTGCATCAGCCTGTGAAACTGCCGGTGCGATGGCCGATGAAACCGTCGGCGCAATGGCCGCCTCGACGATGGCCATCAATTCGCCCTGTAGCGACCGGTGGTTGCGGATGGCGCGCTGGCGCAACGCCTCGGCCCAGGCTTCGGGCACGTCTTTGATGGACAGATTGGGCATGGGTACGCTCCAAATAGAAGTGGCGTCATTTTGGCTCCATTTCGAAGCCAACTCAATCACCATGCACACACCCCGCTTCACGAACCCCGGTAGGTCGAATAACTCCAGGGACTGACCAGCAACGGCACGTGGTAGTGCTGGGTGACATCGGCCACGCCGAAGTCAAGGCTGACCTGGTCCAGAAAATTGGGCTCTGGCAAGGCCACGCCGCGTGCGGCGAAGTAGCCCTTCACGTCGAACGTGAGGCGGTACTGGCCTACCTTCAGGGTGGCGTTGTCAAGCAAGGGGCCATCAGGGTTGCGGCCATCGGCATTCAGGTTGAACTGGCGCACCAGGGTGGCCACCCCGTTGCTGACCGTGAAAAACTGCACGGCCATGCCGCTGGCAGGGCAACCGTTCATGGTGTCCAGTACGTGTGTGCTCAGTCCCATGTGCGCTCCGGTTCGTTGGGTGTGAAAAGGGGTGTGGAAGGGTGCACGCCAACTAAACGTGCGTTGCCGTCAGAAAGTGTATACACTTTTTGCTGACAAACCACACTTCTGGCTATGATCACCCCATGAACGCGCACACCGACACCCTTGATCGCGACGAATCCACCGCATCGGCCACGGCTCGCATCGTCGAGTCGCTGACGCGGGCCATCGTCGAGCACCGGCTGCACCCTGGCACCAAACTGGCCGAGCAGAAGCTGGCCGATCACTTCGGGGTGTCGCGCACGCTGGTGCGCCAGGCCTTGTTCCAGATGGCGCGCAACCACCTCATCCGCATGGAACCGGCGCGCGGCGCGTTCGTGTCCACCCCCTCGGCCACCGAGGCGCGACAGGTGTTTGCCGTGCGCCGCATGTTGGAGGCCGAAATGACCCGCGCCTTCGTGCGCCAGGTCAGCCCAGAGCAGATTGCCGCCCTGCAAGCCCACGTCGCACAGGAAAAGCAGGCCGTGGCCAACGAAGACGTGACCGGCCGCACCGAGTTGCTGGGCGACTTTCACGTGCGCATGGCCGAGCTGATGGGCAACGACGTGCTGGCGCAAATGCTGGACGACCTGATTTCGCGCTGCGCCCTCATCACGCTCATGTACCAGAGCACCACCGCCGCAGAACATTCCAGCGACGAGCATGCGGCCATCATCCAGGCCATTGCCGACAGCGATGAAGACAAGGCCGTGCAACTCATGGAACAACACTTGCAACACGTCGAGCAAGGCCTGCAATTCGACCGCAAGCTGCCCAGCAACGACATTTCGATGGCTTTGTCATGAACAACCGTTTCGACGCCCGGCCGCCCGAAGGCGAAACAGCCCCAAAACTAACTGCTGGTTCTGGGGGCAACACAGCCGCACATGCGGCAAGTGTGGGGGCCTATGACTCCACGGCACCCTACCCCCGCGACCTGGTGGGTTACGGCCGCCACGTGCCGCACGCCCAATGGCCCAACGGTGCGCGCATTGCCGTGCAGTTCGTGCTGAACTACGAAGAAGGCGGCGAAAACTGCGTGCTGCATGGCGACGCGGCCAGCGAAACGTTTTTGTCCGAAATGTTCAACCCGGCGGCCTTTCCCGCACGGCACATCAGCATGGAAGGCATTTACGAATACGGCTCGCGTGCCGGGGTGTGGCGCATCTTGCGCGAATTTGAAAAGCGCGGCCTGCCCCTGACCGTGTTTGGCGTGGCCACCGCGTTGCAGCGCCATCCCGAGCTGACCGTCGCTTTCGCCGAAGCGGGCCATGAAATTGCCTGCCACGGCTGGAAGTGGATTCACTACCAGAACCTGAGTGAAGAGGTGGAACGCGAACACATGGCCCTGGCCATGGACGCGATGGCCAAACTGACCGGCGACCACAACCGCCAGCTTCACGGCGCAGGCTGGTACACCGGCCGCGACAGCCCCAACACCCGCCGCCTGGTGGCCGACTTTGGCGGCTTCGAGTACGACAGCGACTACTACGGCGACGACCTGCCCTTCTGGATGACCGTGCAAAAGTCCGATGGCAGCGTGGTACCCCAGCTCATCGTGCCCTACACGCTGGACTGCAACGACATGCGCTTTTCGCTGCCTCAGGGCTTCAGCCATGCCGACCCGTTTTTCCAGTACCTGAAGGACACGTTCGACGCGCTGTATGCCGAAGGTGCGCCTGACGGTGACAACGCCCCCAAGATGATGAGCATCGGCATGCACTGCCGCTTGCTGGGGCGGCCAGGGCGCATCACCGCGCTGCAACGTTTTTTGGACCACATTCAAAGCCACGCCCATGTGTGGGTGGCCCGCCGGGTGGACATTGCCCGCCACTGGACAACCACCCACCCCTACAAAGGCTGACCCCATGTCTGCACCCATCACCCTCGCCCGCATCAACACTTCCCCGCCGGACGTGGCCGCCAAAATGCTGGACGGCCTGTACGAGCACACCCCGTGGATCGTGGGCCAAGCCATGGCCCAACGGCCGTTCCAATCGCTGGCCCACCTGAAGCACGTGCTGACCGTGGTGTTGGACGACGCGGGCGACGAAGCCAAAAAAGACCTCATCCGCGCCCACCCCGAGCTGGCAGGCAAGGCCATGGTCAGCAACACGCTGACGGCCGAATCGACAAATGAGCAACAAAAAGCAGGCCTTACGCAATGCAACCCGCAAGAGTTTGCTCTCATTCAGAAACTGAATGCCGACTACAACGCCAAATTCGGCTGGCCGTTCATCTTGGCGGTGCGCGGCCCGCGTGGCTTGGGGCTGACCAAGCAGCAAATCATCAGCACCTTTCAGCGCCGCCTGAACGGCCACCCCGACTTTGAATTGCAAGAGTGCATCCGCAACATCCACCGCATTGCCGAAATCAGGCTGAACGACAAGTTCGGCTTCGAGCCCACCCTGGGCCAGGACGTGTGGGACTGGCAAGAGAAATTGGCCCAGCACACCGACCCCGGCTACGCCGAACTGGGCCAGCTGACCGTGACCTACCTGACCGACGCCCACCGCGCCTGCGCACAACGCATCAGCCACTGGATGCACGACTGCGGCTTTGACAGCGTGGAAATCGATGCCGTGGGTAACGTGGTGGGCGTATACCGAGGTGCAGACCCCGCTGCCAAAACACTGCTGACAGGCAGCCACTACGACACCGTGCGCAACGGCGGCAAGTACGACGGGCGGTTGGGCATCTTCGTGCCCATGGCCTGCGTGCGCGAGCTGCACCGTCAAGGCAAACGCCTGCCCTTCGGCATTGAGGTGGTGGCGTTTGCCGAAGAAGAAGGCCAGCGCTACAAAGCCACCTTTTTGGGCTCGGGCGCGCTCACCGGCAGCTTCGACCCCGCCTGGCTGGACCAGACAGATGCCGACGGCATCAGCCTGCGCCAAGCCATGCAACACGCCGGGCTGTGTGTGGACGACATTGCCTGCATCCAGCGCGACCCCGCCCGCTACCTGGGCTTTGTGGAAGTGCACATCGAGCAAGGCCCGGTGCTGAACGAGCTGAACCTGCCACTGGGCATCGTCACCAGCATCAACGGCGGCGTGCGTTATGTGGGCGAGGTGACGGGCCAGGCCAGCCACGCGGGCACCACCCCCATGACCCGCCGCCGCGACGCAGCTTGCGCCGTGGCCGAACTGGCCCTGTACCTGGAAGCCCGCGCGGCCCAAGATGCAGACAGCGTGGCCACCATGGGCCAACTGAGCGTGCCCAACGGCAGCATCAACGTGGTGCCAGGCACCTGCCGCTTCAGCCTGGACATCCGCGCCCCCAACGATGCCCAGCGCAATGCGGTAGAGGCCGACGTGCTACAACAACTGAAGTCCATTTGCACCCGCCGGGGCGTGAGCCTCAACCTGGAAGAAACCATGCGCGCCAGCGCCGCCCCCAGCGCCCCTGCCCTACAAGCGCGGTGGGAGCAAGCCGTGCAAGCCACCGGCCTGCCGCTGTTCCGCATGCCCAGCGGCGCGGGGCACGATGCCATGAAGCTGCACGACGTGATGCCCCAGGCCATGCTGTTTGTGCGCGGCGAAAACAGCGGCATCAGCCACAACCCGCTTGAAAGCACCACGGCAGACGACATGCAACTGGCCGTGCAAGCCTTCAGCCACCTGCTGCAACAACTGGCTGGCGACAACATTTAAGCTTTTTTTGCCTTCACCGCTTGATTGGTGTGCATTGTTTGCTATCAACAATATGCGCCCATTCACTCCCCAAAAACAAACCCGAACCCTGCCATGACCGCTACTGCCAGCACCCCATTTCAACAACTCGATGCCTGGGTGGATGCCCACTTTGACGAACAAGTGGGCTTTTTGCAGCAGCTCATCCAGGTGCCCACCGACACCCCGCCCGGCAACAACGCCCCCCACGCCGAGCGCACCGCCGAGCTGCTGCAAGCCTTCGGCATGACGGCAGAAAAGTTCGCCGTGCCCACCGCCGAGGTCGCAGCAGCCGGGCTGGAAAGCATCACCAACCTCATCGTGCGCCGCGCCTACGGCGCAGGTGGCCAAACCGTGGCGCTGAACGCCCACGGCGACGTGGTGCCCCCCGGCGAAGGCTGGACGCACCCGCCCTACGGCGGCGAGGTGGTGGGCGGCAACCAAACCGGCCGCATCTACGGCCGTGCATCGGCGGTCAGCAAGTGCGACTTCTCCACCTTCACCTTCGCCGTGCGCGCGCTCGAAAGTTTGGCCGAAACCCACAACGTTCCGCTGAAGGGCAACGTGGAACTGCACTTCACCTACGACGAAGAATTTGGCGGTGAAGTGGGCCCCGGCTGGCTGCTGAAACACGGCCACACCAAGCCCGACCTGATGATTGCCGCTGGCTTCAGCTACCAGGTGGTGGTGGCCCACAACGGCTGCCTGCAACTGGAAGTGACTGTGCAAGGCGACATGGCCCACGCCGCCATCCCCGACAGCGGTACCGACGCGCTGCAGGGTGCCACCCACATCATGAACGCGCTGTATGCGCTCAACCGCGACTACCTGCATGTCAAGTCTGGCGTGGAAGGCATCACCCACCCCTACCTGAACATCGGGCTGATCAACGGCGGCACCAACACCAACGTGATACCCGGCAAAGTGGTGCTGAAGCTCGACCGCCGGATGATTCCCGAGGAAAACCCCGCCGAAGTGGAAGCCAGCCTGCGCGCCACCATTGCAGCCGCTGCCGCCTGCTTCAACCCACCCCGTGGCGGCAACATCCTGCATGTGGAAGTGCGCCGCATGCTGCTGGCCCACGCCATGAAACCCCTGCCCGGCAACGCGCCGCTGGTAGCGGCCATCCAGCAACACGGCCAGCAGGTGTTTGGCGAGCCCATCCCGGCAGTGGGCACCCCGCTTTACACCGACGTGCGCCTGTACGGCGAACACGGCATTCCCGGCGTGATTTACGGTGCGGGGCCGCGGACGGTTAGGGAATCAAACGCCAAGCGGGCGGATGAGCACCTGGAGCTGGCCGATTTGCGCCGGGCGACGAAGGTGGTGGCGCGGGCGTTGCTGGAGTTGATGCGGGAGTGAGGACGCGTCACTTCACGTGGTATTTTTTGTAGCAAGGAATGACTAAATATAAGCGCTGAACGCACAAATCGCTCATAAAAAGCCAGGCAATGCCTTGCTTTTTGTTGCTCGAGTGATGAGTGGTGATGGTCCGTTTTCGACCCAAAACGGACATCCGCAAAGTCAAAATCTCTTCCTATGAGCTGACAGCCAAGGATGCATGTTGTTGACCCGTGGATGCTTGTTCATCCAGTGCACGTCAGTGTTTTGAGCCGCCAGCCAATTGACGAATGTCTTTTGCCTTTACCACCACGCGGCCGCTGTTCTGCCGTGCCGCGTTGAGCATGGCCTGACCGATGTCGTCGGTGGTCACGATGGCACCCGGAAACATGCGACTGATCAGGTGCAGCAATGGATTGGCCAGTGCGTAGAAGTATCTGTACGCCGATGTCTTCGACTGGATGCCGTGCAACGGCTGTATGACACCGGGTCGCAATAGATAGACACCCCGGAAAGCCAGCTTTTGCAAATCGTTTTCAGTCTTGCCCTTGACCCGCGCCCACATGCTGCCTCCCTGTTCGGTGCTGTCGGTACCAGCGCCTGAGACATAGACGAAGGTCATCTCTGGGTTCAAGCGTGCCAAAACACTCGCCACTTTCAGCGTGACGTCATAGGTAATCTTGCGGTAGGCATCCTCGCTCATGCCGGAAGAGGAAACGCCCAGGCAAAAGAAGCAGGCATTGAATCCGCGCAGTTCACTTTCCAGGGTTTCCAATGCCATCAAATCGGCTTGCAGCAGTTGCTGGAGCTTGGGGTGCACTTGGTCAACCGGTGTACGCCCCACGGTCACAACCCGGCTGACATCGGACGCTGCCAGGCATTCATGAAGAACGCCCTGACCCACCATGCCGGTGGCACCAAAAATCAGTACGTTCATGCCAAGCCCTGTTCAAGTTGCGCGGCCCGCCATGCTCCAGGTGTCAGCTCTTCCCATTGCCGAAAGGCACGAAAGAACGAATTCTGGTCTTCGTAGCCCAGCAGGTAGGCAACCTCAATGATTGCCAGCTTTGGGTCGGACAGGTGCTCCAGCGCAAGCTGGTGGCGTGTTTCGCTGAGCAGATTCTGGAAAGTCAGACCTTCATCCATCAGTTTGCGTTGCAAGGAGCGTTCGCTCATGGCCAGTTCGGTGGCCACAGAGCGAATGTCCGGGCGCCCCGCCGTCAGCCGTTGCCGCAAGACCCAGCGGATTTGCTCGGCGAGTGTGGCGCTGTGGGTCTGTTGTTCCAACCGCCGATCCAACTCAGGGATCAGGATCTTGAGCAACTCAGCGTTGTAGCTGACGAAAGTCTTATCCAGATCGTTGCGCTGAAGAATCAGACAGTCCCGCTTGGCTCCAAAGCGCACGCTGCAACCGAAGTAACGCTCATAGTCGGCTTTGGCGCTTTCAGGCCGCGCCAGTTCCACCGACCGTGCAGACAGCGTCGTCGCGGTTCCTTTGCGCCCCAACTCCATGAGCGAAACCAGCGTGGCATCCACCAGTGCGGGCGGTGCGTTTTGCCCGTCGGCATGAGTCCACGCCACCGAAATCTCGCAACGGTCTGCCTGCTCCTCCAAGCACACATCTTCAGGTGCACACAGGCGCTTGAAGCGTGCGACACGTTGCAAGGCATCTCGAAAATCACGGGCATGGTATGCGGCCATGAAAGACGGCGGCATCACAGCACTGTCAAGTCCGGTGGCAAAGCGCAGGCCAATCGCCGGGTCCTGGCTGAGTTCAACCAAGACCTGCCACAACTTGAAGAACTGCGCCGTGGACATGGGGGCCTGGTCGCGCAAAACACTCAGCGGAATTTGCGATTCGCGCACCACGTCAGTCCGTGCAAGCCCCACACGCTTCACACCTTCCCAAAACGCATCGGGAAGTCTGATCTTGTCGGCCACCGGATTTTTCATTGCCTTACTTTGCCTGAAAACCACCATCCACATTCAGGATGTGGCCGGTGACAAAACTCGATTCCGCTGAAAGCAGCCAGGCAATTGCATTGGCAATCTCTTGGGGATTGCCCACACGCTGCATGGGGTGCATCGCTTGCAACTCGGCCAGGTTGTTGTTCAATTGATCAGCAATGATGTCGGTGCGAATTGCGCCCGGCGCGACACCATTGATGCGGATGCCTTCGGCTGCATGGTCCAAAGCGGACGACTTGGTCAAACCGACCACCGCGTGTTTGGTGGCTGCATAGGTACCTCCCCAGGGAATGCCATTCAGACCTGCGATGGAGGCCAGATTCACGATGGCACCTTGCCCTTGCTTGCGCATTTGCGCGATCTCATACTTCATGCAGAAGTACAGGCCGACGACGTTGATGTCAAGCATGTCGCGGAAATTCTGCGTGCCCGACTGGTCCAGCGCGCAATACTCGTTGAAGACACCTGCGTTGTTGACGGCCATGTCCAGACGCCCAAATTCAGCAACGATGCCGTCGATCATGGTCTTGACGGCAGCCTCGTCTGAGACGTCGTTCTGGACAAATCGAACTTGCGCGCCGTTCTGTGCTGCGGCGGCTATTTCGGCAACGGCTGCCACCCCGACTTCCTGACGACGACCACTGATGACGACGCTGATTCCTTGGCTTACCAGTTTGAGGGCTGTGGCTTTGCCGATACCGGTGGCACCTCCAGTGATTAACGCTACTTGGTTGGACATAAAAACTCCTTGTGACTATTGATCGGTATGCCCCGTCTAGAGGCATGCAAGAAGTTTAGGAAGCAAGGCCCTTTGTCGATATGCGCTATGCGCCAATGAACTAGCAGAGTCCGCCAAGTGCGCTTTGCTCAATCAGAAATTGCTGTGGTGCCGGGCGCATTGATCTCAAAGTAGGCCATATAAGAACCTACCGACGGCTGGGGTTTGGAGTAAATGAGTCGAGCAATGACGTCACGTGGATCAAGATAATTTGAGCTTGCTGATAGCGGCTACTCGCCAACATCTGCAGATGGACAAAAGTCGCCCCTCCTTCCCCTTGCGGCGAATCCCCCTCACAATCACCGCATGAGCAGCGGCGATTACACCTACATCTGGCAACACCCCGATTGGCCCCAATGGCGGTATGACCTGGCGGCCTTGGCCCAGCCGTTGGCCGACGTCAGCCGGGCACAGGGCCTGTTGCTGGGGCGGCTGACGGACGTGGGCATGGCCCTGCGTGACCAAGCCAGTTTGTCAGCACTGACCGAAGACGTGCTCAAAACCAGCGAGATCGAAGGCGAGCAGCTCAACGCGCAGTCGGTGCGCTCGTCCATTGCGCGCCGCTTGGGTGTGGACATCGGGGCCTTGGCCCCGGTGGACCGCCATGTGGACGGCGTGGTGGACATGGTGCTGGATGCCACAGCCCAGAGCCATGCACCATTGACGGCGCAGCGCCTGTTTGGCTGGCATGCGGCGCTGTTCCCCATCGGCTATTCGGGCCTGTCGCCCATCAGCGTGGGCGCTTGGCGCGATGATGCCAGCGGCCCCATGCAGGTGGTTTCCGGCCCCATGGGCAACCCCGACCGTCAGCGTGTGCACTTTCAAGCCCCCGCTGCTGCCAGCTTGCCGCTGGAGATGGAGCGCTTTTTGGCCTGGGCCAACGGCACTACCGCTGAACCACCGCTCATCAAAGCCGCGCTGGCACACCTGTGGCTGGTGACGCTACACCCGTTTGACGATGGCAATGGCCGCGTGGCCCGAGCCGTGGGCGACCTGATGCTGGCCCGTGCCGATGGCAGCCCGCAGCGGTTTTACAGCCTGTCGGCGCAAATTCAGCGCGAGCGCAAGGCGTATTACGAGGTGCTGGAACGCACGCAAAAAGGCACGCTGGACGTGACGGCCTGGCTGGCCTGGTTTCTGTCCACGCTGCACCAGGCGGTGAATCAGGCGCAGCTCACACTGGATGCGGTGCTGGTCAAAGCCCGTTTTTGGCAACACTGGGCAGCACCAGGTTCAGCACCCTTGAACGAGCGGCAGGTGAAAGTGCTCAACCGCCTGCTGGACGGCTTTGAGGGCAAGCTGACCAACAGCAAATGGGCGGCACTGGCCAAGTGCTCGCCCGACACCGCCCTGCGCGACATTTCCGACCTGCTGGCGCGTGGCGTGCTGCTGAAAACCGAAGGTGGCGGGCGCAGCACGGGGTACGCGCTGAACACCCGATTTCAATAGCTGCTTGCGCATACCTATCAAGCGGCAAAAGCCGTTTTTACTTGTTATATCCATCGCCTGCCTACGCAGGCACATCAGGCACCAGCGCCAACGCGGCTTCAAATTCCGCCAGGTTGGCGCGCTGTGCGCGGGGGGCAATGCAGTCCTCGGCAGCCAAGGCCGCCAGCTTTTCGGCCAACGCGGTGGCAGCCAACTGGTTGACCGAAATGCCCTCGCGTTGCGCATACAGCTTGGCATTCTGGTGGATGGAATTGGGCAAACGCAGGCGGAGAGTGGTCATGGGTGCTCTCCGTCAAGCATTTTCAAAAACTGCCCTGGTGTCACCAGTTGCAAAGCAAACAGCCGCCCAGACTCAATGGCTAGGCGTCCACGAACATCTGGAACCCACCAAAAATCATCCGAGAGCCGTCAAACGGCATGGTGGCCATGGTGGTTGGGGTGCGGGGGTCGGCAAACACCTTTTGCATGCCAGCGTCTCGCGTGGCTTTGTCGGGCCAGGTGATCCACGAAAACACCACGGTCTCGTCGTCTTTGCGCAGCACGGCGGTGTGCATGGAGTTGATTTTTCCCACAGGCACGTCGTCGCCCCAGCATTCCACCAGGGACAGCGCGCCATGTTCTTTGAACACCACCCCAACGTCTTGCGCGTACTGCCGATAGACCTCTTGGTTGGCAGTGGGTATGGCCAGCAAAAAACCGTCCACGTAGGGCATGTGACGTTCCACCAGGGGCGGCCGCAGCGTCTGCGCCAGCGCGTCGAGCTGGTCGGCGGCGGCGTTCCAGCCTGCTTCCCAACCCATTTCCAAGTGTTTGGCCTTGGCTTCGGCGGTGGCGTGGCGTGCGCTCCAGGTCATGCGGGTGTGGCCGTTGGGGGCGTCAGCCAGCTGCACCACCCCTGTCATGAAGGGTTGGGCAGTGGGCACAAAACCTTCGGTAAAGGCATCGGTGAACACCAGTCGGCACATGGGCTCAATGGCCAGCCACATGCCTTGGCCCTCAAACCGCTCGCCGTTGGGTCCGGCCATCACGGTGTTCATCCGGCCCCCCACGCGCAGGTCAAAGTCGGCCTCGGGCACGGTCCAGGGTTTGGGGCAGAACCACTGCTTCAGCAGATCGGTCTCTGTCCAGCAACGCCACACAGCGCTGCGGGGGGCTGCGAGCGTGCGCTCCAGGGTAAGGGTGTGTTCGCCCCCTTGGTCGGGTAAGGGTTGGGTCATGGCAGGGTCTCCGGGCTTGGGATGGTCAGGGGGCCAGTGTGTCAAATCAGCAAGACAGTGGCAAACAACCCCACCATGATGAACACTGACTATTTGAAGTTGTTTGCGCAACGGTTGCCTGGAACAACGATGATCCGAAAGAGAGTTCGGAGGGCAAAACCCACTTCCAGCCACTGGCGTTCGAACAGATTATTGGAACCAGACAAACGATGCGAACAATTGACGAGATGCTCCACTTGGCACTGCTGACACCAGATCAGCACAGTCAGATCAGCGCCTGGATCGCTCAAGCCGACTCACCTGAGGAAATCCTGCAAATGCCAACAGCCCTGTGGCGAGCTGTCGAGCGCGCCAGTGAGGTCATGGGCATCGATCAAGACCTGATGCGTCCACCTTCGCTGGATGCCGAAGGCATCAATTGAAATCTGCCCGTGTGCCCAATTTGGTTTCAACAGCCGCTTGAAGGACCGAACACAAAAGGCAGCACTCAGCCTTCAAGAGCCTCACGCGCTCGTTAATCAGTTGGCCGCTGATGGCCGAAAGATCCCCTTCTCGCCCGACACCGCCCTGCGCGACATGTCAGACCTGCTGGCCCGTGGCGTGCTGCTGAAAACCGAAGGCAGCGGGCGCGGCACGGGGCATGTGCTGAACACCCAAATTCAATAGCTGCTTTCACATACCTATCAAGAGATGGAAGGCATTTTTACTTACTCCATCCATCACCTGCCTGCGCAGGCACATCGGACACCAGTGCCAATGCAGCTTCAAATTCCGCCAGATTGGCGCGCTGTGCGCGGGCGGCAATGTAGTCCTCGGCAGCCAACTGGTTGACCGAAATGCCCTCGCGTTGCGCATACAGCTTGGCATTCTGGTGGATGGAATTGGGCAAACGCAGGCTGAGGGTGGTCATGGGTGCTCTCCGTCAAGCATGTTCAAAAACTGCCCTGGTGTCACCAGCTGCAAGGCAGTCAGCGATCAGCCAGCACTACACGGTTGCGGCCTTGATGCTTGGCGAGGTAAAGCGCCTCGTCCGCCTTGTGAATCAGCATTTCCGGTTGCATGGACTCTTCCGGCTCGATGACTGAAACGCCGATGCTGACAGTGACATTCCCAAGGGGCGATCTGGCGTGGGGCAGCGCAAACAACTCGATCGCATGGCGAATCTCCTCGGCCAGACGCGTTGCACTTGCAGCGTCCGTGTTCACAGCAATCAGCGCGAACTCTTCGCCTCCGTAGCGTGCGGCGAGATCGCTGGAGCGACGCGAGTTCGAATCAATGATGCGGGCGACGCTGCGCAGACACTCGTCTCCAGCCTGATGGCCATAGTGATCGTTGTAGTGCTTGAACAGGTCGACATCCAGCATCAACAACGCGAGCGGTTGCCGCCCCCGCATTGCCCGCGTCCATTCGGTTGCCAGCTGGTTGTCGAAACGACGTCGGTTGGCAATGCCTGTCAGACCGTCGGTTGTGGAAAGTGACTCAAGCTTCAGATTGAGTGCCTCAAGTTCACTGGTGCGTTCGGCAACCTGCCGCGCAAGTTCAGAAATGTCGGAAAAAATGCCAATGTAGTTGGCCACACGCCCCGTTGCATCACGCACCGCAACGATAGAAAGCCGCTCGGGGTAGATGTCGCCACGTTTGTTCCGGTTTGTGATGTCACCGTGCCATTGCCCATCGGCCCTGATGCGCTTCCACATGGCTGCGTAAAAAGCCCCCTCATGGTACCCAGAGGCAAGCACGCGAGGCGTTTTTCCCAGCACCTCAGATTGACTGTAGCCAGTGATCTGACTGAAAGCCGGGTTAACCTGAAGGATGTGCTGCGCGGCATCGGTGATGAGGATGGCTTCGGTCGCATGCTCGAACACGCTGGCCGCCAGCGCTATGCGGTCAAGATTTTCACGCAACGCGTTTTGCGAAACCTCAACCGCCTCCGCCATGCGGTTGAACGCAGCAATGGTGCGGGCAAGCTCCGGGCTGCCCTGTATGGGAATGCGAGCTGCCAAGTGCCCGGCTTCCAACGCGCGTGCACCGTCATTCAGTGCGGAGAGAGGGCGCAATCCGTTGCGCAAGACAAACAGGATGCCCAAAAAATCCAACCCCACCGCCAGCGCCAGAATGGCCATGTGCCGTTGCAGCCGAAACCAAGACTGATTGACCGCCATGTGTGTGGTGAGAACGACATCCAGCGTGCCGTATTCACGCCCCCCGACCTTGATACTGGTCTGCCCCGAAGGGTTGATGCCGGCAAATCGCGCAGCGAACCATGTCGGCGCATGCAGTTTGACTGGCCGCCCCTGTTGACTGCTCACCGTTGCGCCGTTTTCCGCACGGTATGTGACGGACACCACTTCATGCTGGCTGACGAATTTGTCAAGCGTTTGCTGGATCACCGCAAAATCGCCCACCACAACCCAGTCAGCCAGCGTGGCGGGCAGGATGGTCAGTTGATCGGCCAGCTGGTGTTCAAGATTGGTTTCGACTTGCCCGGCTTCCTCTTGCGCAACCGTGACCAGCATCGCAATGCTGGCAACGATCAGCGCAGCGCTGGCGGTCACGAGCAGGCGGGCAATGAAAGACATGCGTACCCAAGGATGCCATGCCGCCAATTTCATGATGTCAGTTGGCACCGTTGAACAGGTTCTGCCGATAGAACACGCGATAGGCTTCATAGTCCGCCTGAGTGGCCAGCTCAAACCCGTGAGGCGGTTTCTGGCCGATCAATTGAGCGCTGGCCTCAAGAATCTGTCGCCCCTCTGCGTCTTCCGCCATGCTGGCAAAGGCTTGCCGGACGGCGGCCGTGACCTCGGCGGGAACGCGTGGATGCACAGAGATGGCGAGTTCAGGAAAGGCACGGGATTGCCACAATATGCGGTAGCGCAGTTTCTCGCGCTGGGCAAATTCATGCATGACGGTGCCATTGACACCCGCCGCGACCACATTCCCCGACTTGAGCTGGGCCATGATGCCCTGTTGGCTACCGCCAAAGACGGGCACCACCGAGATACCCATCCGCATCAGTTGATCCATCTGGACGGTGTAACCCGCAAATGCTTGCGGGTGGGCAAAGCCAATGGCCTTGCCCGCCAAGTCCTGGAGACTCCTGATCGGTGATTCTTCCAGGGTAACGATCTGGCCGGTGATGTCATCTGCCCATGGCCGCAGGATCACTGCGTACCCCTGAGCAGCCGCAGAAGGTTTGAATTGGTGGTTGTTGTAGACAAAATCGTACTCCCCCTTCACGGTGGCTTCGTTTGAACGGTCACCCGTTGAAGCCACCTGAAGTTCCAGCTTGACACCACTGCGTTGAGAAACGTGATTCAGGATGGGGTTCCAGTATCGCGCAGTCAGCGAGGGGCTCCTCTGGTTAACCGGCCCAAAGGAATACGCACCGTCTGCACCGGCATTCGTCGTGAAAAATACGAACGCAGCAAAGATCAGTACGAAAGGAATACTCATTGGTGTGAGCGATCAAAACTGAAATCTTTCAACTCATTTAGGTACATGGCACCATTCGTCGGTTGCGTCGACCAATCAACCGGGAGCCACACCATAGGTTTTCAGATTCAGAGGCGATCTGCATTTTTGATATAAAAATGATAACATTTTAAGTATTTGCCGTATAAATATATTTAATAGTTTGCTATATATTTTAATTGGCAAAAAACTTCCCTCTGCAAAGCCGATGTGTATTTCCCGCACCCGTACCCCTCCTGGGAGCGCAACTCAGCGAGAACACCGACGGACTGCACAGGCTGCATTTCTCCACAGTGACAAACCTGCTTGAGGTCACCGACACCGAGGTCGATGATGCGGTCTACGTGACATGCTTGCATGTTTCCGTGACTTGAGTTGTTCTTGGTCTTACAGCAGGCGCAGCCCGACCGGGTTTCAGCTAAACGCTCACGCGACGGCCTGCAGCAGCGCTCCACAACGCCAGCGCCATCGCCATGGCAACCAGTGCCGCCGCAACCATGAACGTGAGCTGCAAGCCAGCCGCGAAGTCTGGCTGCAAGCTTGCCGCCCCCGGCGCGGCTGACGCGCCGTGGTTGAACACCGCACCCATGACAGACGCCCCCGTGATGAGTCCCAGGTTTCGCGACAGGTTGAGCAAGCCGCCGACCAGGCCCCGCTGGTCAGGGGCGGCACAGCCCATCACAGCGGTGTTGTTGGCCGCCTGAAAGGTGGCATAGCCTGCGGTGATGAACCCGAGCGCGGTCGCGTAGCCCGCAACGCCCCAGGCGATGGCGGCAAAGGGCAATCCGACCGTGCCCAGGAACATGATGGCCAGGCCCGCCACCGTGACCCGGCTGTGCCCCGTGCGGTCAACCAGCCTGCCCACGGGTGCACCGAACAGCGCGGCCACCGCCGGGCCGACCGACATCACCAGCCCCAGGCGGGTCGATTCAAGGCCCAGTGCGCCTGCCAGGTAAAACGGCCCCGCCACCATAGTGGCCATCACCACCGTGGTGACCAAGGCGCTGGAGGCAAAACCGGTGCTGATCGCCCGGTGGCGGAACATTTCCAGCCGCACCAGCGGTGCCGCCACCCTTGATTCAGCCCACACAAAGGCGGCCATACCGGCCAGACCAACGAGCAGCAAGGCCCCATTGAGCACGCCAAACTGCCCGCGCCCCCACGTCATGGCCAGCGAATAAGCAGCCAGGCTGAGCGCCAGCAACACGGTGCCCACAACGTCAAAGCGCACGGCCTTCGCTGTGGTGGGCTGGCTGTCGGGCGGCAAGCTTCGGCTGACCATCACCAGTGCCACGAGGCCGATCGGCACGTTGATCCAGAAAACGGCTTCCCAGCCGCCCATGCCGATCAACAGCCCGCCCAAGGTGGGGCCCAAAGCCGTGCCCACCGCTGACACGGTGCCCAGCAGCCCCATGGCACCGCCCACTTGGTTTTTGGGCACCCGCTCGCCGACCAGCGCCAGGGCGATGGCCATCATGACGGCGGCCCCCACGCCCTGAACCACCCTGCCCGCCACCAGCTGCCACAACGTGGCGGCTGCGCCGCAGGCGAACGAGGCCAGTGTGAAAACGGCCAGCCCCATCAGCATGACCCTGCGGCGGCCCAGCAGGTCACCCAGCCGCCCCACGCTGACGATCACCACCGTGATGGTGAGCAGGTAGGCCAGCACCACCCATTGCACGGCCTGGAACGAGGCGGCAAACGCCTCGGCCAGCGTGGGCAACGCGACATTGGCAATGCTGGTGCCCAACGCAGGCAACAGCATGGCCAGTGACAGGCTGAACAGCAAAGTTCGCTGCGAGGGTGAAGCAGGCGAGATCACCTGAGAAGGCGTCGCGGCGAGTGGTGCGGTGCGGGTCATGTCGGGCTCCTTGAATGACAAAACCCGATGCTAGAAACGGACGTGACATGGCGGAAGACGCACAGTACGCAATGAATCAGTGCATACAACGCCACGCCAAGCCCACGCATGCTAAGTTCTGAACATGACTGCGCCAGACTTCAACCTCCTGCTGACCCTCGACGTTCTGCTGACCGAACAGAACGTCGCCCGTGCCGCCAAGCGGTTGCGATTGAGTCCTTCTGCCATGAGCCGGGCGTTGGCCCGCCTGCGAGTGACAACGGGCGACCCGTTGTTGGTCAGGGCCGGTCGCGGGCTGGTGCCCACACCGCGTGCACTTGAACTACAGGAGCGCATCAGCCCGCTGGTACAGGCCATCGAAGACGTGCTGCGGCCCCTGAGCGCCCTCAACCTGGGGGCACTGAGCCGAACCTTCACCCTGCGCAGCAGCGAGGGGTTCGTGGAGAACTTCGGCGCGGCGCTCGTCGAGCGTGTGGCTGCCGAAGCGCCGGGCGTTCGCCTGTGCTTCATGCACAAACCCGACAAAAGCAGTGCCGGGCTGCGGGACGGCACGGTCGACCTGGAAACCGGGGTGACCGGCGCGGGCATGGGGCCCGAAATCCGCACCCAGGCCTTGTTTCAGGACAGGTGGATAGGCGTCGTGCGCGCCGTGCACCCCTTGAGCCAGACAGTCGGATTGACGGCAGAGCAGTTTGCTCAGTGCCGCCACATCGCAGTGTCCAGACGCGGTGTGCTGGGCGTGGGGCCGGTTGACGACGCGCTGGCCCAGCTGGGGCTTCAGCGCCATGTGGCGGCCATCACAAGCGGCTTTGTGGCTGCGCTGGCACTGGCAAACGGAACCGATCTGGTGGCCTGCGTGCCCGAGCGACACACCCACAAGTTGCGTGGCCACCTGCACAGCTTTGCGTTGCCGTTCCCAGTCCCGGCGCTGACCATATCGCTGTTCTGGCACCCCAGACACCAGGCTGACCCCGCACACATGTGGCTTCGCCGAGTGGTTCAAGATGTTTGCAGCGACCATCTCGGCGGCTCGGCGAAAGACCCGTTGCCTGGCTGAGACCCCGTCGGGGAGCTTCGGTAGCGCGGCCGGTTGGCTGCAGGCGGTGTTTGCGAACTTCACGTGGGCATGAATGCTGAGGGCACAGGCTGCTCGGTATGCCAGACTTTCTGGTGCGTGGCGTGCTGCAAAAAGCCAAAGATAGCGGACGCGGCGCAGGGCATGTGATGAATACTCAAATTCAATAGCTGCTACCGCTTACCAATAAAGCGATAGAGGCCAATTTTTCATAAATAATTCAAACCAACCGTCCATGGCAATTGGCATGATTTATACGAATGCATACAGCGCTGAATAGTCGCTTGAAAATGGGTTTTGAGTGCTCTAAATTTCGCCCATCACATGCAACACAAGAATGCCAGATGGACCACGCCAACCCCCTGCCCCGCCCTGTTGAAATCACCGCCGCAGACGGGTACATCCTGCGGGGCCATTGCTGGCAACACACCCGCCCGGATGCCCAGCGCCCCGTGGTGGTGATCAACCCGGCCACCTCGGTCTGCTGCCGTTACTACGCCCGGTTTGCCGGGTTTTTGCATCAGCATGGCTTTGACGTGCTGACCTATGACTACCGGGGCATCGGTGAATCGCGCCCCGAAAGCCTGCGCGGCTTTCAGGCGGGGTGGATCGACTGGGGTCGGCTGGACTTCGAGGCCGCACTCCAGTTTGTGACCCGCACCTGCCCGGGCCAGCCCATCCATGTGGTGGCCCACAGCGTGGGCGGCTTTCTGGTGGGGCTGGCCGAGTCCAGCCACCTGGTGTCACGGATGTTCACGGTAGGGGCGCAGTACGCCCACTGGAAGGATTACGCCCGCGACCGGCGTTGGCGCATGTGGCTCAAGTGGCACGTGGCCATGCCCGCCCTCACCGCGGTGTTCGGTTACTTTCCGGGCAAGCGGCTGGGTTGGCTGGAAGACACGCCCAAAGGCGTGGTGCGCGACTGGACATCGCGTGCGCCTCGCTTCGAAGACACCTGGCGCCAGGGCTCCGTGGTGCTGAGCCCCGGTGAACGCCTGGCACTGGTGCACAGGTTTGCCGCCATGCGAGCCGACATGCTGGCGCTGAGCCTGAGTGACGACGAATTCGGGACGGTGGCGGCCATCCGGCGCCTGCTGGCCTACTTTCGGGGCAGCCGTTGCACCCACCTGCACCTGCAGCCGCAGGCCGTGGGCGAAACGGGGATTGGGCATTTCGCGTTTTTCCACCAGCGTTTTCAGCACAAGTTGTGGCCCGTGGCGCTGGAGTGGTTGCGCCACGCGCGCCTGCACCCCTCGGTCCACGGCGACGTGAGCCGACTCAACCCCACGGCCACCCCACCGTGAACACGCGGCGCTGACCGGCCTCACCGGGGCACTGTCACACCCCGGCACCCGCTGCTGCAGCCTGGGCGCGAATCCACGCCACCACTTCGCGCACATCGGGCTTTGGGTCGGTGTCGGCCTGTATCAGCCAGAAGGCATGCCCATGCTCAGGCGCTGCCTGCTGAGCGTCCAGCGCCACCAGGCGGCCATCGGCCAACATGGCGTCCACCAGCGGCCTGCGACCCAGGGCGATGCCCTGCCCGGCCACGGCGGCGTGGATGATCTGGTCGTACTGGTTGAAGCGGAGCATGCCCTTGGGCCGGGTAGCTGACCAGCCCTGGGCTGCCAGCCATTCGCCCCACTGGAGCCACGGGCGGTAGGGGCCATCAAACTCCAGCAGGACGTGCCGCATCAGTTCAGCCGGGTCGGTCAACGCCGACACCCCCAGCGAAGGGTGGGCCACCGGCACCACCGTTTCGCCAAACAGCAGTTCGGCCCCGGCGGGCATGGACTGGCGGTTGCCATACCGGATGGCCAGGTCAACGCCTTCGGTTTTCAGGTCAGTCAGGCGGTTGCCAGCCGACAAGCGCACTTCGATGTCGGGGCGCGCGTCGATGAACCCGCCCAGCCGGGGCATCAGCCACAGCCCGGCAAAACCCACGGTGGTGGTGAGCGTCACCACACGTTGCCCGCGGCTGGGCTTGAGTGCGCCCACCACGTCTTGCAGCTGCTGCACCGCGTGGTCTGCGCTGCGGAACAGCCGTTCCCCTTCTGGCGTGAACGCGATGCTGCGGTGCCCCCGCACCAGCAGCTTCAAGCCCAGGGCGTCCTCCAGGACCTGAATCTGGCGGCTGACCGCCGACTGCGTCAGGCACAGATCCTGGGCGGCCAAGGTGATGCTCATGCGCCGCCCCACGGCCACAAACCCTTTGAGCCCATCGAGCGAGGGCATGCGAACAAGCGGTGTTGACATGCTAATTTTGAATGCGAGTGGTGCCGAGAAGTCGTTTGAAAGACAGCATGGCAAAAAGTGTAATGGCAAGCATCTGTTCCCACCCACACATTCTTTTTTTGAATGCTGACACACCATGACAACCCACCCGCGCCCCACCGCACACTGTATGCAACACCCCTGGCCCCTCGTGCTGACGGCGGCCTGGTTGCTGACCCTGGCGCTGGTGTGGGCGTTCAGGGCTTGGACCCAACCCGGGCTGGTGTTCAGCGTCACGACCGTGATGTCTTTCTGCCAATGAACCGCATGAGTGTTGCCCATGACACCCCAAACGCCAAAAGCCGTTCAGGCGGCCACCAAGCGTGATGCGCCCCGCCAGACGAGGCCGGTGGTGGCCTGGTTAGTGGCGCTGCTGCCCCGCCGCCCTCAGCCCCTGAACGGGCAACGTGTGACCCTTGCCATGCTGAAAGACCTGGGCTTGAGCCGAAACGACCTCCCTGCCATTCGCACGGGGCGCTTTGCGCAGGACGCGACGCGGCGGCAACGCTGACACGCAGCGGGGGACCGCATTCGAGACGGTGCGCAGCGTTCGTCAACGCACAGACTTCGGGCCGGGGGCTGCCTAAAGTGGCTGCAGTTCCCCACTGATCGGCCCCTGACAACCCATGCCGTGCCAGTTGGTGAGCGACCTGTCCCATCCACTGACACCAGGAGAACACACATGACATCCAACTACGTCACACGCGACAACTACGGCATGTACGCCCGCAGCAGCGAAGGCCCCGGCCCGGCACTGATGGGTGCAGACACTCTGCTGGGCAACGACGTTTACAACAACGAAGACGACAGCCTGGGCGACATCAAAGAATTCATGGTCGACATGGCCACCGGCAAGGTGGCCTATGCGGTGCTGTCTTTCGGCGGCCTGCTGGGCATGGGCGACAAGTTGTTTGCAGTGCCTTGGGGCGCGCTGTCGCTCGACACCGTCAACAAGCGCTTCACGCTCAATGTCTCCAAAGACACCCTGAAGGAAGCGCCGGGCTTTGACAAAGACAACTGGCCGTCCATGTCGGACAGCACCTGGGCTGGTGGCGTGCACAAGTTTTACGGCACGCCCTACAGCAACGCTTGAGCGCACAGATGTGCGCCACACACCCGTTTTTACAACAACAAAAGGACACACCATGAACAAAGATCAAGTCAAAGGTTCCCTCAAGGATGCCGCCGGCAAAGTGCAGGAACAAGCCGGCAAACTCACCGGCAGCACCGAGCAGCAGCTCAAGGGCCTGCACAAGCAGGCCCAGGGCAAAGCTCAAAAGGCTGTGGGCGACGTGAAGGAAGTGATCAAGGACATGACCGGCAGGTGACCCACAGGTAACCAACCGGCAACCCCAACCCTGGCCTGCAACTGCGGGCCAGTTTTGATTCAAAAGGAACCACACCATGCTTCAGACCCTTGCCATCATCCTGCTCGTGCTCTGGGCCGTGGGCCTGGTCACGTCGTCCGCGCTGGGCGGCTTCATACACATGCTGCTGGTCGTGGCCATTGTCCTGTTTCTGGTGCGCTTCATCGGCGGTCGCACGTAGCACCCAGTTGGCGTTTGCCGCATCCGTACGGCAACGTACGCAACGGGGAAAACCGTCACAAGCCCCCCAGAATTCGAACCGCCCTGCGCGTGACACCTGCGTGCACGCCATGCGTGCGGCAACAGACCGATGCGGAATGCATGCCGACCCAGAATGGTTTGGCATATCGCCCCTCCACGCATTGGATATCCAGCATCGACCAAGCCCTTGCCAACCGTTTACTGACCCAACTCAAGCAGACAGAACGCTCACTGCTGCTCGACCAGGCCGAGTTGGTGGAGCTTGACAACGCCCAGGTGCTGGTGCGTGCGGGGCAGCCCTTGAGCCATGCCTTCTTTCCCACCAACTGCATGATTTCGCTGCTGGCCAACCCGTCCAAAGCGCGTTGCCTGGAAGTGGGCCAGATCGGCTTTGAAGGCATGTTGGGCGCCAGCAGCGCGTTGGGGGTGACCGCTTCGGCCTTTGACGCGGTGGTGACCGGTGCCGGACAGGCCTGGCGCATGCCATTGGCCGCCTTGCGCATGCAATGTCTGCACAGCCGGTTCCTGAGTGTGCTGATGGTGCGCTACCTGTACACCGAGCTGGGCCAGATGGGCGCACTGGCAGCGTGCGGGCAGTTTCATGTGCTGGAGCAACGCTTGGCGCGGCTGCTGCTGATGTGTCAGGACCGCATGCGCGTGCCCGACCTGGAAGTCACCCACGAAAGCCTGGCCCGGGTCATGGGCGTGCGCCGCGCCAGCGTGACCTTGCTGGCCGGTCTGTTCCAAAGTCGGCACCTCATTCACCATCGGCGCGGCCACATGGTGGTAGCAGACCGTGCCGGTTTGCTGGCCGCCGCGTGCACCTGCTATGCCCAGGACCTGGCGTTTTACGAGCAGGTCATGTCAGAGAAGTGGCCACCGTGAGCGGTTCGATGGTCGCCGCATCTCTCACACCCGCAGAAAAGCCAACAGCGCGTCGTTGAAGTGGGTGGTGAACTGGTCGAAAAACGCATGGCGGTCTTGCTCGAGCGCCTGTTTCTTCTGTTGTGCCTTTTCGGGTGTGAGCGGGCCTGTGGGGTTGTCAGCCGTTGCCATCAGGTACGGTGGCACGGCTGCGGCAAACACCACGCTGTGCAAGCGCGACTCACCGTGCCGTGACACGTAACGGGCCAACTCGCGATACCCGGCGGCGTGCAGCGCCGCCGCCTGAGCCATGGGCACGGGGTTCGGGCCAAAACTGTTGGACCACCTTATGTCGGTGGCAGCGAGCGTGTCTGTGCGGCAGCGGACCCGCGAAACAGCCACTGTGGGCTGGCACACCGACAGCGCCCCCAAACCAGGGCACAGTGAGCGCGCGGCCAAGCCCCACGGGGCGGGCTGACCCGTGGCGGGCCCGTGGCGGGCCCGTGCGTGGCCAACTTCATTCAACCCACACATCAAAGGACAACCATGCTGGAAAAGGTGGGCAACAGGGCGTGCGTGGCATGGGTGCAAGCCTGCGCGCTGCTGGCCTTTGTGGGCGAGGCTGCCATGGCTTTGGCGGGCTGGCTGGCCCACCCGGCACGCATCCGCTGGCGGCCCATCGCATTCAACCTGCGCAGCAGCGGCTGGGATGCGCTGCCCATCGTGGGCACCCTCTCGTTTCTGATGGGCGTTGTGGTGGCCTACCAGGGGGCCGACCAACTGCGTCGGTACGGGGCCCACATTTTTGTGGCGGACCTGGTGGGGCTGTCCATGCTGCGCGAATTCGCGCCGCTGATGACCGCCATCATCATCGCCGGGCGGTCTGGCTCGGCCCATGCCGCACAGATTGGCACCATGTCGGTGACGCAGGAGATCGATGCCATGCGCACCATCGGCATCGCGCCGCTGGAGATGCTGGTGCTGCCCAAATTTCTGGCGCTGCTGATCGCGCTGCCGCTGCTGACGGTGTTTGCCGACTTGGCTGGCGTGTTGGGTGGCATGTTCATGGCACGGTCTCAGCTGGGGGTGGGGTTTGCCGAGTTTCTGGACCGCTTTACCAAGGCTGTCAGCGTCACGTCTTACCTGGTGGGCCTGGGCAAGGCGCCGGTGTTTGCCACCATCATCGTGCTGGTGGGGTGCTTTCAGGGGTTTCGCACACGGGGCGGGGCCGACAGCGTCGGGCAGCACACCACGCGGGCGGTGGTGCAGTCCATTTTTCTGGTGATCCTGGCCGATGGGCTGTTTTCTGTGGCATTCAGCGTGCTGCACCTTTGACATGGCCGACACACCCGAAAACCCCGGCACCGTGCTGACAATGCGCCAGGTGGTGACACGTTTTGGCGAGCATGTGGTTCACAACGGGGTCGACTTGACCGTGCGGCGGGCCGAGATTTTTGCCGTGATCGGTGGCAGTGGCTCGGGTAAATCCACGCTGCTGCGCGAGATGATTTTGTTGCACACACCCAGCGCGGGGCACATCAACGTGCTGGGCGTCGACCTGGCCCACATCACCGATGCAGCCGCCCTGGCCCTGCGCCAGCGTTTTGGCGTGCTGTTTCAGTACGGGGGCCTGTTTGGCGCGTTGACGGTGCTGCAGAACATCGGCCTGCCGCTGCGCGAGCACCGCCAACTGGACGACCCCGCAGTGGATGCCATAGCGGCCCAGAAGCTGGCCGCCGTGGGGCTGGATGCGGCAGTGGGCAGCCAGTACCCGTCGGAGCTGAGCGGCGGCATGTTGAAACGTGCCGCCCTGGCCCGTGCGCTGGTGCTGGAGCCCGAGCTGCTGTTTCTGGACGAACCCACCGCCGGGCTGGACCCGCAGAGCGCCGCAGGCATCGATGCGCTGGTGCTGGGCTTGCGCCAGCAGTCGGGCTTGAGCATCGTGATGATCACCCACGACCTGGATTTGCTCTGGCAAGTGGCCGACCGTGTGGCGGTGCTGGCCGACGGCAAAGTTCAGGCCATCGGCCCCATGGCAGAACTGGCCACGCTGGACAACCCGGCCATCCAGCCCTTTTTCAATGGCCCGCGTGCACGCGCAGCGCAAGCGCAGGCCATCGAACCGACACCCACGCAACCCAAGGAGCCATCATCGAAACCAAAGTGAACCACGCCCTGGTGGGCGCATTTGTGCTGACCCTGGGTGCCCTGCTGGTGGCGGGTGTGCTGTGGCTGGCCTCGGGTGGCGCCTGGCAAACCCACTACGACGTGTACCAGGCGGTGGAAGAAGAGTCGGTGGCGGGCCTGAACCTGAATGCGCCGGTCAAGTACAACGGGGTGGATGTGGGCAAGGTGCAGGCCATCGCGCTGGACCACACCAACCCCCAAACCGTGAACCTGTTTTTTGCCATCGAGCGCGGCACGCCGGTGAAGGAAGACACCATCGCCATTCTGAAAACCCAGGGCCTGACGGGCATTGCCTATGTGGAGCTCAGCGGTGGCAGCGTCGCTTCGCCGCTGTTGCAAGCCAAAGCCGGGGCTCGGTACCCGGTGATCCAGACCGCACCTTCGCTGTCCACCCGGCTGGAGAACGTGCTCACCAACGTGCTGGGCAAGCTGGACGACACGTCCAACAACATCAACGCCATGCTCAGCAAAGAGAACCAGGCCGCCATCCGCAGCACGCTGGCCGACGTGGCACTGATCACGCGCACGGTCGCGGCCCGCAAGGACCACATCGATGCAGGTTTGATCGACGCAGCCAAAACCATGAAAAACACGGCCCACGCCAGCGCCGACCTGGGCAAGCTGGCCGAACGCATCGGGCGTGCCGCCGACGCGGTGGAGCACATGGGCGCCTCGGTGGCCCAAACCAGCATCAGCGCAGGCGCAGCAGTGGATGGGGTGGGTGCCGATGTGAAACGTTTCGGCAACGACACCCTGCCCGAATTGGAGCGCCTGCTGGGTGAACTGAGCGCCTTGAGCAGTTCGCTGCGCGTGTTGACCGAACAAACCCGGCGCGACCCGAAAGGGCTCATTTTTGGTCCGACACCGGTGCCCGACGGCCCGGGTGAATCAGGGGGAAAGCAATGAACACCACCATGACCATCGTCACCTTGCACGCCCTCACCAGGCACAGCGTTGCCCGGCATGACGTTGCAAAGCATCCAGTTGCCAGATGGGCCAGGGTGCTGGCGGCATCGCTGGGGGTTTTGAGCCTGAGCGCTTGCAGCGTGTTGAACCCACCCGCGTCACCGCCCCCCGCGTTCCATGCGCTGGAC
>JAVBXK010000114.1 GCA_030824555.1 bacterium
TCCATCTCCTTGCCTTCGGCCAGGTAGATTTCACCAGCAGGGATGCTGTCGTCGTCGGCAACTTGCACGTCACCGTCGTTGACGAAGATGTCGCCTGACAGACCTGCTTCGTTGTCTGCGCTGGCCAGGATCAGGGTGCCCCCGCCTGTCTTGATGAGATCGCGCCCGCTGCTGTCGGGGTTCTCGTCCAGCTTGCCGTTCAAGGTGACGACGACACCATCTTCAATCCAGATTTCGGCTTGCGAGCCGCCGACCATGACGACGTTGTTGAAGGACTGTTGTTCTGTCGTAGCGGGATCGCCGTTGGTGCCGGTGACCCTCAATTCGCTGCGGCTGTTTGCATCAACGGTTTCGCCTTCCTGGCCAATCTGGACGTAATTGATGCCCAAATTGCCATCGCTGGCAATGGTCAGGGAACCATCTTCAATCACCGTGGTGCCGGCGTAAGCGTTGCTGCCCGACAGCGTCAAATTGCCGGTGCCTTGTTTGACGACATTGCCGCTTTCCCCCGTCAAAGCGGAGGCAATCGTCAGGTTGTCAGCCGCGCCGTTGGTGACCGTGAGCGCGCCGGACAGGGTGAGCGTGCTGCCGGTGATGATGAGGGTGCCCACGGCATCGGTGTCAAAGGTGACACCGGCTTTGACGGTGGCATTGCTGGCCAGGGTGATGGTCTTGGTGGCGAGGTCGGCGGCAAAACCAATACGGCCGTCGTCGCTGACCCAGTTCAGGGCTTCGCGCAGCGACAAACCGCCGCCGTCGGCAATGTCGGCCGCGAGGTCGGTGCCGATGGTGACGTTGTCACTGGTGTCGAGTTCGATGGTGACGATCAGGGGGCTGGCGATGGGTGGGCTCGTGACAATCACGATGTCCTTGTTGGCCCCCAAAGAGCCTTCGTCACCTGGGGCTGGCAGGGTCAGTTCGGCGTCGATGCTGCGATACTCGAAGTGTAGGACTCGCGTACCGTCGAGTTCGATGGCGCTGTCGCTGAGGTAATCCAGATCAGACGTGCTCATGTCACCGGTTACCTGGCCACTGAATACCAGTTCCGAACTACCGGATCCGCTGACATAGGCCAGCCGTAATTCGTCGGCACCGGTTTCCATCACCAAATCCAAGTAAGCGTCTTCACCTCCGGCAGAAACCTCCACCGCCGTATCAAAGACCACGGTCACCCATATGGTGTCGCCTGCTGTGTAAGGGCCATTGACCATTGAAGACGTAACCTGGGTCACCGCCGGGCGCTGCACCAGGGCAATCGTCGTGTAGGTGTCTTCGCCAGACACCTCCGCATCCGACGCCAAGCTGACATTGCCCGCCTCATCCACGGCATAGAGGTGGTAATTGCCGGGTTCCAGATCTCCTCTGGTGCTGATGGGCGTATCGGTGTTGGCCTCCTCGACGACAGCTGAGTTGGCGGCACCCTCCTCCACCAGGGCTTCCAGGGAGGCTTGGTCGGTAACGACTGCTCCTACCTTTACCAGGTAAAGCGTGCCGGGCTCGTTGCTTTGGCCGTCCTCGATCATGTCGCCGAGGGCGACGGTTGCTGACCACAGGCTGGCGATGGGCGGGGTGATGTCAGGATTGGCGACGTCTAACTCATTCAGCCAGAAAGCGTCATTGCCGGCCAGATCCTGGATCGCGTTGGTGTCGTTGGCATTAGTGGGATCGGTGTAAGTGAGGAAGACTCGCACGCCACCGGTGATTGGCGTTGCCAGGGTCAGCGTGACGGTTTTGTTGGTGGAGTCGACTGCTACGCTGGTCGGTGTGACATCTCCATTGCCGTCCCAGACACGGAAGGCACTGGCCGGGGGGGTGTGGGTGGCATCGAGTGCTTCGTCGTAGCTCAAGATCACGGTACTGCCATCCGTGCTGGTGCTCGCGCTCTGGAGAGTTGGCGGCGTGGTATCGACAACCTCATTTGTCGCCGTCAGGGTGACGGTGAAATTTACCGTTTCACCAAATAGTGGTTCGCCATTCACACGCTCAACGGTCTGGATGAGGAAATTGCGGGTGGCATTATTGACTGGCGTATCGGAGCTGTTGTTGTACTTGATGCCGTGGTTGAACAGGTCTGCGGCTTCTGTCGTCGAAATCAGCGCTCCTTCTTCAGCCCGCGAAAGGATTATCTGAATCACCCCTTCGTTGACGTTGACCATCCCGGAGTAGGTATGGTCATTAAATGTTACGGGGGAGAGTACGGTGTCTCCAAAATCATTGGTAAAGGTCTGCGTCAGATCGAGGACATAGTCCCCCACTAGCAATTGCTCGCCGGTGCTGATGAATTCGCTTGAAACGGAGATAAAGAAGGCCAGTACCCCGCCTGTATTGGCCGCATCGCTTAACACCGCATTTGCACCAAATGCCACCGCAGCACTGCCGTCGTCCGGGCCGTTCACTTCAACGAAGCTGGCTTCGTTGTTGTAGCCCTCGCCCTCGCCATTAAGGTCAATGACACGAGCCGTCGGCGCGGGCGGCTCGTTCAGCTGATAAACCTGGCTGCGTGCCGTGCTCTCATTGCCCGCCGCATCCGTGACCCAAAGTTTGAGCGTATTGGTCGAGCCGGGGCTTTCGAGTGTCGCGCCGGTCCAGGTCAGTGCGGTTCCGCTGACAAATTCATCCAGAAAGATAAAGGTGCTGCCATTGTCCAGCGAGCCAAAAACCCGGTCGCCTGGCGCCGGTGCCTGACTCAGCGTGGCCGTGATGGTCTGGCTGCTGACATCGGTGATGAAGTCGGTGCTGCTGTCACCGTTGTCAGCGCTGAAGCTCAGATTGCTGAAGGTAATGGTCGGGGCAGTGGTGTCGTAGTGATAGTTGATGAGGGCTTCCGGACCTTTGTTGCCAGCGGCATCGAACACCGCCAGTTTGAAGTTATTTTCACCGTCGGAGAGGTAAAAACTACCGCTGAATGCGGTTGAGCTGACCGAGTTGCTGACATTGAACCAATCACCCCCTGAACTGTTAATCATGAACAGCTTCTCACCGTCTGCCAAAGGCGCGCTGAGGGTAGCTGTGATGATTTGTTCGCCGCCTTTGGTGATGAAATCAGTGGAACTGGTACCGGTATCGTTGCTGAAACCAGGCGCGCCCAGGGTCGTGGTAGGGGCGGTGGTGTCGAGGGTGTAGGTCTTGCTGATCTGGGTGGTCAGATTGTCATTGCCGGCCGCATCGCTGATTTTCAGCTTCAGGGTATTGGTGCCCGGCAGCAGGGAGGTGGCCCATTCCAAATCCTTGGTGCTGGTGTTGTAAAAGCTGGTGACGTTGGTCCAGTTTTCGCCGTTATCCAGCGAGCCAAAAATCAATTCGTTGGCGGATAAGGCTGCTGCGCCATGGCCCCAGACTTTGGCGGTGATGGTCTGCGTCGCCGTTTGGGTGACGAAGTCGCTCATGTTGTCGCCGGGTACGTCGGTATCGGCGCTCAGGCGCAGGTAGGTGGAGGGGTCATAGAACGTGAAAGCGTTATCTGGTAGCTGCCGGTCGAAGGTGCAAACCAGCGCATCACCGGGCACATCGGAGCGGGTGCTGACATCGCCGTAGGTCGCCGTAACTGGGTAGTTCGGCAAATAGGGGTTGCCCAGGGTGCTGGTGTTTAGCGTGACGTCCACATAGCCGTTGGCAATATCAGTGGCGCTGAGCGTCGCCTGGCCAAATGCTCCATCCCCACCAGCCCCACTGACCAAGAGATACACGAAGTGCCCACTGATGGCCGTGGTGCCGCTCAGTGATACCCGGAAAATCGGCGTGGCGGCGTTGGTGATGTTGTCGGTGGCGGAGATGCCCGTGTCATGCGCTTCCAGCAAGTCGATCTGGGTCTGGGTGCTCATGATTTCACCCCCTTCTCATTCACCACAAGCATCAATGGCGAACTGTTTGGGTATGGCCGGGCGAGAAATGTCGGACAAGTCCTGACTTCGAAAGGCATGGCGGTTTCCTCGGGATTTGATTCGTAACCGCGACGGTACAAAAACAAAAACCAGAAACCCTACGAATCCCTAACGAGCACCACAAATCAACACAAAGGGGAGGAGAGTGACCGCAGAAGGGCCTGCCCAGAGTCGTTCAGACCACGATCAGCTTGACGCACAGCTGATAACCCTGTCCGCGCACCGACTTGATGGGTTGGTCACCCGATCCGGCTTGCATCAGCTTTTTTCGCAAGCGGACGACCTGCACCTCAAGCGTATTTTTGCTGAAATCGGTTTCGGGCTTACCAACGAGTTCCATCAGTTGCCAGTACGCCAGCCGCTGCCCGCTGGCCCTGGACAAACTGGCCAGCATGGCGGCTTCGTAAGCAGAGAGGCTGATGCTGGCACCAGGCCCGCGCAGGCAAAGGTTGGCCAGGCTCAACTGCAAGGCGGGCTGTGCCTCGGTGCTGCGTTTGACGCGTCGCCCCAAAGCCTCTACCGCAGCACCCAGTTCGACAATGGACGTGGGCTTGGTCAGGTAAAGATCGGCACCACTTTCATAACCCGTCCGCTTGTCATCGATCTGGCGACGGGCAGTCAGCATGATGATGCCGATATTCGGTTGCGCTGCTCGCAAGCGGTGAGCCAGACTGATGCCATCCTCACCGGGCAGATTGAGGTCAATGATCATCAGGTCCGCAGGGAATGTCGCCACTTCGTCATCAATGGCTTCCGCACAGTCCACGCCGATGACCTCATGCCCCATGCCGCGCAAGGCATCAACGGTAATTTTGCGCAAGGCATCATGGTCTTCAACAACGATGATATTCAGCAAGGTATCCACAGTTCAAAATTAATCTCGGCACCGTTGAAGCTGTAGCTGATGCTTCCTTCCAGAATTTCAGCCATGCGCTTGACGAGGTACAACCCAAGTCCGGCACCACTTTTCCCGTGTGCTCTGGGGCTGCGATAGTATTTTTCAAAGACCTTCTCCGGGTCTGGCAGGCCGACACTACCGGGAACATTGACGACGCCGACCATGATGCCACGACGCCCCCCCTGCTCACGCGGCTTGGCGTGGATTCTGACAACGCTGTCACGTGCGCCGTATTTCAGCGCATTGTCAATCAGATTGCTGAGGATGATATGCAGGAAAAGGCGATCCGTTTCGGGCTCAGGCAGGGTCTCTGCCGGTTCGATGGCAATTCGTTGCGGTGCTGCGCTGATGCTGCATAACTCGACAAGAATCGCTTTGACATCACACGCTTGCCTGTGGGGTGTCAATTGGCTGTGATGGAGTTGATCCGCTTGAAGACAACGCTCAACAATGGCATCCATTTCTTTCAGCGCATGCAGGGCATCGTGTTTGGCAGAACCACCGGGGTTTTCCATTTCAAGGCTGATGCGCACAACCGACATGGGCGTTTTCAGTTCATGGTTGAGCATGTCCATGAACTGGCGCTGCTCGGCAAGGGACTGGGTTGCCAGTTGCTGGCCATGCAGGGCGAGTTTTTCTGACGCAATGAGTTGTTTTTGCGTCAGTTGCAGGTCATCAAGCGTGCTGGCAAGCTTGTTGTTGCTGGCCTGAAGTTCAGCGGTGCGCTGTACGACCCGCTCTTCAAGCATGCGCTCGGATGATTTCAGATTTTCAACCAGCAAAAACTGGGCTTCCAATGCCTCTTTCTGGGCTCTTTCCTTTTCCCGACGGATGACGATGAAGCGATCTGCCAATGCAAAAGCCAGCAGCAACATTTCCATGCCAGAACCAAACTGCAGTGCGTACATGGTAAAGAAGTTAGCCGGTAGCAAGCCTAAACCGGCCAAAGAAGTGACAACGCCACTGACAAACAGAATGACAAATGCGGCAACAAAGAAATAGGCACTGCGTTGTCGACGAAAAGCGCAAAGCACCCCCACACCCATGATCACCAGCATGGTGATGAGGTAAAGCACCTGGGCTGGCTGGGCCAAGCTGGGCAAGGCAATCACGAAACCGACCAGTGAAAGCAGGTGCAGGCCAACCAGCGCTTTCAGCCAACGATCAAACCTCGGCACCGTTTCCCAGGTTTTCAGCATGAAGCGCATGAACAACAGGAATGAAACCAGCGTCAAAGTAAAACCGAACGATGAATGCAGGCTCCAGAAGAACGGTAAATCCATCGGCAAAAATTCTTTGACCAGCCCGTTTTGGGCTGCCAAGGCATAAGCCATCGTTGAAGAAAATCCAACGTAGAGCAAATAAATCACGTCACGTAACGCGATGAACAGCAGCAAATTGAACAAGATCATGCCCGCAGCCATGCCGAAATAAAGGGCCTGGGCAAGATAATCGTTGCGTTCGTAAGCGTAATAAGCAGATGTCGGCCAGAGTCGCGCGGGAATGAAAATGGCGCTATCTGATTGCACTCTCAAGTAAAGCACTTGCTCGCTGTGCGCTGCGAGCCTTACAGGAAAGACAAAAAAACGGTTTTTGTAAGGTCTGGTGTCAAATGCCAGCAAATCCCCAGTGATCCACGCACGGTAGATTCCCGCAGCATCCGGCTGATACAGCTGGACGCTGGACAAGCGTGACTTGCCGATTTCCAGCATCCGCTCCTGAATCGTTGCGCTGTCGTTGCGCAGGGTCAAACGCAACCAGAAAGCCGACCTGCTGTAGCTGAAATTAATTGCTTCGTCATCCGAAGAAGACCACGTTGTGAAGCGGCTAGCCATGTCGTTTTGCTGGATATCGGCAAACGCAAGCGACGCCCCGGCATCCTCCAAGACAGCAAAGTACCCCGTCAGTGACAGCGGGGCCGAATCACGCCAATCCAAAGAGACCACGGGCGTATCGGCCTTGGCGTTGATGGGCTGCAATACACACAGAAACGCTGCGACCAGCAAACGGAAAAAAACGGAAAGTCTGCTCACGAGAGTGGCGGATCAAATGTGGGGGGGTGCAACACCCTGGCGTGCAATGGATGAGGGTGGCGTGCTGCGGGGAGTTCAACAGGCGTTCTGCGCTCTGTATAGACCGCAGGGTTTGATCTTACGCCCAGGCCTTTGCGGCGCCGCTTGCTTGTCCGGCATGCGATGACATCAAGCTGCGCCTGTTCAGGGTTACAGGACGCCCCCAGCGGGCACATGCCTGATGGTTTCCTTCAAGTGCGCAAAGTGATCACAGAGGGACACAACGGCATGCTGACCGATTTCTTTGATACCGATGCGCTGGAGAACCGGCACAGGCTGGGGGCTTGGAGGGCGGGCGGGCAGACAACTCAGCTGCGCCGACTTGTTCACCGTTGCCGTCAGCCTTTCGCCACGACAAAATGGCACAGAAAATATGAATAAAAAATGCATCTCACGCTTTATCCATAATCGAAAGCAGCTACAAACTCAGATACATCAACATGCCACGCCATCTGACACCTGCCCTGCGCGCACCCACCCTGCCGTTCAAGTGCTGAGTTGGGTGGGCCGTGGAGGAGGTGACTTCGCCAGTGGCGAGGTGCGCAGGCCGTCGGGCGGGTGCACCGCAGGCGCACTTCGACGTCTGACTTGTCGTGTCGGCCTGAACGGAACGTTCCTCAGCAACGTTCAGCGAGTGACACCACGCCCGCCGACCCGACGGTGGCATCCTCTGCTGAAACCACGTGTTCACGATGGCTGTCAGTGCACCGTGCCGACCTCGTGTTTCTTTTTCCGTTCGCGTTTTTCGGCGTACATGCGCTGGTCAGCCAACTCCAGCAGTTCGTCTATTTCGTGACCATCGCAGGGAGACTGGGCCGAACCGATGCTGGCCGCCAGGCTGTGCGTGTGGCCCTCAAAGTCGAATGGCGGCTCCAGGGCCGACTGGATGCGGTCCACGGCAGCGTCTATCCCGCCAGGCACGTCCACGGGATTGAGGATGACGGCAAACTCATCACCACCCAGCCGCGCCACGGTGTCAGAAGCGCGGGCGCATGCCCTGCTGCGCGACGCAAACTCCTGGATCACGGCATCACCGGTTCGGTGACCGAATGTGTCGTTGACGTGCTTGAGCCCATCCATGTCGATCATCAGAATGCCCACTGCCTGCCCGCTGGACAGGCGCTGGCCCATGTTGAGCCGCAGGCGATCCATGAAGAGCGCCCGGTTGGCCAGGCCGGTCAAGTGGTCATGGGTGGCCTTGTAGTAGATATCACCGCTTTCGTCGTGCGTGGCGAAGTACATGGCTGCACCGACCAATTCAGACAGCAGCTGGAGCAACTCCACGTCCTGGTCAGAAAAGTGCCCAGGGCGGGAGGCCATTGCCTTCAACACACCCACCGTTTCGTCTTTGAAGCGCAGCGGCATGACGATCATGGCGCGCAGGCCCACCCGGCGGCAGGCTTCCCGATCGGCTCTTGGGTCGGTTTCGGCATCGTCGCAACGCAGTGCTTCGCCCGAACGGACGCACAGGCCGGACATGCTGGCGTCCATCTTCAGCCGCAGGCCGATGTGAGCTTTGGCCGTTCCGGCTGCGGCACGGTAGACCATGTCGCCATCCTCGGCAAGCTCGATCGCCACACCGTCGGCCCGAACCAGTTGCAGCGTCTGCTCCACCACCCGGTTCATGACATCGTCCAAGCGAGGACCCAGTTTCGCGATGTCAGTCTGGATGCTGATGATGGTGAGCAGTTCTTGCGAAGATGGCATGATTTTTCATCACCGGCGCAGGCATTTGCCACCAGTGAGCCCAACGTTTTGTTTTGATTCCGTTGGAATTATCTGCCATTGGCCTGTAGCTGATACACCCGCTCGGACTCTCTGGCCCTTGTGCCGTCACGCAAAACCGCCCAGCGCTGCTGCTGCCAGGAATGACTTCTCACAACAATTTTGTCCATGCCCCCACGTTGTGCACTTCGGGGTAACCGTTTTTCTTCAGCAGCATTTTTGCCATGCCACTGCGGGTGCCGCTGGCGCAGCACACCACCACCGGTGCACCTTTGGGGATGTCAGCCAGGCGGCTGCCCAGCTCACCCAGCGGGATGTTGACCGTGCCCGGTGCGTTGGCAGATGCAAATTCGCCCGCCGAACGCACGTCCACCAGCAGCGCCCCTTTCGCTTTCAGCGCGGGCAACAGGCCCACCACGCGGCGCGAGTTCCACCACTTGTACCCAAACCAGGCGACCAGCGCCAGCATGGGCCAGTAGTTTTTCAAGAAGGATTCAGCGTCCATGGGGTTCCAATGTAGGGTTATCAGGTATAGCAAAGAATGCCACCAGCCAAGCGCTGGAGCCGTTTTTGGCTTAAAAACGGGTGTGGGTATTGTCCACTGTACGGCCATACCCCCACCAGCACCCAGCCCAAGCCCTGCCTACACTGCCCCACATGACACAACCCACCGACTACACACCGCCCCGCGTCTGGACCTGGGATCAGGCCAACGGCGGCCAGTTTGCCAACATCAACCGCCCCATTGCCGGCCCCACGCACGACAAAGAGTTGCCGGTGGGCAAGCACCCGCTGCAGCTGTACTCGCTGGCCACGCCCAACGGCGTGAAAGTAACGGTGATGCTGGAAGAGCTGCTGGCCCTGGGCCACATGGGGGCCGAGTACGACGCGTGGCTGATCCGCATCCACCAGGGCGACCAGTTCGGCAGCGGGTTTGTGGCGGTCAACCCCAACTCCAAAATCCCGGCGCTGATGGACCACAGCGGGCCTGAGCCCGTGCGCGTGTTCGAGTCAGGTGCCATCCTGCTGTACTTGGCTGAAAAATTCGGTGCCCTGCTGCCCATGGGTGCGAAGAAAGCCGAATGCCTGTCGTGGCTTTTCTGGCAGATGGGCAGCGCGCCTTACCTGGGTGGTGGTTTTGGCCACTTTTACGCCTATGCGCCCAGCAAAATGGAATACCCCATCAACCGTTTTGCCATGGAAGTGAAACGGCAAATGGACGTGCTGAACCGCCGCCTGGCCGAGAGCCGCTACCTGGCCGGTGACGACTACACGGTGGCCGACATCGCCACCTGGCCCTGGTACGGCGCGCTGGCCAAAGGGCTGGTGTACGAGGCGGGCGAGTTTTTGTCGGTGCACGAATACACCCACGTCATCCGCTGGGCCGACGAGATTGCGCAGCGCCCTGCCGTGCAGCGCGGCCGCATGGTCAACCGCGCCACCGGCCCGCTGGCACACCAGTTGCACGAGCGGCACGATGCCAGCGACTTTGACACCCGCACGCAAGACAAGCTGGTGGGCTGAGCGTTTTTCGCCCTTGCCCGCCTGCCACCGCTCATCACCATGCAGATGTCCACGCCCATGACCACGCCCCTTCAACTGAGCATGCCCTCGCCCTCGGGCGAGCAACTGAAAGCTGCCCGCCAGGCTGCCGGGCTGAACCAGGCGCAGGCCGCCGAGCTGATGGGCTTTGCCCTGCAAACCGGCAGCCGGGGCGGCCTGCAGTCACGCACCTGGCAGGCGCTGGAAAGCCCCACCGACGAACGCAACATGCAGGGCCCCGTGTTTGCCATGTTTTTGCTGCTGACCGGGCAACACCCCGACTACGAGCTGACGCCCAAGCCGCCCGCAACCGGCACACCGCCCGCCCACACCTGAGCGCAGGCGCAGCGGGGCTGCGCTCGCATGGACCCGTGTGGTCAGCCCAGGTGCTGGCCCAGAAACCGCATGGAGCGGTCCCATGCCAGTTGCGCCCAGGCCGCGTCGTACTGCGTGGCGGGCAGGCGGGTTGCACCTTGCGCCGTTTCGTTGGCAAAGGCGTGGTGGGCCAGGTAGCGGTGGGGCTCGTAGCGCACGCCGGCCTCGGCCAGCTTGGCATCCAGCACATCGACGTTGGCAATGGCAAAAAACTGGTCTTGCGTGGCCCAGTGCGCCATCAGTGGGGCTTTGATCTGGGTGGCATCCACGTATTCCAGCGGGGGCATGCCGTACCACACCACCGCAGCATCCAGCTCAGGTGTCATGGTGGAAGCCAGCAAGGTCAGCGCACCGCCCATGCAAAAGCCTGTCACGCCCACTTTGCCGCTGCCCAGGCTCAAGCTTTTCAGGTGCTGCACGGCACCGCGAATGTCTTGCCCGGCGGCCTCACCGAAGTTCAGGCCATCCATCAAGTGGTGCGCCTCTTCGGCTTCCACGGTGGCCTTGCCCCGGTACAGGTCGGGCACCAGCGCGGTGAAGCCCGCAGCGGCAGCGCGGTCGGCCACGCTTTTGATCTGGCTGTTCAGACCCCACCACTCCTGAATGACCACCACCGCACCCACCGGGTTGGCGGCTTGTGCCAGGTAACCCTGCACGGTTTGCCCGTCAGGGCGTTGGAAAGAAATCATCTGACCCATGTGTGTCTCCTGCTGTGAAGTGAAGGTTGCATCGCAAAACCGACCCCTATTCTGGGGTGAGAAACCGATGGCAGCGGCACGTGTTCAAAACGCACCCACCGCCTCACACCCCATGCAAGCTTGGCGGCAAGCACCATCGACCTCCATCAAGCCAAATCTGCGCACCCGTGCCACAAAGGTGATGCACAGGTGGGGTAAATTCCAGACACGTTCAGCCAAAGCCACCCTCAAGGAGCAGCACATGTCCAGCAGCCCGGAAACCACACTCGCCCCCAGCTTCCAACTCACGCCACCGGAGGTGCTGGCACCCGTGGCCCCAGCCGTGGCCAAAACCGCCGTGCCGTTGAAGCCCGAACTGAAGGCGGCTGTGGACGACCAGGTGGAGCGCTTCGTCTCCGCCCTGTTGAGCGAAGACGTGCACAGCGACGAGTTCAAGGCCAAGCTGGACAGCGCGTTTGCACTGGGCAAAGAAGAAATTTCGGTGGCGGCCAGCCTGATGCAGGGCCGCTTCATGCAGCGCAACTTCGTGGGCGTGGAAGACAGCGCTGCCTTCAAGGCCATTCAGGACATGCGCGGCCACTTGGACGAGCTGAACCCAGGCAAAGAAGGCGATTTGTTCGAGCCGCAGAAACTGCTGGGTTTCATTCCGTTTGGCAACAAGCTGCAGGCCTACTTTCGCAAGTTCGAAACTGCTGGCGGGCAGCTGCAAAAAAGCATGCAGCAAATTTACGCCGCCCGTGACGACATGCAGCGCGACGTGGTCGAAATCGAGGCTGTGCGCACCAAACTCTGGGAAGCCATGCAAAAGCTGGGCGGCGCGGTGCACTTTGCCGAAACGCTGGACGGCAAGCTGGCCGCCAAGGTGGACAGCCTGCAGGCCACCGACCCCATCCGCGCCAAAGCCCTGCAGCAAGAGGTGCTGTTTTACGCCCGCCAGAACCTGACCGACATGCTGACCCAGCAGGCGGTGTGCACCAACGGTTACCTGGCGCTGGACGTGCTGAAAAAAACCGGCCGCGAGATGATGAACGGCTGCAGCCGCGTGGCCACCACCGGCATGAGCGCGCTGGCCGTGGCACAGACCGTGGCACGCGCCACGGGCAACCAGATCAAGGTCATGGAGATGCTGGGCGGCGTGAACGCCAGCATCGAAAACCTGATCGGTGAAACCGGTCGCCAGCTCAACAACCATGTGGAGCGCACGGCCGAGTTCTCCAGCAATCCCATGCTGGGCATCGACAAAATCAAGGAAATGTTCGACCAGACCTTCAAAGCCATGGACGCGATGGACACCTTCCGCGCCAAGGCCATCGACGTGATGGGCCAGAACAACGCCATCATGAAACAGCAACTGGCCCAGGCCGACCAATACCTGGACCGCGTGCGCCAGGAAAAAGCCCGCGAGGCCACAAGCGCCGCCCTGAGCGGCCCCGTGGCGCTGTGAACCCGCTGCAGCATCTGAACCGCCCCGCCCTGTTTTCGCTCTGACCCCACCACTGAACCTGCTTTCAAGGACACCCCATGGCCAAACCCCAATACATCATGCAACGCGACACCGCAGGCTGGCGCAACCAGGTCTGGATCTCGTTTGCCGCCGCCATCTGTTCGTGCGCCGCCGGTGTGCTGCAATTGCCCAGCCAACAGCTGGACCGCGCGTTTCTGGCCATCGGCCTGTTCTTTTGCCTGTTTTCGTCGTTCACGCTGGCCAAAACCATCCGCGACAACCGCGACGGCCAGGTGGACACCAGCTCGTGGGTCATGACGGTGTGGATCGGTTTTGCCGCCGCCTTCAGCCTCACGGCGTGGGGCCTGTGGCGCATGGCCATTGAAGACTGGCAAAAAGGCTACATGGTGGTGAGCTGGCTGTTCCTGGTCAGCACCACTTTCACCGTGGCCAAAACCGTGCGCGACAAACACGAGGCCGACCTGATGGAGCGCGGCAACATCGCACCCGACGCGCAAGACACCGTTCGCTGAACTCATCTACCGCGCCCGGACAGTCGATTTTTCGGCCGACATTTCGGTCGAACGGGCCGCCGGTTTTGCGGGCACGGCACCCGGCGGGGGCATTCCGGGGGCCGTGGACTGGGCAGCGGGCGCCGTTCAGCGAAGCGGGCCTTGCGTGCCCTTGGCCTGCAGGAACCGCTGCTGCTGTTCCTGCGCTGCAGCGCTGGCCCTGACCAGCCCTTGTTCCCGCTTGCTCAATTCGTGTTGCAGCAGGCCGAGTTGTGCGGCAAGCAGGCCATCAGCCGTCTGCCCATCTTGACCTGGCGTGGTGCGACCGCTGCGGGGCACGCGCACATAGGCCTGCAAGGTGTCGGGCCAGTAGCGGCGCACACATTCGGTCACGTAAAAGTGGTCGTCCTGGGTGAAGTGTTCGTTCACCCCGGTCTGGCGCATCAGCGGGGCCATGCGCGCCAGCGTGTCGGCCAGGCTGCGCAGCTGTTGCAGGTGCGCATCGCTCACCTCGCTGGCCAGTTGCCTCAACACCTCGTCAAGCTGCGCCAGGGCCGGTGCGTCGAACAGATCGGGCAGAGCGGCATCGGCGTGCGGCCCTGCTGCACAGCGGCGGTGCAGCCACCACCCGCCACCGGCGGCCACGCAACCGACCAACCCGGCCACCACGCCCACTGCCGCTGACTGCTGCAGCCACGCCACCAGCCCACCACAAGCGCACACCGTGCCACCCACAGCCAGTGCAATGCCTGCCCAACCACTGTGCCCACCCGCACCCGCGCCACGCAAGCCACCGCGCCCCAGCAGCCGCTGGCTCAGCGCCCCACCCAACCGGTGCTGCGCCTGCACACGCGCCAGCCGCTGCCGCACCGAGGCGTGCGGGCGCACGGGCTCGGCCACCACGGGCTGGCGCACGGTGCGGCGGTTGACCGGGGCACTGCCGCTGGCGAAGCGGTCTTTGGGTGGCAGGGGGGCAGACATGGCGGGTGGGCAGAGACAGTGTGATCAGGCGATGGAGGCAGACTCGGGGCTCAGCCTATCAGGGCTCAAAGAAAGAGAAAATATTAACAAAAAACACGTCTACCGCTTATTGGTATTGAACTTTTCGCTCAGAAATTGAGAGTGATTCAAAAACGCCTGTGCATCCTGCCCGGCCAGGTCTTCGGTCAGTTGTTTGACCTTGCCGCTGAGGTCGTTGAGCGTTTGCTTGAACGTGTCTTCCGCCGTTTTGCCGTTGGCCAGCACCTTGGCTGACGCAAATTGTTTGGGGATGGACAGGTAGGTTTTCAGGGCATCGGGCAAATAGCTGAGCGCGATGTGCCGGGCGTGAAACCCCTCTTCCAGCGACAACTGGCCTTTGCTGCGCTCCCACTGGTCCAGCAAAGCAGACAGCTGGCTGCACAGCTGCAGCACCTGCGTCTGCACGCTGGACGGCAGGCGACCGTCAGGGTTGTGGTCCACCAGCTGGCGCACGCCCGACAGTGCGTGCGTCATGGCGGTGCGGGCGTCACCCTCGTCGGCAAAGTCCAGCTCGTCCCAGGGGTTGCGCTGCCAGGCCGGAAAACCCAGCCACATGCCGCCCACACCAAACCCGGTGGCATACCCCAGCACCGCCAGACCCGCCGTGCCCAAGCCGCCACCCCATTGCGCAAACCCGGTGGCCGACAGCAACATGGCCACCGTGGCCAACCCCAGCCCGCACCAGTTGGCGGGCGATTGCAGCAGGCGTGCCAACTTGCTCATTGATACGCCCGGATGTCTTTGAACACGCTGTACAGGCTGGCCTTGCGGGCATCGAACACGCGCCCGCCGGTGGTGGCCACCAGGTCTTTCAGCGCGGTTTCATTGGCCTCGCCAAACAACACCATGAACACGGGAATGGCCTTCACGTCTTCGGGCAACTGGGCATAGGCGGCCTTGAACTGTTCGAGGTTGCGGCCCTTGTTCACCTCGCCATCGGTGAACGCCACCACCGAGTACTGGTAGCCGGGGTTCTTCTGGCGCTCGGCATTCATGTTGACCAGTGCGTTCAGCACCGCGTCGTACAGCGCGGTGCCGCCGGTCATTTGCAGGCTGTCGGCGTAGTCGCGCACGTTGGCCAGCACCTGCTGTTTGGCATCGGTGCTGGCAGACGATTTGGGCAGCTGGAAAAACACCGGCCGGTTCACCGCATCGGAGAACGTGAGCATCCACACCTTCTCGCGGCTGGTCAGGCGGGCAATGCGCCCGGTGAGCGACGCGTCGTCCCCCGCGATGTACTGCAGCGCCTCCACCAGTTGCTGGCGGCGGCCGTTGCCGTTCATGCTGCCGCTGACATCGAGCACAAAGGTCGATGCAATGGGTGTGCGGAACTCGTTCAGGTAGGCGTCGATCAGACCGTCGGCCAGCGCACGGTCGGTGGAAAACGGCAACTCCACCAGCACCGAGCCCTGGGGGAACAGGCCCGCCTGGGCCTTGGCCACCTCGGTGTTCACGGGGCGGCGCAGCGTGGTGCGGGCCAGCCAGGTCTGGGCCTCGTCGCCCTTCAGGTAGGCCACCACTTTCTGGTAGTCGTCGCGGCGGGTGTCGTTGAGCAGCATCAACGGGTAGTCAGCGGTGGCCACGCCTTCGTGCGGGTACACCAGCGTGAGCTTTTCGCGCAGTTTGCCCGACTGGTTGAGCGACAGCAGCCAGCTTTCGTAGTTGATGAACGCGTTCACGCGACTGCCCTGCTGCGCAATGAACTGCTCGCTCAGGTAGCTGCTGTTGTCGCCGGGCAGTTTGTAGCCCTTGACGAAGCCGTTGATGGCGTCGCGCCGGATGTCGGCCACCGTCAGCGCCTCGGACTTGCCCGCCACCGAGGCCACCACGCCCATGAGCGACATGAAGCCCTGGTTGCTGGTGGCGGGGTTGGACAGCGCGTATTTGAGCTTGCCATCTGCCGCCGCCTGGGCCACGGTGGCCCAGGTCACTTTGGCCTGCGGGTTGTCCCAGCCCAGGGTTTTGGCGTGGCCCTCGCTCACGCCCACCACAATGGGCGAAAGCATGATTTTTTCCTGCAACTTCACCCGTGCCTGGCCTTGCGGGTCGGACAGCAGGTATTTGGCGTTGGCAAACCAAGCGGCATCGGCGGGGGTAGTGCCGGTTTGCACGGCCTCGGTGCTTTCCATGGTGCCGCCAAAGGTGAACTTCACTTTCACGCCCGTGGCTTTTTCCACCATACCGGCCAGGGGTTCGGCATCGCGCAAATCACTGGTGGCCAGTATCTGGAACGGCTGCGCCACTGGGGTGGGCGCGGGTGCGGGTGCATCGGCCGACTTGCCGCAGGCCACCAGCAGGTGCGCCGCCGCCAGCAAGCCCAGGCCCAACGCCCATCGGCGCGCGTGGTGTTTGATAGCTGAAAACCCATACTGCATAAGCGGTGAAGCCATTTTCAATGCTCCATTTGACGTGAAATCACGTCAATCATCTCGGCCATCAGCTCGAAGCTGGGTGGGTCGATCACCTGGGTGATGCGCTCCTCCACCGCCAGCCCGGCGCTTTGGGCCACCTGTACAAACTGCGCGGTGTCGGCAATGCGAAAACCGTACTCCACCGCCAGGCGCTGCAACACGGGACTGGTGGTCAACGCATCGCCCAGTTTTTTGGCACGCTCGCTGGTGGCCACGAACACCACTTTGTTGAACAGCGTGGGCTGCGGGTACATCAGCACCATGTCGGGGCCCACGCCTTTTTTGGCCAGCGCATAGCTGAGCATCTGGTTCTCGTAAATGAAGGCCAAGGGCGTTTTGCCGATGCCGATGGAGGCGTAATCGTCAAAGTTGCCGTTGACGTAGTTCTCCTGGTAGCCCTGGCGTTTGAACAGCTCGGTCACGCGCAACGCCACCTTCTGCGCGGTGGTGCGGTCGGTCACCAGGTCGCCGCCGTTGATGGCGTAGCTGGTGAGCGCCAGGTACATGGCAGCCGAGTTGCTTTTGCGCACGTCAGTGGTGGACACCAGCACGCTTTTGTTCACCTCGTATGACGACGCGCCTTTCAGGTCTTTCCAGCGCTTTTTGTCGAGCATGAGCTGCGTGAGCTTGGCCAAATCGACCCGCCAGACCTTGGGCGATGCCTCGGTGGCCATGCCGTTGGCGGCCAGAATTTGCGCAATGGGTGTCCACGATGCCACCACCATGGGCGTGTAGAACGGTGAATAGCTGGTGCTGCCCACGTTGGCTTTTTTGGCGGCATCGGCAATCTGGTTGGCCGCCACCACGCCCGATGGGAAGAAGAAATCAGGCGTCTGGCCGGGCACCACGCGGTTGGCCATGTCGCGCGAGCCCACGCGCTTCACGTTCACCACCAGGCCCTGTTCGGCCAGGGCTTTTTGCACCCGCAAGTCGGCAAAGTACGGCTCCACGTCCAGTGCAATCAGGCCGGTCAGCTCCACCGTTTGTGGGGTGCCCAGCAGCTTGCCTGCGGGCGTGTCGGCCGATTGCCCTGTTTTGAAAAACGAGAAGTAGGCTGCACCGGCAAAAGCCGCCAGCAACACCAATGTGACGAGGGCCTTGGTTGCGTTGTTCATGGCACTTGTGTAGAGAGCAAGGCACCTATGCTACCTGCAAGGCCTCCGGCATGGGCCGTCCGCCACTGACGTCAGGGTTCGCGCCGCGCCATCCGCGCACCCACATGCACCTCGCCGCGCGCCTGGGCCAGTTCGGTCTGGCGCTGGCGCTCGGCCAGGTTGGCTTTTTGTTCGGGGGTGTGCTGGTCGTGGCAATGGGCGCAGCTGACGCCCTTCACATAGTGGGGCGAGGCCTTGTCGGCCTCGGTCAGGGGCCAGCGGCAGGCGCGGCACAACGCCAGCGGACCGGGCTTCAGGCCATGGCCCACGCTCACGCGTTCGTCGAACACAAAGCACTCGCCCTGCCAGGTGCTGTGTTCGGGCGGCACCTCTTCCAAGTATTTGAGGATGCCGCCTTCCAGGTGGTACACCTCGTCAAAACCGCGCATTTTCATCAGCGCGGTGGACTTTTCGCAGCGGATGCCGCCGGTACAGAACATGGCCACCTTGGTTTTTTTCGTTTCGCCGTCTGCGGCAGCTTCCAGTCCCGGCTGCGCGTCCAGCCAGGCGGGCAGTTCGGTGAAGGTTTTGATGTTGGGGTTGATGGCCCCTTTGAACGAGCCCACGGCCACCTCGTAGTCGTTGCGGGTGTCGATGACCACCACGTCAGGGTCGGCCAGCAGGGCGTTCCAGTCTTGCGGCTTGACGTACTTGCCGACGGTTTTGTTGGGGTCCAGCTCGGGCACGCGCAGGGTGACGATTTCTTTCTTCAGCTTCACCTTCATGCGGTAGAACGGGGCCTTGTCGCTCCACGACTCTTTGTGCGTGAGGGTGGCCAGGCGCGGGTCGGCGCGCAGGTAGGCCAGCACGGCGCGCACGCCTGCCTCGGGGCCTGCCATGGTGCCGTTGATGCCTTCGGGGGCCAGCAGCAGCGTGCCACGCACCTGCTGCGTCTCGCACAGCGCCAGCAGCGGCTCACGCAGGTTGGCAAAGTCGGGCAAGTCCACAAACTTGTACAGGGCGGCGGTGAGGTAATGCTGGCGTGGCACGGCGGGCGGCGCTGCATGAGGGGTGTTTTGCATGGGCCAAATGATAGGGGCCGTTTGCCCGCCGCAGGTGGTGATTTGCGCCGCTGGGTGGGGCTCAGACACACCGCACAAGGCTGAGCCCAAGCATGATAAATTAAATAGCAAATAATGACGCCAATTAAGCGTTAGATGCCGTTTTTTATCAAAGTTTTTCCTGATGTGGGCTGCGTGAACCCAACACCTGTGCCAGCTTGATCCGCAGCGCAGGCAACATGCGCCGGGTTTCATCTTCCCCGGCCTGGCGGGCGCGGTTGAAGAAAGCCTCTCGCGGGGCGGCGTAGTAGCCCATGTCGGGGTGAATCACGAAGTCGGCCTGCGCCACCTCGGGGTCGATTCGGCTGCGGCGGCTGGCATCGCGCACCAGCCAGTCGGGGTTGACACCTTCGGGGGCCGAGCCGGGGTGGGCCGACACGTCGATGACCATCACAAACTGCGCCCCCGCCTGCCGCGCCGCACGGACGGCCACGGGCAAAGACTCGTCACCGTCTTCGTACTCGGTGCCCTCGATGCCCACGGGCGAGATGACCCCCGGTATGGCGCTGGAAGCACGCACCGCCACGCCCACGTTGCCCTGCATGAAAAACACGGGTGCCTTGTCGGCCCGGCGTGTGGCCACCACCACCAGCGGGCGGCGCAATTGCTCGATGCGGGTGGTGCTCAGTTGGTCGTTCACGTAGTTTTGCAGGCGCTGGCCGATGATCCAGCCCCTGTCCGCAAACGGCGAGGGGTCGAACACGGTCAGCGGCCCGCCCTGGCGCGACAACTCGTCCATGCGCTGGGCGCTCACCCCATCAGCCCAGAAAGCCCCCAACAGCGCACCCACGCTGGAGCCCACCACCAGATCGGCCTGAATGCCCGCCTCTTCCAGCACCTTGAGTGCGCCAATGTGCGCATAGCCCCGCGGCCCACCGCTGCCCAGCACCAACGCCACCCGAGGTGCCGGTTGCAAGGGCGGCACGCTGGCCAGCGGCACAGGGCTGTCAGGCCCGGTGTGGTTGAACGGGGCACAAGCGGCCAGCAGCCATGCGATGGCCAGGCAATGGAGCGCTCGGCGGGCAATGGTCATGTGGATGCCGCGTGAACACACGGTTTGCGTTGTCTCAAGCTGGTGCGGGCAACGACAGCAGGGCCACCAGCCATTCGTTCAGGTCGGCCACCTGTTCGGCGCACACCGAGTGTTCCATCGGGTAGTCGGCCCAATCGACCGCATAGCCCAGTGCCAGCAAGGCATCGCGCGCCGCCGCGCCGCGCTCGGGCACCACCACCGGGTCATACCTGCCATGGGCCATGAAGATGGGCACGTCCTGGTTGGTGGCGCTGCGCTCGGCCGCCGTGGTGGCCGCCAGGGGCAGGTAGCCCGACCAGGCCACCAACCCTGCCAGCCGCTGCGGCGCACGCAAGCCCGCCATCAGCGTCATGGCACAGCCTTGCGAAAAGCCCATGAGCACCGTGCGCGACGCGGGCACGCCAAGGGCCACCTCGCGGTCCAGCATGGCTTGCACCTGCTGGCAGGCGGCACGCAAACCCGGCTCGTCTTCACGGCGGGGCACCGCGGGCGATGGGCTGGGCGGAAACAGGTCGTACCAGGCCCGCATGGCGTAGCCACCATTGAGCGTGACCGGGCGCACCGGTGCGTTCGGGAACACGAAGCGCACGGGGCCGATGGCCGACAGGTCCAGCTCCTGCGCAATGGGCACGAAATCGGTGCCATCGGCACCCAGCCCATGCAGCACCACGATGCTGGCCACGGGCTGTGCCTGCGGGTCGGTGCCCGAAATCAATTCGAGTGTTTCAAGTGCAGTGGTGTTCATAAATAAATAGCATTGAATGACGTCAATCAAGCGGTGAAGCTCGAAAAGGCTTGCAGATCTTATTCTGATTTACCATGGTCAGCATGACCCACCCGCTGAACGCCGAAGACCTGCGTGCCCTGGCCTGCGCCGCTGAAGTGTCCCGGCTGGGAGTCCATGCCCGCCGGTTTTGATGACCGCTTGCTGACCCGCGTGGGCACCCTGTGCACGGGCGAGTACGAGCCCACCTGGCTTGAACACCACCCCGACGGCACCACAGCATGGTCAGCCAGTGCGCCCATTGCCCCCGCCTACCACCCCTACAACCGTTGCGAGGTGTTCGCCTGCACGGCGTGTCGGCGCCCGTTCCTGCGCTACACCGAGTACGGCGGTTACTACGAAGACGCTCGCATACGCGAAATCGCGGCAGCGCTGGTGGCGGACGCGCCGCCCGTGCCCACCTGACCCCAGCAGGCGGCTGATGCCACATCGCCCGCTGGCCGGTGGGCTTGACTGACCAACACCCCCTTGTTGGTGCAGGCAACACGACACGCCACCCTGTGTGTGGCTGACGTGACGTGTGCGACGTCTGTGCGACAGTGAACAGACACCGATTCAACGCGGGTACATCCTGCGGCAAAGCAACCGACACGCCGTGTCCACGCCCTTGCCACAGGAACACCCGATGACCTCACACACGCCCCAACACCCAGCAACTGCGCACGCACGTCGCGCACCGGTCTGGCTGGCCATCAGCCTGATGGGGGGCGGCCTGCTGACCGCCTGCGCAGGCATGCCACCGCCCACAGAACAACTGGCCGTGTCCACAGCCGCTGTGGCCAGTGCCACCAGCGCGGGTGCGCCGGAACTGGCCTCGGCCGAATTGAGCACGGCACGCGACAAGCTGGCCCGCGCCAACGCCGCAGTGGCAGCCGACCAGAACGAACGCGCACTGCAACTGGCCCGCGAATCCCAGGTGGATGCGCGGTTGGCCGAAGTGAAGGCGCGCGCGGCCAAGGCACAAACCGCTGCCAACGAATTGAGCGAAAGCAACCGCGTGCTGCGCGTGGAAATTGAACGCGCCACCCAATGATGCCCACCCAGGCCCAACCCGCACACCCCATCCCGCACAGATCACGCAAGGCCACCATGCACCACCCTTTCTCTCTGAAGCTGTCCGTCACGCTGCTGGCAGCTGCCACGCTGGCGGCCTGCAGCACCGTTCCCACCGCCAACTCCCATTTGGAGCAAGCGCAAAGTGACTTCCGGTCTGCGCAGGCAGACGCCCGCTCGCAGTCCCAGGCAGGCAGCGAAATGAAGCAGGCCCAGGACACGTTGAACCGGGCCGAAGCCGCCTGGCGCGACGGGAAAGACGCCTCGCAAGTCACCCACCTGGCCTACCTGGCCAGACAGCGCGTGGCCATTGCTCGCGAAACCATGACACTCAAAACCGCCGAGCAGGCCGTTGCCAACGCCGGGACGGCACGCGGCAACATCCGCCTGGATGCCCGAACCCGCGAAGCCGATGCCGCACAGCGCAGCGCCGTGGTTGCCCAGGGCCAGGCGCAGGCCTCGCAACGTGCGAGCGAAGCCGCCCGTGCCGAAACCGACGAGGCCCTGCGCGTGACCAATGCCGTCATCGAACAGAACCGCCAACTGGAAGCCCGCCTGCGCGAACTGAATGCCCAACCCACCGCCAGGGGCTTGGTCATCACGCTGGGCGACGTGCTGTTCGATCTGGATCAGGCCCAGCTCAAGCCCGCAGGCACACGGGTGGTCGAGCAACTGGTGGCCGTGTTGCGCGACTACCCGTTGCGCACCGCCCTGATCGAAGGCTTCACCGACAGCACCGGCAGTGACGCGTACAACCAGACCCTGTCGGCCAGGCGTGCAGAGGCCGTCCGCTCGGCCATGCTCAGCCAAGGCATTGGCCGCGAGCGCATCACGGCCAAAGGCTATGGCGAGGCCTTTCCCGTGGCCAACAACGATCAGGCCGAAGGTCGCCAGTTGAACAGGCGCGTGGAAATCGTGCTGTCCAATGACAGCGGTCTGATCATGGCCCGCTGAACGAGTCAAGCGGCGGATGGCATGCCGCAGCCAAATGGGTTACCGTATGACATCAGGAGGCAGTCACATGAACCCACACACCCACAGCAGCACAAGCGCCGCCCAGCATCTGTCGGCAGGTGTGGCAAGCGACCTCGGTTCAGCCAAGTTCACCGGCCCCGGTGTGCTGGATCGGTATTCGGCCGATGCCATCACACAGCGCAACGGTGTGGGCCGCGTTCGAAACTCTTGCCACCGCTGCGGCGCCACTGCCTACAAAACGCTGATGACCCGCGACGAAGCGGGTGTCATGCGTCACTCGGGGCAGTACCAGTGCGTGCAATGCAGGCAAGTGTTCAGCAATGTGCACCAATGGCGCGACGGCGACACACAGTGAGCAGCTCCGGGGGCTGAGAGCTATTCGGGCATGAGCCAAAGCCTCTCAGCCCAGCCGATGCACGCCCCGCGCACTGACCCAGGTTTTCAACCGGCAGAGGCTTCGCCCAGTCGCTGAGCAGCCTCGGCGCTGTAGCCCAGCTCGGCCAGCAGTTCGGCGTTGTGCTCGCCCAGTTTGGGCGGTGACAGTCGCACCCCTGGTCGCTGGCCGTCCAGCGTCAGGGGCAGCAGCACCACGCGGGCATCGCGCCCGTCGGGCAGGGTCACGGGGGCCAAGCCGCCTGTGGCGTTCAGGTGCGGGTCGTCAAACAGGTCTTGCGGGCGGGTGATGGGGGCAAACGGCAAGGCATGCGCCTCGAACTCACTGGCCAGTTCGGCTGCTGTGTGGCCTGCCAGGCGCTGGCGCAGCTCGGGCAGCAGCCAGTCTCTGGCACGCACGCGGTCGTTGTTGGTGGTCAGGCGCTCGTCTGCGGCCAGGTCGGCAAAGCCGAAGGCGCCGCAAAAGGCTTTCCAGGCGCCATCGCTGACCACAGCCAGGAAAATTTGTTCGCCGTCTTTCACCTCAAACACGTCGTAAATGGCCCAGGCCGAAATGCGGGCAGGCATGGGGGCTGCGGGCTCGCCGGTGACGGCAAACTGCAGCATGTGCTGCGCCACCAGGAACACGTTGTTCTCGAACAGGGCGCTTTGCACTTCCTGGCCCTGCCCTGTCTGGCCACGCTGCGCCAGCGCGGCCATGGCACCGATGGCACCGAACATGCCACCCATGATGTCGTTCACGCTGGTGCCCGCGCGCAGCGGATCGCCGGGGCGGCCCGTCATGTAGGCCAGACCACCCATCATTTGCACCACCTCGTCCAGTGCGGTGCGGTGGTCGTAGGGGCCGGGCAAAAAGCCCTTGTGGCTGACGTAAATCAGGCGTGGGTTCAGGGCTTTCAGGCTGGCGTGATCCAGTCCCAACTTGGCCATGGTGCCGGGTTTGAAGTTTTCGCTGACGATGTCGGCGGTGGCAATCAGGCGCAGCGCGGCCTCTTTGCCTTCGGGGGTCAACAGATCGAGCGCTAGGCTCTTTTTGTTGCGGTTGAACATGGGGAAAAAACCCGATCCCGACCCCAGCAACTGGCGCGTGGCATCGCCCTCGCGCCCGTGGCCAATGGGTTCGACCTTGATCACCTCGGCCCCCAGATCGGCCAGCACCATGCCGCAAGTGGGGCCCATGACCATGTGGGTGAACTCCACCACGCGGATGCCTGCGTAGGGCAATGGCGAAGAGGCAGCAGGCTGCGCTGAGACCGTCTGGGCAGGGACATCGGCGGCACCGACTGTCGGCTCTGCCGGGTGGGCCACAGGTTGCTGCCAGCCCAACGGCACACCGGCCAGCGGGGTCATGCCGTACAGCGGTTCGCCGGGCAGCCCGGCTGCCAGCACGTCGCGCGCGGCCATCAAGCGGTCCAGGTTCACACCGGTGTGCACGCCCATGGCCTCGAACATGAACACCAGGTCTTCCGTCACCACGTTGCCGCTGGCACCGGGGGCATAAGGGCAACCGCCCAGGCCGCCTTGCGAGCTGTCGAACACACGCACACCCACGTCGTAGGCAGCCAGGCAGTTAGCCAGGCCCAGCCCGCGCGTGTTGTGCATGTGTGCAGCCCCGGCATGCGCACCGATGGCGGCGCGCAGCCGCTGGAACAACCTGCGCGTCTGCGCCGGATTGGCCATGCCGGTGGTGTCTGACAGGCCCACCTCGGCAGCCCCGGCGGCCACGCAGGCCTCGGCCAGGCGGATCACGTCGTCCTCGGGCACCATGCCTTGCAGCGTGCAGCCGAAGGCCGTAGACAGCCCCACCTCGATGGGCACACCCGGTGCCAGCGCGTCACGCAGGCGGGCCATGGCACGCACCTCGGCCACCATGTCTTCGGGGGTTTTGCGCACATTGGCCAGTGAATGCGCGCGGCTGGCCGACACCGGCACGGTCAGCTTGCGGGCACCGGCACGCAACGCGGCTTCGGCCCCTTTGAGGTTGGGCACCAGCGCCATCACGGTCAGTGCCGGGTGCGTGCAGGCGTGGCGCACCACCTCGGCTGCATCGGCCATTTGCGGCAACAGACGCGGGGGCACGAACGAACACACTTCAATTTCGCGCAGCCCGGCTGCCACCAGCGCATCGATCCAGGCTTTTTTGTGGTCGGTGGGCATGGTGGCTTTCACCGACTGCAGGCCGTCGCGCGGCCCGACCTCGCTGATCAGCACGGGAGCAACCTGCAGTGAATGTGGGCGTTCAGGGTTCATGCGAGTGTGTCTGCGCCGTGGTGATGTGAAAAGAGTGCGGGCCACTGACGGGCCAGATGGCACATGTGCCGGGGCCTCAGACCCGCTGCCCCCACTGGGTCAGCTTGTCGTACAACAGCGCCATCTTGATGGGTTTGGGGATGTAGTCGTCCATGCCCGCATCGAGACAACGCTGGCGATCACCCTCCATGGCATTGGCGGTCATGGCGATGATGGGGGTGCGGCGGCGGCCCAGCGTGGCTTCGAGTGCGCGGATGGCCTGCGTGGCCTCGATGCCGTCCATGACGGGCATCTGCATGTCCATCAACACGGCTGAAAAATGCTGTGCGCGCCACTGGTCCACGGCTTCCTGGCCGTTTTGTGCCAGCGTGACCACATAGCCCCGCTTTTGCAGCACGGCAAGGGCCAGCTTCTGGTTCACGGGGTTGTCTTCCACCAGCAAGATCGGGCAATCGCCCACCACCTGGTCCGGGGCAGCCACATCGGGCACCGGTGCGGGCAACGTATCACCCCCAACCGCCTGGCGCACCGGCGCGTTGCCCACAGGCACCGTGAAATGGAAACAACTGCCTTGGCCGGGGGTGCTGTCGACCCAGATGCGCCCGCCCATCAGCTCGACCAGCCGACGCGTGATGGACAGGCCCAGCCCCGTGCCGCCGTACTTGCGGGTGATGGAGGTGTCGGCCTGGGCAAACGCGTCGTAAATGAGGCCGATTTTGTCTGCCGGAATGCCGATGCCCGTGTCGGACACCTGAACGTGCAGCATGTCGGGCTGACCCGCTTCACGCCACACCGACACGTCAACCCGCACCTCGCCCGCTTCAGTGAACTTGATGGCGTTGCCCACCAGGTTGACGGTGATCTGCCGCAAGCGGTGCGGATCGGAATACACCTGCTTCGGCACATCGGGCGCGAACACGGTGTGAAGCGCCAGGTTCTTTTCCATGGCGCGCAAGGCCAGCGTCTGTGCAGACGCGTCGAGCACCTCGCGCACATCGAAGGCCAGGTTTTCGACGGCCAGCATGCCCGCCTCGACCTTGGAAAAGTCAAGGATGTCGTTGATGATGGTCAGCAGCGCGTGCGCTGACGACTTGACGATGCCCACAAACTCGCGCTGCTCGGGCGTGAGGTCGGAGTCCAGCACCAGATCGGTCATGCCAATGATGCCATTCATGGGGGTGCGGATTTCGTGGCTCATGTTGGCCAGGAACTCGCTCTTGGTGCGGCTCGCGGCCTCGGCTGCGTCGCGCGCCTGCTCCAGCTCCAGGCGCCCGGCTTCGCGCTCTGCCACCAGCCTGACGATCATTTTGGACAGCGCCGCGATGTCGCCGCCACCAGCGGCCTCGGTCACCACACTGACCGGCAACAGGCTGGCCAGCACCTCGCGCAGCGACTGGATGGCCTGCTCGCGCGTGGCCAGCTCGGTTTTCAGACTGGCGGTGGTGCGCTGCAGCACCTCGAACGCAGGCCGGAACTCCATGGGCACGTCTTTCAGCAACGCCACGTTGGCGGCCTCGCCGTCGTGCTGGTAGTCGCGCTCGAACGTGCGCATGCGGTCCAGCGTGCCCAGCCAAACTTTGAGCGGATACCAGATCATGGCCAGACCACCCACCCAGCTGACCACAGCCAGCCACAGCGCCGCACGAACCAGCTGCCACAGCTCGTCGGCAATGGTGTCCACATCGAAACTCAGGCGCAGCACGCCGTAGTCCTTGCCACCCACACTGATGGACTTGTTCACGTCGTACAGCTGCTCGTCCACCTTGTCGCGCAACCAAGCCGGGGCTTGCGCCACCGGCTTCACGTCGTTGACGCCTTTGACCACCCCGCCCGTCAGGTCGATGAACAGCGCAGCATCGAACTGCGACCGCAGAATGGCTTTGTCGAGCGTGCGCTTGATGGTGTCGTAGTCGCCGATCACGGCGCTGTCCGAAACGGTCTGTGCCACCACCTCCACCAGCATGTTGGCCGAGTCCTGCGCCCCCTCCATCGCACCTTTGAACTGGTACTGGTAAAACAGCACCAGGCTGGTGGACACGAACAGCAGCAGCGTGGCCGAGTACAGCGCATACACGCGCGTCACCAGCGACTGCGGCAACAGGCGGTTCAACCCGCTCAGCAGCCTGCTCAAAGCGCGCTCCATCGGTCCGGCAGCCGCAAACGTTCACGGGTGACCACGGTTGTACCCCTCATGAAGCGCGCCTTGGCATCAGCGCAGGTTGGCTGGGGCTGTCTGGTAGAACTTGCGGTAGGCCGCATAGTCCGCGCCGGTGGCAGGCAGGAAGTAGGCTTGGGCATCCAGCCCGACCTCTTCGGACGCCTTCACCAGAATGGCCTTGCCCACCGGGTCGTTGCGCATGCCGATGAAGGCCGATGCCACGGCTTTCAGGTCTTTTTCGGGCACCTTGCCGGACGCCATGAGCGCCAGATCGTGAAAGTTGTCTGATGTCCACAGCACCCTGAACTTCTTGCCTTCGCGGTAGGTGTAGCCGTCTATCAGCGCCGAGTTGCTGCCCACTGCCTTGGCCTTGCCTGCAAACAACTGGGCAAAGGCGGCGTTCTGGTTGCCGGCAAACACCGGTTTCACGTCAATGCCCTTTGACGCCAAGTGTGCGGCGGGCAGTTTGTAGCCAACGAACGCCTCGGGCCCCGCAAACACCACCTCCTGGCCTTTCAGCTCCTCGACTTTGGTGATGGGTGAATTGGCGGGCACGGCCAGTTGGCCTTGCAAGGGTGGTGTCCAACGGCGACCGAATACTTTCCAGCCCAGTTGTTCGCGCTCTGGGCTGAACAGGTGATTGGAGAACACGAACTCCACCTCCTGTGTCAACACGTAGGCCGTGGTATCGGCCGAGGTGCGCCCGATTTTCAGTTCCAGCTTCACCCCGCTTTTTTCAGAGACGTGCTTGATGATGGGGTTCCAGTACGCAGCGGTTTTCTGGATGTCCCACTGGTTCACCGGAGAAAACCTGTAAACGGCTGCACCCTGTGCCTGCGCGCCTGCGTGGGCGCTCAAAGCAACGATCATGGCCCACAGAACACGTTTCATCATGAAGGCTCCTCAAGCGGAAAAAAACATTGCAACAAAAAAATAGCTTACAACACACACCAATCAAGCGGTGAAGGGCTATTCAATCTCAAAATCTGCTGTGGGCGCACCGTCCCGGTGCTGACGCACACCCGGCTTGGCCAACAGCTCCACGTACGCCGAGGCTGCACCTGCCTTGGCCAGCTCGTCAAGCTGCGCAATCAAGGCAGCGGGGTGCAGGGTTTCGGCGCTGTCCTGGGCGGCGCCGAAGCGGCAATCGAAATCCCAGAAGTCCACGCCCGCAGGCAGTGGCACGCGACGCTGGCGTTTGATGTATTTGCGGATGTCGTGCTTCACGGCTTCCAGCACGCGGTCGGGGTGCTTGCCTTCAGGGCGCAGGGGGTAGGTTTTTCTCATGGTCAATCTCGATAAACAGAGGCTGATTATGGTGGACCACCTGCCCACCGGCGCGCGAATCCTTACACTCGACCCGCCCTGCCCGACCGAAGCGCCCTGCGGCGCGCGGCCTCCTTCCCCGCCTTGAAAGCACACACATGCCTTTTTCTTCCACCGGCCTGCGGCCTGAACTGCTGACTGCCATGGCCGGCAAGGGCTACACCCAGCCCACACCGGTGCAGGTGCAGGCCATTCCCGCCGTGCTGCAAGGGCGCGATGTGCTGGCCTGCGCGCCCACCGGCTCGGGCAAAACCGCTGCCTTCGCGCTGCCACTGCTGCAAAACCTGCTGGCACCCGCTGGCCAGCGGCCCGGTGAACACCCTGGCACGCGAACCGGCGACCGGGCAAGCAGCCCCGGCTACTCGCCCGCCCGACTGGCCCGTGTGCTGGTGCTGGTGCCCACACGCGAGCTGGCCATACAGGTGGGTGCCACCTTCCGCGACGTGGCCAACCGCCTGGCGCAACCGGTGAAGGTGACCGTGGTGTTCGGTGGCGTGTCCATCAACCCGCAGATGATGGGCCTGCGTGGCGGCACCGACGTGGTGGTGGCCACCCCTGGCCGCCTGCTCGACCTGACCGACCACAACGCGCTTTCGCTGCAAGGTGTGTGCGCACTGGTGCTGGACGAGGCCGACCGCATGCTCGACCAGGCCTTCGGTGACGAATGGGCGGCCATTTCGGCGCTGCTGCCGCCCCAGCGCCAGAACCTGCTGTTTTCAGCCACGTTCGACCGCGCTGTGGACGCCATGGCCAACCAGCTGCTGCGCGACCCGGTGCGCATCAGCGTGCAACCGCCACCCGAGGTGCCTGCCGACATCACCCAGCGCGCCATTGCCGTGGATGCCCCCCGGCGCACCCAGCTGCTGCGCCACCTGCTGACCACCGAGCGCTGGAGCCGGGTGCTGGTGTTCGTGGCCACGCAGCACGCCGCCGACACCGTGGCCGAAAAGCTGCGCAAAGCGCGCATCAGCGCCGAGCCGTTTCATGGCGGTTTGAGCCAGGGCAAACGCACCCAGGTGCTGGCCGACTTCAAGCTCAGCCGCGTGAAGGTGGTGGTGGCCACCGATGTGGCCGCGCGCGGCCTGGACATTGCCGACCTGCCGGTGGTGGTCAACTTCGACCTGCCCCGCAGTGCCGACGACCACACGCACCGCATCGGCCGCACGGGCCGCGCCGGGGCCACCGGGCTGGCCATCAGCTTCGTGAACGCTGACACCGAGCCTCACCTGCACCTGATTGAAAAACGCCACGGATTGGCACTGACACGCGAAACGGTGGCAGGGTTCGAGCCCGAAGCAGTGGCGCCCGAATCGGCTGAACCGACACAACAGGCCCTGCTGCCCGGAGCAGCCGGCAAACCACCCGCGCCACACGCCGCCGGACATGCCACACGCGGGCTGGACCCCAACGGGGGTATCAAGGGCAAGCGCCCCAGCAAAAAAGACCGGCTGCGCCAGCAACAGGCCAACCACCGCTGACACCGGCTGTGCACCCGTTGCACGGCCCATGCTGGCGACATCTGCCACACAGGACAGCCCGGCAACGCATCGACGCCCAGGTCAAACCAGCAAGAGCGCCCTGTCGGCCCGCTTGATCTCGTTGTGGCCTTCGTCAACAAGCCGGTCACTCCCGGCGCACTGCTGCAGGTGCTCACCGGGGCCTTGGGCAAACAGGCAGACGATCCCGCGCACGACCCCCTTGAGAGCCAGGCAGAAACCAAGCTGCAAGCCCGCAATGGCTTGCATGTGCTGGTGGCCGAAGACAACCCGCTCAACCAGAAAGTGGCCATCGACCTGCTCCGGCACGCAGGTTTGAAAGTTGACCTGGCTGCAGACGGCGTGCAGGCACTGGCACTGGCCGAACGCTACGCCTACGACCTGATCCTGATGGACCTTCAGATGCCGCACATGGATGGCATGGAGGCCACCCGCCGCATCCGCATGCTGGCTGCGCACACCGCCACCCCCATTTTGGCGATGACCGCCAATGCGTTCGAGGACGACCGGGATGCCTGTCTGGCGGCGGGCATGAACGACCACATCGCCAAACCGGTGTCGCCGCAGGTGCTGTACGCCACCTTGTTGCGGTGGCTGCCCACACAGGGACGCATGGCACAAGGCGATGCCACCGCAGACCTGCCACCCGCTGTGGCCGACAGCCCCGCACAGGCGCAGCAGGAGGCCACACTGCGCGCGGCATTGGCCACTGTGCCCGACCTGCAGCACGAGGTTGCGTTGCGCAACGTGCTGGGCCGTGCAGCCAAACTGGTGGGGCTGCTGCGACGCTTTGCACAAGAGCATGCAAACGACGCGCAAACCCTGCAAAACCTGCTCGCCGCCGCAGACCGTGAAACGGCACTGCGCCAAGTGCACACGCTCAAAGGCCTGGCGGGTACGCTGGGCCTGCACACCGTGCAACAGCTGGCCCTGACGGTTGAAAAAGGCGTGCGAGCCGGTCACGATGCGCCCACGCTGGCCCCCGACATGGCCCTGTTGGACGAAGCGTTGCAAGCATGCTGCCCTGCACTGGCCCAGCCGCCCGACCCCGCCCACATGGGAGAGCCCGCTGAACAGACGGATGGTTCACCTCATGCACCCACGCCCGAACCCATGTCTGCTGCGCAATGGGACGCGCTGCGGGCTGCGGTGGATGGGCTGCAAACCCTGCTGGCCAGCGACGACCTTCAAGCCACCCGCGCATTCGAGTCGCTCCAACCCCAATTGGAGCCCCTGTGCGATGCCGCGCGGCTGAACCGGCTGGCCCGCCACCTGGATGAATTTGCGTTTGACCTGGCGTTGATAGACCTGCAAACCCTGGCAGGTGAACTGTTCAGACCGCCAACCTGAACGCCGCAGCTGCGCCGACTGCGTGCGGCCAACCCGACCGCCGACCATCCGGGGTCATGGGGGCCTCTGCATGCCCCATGCATCTGCCTTATGCAAAAATTCACTGAAAAATAAGCCTCCAGCGCATGTGTCAAAAGCGTATGCAGCTGCGGTCTTCATATACAAACCCTGACCCGCATGGGGCTGTGAATCGGCTCAGGCAGACAGCCTCGCCTTTTTGGATACCCTATTGAGCTGTTACCTCGGCACCGTGTGTGAAGGGGCCATGCCAAGCCTCAGGAAACATCACCCGCAATGACCGTTGACGCTGCCATCAGCCACTTCTTCCTGCTTCGAGAAGGGGAGCCCACCCTTTTGCTGATGGGCAGCCACGACCCTTGGCTGGTGGCCTTGTCTGTCACCGTGGCCGTTCTCACGTCGGTGATGACGCTGCAGCTGGCAGCGATGGGGCGCCGTGTGACGTCACCCGCCCTGCGTCGCGTCTTGCTGTGGGCAGGGGCGGTTGCCATGGGGGGCGGTGTGTGGGCCATGCATTTCATTGGCATGCTCGCCTTTCGCTTGTGCACCAAGGTGGACTACAGCACAGGCCTCACTGTGATGTCGCTGGTGCCTTCGGTGGCGGCGTCTGCCGTGGCGCTCCAGTTGCTGAGCCGCCGAGTGCTGACGTGGTGGAGTTGGGTGGTGGGCGGTGTGCTGGTGGGCGCGGGCATCGGGGCCATGCACTACACCGGCATGGCGGCCATGCAAATGTCGGCCCAGCTGCGCTACGACCCGATGTGGTTCGCAGCGTCCATCTTGTTTGCAGTGGCCCTGGCCATGCTGGCCCTGTGGATTCGGTTTGGAATGGTTGGGCGCATCCGCAGCCGCGTGGCCATCCCGCTGGCCGGGTGCGTCATGGGCGGCGCCATCTCTGGCATGCACTACATCGCCATGGCAGCGGCCCGGTTCGTCGGCACGCCTGACAACCCTTGTGCCACGCAAAGCAACCACGACGCCCTGGCCCTGGGCATCGCGCTCACCACCATGGTGCTGGTCGCCGTGGTGGCGGGGGCCGGGGGACTGTTGCGGTACCGCAGCCTGATGCAGGGCCTGCAACAAGCGCAGCAACGCACACAGGTGATGCTCGACACCGCCGTGGACGGCATCGTGTCCATCGACGCCAAGGGCAACATCCAGGCGTTCAACCACGCGGCCGAGCGCCTGTTTGGCTGGCGCGCCGACGAAGTCATGGGCCGCAATGTGAAGCTGCTGATGCCCTCGCCCGACAGGGAACGGCACGACGGTTACCTGGCCCATCACGTCGAAACGGGCAAGACCAGCATCATCGGCGTGGGGCGGGACGTGACAGGGGTGCACAAAGACGGCACGCCGCTGGCCATTCGCCTGGGCATCGGGCGCTCCGAGTTCAACGGGGTGCCATTTTTCACGGCATTTGTATCCGACATCAGCCAGCGTCAGCGCATGGAGCAGGCTTTGCGCGACAGCGAACAGCAGTTTCGCGACCTGCTGGCCAACAGCCCTGGGGTGATGTTCCGCAGCCGTGCCGATGCGCATTGGAGCAAAGTGGTGATCGGCGAGGCCGTGGCAGACCTGACCGGCTATCCTGCCGACGAGTTCTTGAGTGGGCAGCGGCACATCATCGAACTGGTTCCGACGGAAGAGCGCGAAGGGGTGCGGCAGCGGATTCTGGACAGCATCGCGCGCGGGGAGCCGTATGCCGTCGAACACAGGCTGCGCACGCGGGACGGGAGCTTGCGCTGGGTGTCAGAGCGCGGGCGCGGGGTGTGGGGCCCGGCCGGTGAGCTGCGCTGGATCGACGGGGTGATGCTGGACATCACGGCCGCCAAACAGCTGGAAGACGAACTCAAATTCGCCAAAACACAGGCCGAAGAGGCCGCTGACACCAAGAGCGCCTTCCTGGCCAACATGAGCCATGAAATCCGCACCCCCATGAACGCGATCCTGGGATTCACCGACATCCTGCTCGACACCTCGCTCACGGCGGCACAGCGCAAGCACCTCACCACTGTGCGCACCGCAGGGCGTTCCCTGCTGGGGCTGCTCAACAACATCCTGGACACCGCTAAACTTGACAAAGGCGCGGTGGAACTGGAGGCACTGGACTTTTCGCTGCGCGAGGTCTGCCGCCACTTGCTCGACTCCTTGCGCCTGGCGGCCCAGCGCAAAGGCCTGTTTGTGCAGAAAGACTACCCCGCTGACGTGCCCGAATTCTTCGTGGGCGACGCGCTGCGGGTGCAACAGATTCTGGTCAACCTGGTAGGCAACGCCATCAAGTTCACTGAACAAGGCGGCGTGACGCTGCGGGTGCAAACCGACAACGGCGGGGTCCGCCTGTCGGTCATCGACACGGGCATTGGCATTGCCCCTGAGCGGATCGGCCACATTTTTGATGCCTTCGCGCAGGCCGACGCCTCCACCACCCGGCGCTTTGGGGGCACCGGGCTGGGCACCACCATTGCCCGCCAGCTCACCGAGCTGATGGGTGGGCGCATCTGGGTCGAAAGCGAGCTGGGCCGAGGCAGTGCCTTCCACATCTGGCTGCCGCTGTCGGAGGGGCAACCCGTGCGGGACGACCAGATCGACCAGGGTCCCGTGCTGCCGGCACTGAACATTCTGGTGGCCGATGACGTGGCACAGAACGGCGAACTGCTGCAACTTGTGCTGGGCAGGGACGGGCATCAGGTGCAGGTGGTGAGCGACGGTCTACAAGCGGTGCAAGCCGTGACGCAAGCGCCCCAGGGCCACTTCGACGCCGTACTGATGGACGTGCACATGCCCCACCTCGATGGACTGGAGGCCTCCCGCCGCATCAGGGCGTTCGAAAAAGCGCAAGGGCGCCAACGCACCCCCATCATCGCGTTGACCGCCAGCGTGCTTGAAGAAGACCGCCAGGCGTCCATCGCTGCCGAAATGGACGGTTTTGCAGTCAAACCGGTCGATTTGCCCCGGCTGCGCGCCGAGCTGGCACACGTGCTGAGGTGGGTGCCCAC
>JAVBXK010000013.1 GCA_030824555.1 bacterium
CCCAACCCTGGGCTGGCCGATATTCCCCTGGCCACTGACAGCAGCGGTGCACCCACCATCCAGGTCAGCCTGCCTGCGGGCGTGGGCCTTGTGTCCGAGTCCACCAGCACGGGCACAGGTGGCACAGGCACACAGCCGACCCTGCGCGAGAAGCTCATCGCCGCGTCCGCCCCCCGTGTGGACGGTGATGGCCCCATGCAAGAGATCATTGCCAACGGCATTGACCAATATGTGCCGTCGGTGGGCGATCAGAGTCAGGTGACGGTGCGCACCATCACGTTGACCGTGGCACCACCTGCTGGTGGCGGCGCAGCCACACCACCAGCGCAGCCCATCGTCATCCGTGGAGCCAGCGGCACGGGCGAGAGCGACCCGACCAACCCGCAGCGTGGTGAAGCTTTGGTGATTGACGCGCGCAACCTGCCACCCGGCACGGTGCTGGACCTGAGCCAGGTGGAGTTCGCCATCATCATTGGGCCTTCCACGGTCACAGGCGGCACCGGACAGAACTACGTGGTTGGCGACGGCAGCCGCCAGTTCATCGTCCTCGGCCCTGAGGACGATGTCATCCACGGCGGCGCGGGTGACGACACCGTGGGCTCCAAAGGTGGTAACGACCAGCTCTTCGGCGACGAAGGCAACGATTGGGTGGTGGGCGGCATCGGCAACGACACGCTGCAAGGCGGGGATGGCAACGACATCTTGCAAGGTGGCGCATCGGATGCGGGCACCTGGAGCTTCAAGCTGAACGCCCAGGGTCAGCTGCAAGCCAGCTTCGTGCCCACCAGCACAGAGCTGGCTGACAGCACGGGCTTCAGTGCCACGGGCATCTGGTCGACCCCGAGCGGCAGTGGACTGGTCACCGACAGCCGCATTGCCTGGGTGTACGACGACTACACCGTGACCAAAGATGCTGCGCTGCTGGTGCAAGCCCTTGCAGGGCGGCTGCCTTCGCTGGCCGAAATGGGTGCGTTGGCCGATGGCACATACAACAGCAACCAACTGGGTGAGATGGCTCACAGCTACTGGAAGCAGAACAGCCTGTTTGTGCTTGACACAGTTCAAGGACAAATGATTCAAGTCATTAACAAGGTGTGGGGCAGCGGCAGCGCCACCACCGAGTTGATCAACCTGGGGGTGAACCACCTCAACGGGGGTGGGTCGTGGAGCGACATCTGGCTGGCCCTGGCCCGCTATAGCACACACGCCAGCACGATCACCGACGCACAGGACAACGTTAGCCTGGTCAGCAACCAGCGAGTCAGCGACACGGGCTGGTCTGCCAACTCAGGTGACGACAAGCTGTTTGGCGGGGCAGGCAACGATGTGCTGGTGGGCGGCAATGGCAACGATGAGATCGACGGCGGCACGGGCACCGACATGGCGGTGTGGCTAGGTGCGTTGGCTGACTACCAGGTGGCATTGACACCGAGCACGGCCCAGGGCTCAGCAGCGGGTTCGATGGACCTGCTGATGCGCCACAAGCTGACGGGCGATGTGGACACGGTCAGGGGCGTGGAGCTGTTCAAGATCGGGGCCACGACATATTCGGTATCTGCCGGGCAAACTCAACCTGCTGACGGGGTGTATGTGGAACTGAGCAGCTGTGTGCAGCCTGCAACCACAGTGCAACTGGCGGGGGTGGCGTTCAACACTGAGTGGTTGGCGTAACCTGACCTGCGAATGAGTGCCAAATCGCCAACCTCGATTCGGATGACGGACGCCCCTGAACCGGGGTGCCCTCAACCGACGCAGGCCACTGACTTTGCACAGGAGGCCGTTGTGATACCGGCTTACACCCTGCACCCAACAGAAGTGGAGTTGATCAGTGGTGCTGCGGCCAGTCTGAAGATGTCAGTTGTTGACTATGCGCAGTTGGCACCGTACTTGTATGCCGTGTGGTGCGTGCGCAAAGCTGGGTAACCAGCAGCACGGTGATGCCCTGGGGTTTGAACTCTGCCTCCACTGCGCGGGCAATGCGCCAGGTGGCGCGCCTCATGGCGGCTGCAGTGATGCCATGCACACATCAATCCTGAATGCATATCTGACTATTGAACACACAAAAGCGGCAGAGGCATTTTTTCTTACCAACTTTGCAGCCACGCCACTGAGACCGAGGCACTGGCCGATGCGGCAGTGCGGGCGGGCAGCTCCCGATACCGGATATCTGCCGTCACTGCGTGCGACGCCGCACAAACCACAGTCGGCAGCCCGGCAAGAATCGAGGCCAATGGGGAGACCGCTCGGTGCCCCAAAACGCAAGGCCCCCCATGACACCCGACATTCTGTTGCTTGAAGACATCCATGCCAGCGCCACGCCGATCCTGGCAGGCATGGTGGGGGCAAACATCGTGCGCCTCCCGCACGCGCCCTCTGCGGCGGAGCTGAAAGGTCTGTTGAAGACGGTGCAAGTGTTGGGCATCCGTTCCCGCACCCAACTGACGCGGGAAGTCTTGGCCATGGCCCCTGAACTCCGCGCGATTGGTGCCTATTGCACGGGCACCAACAACGTCGATCTGGCTGCCGCATCCGAGATGGGCATCGCCTTGTTCAATGGCCCATTCTCAAACACACGCTCCGTTGCTGAGCTGGTGCTGGGCCACGCCATTCACCTGCTTCGCCGTGTGCCTGAGCGCAACACCGCTGCACACCGGGGTGTCTGGATGAAGGATGCCAAGGGCTCCCACGAGGTACGCGGGAAAACGCTGGGCATCGTGGGCTACGGCAAGATCGGCACGCAAACGGGCCTCCTGGCTGAGGCCATCGGCATGCAGGTGATTTACTTCGACACCGAACCCCGTCTGCCACTGGGCAACGCGAAGCCTGCTGCAACCCTGGAAGCGCTGCTGAAGCAGGCGGATGCCGTGACCTTGCACGTGCCGCAAACCGAACGCACGCACAAGATGATGAATGCCGAGACCCTGGCGCACATGAAGGATGGCGCGGTGTTCATCAACCTCGCTCGCGGTGATGCCGTCGACATTGACGCCTTGGTGGACGCGCTTCGCAGCTCACGCTTGCGTGGTGCGGCAGTGGATGTGTTTCCCACGGAACCCGGTTCTTGGGCGGAGCCTTTCGAATCGCCGCTGCGCGGTTTGGACAAAGTGATTCTGACCCCGCATGTGGGCGGCTCCACGGTGGAGGCCCAGCACAACTTGGGGGTGGAGGTATCGGAAAAACTGCGCGACTACCTGACGCTGGGGGCCATACGGGGCTGCGTCAACCTGGCAGAGCTGCCGGTCAGTGCCCTGAGGGCACCGGGCCGGTTCGTTCACCTCCACCGTGATCGCCCCGGCGTAATGGCAATGGTGCACGCCGTGTTGAGTTCAGCAGGGCTGAACGTTTCGCAACTGCATCTGGAAACTCAGGGCGGGTTCGGAGCGGCGGTGATCGATGTCAGTGCAGCGTTGGATGCCGCCACATTGGGCTCACTGCGTGAGATCGAGGGCACCACACGTGCTTTTTCAGTGTGGGGGTGCCTGGCCATCAACCCGCGTGCTGCTTGACCCAGGCCACATACCGGTCCATCCAGCCTTGAAGGAACGCCTTGCTGTGTTCGCCGATCGCGCCGCTCGGGTCGAACAGGTTGTCGTTGTACTGAAGGTAGACCTCGGGCTGCGCAAGCGTTTTGACATCCAGGTAGGCCAGCACACTGCGCAGATGCTGCTGCGCCAACGCAGTGCCGATGGCCCCGACAGAGACGCCGATCACGCCAGCCGCCTTGCCGGTCCAGGCGCTTTGACCATAGGGCCGCGACGCATGGTCAATGGCGTTTTTGAGCACGCCCGGCATGGAGCGGTTGTATTCCGGGGTGACAAACAGCAGCCCGTGCGCCGACTTGATCTGTGACTGCAGCCGGATCACGGCAGGTGCCTGATAGGCATCGTCGTCCTGGTTGTACAGCGGCAGGTCGCCAAGTTGGGCTTGCTCGAAGACGAAGTCAGACGGCGCAAGCATCGCCATGGCGTCGGCCAACCTGCGGTTGTATGAGTCTTGACGAAGGCTGCCCACCAGCACGGTGATTTGGTATGGGGTCATGGGGTTCTCCAAAGCATTCAGGATGTGCTTTCTCGGAGCCTTTCACCGTACGGTGTCGAACGCTCCGGGCAGGATGGGCCTGGGCAGTGGTCGTTGTTGGCCTGGCCTGCGGCCATCAAGTCCAACACGTGTTTGCGTCAATGAATGGGGCGCAAGGAGAACGCTGATGGGTCGGACTAGGCGGCTGCATCACTCAAGGGTTGTGGGACGCCCACCCGTGCGG
>JAVBXK010000091.1 GCA_030824555.1 bacterium
GCTGGTGGGGCTTGGGTGGCGGGGTGAGGCGTTGGGCTGCACAGGCCCGGAAAGCAGCGCCAGCAGGTGTGTGTCCACTGTGTCCAGTGTTTTACAGAGAGAGATACAGGCAAGGGTGGGTGGTTGCGCACACGCGCTTGGGCGCATGCGCCTGCATGTGCCCGCAGGCGCATGGTGAAGGGGGCTGTGCCCATTTGGCATGGATTGACCATGCAGCAGCAACATCCTGAAAAGGCTGTGTAAGCACTGCACATAGCATCCCAGGAAAGGTGTGGACACCTTGGACACTGCGGCCATGAATGCGTGCACCGACAACCACGCAGCCGCTCCGCAACAGGGGGCCATTTGCCCTTGTGCTGGGTATCACCCATCACACACGGCTGCCAATCTTGCGTCTTGCGGTGTGTAGGGCGGTGCGATTCGTGCACCAGGTCTGCCGGTTCGCGGTCAGAGGGGTGCAGGCTCTCGGCAAAAAGATTGTGCCACGGGTGCCAGGCACCAAAGAAAAACCCGGCACAGGGCCGGGCTGAATCCTGCTGTCACACAGGCCCGCTCAGGGAGGCAAAGCGGGTCCCCGTAGATGGGGAGCCGGGAGTGTACCGCCACCATATCGGGGGTGCGTACGGGCTGGCGCTGGGTGCGGGAGCCATCACCAGGAGCTGCGGGGCTGTCAACGGCAACCGAAGTACCGCTTCACGTCGCGGCGCACAAGCCGGGAGGCGCAAATGCCCTGTTGCAGTCGGGCCAGCAGCGCCGGGCTACAGGGCGTGTGGGCCTGCCAGATGGCCCCTTGCACCATGGCTGTGACGTGTGGCACCCGCTCGATGCGCACATCACGGTAATAGGCGTAGCTGGCGTGCCTGATAAACGGGTGTTCGCCTGGTTGCATCACACATGCTTCGTCGTGAGGCACGCCGGGGCGCAGCGTGGTGAAGCTGACCATGGCCACATGTGGCACAGAGCCATAGTCGGGCAACTGCACCGGCCCCAGGATCAACACGAAAAGGTGGTGGCCAGCGGGGCCAGAAGGCACCAGGAGTGTTTCGCCTGGTGCAGGCTGCCAGTCTTCAGCAGCCACGCTCAGCAGGCAGCCATCTGCACGGACAGCGCCTGTTGCTGGGTAATGCGTTCGGCAATGGCAGCGGCGTTTTCAGGCGAATAGCCCAGGTTGCCCAGCACGTGCTTGTAACTCATGGGCACCATGGAGCCACTGGGGTCTGTCCACTCGGGGCATGCGCCCGAATGGGTGTAGTCACGCAAGCGGAATTTGTCCCAGTGCCCGAACTCGCCCCACACCTCGGACAGCACTTCAAGGTCGGATTCACTCAAGGCCAACAGGTCTTCTTCAGGTGAGCGAATCATGCTCTTGTCGTTCAGCTCGACATCGTGGCCGGCACGGTCTGACACCCATGTGTCCCACCCGCCTGCACTGGGCTCATACGCGCCCTGAATGAGGTTGTAGGTGTAGGACAGCACCGGCCCGTGTGGCATGGCCACCAGGCGGTCACCCGTGAGCGTTTCCCCGTACCGCTTCAGGGAAAGGCGCTCTGCCAAGTACATGAGCTTGATCAACTTGATCACGGGCAAACGCCCACCCGCCCGGAAAAGCAGGAAGGCAGCAGCCTGGGAGGCCTTGCGTTCGTCGAAATATGCAGGGGTACGGGTGTCCATAGGAGGCGCTGATTTTAGTTTCAGACCCGCATTCACGCCAGCGAAGGGGGTTCAAACCGGTTGAGGTGTGGACTCGATCCGACAGCACCCACCCCGTGCATACGTGTGCACAGCCCACGGCCACACCCAGCGCCAGCCCATCACCGCCCGCCCGGTAAGGGTGGCCAGCGAAGCAGCCCCGGCGCTCATTTCCGCATCTGTCCGCATGTGCCCAGCGCCAGCAACAGGCACCGCACCAGGCATGTGACGGCCCGGACCTTGGGCCAGATCGGTAGCCACCACGCGGCCAGGTTCCCCAGCCGGGGGGCCAAACAGGGCTGTGTGAAGGCAAAACCGCCCGGCCAGCGAAACCGGGCAAGGCGGCAAAGGTGGGCAGGTGGGAACCTGAAAAACGCCTCAACCCGAGGAGGGGCCACAGGAAAAAGGGGCTTGTATATGTATGAATGATTGAATTTCTTTCATCATATAAAAAGGTTCCCGTTTGGGTTCCCACTTGGTTCCCGTTTAGGTTCCCGTCACCCTGTTTCCGAAAACCCTTGCTGTCATTGACTTTCCCGCTACAGGTTCCCATGGTTCCCACCAAAATGGGAAATAGATGCCGGGGTAAATCGGTTTGAACGTTCTCGAAACCTCGCGCAGGCGTAAAAAAACCGCCCGGCTGGTGTGCCTGGGGCGGTTGTTGGGGGTGCGGCTGGCGCTGGTGGCGGGTGGGTCAGGCGGCACGCTGGGGCAAGGGGATGACTTCAGCCCCAGCTCGCAGCTTGTCCAGGTAGTCGGCCCACTGTTGGGTCATGGCGAAGCGGTGCTTCAGGTAGGTGGTGCGGTTGTAGCTGCGCCCGTTGGCATCCTTCACGGCGTGGGCCAAGTTGGCCTCAATCGCCAGCGGGTCGAGGTCGAGCTGATCCACCAGCATCGTGCGGGCGGTTGCCCTGAAGCCGTGCCAGGTCTGTTCCTTGCCAAAGCCCATCGAATACAGGGCGGTTCTGACTGAGTTGTCAGACAGCGGGCGGGCGTGGTCGCGCTCACCGGGGAACACGTATTGCCCCCGGCCTGTCAGGGGGTGCAGCCCTCGCAGCAGCGCCACAGCTTGGGTGGGCAGGGGCACCACATGGGCCTCGCCCTGCTCTTTCTCTGCCTTGGTGCGTTTCATCTTCATGCTGGGAATCGTCCACAGTGCCGCGTCAAGGTCGAGTTCTGCCCACTCCATCATGCGCAGGTTGCCGGGTCGCTGGTACAGCACCGGGGCCAGTTGCAAGGCAGTGCGCACCACTGGCCCGCCCTTGTAGGCCACGATGGCCCGCAACAGGTCGCCCAGCCTCAAAGGGTCCGTGATGGCCGCAAAGCTCTTGCCACGGTACGGTGTCAGGCGGGCTTTCAGGCCCTCGGTGATGTTGCGCTGTTGGTTGTCGGCGGTGGGCAACCAGTAGTCCCACACTTGCCGCGCAATCATCAACGCACGGTCGGCGGTTTCCAGCGCCCCCCGTTCCTCTACCTTGTGCAGCGCGGCCAGCAGCTCCATGGAGTGAATTTCGGCCATAGGCCTGTCGCCAATCCAGGGGAACAGGTCGCGCTCCAACTGGCGAAGCATTCGGTCAGCGTGCGCCTCGCTCCACTGGGGTGCCTGTTTGGCGTACCACTCCAATGCAATGGCCTTGAAGGTGTCGCCATCGGAGCGGGTGGCCTTCATCTTTTCGATCTTGCGCACCTGTACCGGGTCGCGGCCCTCTGCCTTGTGGGCCTTGGCGGCGTTGCGTGCCTTTCTGGCGGCAGGCAGGTTCACAGCCGGATAGCTGCCCAGCGCCACCCGGCCTTCCTTCCCGTCACTGTAGGTTTTCCAAAACCAGCGCTTTGACCCGGCGGGGCTCACCTCCAGGTAAAGGCCCTCGGCATCGGTCAGCCTCAGACGCTTTTTGTCTGGTGGGCACTTGGCATTGCGGCATTCGGCATCGGTAAGCATAGGGAGCCTCCCAGGGCGGGGAACAGGTTTCAGAGGGGGACCGGGGAACAAATCCCGGTCTGACGAATTTTGCCCCGGTTGTTCCCCGGTTTGTTCCCCGGTTTTGTCCTGGCTGCAAGCGGATGACGCTGGACACAACCGGACGTGAAACCCTTGCTGCACAAAGGAAAAAGGCCTTCCGCTGGATGTAAGCGGAAGGCCTTGGAAGTGATGTTGGTGGAGCTGGGGGGATTCGAACCCCCGTCCGCAAGTCTTTTTCGAGCAGTTCTACATGTGTAGCCGTCTGATTTGAGTCTCGCTCCTTGCACCGCGCAGTGGCACGCTGTACAAGACGCCAGCAACCTATTGTCTCAATGTGCGCCAAGTTACCCGACACCCACCCAGCCAAATGAAGTTACCCCGCAGCCTGGACTGAAGTGCCTTGCGGCACCACAACCCTTGCCCAGCCTATTGGCTTGCTGTTGCGAGGCTCACGCGCAATTAAGCGGCGAGTGCGAAACGTTCGTCGTTTGCAGTTAGTTTTTTTCTGCTGTTTTACGAGGTGACAGAAC
>JAVBXK010000086.1 GCA_030824555.1 bacterium
CTGCAAACCGCCCCCCTCGAAGCGCGGCTGACCCCAGGCCGCCGCAGCGCGTCAGCACGACCCGTCCACCGCGCCCCGACGAACGCCACGCGCCCCCGCCGGACGACCCCGATGCGGTGCGCCTGTCCAAACGCGTCATGCAAGAAGCCGATTGCTCGCGCGCCGAGGCCGAGCACCTGATTGAAAGCGGTCGTGTGCGCGTGGACGGTGCCGTTCAACAGGCCGTGCCCACCCGCGTGCGCCCCGAACAGGCGGTCACCATCGACGGCACGCAACCCGCCAAAGGTGTGGCCCCCGCCACCGTGGTCATGCACAAACCGGCAGGCGTCACCGTGGACGCGCTGCTGAAACTGATCGTCGAAAGCAATCACCTGCCCAACGACCGGTCGGGCCTGACCCTGCTGGCCCGCCACATCAAAGGGCTGCAGTGCGTCACGCCACTGGAGCCCGCTGCCAGCGGCATGGTGGTGTGGACGCAGGTGCCCGGCATTGCCCGCAAGCTGGTGGAAGAAGGCAGCCAGATCGAGCACGAGGTGATGGTTGACGTGGAAGGCCCCGTGTCGGCCGCGCAACTGGCCGAGCTGAACCGCTCGGTGGTGGTGGACGGCCGCGCCATGATGCCCGCGCGCGTCAGCATCAGCCAGACACAACCCGACCTCACACGGCTGCGCATGGCCATGAAGGGGTACTGGCAAGGCCAGGTGCTGCAATTGTGCGATGCAGCCGGGCTGCGGTTGCTGGCCATCAGGCGCCAGCGCATCGGCCGCATGCCGCTGCGCGACCTGCCCGCAGGTCAGTGGCGCTTTTTGCTGGGCTATGAGCGGTTCTGACTGGCAGCACACCACCCCAGCTGCACCCCAAACAAAAAGCCCCTTGCGCCGAACAACGGCCAAGGGGCTTTTTGCTGAATAAAGTGTGAAGCGGGCCGATACGCCGGATTTTGTGCGCGACAGTTGCCTGCCGGTGACCGCCATTCATCTGGGCCGGGGGTTGCCCACCCGGCTCGGTGCTACCTACCCGCCAACTCCGCGGAACCACGTCAACGTTGGCCTATTTGGTATTGCTGCGCGCAGAGATTGCCCGTTTCACCCGGACTGAACCGGCTCGTCTCTGTTGCTCTGATCCTCACCTTAGGGCCATTTGGGCGAACCCGCGTGGCTTGTCGGTGGAGAGGTGTTACCTCCTGCGCTGTCCTGTGCAGTCCGGACGTTCCTCCAGTGCGCCCTTTCGGGACTTGCACCAGCGGCGGTCTGGCCCGCTTCACACGGCGATTATCCATGCAGCAGCGATGTACCCCACGCATTCAGACCAGACGCCTGATTTTCTGATGCCGCCACACCAACCGGTAGTAGCCGGTCTGCAGCGCCAGCATGGCGGCGTAGGCCACCGGGAACGCCATCCACACGCCCTCCAGCCCGAAGCGGGCGCCCAGGCCGTAGGCCACGGGCAGTTGCACCACCAAAATGCAAGCAATGGAAATGGCCACGGGCACCAACACCACGCCACTGGCGCGCATGATGCCGCCCACCACCGACTGAAACCCGAACAGCAGCATGCTCCACAACATGATGTGCAACAGGTGTTCGGCCTGCACCAGCACCTCGGGCACCGTGATGAACAGCCCCATCAGCCAGTGCGACAGCACGTAGCCCAGCATGACCAGCGAGCCCGTGATGGCCACGTTGAGCCACAGGCCCGTACGCAAAATGGCCCCCACGCGCTCCACCCGCCCTGCCCCGATGGCCTGCGCCCCGAGAATCGACGCGGTGATGGCAATGGACAGTGCCGGGAACTGCACGTAGTTCACAACTTGTGTCACAGCACCATAGGCCGCCGTGGCCTGCGAGCCATGACGGTTGACCAGCGACAGAATCACCAGTTCCGACACTGAAATCACCACCATCTGCACCCCGGTGGGCAGGCCAATGCGCATCACCTTGGCCAGAATGGCCACATCCAGCCGCATGGCCTTGAACAAGCTGCGGTCAGGGGCCATCACATGGCCCAGCCGCCGCAAGCGCCATGCCAGAAAAGCCAGCGCCACCCCGTGCGCTGCCACGCCCGCTACCGCAGCGCTCTGAATACCCATGGGGGCCAGCCCCAGCCAGCCCTTGATCAGCGCCGGGGTAAGCAACAGACCCACCCCTGTGGACAGCAACAGCGCCAGCAGCGGCGACACCGTGTCACTCACACCGCGCAAAAGCTGGGTGAACAGGATGAACACCAGCAGCAGGGGCATCATCAACATCATCAGCCGGGCATAGGCCGTGGCATCGTCCAGCACGTCGGCGGGCGTGCCCAAGGCTTGCAAGCCCTCGCGCGCAAACACGCTACCCAACACCGCCGCCACTACCCCGATCAACGCGCCCAGCGCCAGTGCCGTACCCGCAATGGCCTTGACCTTGCCAGGCTCGCGCGCGCCCCAGGCCTGGCCGATCAGCACCGATGCGCCGGCCCCCAGACCGATGACCAGCGAAATGAAAAAGAAAAAGACCGGGAACATGCCCGACACCGCCGCCAACGCGTGGGTGCCCAGCATCTGGCCGATGTAGATGCCATTGAGCGTGCCAGACAGGCCTTGCAAGAAGTTGGACAGCACCATGGGCACAAGAAACACCAGATAGGTGCGCCAGAGCGGCCGAACGGGACCCAGAGTGGGAGCGGTAGCGGGAGTGGACATGGATGGCCAAACTTTCAATGGGGGAGTGGTTCAACAGCGCTCAGGTGCCACTGGCACAGGGCGACTGCGGCATCGGGAACGCATCGCGCGCCAGCCAGGCGAGGTGGGCGCGGACATCGGCAGGCCAATGCGCCGTGCGCCCTGCGAACGCGGCACCGTCGTTTGCAAACAAGGCCCGCGAGGCTTCCTCGAAACCCGGCAAACCACCGCCAATGGCGCTCATGAAGCGATAGGCCCGCTCTTTGGTCAGGCGCTGCACATCTTGGTCGCCCTGGCTGCGCCGTGCCTCGTCCACCAGCCGACGCAAAGCGGCCGATGCGCCACCGCGCTGCTGCGCCAGCCAGTCCCAGTGGCGCGGCAACAGCGTCACCTCACGCGCCACCACGCCCAGCCGGGGTCGACCCACACCCGCAGAGGCGGTCAGCTCGGGCCCGTCAGCGGATGTGCCAACGGGCTGTGCGGGCACGTAACCCGGTGGCCATGGGAAGTCCACCAAAGCACCGCTGGCATCGTCGAACACCAGCAGGCCACCCGCGCTCAGGTCAGCAGCCTGCAAGGCCTGCGCCACCTCGCCGTAGGGGCCACATGCCACACGGCGGTGGCCCAGAAAAGCGGTACAGGAAGGTGTGGTGGTCTGATTCATGCATTTATTTTATACGGGTTTTATTGTTTTATCCGGGTAAATATAAAACCTGTGTGCGCACGCACCACTGGCTTTGGCGACAATACGGACCCCACCTGCTTGATCGACACAAGCCGCACATGATCCGCATTGCTGAACTCAAACTCCCCTTGACCGAGGTGCCCACCGAGCACCGCCGCGCCGCCGATGCCCCCGCCGAAACCGACGAGGACCGCGTACCGCCGCCTCACCCGGTTGAAGCCCTGACCCGGCTGGCCGCCCAGACGCTGGGTACTGATGCCGCCGCCATCGCGCACCTGCACGTCTTCAAACGCAGCTTCGACGCGCGCAAGGCCGAGTTGCTGGCGGTCTACATCGTCGACGTAATCCTGGTCGACCCGGCAGCTCAAACCGGCCTGCTGACACGCCATGCGGGCAACCCGCACATCCTGCCCACGCCCGACATGACCTGGCACCCACCCGTGGCCGCCCCCGCAGGCTGGCCCACCAGCGAAGCCGACCGCCCGGTGGTGGTGGGCCTGGGGCCTTGCGGCCTGTTTGCCGCGCTGGCACTGGCGGAAATGGGGTTCAAACCCATCGTGCTGGAGCGCGGCCAACCCGTGCGCCAGCGCACCAAAGACACCTGGGGCCTGTGGCGCAAGCACACCCTCACGCCAGAAAGTAACGTGCAGTTTGGCGAAGGCGGGGCGGGCCTGTTCTCGGACGGCAAGCTGTACAGCCAGATCAAAGACCCACGCCACCTGGGCCGAAAGGTGATGCAGGCGTTTGTGGACGCGGGCGCACCGCCCGAAATTCTGTACGCTGCCCACCCGCATGTGGGCACCTTCAAGCTGGTGAAGGTGGTGGAAGCCCTGCGCGAAAAAATCATCGCACTGGGCGGCACCATCCTGTTCCAGCACAAGGTGGTGGAGCTGCTGATGGCATCTGCCGCCCCCGCTGACGGAAACGAAAGACTGAGTACCGATACCGGCCCTAGCGGCAGCCCAAGCCCAGACAAATTTATTCAAGCTTTTTTGCCATCTACCGCTTTAACTGCATCAGAAGTTTGCTACCAATCCAGGAAAGTGGCCGGTTTGCGCGTGCAAGACCTGGCCACCGGGCAAACGCATGACCGGCCCACCCCGGCGGTGGTGCTGGCACTGGGCCACAGCTCGCGCGACACGTTTGCTGCGCTGTGGGACAGCGGCGTGTACATGGAGGCCAAGCCGTTTTCAGTGGGCGTGCGCATCGAGCACCCGCAAAGCGTGATCGATCAGGCCCGCTGGGGCCGCCATGCGGGCCACCCGCTGCTGGGCGCGGCCGACTACAAGCTGGTTCACCATGCGTCGAACGGGCGCACGGTGTACAGCTTTTGCATGTGCCCCGGCGGCACGGTGGTGGCCGCCACCAGCGAGCCGGGCCGCGTGGTCACCAACGGCATGAGCCAGTATTCGCGCAACGAACGCAACGCCAACGCGGGCATGGTGGTGGGCATCGACCCGCCCGACTACCCGCTGGATGCCCCGACCTGGGAGGCCGCCTTCGGCCCCGCAGACGGCCCCCGCTACGCCGCACAGGCCCGCCAGCTGGCTGCCGACGGGCGCACACACCCGCTGGCCGGTGTGGTGCTGCAGCGCACACTGGAAAGCCGCGCGTTCGAAGCCGGTGGCCAAACCTACGACGCGCCCGCGCAGCGGGTGGGCGACTTCCTGGCGCAGCGCCCCTCCACCGCGTTGGGCAGCGTCGAACCGTCATACAAGCCCGGCGTGAAGTTGGTGGACCTGGCCACGGTACTGCCCGACTACGCCGCAGCAGCCATGCGCGAAGCCCTGCCCGCCTTTGGCCGCAAGATCAAGGGCTATGACATGGCCGACGCGGTGCTGACCGGCATGGAAACCCGTACATCGTCGCCACTGCGCATCACGCGCCACGCCACCAGCCTGCAAAGCCTGAACGTGGCAGGCCTGTTCCCGGCTGGCGAAGGCGCGGGCTATGCAGGGGGCATCCTGTCGGCAGCGGTGGACGGCATCAAGGTGGCCGAAGCCGTGGCGCTTGCGCTCACGGCCCATTAGAAAACGTCAGTGGTGGTGCCACTTGCGGCACCACTGGCATTGGCTGAACCTGGTGGCAACTGAAAGAAAGCCCCCAAGCCGGTCGCTTTGCGTCAGCCTCACGGGGATGAGAAAACTCGGGGGTGGCCCAGCGTCTTCTCATGAGGCCGCGTGTCTTTCGCGCATGCCCACTGTGCCCCCAAGCACTTTTCACAAATGGTTACAGGCCCACATGCAGCGTTGACACACGCGTGGCATGCTTACGCCTGAATTCTGGAGAACACCATGACATTGAAACCTTTCACCCCGTCCACCTCACGCGCACTGCTGGCGGCTTGTGCCGTCGCCTGCGGCGTGGTTGCACTGCCAGCCGCCGCACAGAACGCAGGCCGGGAAATGGGCCGCGTCATCAGCAGCGTGCCGGTCATGCAGCAAGTGGCCGTGCCACGGCAGGTTTGCACCAATGAAGAGGTGTACGTGCCCGGTGCCAAATCGGGGGCCGGTGCGGTCATGGGTGGCATTGCAGGGGGTGTCATTGGCAACCAGGTGGGTGGCGGTGCCGGGCGTGCAGTGGCCACCATGATCGGCATCGTTGGCGGGGCTGCTTTGGGCAACAGCATCGAAGGTGGTGGCGAGCCTCGCACCCAACTGCAACAGCGCTGCACCACGCAAACCACGTACGAAACCCAAACCATGGGCTACAACGTGACCTACGAGTACGCGGGCAAGCAATACACCGTGCAAATGCAGCAAGACCCAGGTGCCTGGGTGCCGTTGCAGGTTGCCCCTGCCGCGCAGCCCTACAACCAACCCTATAGTCAGCCCTACAACACCCCCTACGGCACACAAACCTACCCGCAGGCCGACCCCCAGTACTACCCGGCGGGTGAACCACTGCCCCCGGTGACCTACGTCAACCCCAACACGGTGGTCACCCAGGAAATCACATACATCGGTTCGCCACGGGTGGAATACGTGCGGCCTTACCGCCCCGTCGCACCGATTGCGGCCGAGATCTGGATTGACGGCTCGGGCAACCGCCACCACCGCCGTGACCGCGATGAATGGCGCAATCACAACCGCCACGACGACCGCTGGCGTTGAGCCACGGGCCACGCCAGGTCTGCGGTAGCAGCTGGCTGATCGGCTGCCCAACGAGATGAGCGCCCCCCGCAGCGACATCCCACTGATTTGTGCCTGCAACAAAAAAGCGACCTTCAAGGTCGCTTTTTTCATGGCGCAAGCCAGCGGGGTGTTTCGCGCCAGCCGCCCGTGCGCCCGTTCTGGCACACAGGCGGCGGAGGCCCGGAAAAGATCAACTGTTTTGCAACGCGGCAATGCGCTCTTCAATGGGCGGGTGGGTCGAAAACAGTTTGCCCAGTCCACCGGTGATGCCCATGGCGGCCACGCTCTTGGGCAGCTCGCCGGGTTCCAGGCCACCCAGGCGGGCCAGGGCGTTGATCATGGGTTGCTTGCGGCCCATCAGCTCGGCGGCACCGGCATCGGCACGGAACTCGCGGTGGCGGCTGAACCAGGCCACGATCATGCCGGCCAGGAAGCCCAGCACGATGTCCAGCACGATGGTCGTGACCATGTAGCCGATGCCGGGGCCCGAACTTTCGCTGTCACCCTTGCGCAGGAAGCTGTCCACCGCGTAACCGATGACCCGGCTGAGGAACACCACGAAGGTGTTCATCACGCCTTGCACCAGCGTCATGGTGACCATGTCGCCGTTGGCCACGTGAGCAATCTCGTGGCCGATGACCGCTTCCACCTCTTCACGGGTCATGTTCTGCAACAGCCCCGTGGACACGGCCACCAGCGCCGCGTTCTTGTTGGCACCCGTGGCAAACGCGTTCGGGTCGCCGGGGTAGATGCCCACTTCAGGCATGCCGATACCGGCTTTGTCGGCAAAACGGCGAACGGTGTCGACGATCCAGGCCTCGTCGGCATTGCGGGGCTGGTTGATGATTTCCATGCCCGACGTGGACCACTTGGCCATTTGCTTGCTCATCAGCAGCGAAATGATGGCACCACCGAAACCCATGATCAGCGAGAAGCCCGCCAGCGCGGTCATGTTGAGGCCGTTGGCGGTCAGGTAGCGGTCGACACCCAACAAGCGTGTCGTGACCAACAGCACGGCCATGACCGCGAGGTTGGTGAGCACAAACAGGAGGATGCGTTTCATAAAGGCTCCGTGGAAGGAATGAGAAAAAGGACTGGCAATGATAGATGGCGCAGCGCCTGGAAAGTTCAAGCGGTGCGCGACGATCATTCCTGAAAATTCGAACAATAAATCGAATTCATTCCATCAAATACAGCCATTCAGCATCAATCGATGCGGCGGCCGGGGCGACCTGGCAGAACCTGGCTGACCGCCCAACCGCGCGCAGCAGGGCACCGGTTGTCAACGCGGCCTGGGCGGACGGAACACCCCGGGGTCGGCGTAAAAGCCGGGGTCTTCGTTGGCTGGCCACCAGCCTGGCATGCCCAGCACGGGCAGCGGTGTGAAGGGCTTGCGTGCCAGCACCTCAGCGGACAAGGCAGCTGCCAGTGCCGCATCCAGCGCACCCAATGAGCCCGTTGCGCCCGTTGCGCCCGTTGCGCCCGTTGAGGGCATGCTGTCATCTGGCGGCTCAATGTGCTCTATCAATTCCAGTGCAAACTTTTCAACCAGCACATGCGCTGTGATGTTTTTTCTGGGTGAAACCAACTGCTCCATCAGCGCGTGGCCGAACAGCACCAGCCGGGCTTGGCGCCACAACGCCCGGTGGGTGATGAACAGCGTGACCCAGTCGCGCGCCAGCAGCGCCTGCCACAAGGGCTCCGGGGCCAGCAACACGGCACCGCTTTCGTCGAACAGGGTGATGGCGTCGCGCACGGGGCCGCGCACGGCACCCACGCCTTGCCGCGCAATCTCGTTGGACTGCAGCACGTTCAACCGCGCCTTGGTGGCCGGGAAGCCCATCCACACCAGCCCATTGAAGAGGTCGTGCAGGTTGTCCCGTGTGGGCACATGGCCCACGCGGCGGATGAAGGCCTCATAGGCCTCTCCCGACGGCGCGGCATCACCCTCGGCAAACCGCACGGGGCAGTTGCCCGCCAACGCGTTCAGCGCACCGGCCACGCCGCCGCCGGTTGGACTCGATAGCTGCGTGGCCATGGCAAGCCCGTGCGCCTGCAACGGGGCCAACCAGGGCTGCAGCCAGTTCACGTTCTCCAGGTCAGGCACAGTGGGTGACACACGCGAATTCCAAATGAAAATTCAACAACAAAACAAGCTTTACCGCTTCAATGGCATCGCTCTTTGCTATCCAAAATTCAACCTTGAGTCAGCAACTGCCAGCTCAAGGCCTCACCCCCAGCCAGCGGTTTGACAACGGCATCGCCAAACGGGTAGCTCTCGGGCGGGGTCCAGCTTTGGCGTGCCAGGGTGATGGTGCCGGTGTTGCGAGGCAGGCCGTAGAAGGCCGGACCATTGAAGCTGGCAAAGGCTTCCAGCTTGTCGAGCGCACCTGCACGGTCGAACGCCTCGGCATACAGCTCCATGGCGGCGTGGGCGGTGTAGCAACCGGCGCAGCCGCTGGCGTGCTCTTTCAGGTGGGCGGGGTGCGGTGCGCTGTCGGTGCCCAAAAAGAACCGGTCGCTGCCGCTGGTGGCTGCGGCCAGCAGTGCCTGGCGGTGGGTTTCGCGCTTGAGCACGGGCAAACAGTAATAGTGGGGGCGCACGCCGCCGGTGAAGATGGCGTTGCGGTTGTACAGCAGGTGGTGAGCAGTGAGCGTGGCGGCCGTATAGGACCCGGCCTCGGCCACGTATTGCGCGGCTTCTTGGGTGGTGATGTGCTCGAACACGATTTTCAGCTCGGGGAAATCACGGCGCAGGGGGATGAGCTGCTGGTCGATGAACACGGCTTCGCGGTCGAACAGGTCGATGTCGGGGCTGGTGACTTCACCGTGCACCAGCAGCAGCAGGCCTGTGCGCTGCATGGCTTCGAGCGTTTGGTAGGTTTTCTTCAAATCGGTTACGCCCGCATCGCTGTTGGTCGTGGCCCCGGCGGGGTAGAGCTTGGCTGCGACCACGCCCGCGTCTTTGGCCCGTGCAATTTCGTCGGGTGGCAGGTTGTCGGTCAGGTACAGCGTCATCAGTGGCTCGAAGGGCATTCCTGCGGGTACAGCGGCTTGGATGCGTGCCTTGTAGGCCAGCGCCTGTTCGGCGGTGGTCACCGGGGGCCGCAGGTTGGGCATGATGATGGCGCGGCCAAACTGCGCAGCCGTGTGGGGCACCACCGCTTGCAACGCAGCTCCGTCGCGCACGTGCAGGTGCCAGTCGTCGGGGCGTGTGAGGGTCAGGGTGTCGGGGGCTGACATGCTGGCAGCCGAGGCTGCTGCAGATGTGGCTGTGGTGGGTGCGGCGGTGGTGTTCATAGCCAGCATTGTCCCAAAACCTGCCGATATGGCCGTTTGGCGTGAAGGGCCACATGAGCGGTGGGGCGCTGCGCACCCCCGGGCGGTCAATGGCCCAGCGTGGCGGCCAGGGCGTCCCAGAAACGACGCGCCGCGCCTTTGGACAGGTCGCCCGGCTGCGGGCGTTCGCGGTAGATGCGGATGTCGAGCGTCAGGTCCAAGCCCTCGCTGGCGCGCACCAGTTTGCCGGTCTGGATGTCTTTTTTCACCGCGCTCAGGGGTAAAAAGGCCACGCCATGCCCTTCGCGGGCCATGGCCTTGAGGCCTTCGGCCATGTCGGTTTCGTACACACGGTTCAGGTGCACAGCCATGCGAGACTGCTTGATGGCAGCCTCGACCACCCGCCCCAGGTAGGCCCCTGGCGCGTAGGCCAGGTAGGGCACGGGATGCTTCGGTGCGCCCGGCAAGCGGAACAGCGGCTGGCCATGCCCATCGGCCTTCACGCACGGGGCCACCACCTCTTGTCCCAGCGGCAGCATTTCGTAGCGGGCGTTGTCCAACTGGATGGGCTGTGACGCGTGGTGGTAGGCAATGAGCAAATCGGCATGCCCCTCCACCAGGCGCAACACCGCATCGTGTACGTTCAGCGCGGTGAGCCTGCTTTTGATGGCCCCGCAGTCGCTGCGCAAGCCCGACAGCCACGTGGGGAAAAACGTGAACGCCAGCGTGTGCGGCACGGCAAACTCAATGGTGTCGTCGGCCGCTGTACTGTGGGCGCGCAGCATGGCCCGGGTGGACTGCAGCGCTTGCAGCACCTCCAACGCCTGCTCGTACAACGTCTGCCCGGCAGGCGTGAGGCGCGTGGGGTAGGACGAGCGGTCGACCAGGTCGGTGCCAGCCCACCCCTCCAGCGACTGAATGCGCCTTGAAAACGCGGGTTGAGTGACGTGCCTCAATTGGGCTGATCGGCTGAAACTGCGGGTTTCGGCCAGGCTGACGAAGTCTTCAAGCCACTTGGTTTCCATGCGGGTTCTTCCTGCGATTTGCGTGCGCCATCATGCCCGCCCCGCCACCAGGGCATGCACATCCAGCGCCAGCAGCGCGGGCACCTCGTCAGCCGGCACGGGTCTGGCAAACAAATAGCCCTGGAACCGATCACAGCCCAAAGCGCGCAATGTGACCAGCTGGGCGGTGGTTTCCACGCCTTCTGCCAGCAGGTCCAGTTGCAAGGTGTGCGCCAGTGCAATGACGGTTTTGACGATAGCCAGGTCGCTGTCGGTGCGACCGATGTCGCGCACGAACGACTGGTCCACCTTCAGCTTGTGCACCGGGAAGCGCTTGAGGTAAGCCAGGCTGGAGTAGCCGGTACCGAAGTCGTCGATGGCCAGGCGCACGCCCAGGGCCACCAGCTGGTCCAGCGTGTGGATCACCTCGGCCACGTTGTGCATCAGTGACGATTCGGTGATTTCCAGTTCCAGCAACGCAGGGGGCAGGCCACTGTCGGCCAGCACCCGCTGCACAAACGGCACCAGGTCTTTGCGGCGGAACTGCCGCGCCGACAGGTTGACGGCCACCATCAGGTCGCGCCCGGTGTCTTGCCGCCAGCGCGCGCCGTGCGCGCAGGCCTCGGTCAGCACCCAGCTGTCGATTTCGACGATCAGGTCGGTTTCTTCCGCGATGGGGATGAACTGCCCCGGTGGCACCAGCCCCAGCAGGCCCGATTGCCAGCGCACCAGTGCCTCGGCACCGAACACGCGGCCGGTCTGCATGTCGACCAGCGGCTGGAAATGCAGGCGCAGCTCCTTGTCACGCACGCCCACACGCAAAGCCGACTCGATGCGGTAGCGCTGGTCGGCTTCGATGTTCATGCGCTCGGTGAAAAACCGGTAGGTGTTGCGCCCGCCGCCTTTGGCCTGGTACATGGCGGTGTCGGCATTGCGCAGCAACACAGCGGCATCGTCCCCATCGTCGGGGCAGATGCACACGCCGATACTGGTGCTGATGTGCAGGGCATGTTCCTGCACGTCCATGGGCGCTTCCAGCACCGACAACAGCTTTTCCGCCACCATGGCCACCTGTTCACGGCTGTCGACCCGTGGCAGCAGCACCACAAACTCATCGCCCCCCAGCCGCGCCAGGGTGTCGCTGGCACGCAGCGCCATGGACAGGCGCTGTGCCACGTGGCGCAGCAGGTCGTCGCCCACCAGGTGGCCCAGCGTGTCGTTGATGTTTTTGAAGCGGTCCAGGTCCAGGAACATCACGGCCAGCCGCTCACCCGTGCGGTGCGACTGGTGCAGCGCCTGGTCCATGCGGTCGTGCAGCAGGTTGCGGTTGGGCAGGCCGGTGATGGCGTCGTGGTGGGCCATGTCGCGCATGCGGCGCTCGACCTGCACGCGCTCGGCCATTTCGGCCTCCAGCCGGGCGTGGCTCTGGGCCAGCTCGATCGTGCGCTGCCGCACCAACCCCTCCAGCTCGTCCTGCGAACGCTGCAACACCTTACGGGCTTTGTACTGTTCAGTCAGGTCGGTGGCCACGCCCAGGTAACCGGTGGTCTGGCCGCTGGCGCTGTGGAGCGCTGTCGCGCTGACCGACACGGGCACATGCGTACCGTCTTTGCGCACAAAGGTCCACTCCCGCTCGTCGCGGCCGTACAGATCGACCTTGGTGCTGAATACATTCAAACCGGGCTTGATCTCCCGCCCCAACTCCATGGACAGCAGCTTGGCGTAGTCAACAAACTCCTGCGCCACATGAAAACATTTGACGCTCTGGCGGTGCACCAGCTCGGCAGCTGAATAGCCCAACAGGCGTTCGGCAGCTGGGTTGAACAGCCGGATGATGCCTTGCGTATCGGTCGCTATCAGGGCCAGGCCTGTGCTGGCAAACACAGCTTCATTGAGTGACGTGGCGGTCCGCAAGGCCTCTTCGTTGCGACGCCGGTCGCTGATGTCTTCCAGCAACCACAGGCTGGCACCCGACATGACCGTGCCGCCCTGTGCCAGGGCACGACCGGTCATGCGCGCCCAGAACAGGCTGCCATCCGCCCTGCACAGCTGCAACTCGTGCGTGGCTGGCTGCGCGCCTGCCAAAGCTGGGTAAACGTGCTCGGCCACCCAGTCGAACGCCTCGCGGCTGGGGTACCACAGCGCGGTGGAGGTACCCACCATGCTGCCTGCTTCACGGCCGAGCATGGCTTCGAGCTGAGGGTTGCAGCGCACCACCATGCGCTCCCTCAGCACAACCATGCCCAATGCCGCACTGTCGAAAATGGCCTGGTTTTCATCCAGCGCCTGCCGCAGTGAATCGGCCTGGTTGCGTGCTTCGGTGCGGTCTGAAATGATCCAGAACGTGCCTTTGCCAGCGTCATCGGGGTCGACTACGTAGCCCACAAACTGCACCCAGAGTGACTCGCCGCGACAGTTGAACAGGCGAAACTCGGCATCCACAGGCAACGCCTTGCTCAACAAAGGCGTCGCCATGCGCCCCAGTTCGGCGTACTCAGCCTCGGAAGGGAACAGTTTGACCGCAGGCATGCCGATGGCCTCGGCCTCGGTGTAGCCGAACATGTCCAGAAAACGCGGGTTCGCGTCGACGATGCAGCGGTTGAGCGTCTGGATGATGCCCACCGGTGCGTTGGCCATCAGTGACTCGAACCGCAGCAAGGCTTCGTGTAACGCTTGGTGCTGGGCGCGCTCGGTGGTCACGTCGTCAAACACCCAGATGGTGCCTTCCGTGGGCCTGGCAGGGTTGACCGCCGAAGCCGACACCAAGCACGTCAGCAACTTGTCGTCACAGCCTTTGAACACGTACTCGCCACGGTAGATGCCACCGCTGGCCAGCACGGGGCTGGCCAGCTCGCCAAACCGCTCGTAGGCCTGCTCGTCTGTGAAGATGCTCATGCCCGGCAAACCCACCCATTCGGCCTGGGGTTTGCCAAACATCTGGGCAAACACGCGGTTGCACCGCACGATGACGCGGTTGCGTGTCAGCGCCATGCCCAGCGAGGCATGCTCGAACACCGCGCGCACCTCATCCGACGACGGCAGGTCCATGGGAGCAGGCGAGCTGGAAAATGTCATGCGGGTCTGGGCCCTGGTCAGGCGTCTTTGGGGTGGCGTGCAGCGTTGACCACGCGACCCTTGTTATAGCGGAAGCATCGCGTTTTGCGTGTCAGCAGAATCCCCAGTGGCCTCCTGCATGGCCCACATGCCCGCGTAGCGCCCCCCTGCTGCCAGCAAGGCTGAATGGCTGCCTCGCTCGACCACGGTGCCGTGCTCCAGCACCAAAATTTCGTGGGCATCCACCACGGTGGACAAGCGGTGGGCAATCACCAGCGTGGTTTTGTTGGCGGCGGCGGTTTTCAGCTCGGCCTGGATGGCGCGCTCGTTGGCCGAGTCCAGCGCGCTGGTGGCCTCGTCAAAAATGACGATGGGCGGGTCTTTCAGCAGCGTGCGGGCAATGGCCACGCGTTGCTTTTCGCCACCCGACAGCTTCAGCCCCCGCTCGCCCACCGACGTGGCGTAGCCCTGCGGCAGGCTGACGATGAAGTCGTGGATGCGGGCGGCACGGGCGGCGGCTTCCACCTCTTCGCGCGTGGCGTCGGGCCTGCCGTAGCGGATGTTGTATTCGATGCTGTCGTTGAACAGCACGGTGTCCTGCGGCACGATGCCGATGGCGGCACGCACGCTGGCCTGTGTCACGGTTTTGATGTCCTGACTGGCGATTTCGATCCGGCCCCCATCCGAACTGTTCGTGACGTCATAAAAGCGGTACATCAGCCGTGCCAGGGTCGATTTGCCCGAACCCGACGGCCCCACCACGGCCACCGTTTTGCCGGGTGGGATCTCGAAACTCACGCCGTGCAAGATTTCGCGGTCAGCATGGTAGGCAAAGCGCACGTTCACAAACCGCACGCAGGGCTCGCCGTTCACAGCCACGGCGGGATCGACACCATTTTTATCAATGAAAAGTGGCTTCGCCGCTTCTGTATCGGCCACTTCACGCTCTTTTTCAAGGAGTGTGAACATTTTGTCCAGGTCGGTCAGACTTTGCTTGATTTCGCGGTACAGCACACCCAGAAACCCCAGCGGGATGTAGAGCTGGATCATGAAGGCATTGATCATCACCAGGTCACCCAGCGTCATTTGCCCCGCAGCCACCGCGCTGGTCGCGCGCCACAGCATGGCCACCAGCGCGGTGGCAATGATGAGCTGCTGGCCGGTGTTGAGCAGACTGAGCGTGGTCTGGCTCTTGATGCGCGCTTTGCGCAGTTTCTCCAGACTTTCGTCGTAGCGCCGGGCCTCGAATGCCTCGTTGTTGAAGTACTTGACGGTTTCGTAGTTCAGCAGCGAATCGATGGCTTTGCTGTGCGAGCTGCTGTCCAGCTCGTTCATTTCGCGGCGGAACTGGGTGCGCCACTCGGTCACGCGCACCGTGAAAAAGATGTACAGCACCAGCGCGGCCAGCGTGGTGTACACGTACCAAGCCTCGAACTGGGTGCCCAGCAGCGTCAGCACCATGGCCACTTCGATGACCGTGGGCACGATGCTGTAGAGCGAATACGAAATGAGCGACTGCACGCCGCGCGTCCCGCGTTCGATGTCACGTGTCATGCCACCGGTCTGGCGTTCCAGGTGAAAGCGCAGGCTCAGTGCGTGCAAGTGCCCGAACACCTGCAACGCGATGCTGCGCGTGGCCCCTTCTGTGGCTTTGGCAAAAATCAATTCGCGCAACTCGGTGAACAGGCTGGTGGAAAAACGCAGCGCGCCATACGCCAGCAACAGCCCCAGCGGCACGATCAGCAGCCCCTCGCTCCCCGGCGGCAATCCGGTGGCGCGGCCTACGGCGGGGGTCATGGTGTCAACCAGCTCCTTCAGCAACAAGGGCACGCTGACGTTGGCACCCTTGGCCGCCACCATGAAGCCCAGCGCCAGCATCACGCGCCACTTGTATGTCCACAGGTAGGGGAACAGGCGCTGCAAGGTGGCCCAGTCAGTGCGGGGAGGCTTGCCCACCGCAGGTGTGGTGTCCGAGGCTGGACCGGGAGCTGAGGCAAGAGCGGAATGGCGGCGCATGCAGTTTGAAATGAAGTGGTGTAGACCGATAGGCGGGTGGCAGCTGCAGGCGCTGCCAAACATCTTGCAACACCTGAACGGCAGGCGCCACCTGATGATGCTGACCCTGCATTTCCCCAAGCTTGCCCCCGGTTCAAGCACAGACAATGCTACCCCGCATCTGCATGGACCCCCAAGTGGCCCGGCCAGTTGGCTGTGCCTCGGGCAGACAGGTACCATTGCGCCCCAATCCACACCACACCATACATGACCCTGCCCACTCAACCGTTCCAACGCCATGTGTGGCTGGCATCGGTGTTGCTGGGCTTCATGGCACTGCTGTTTGGTGCGTACGTGTGGTCAGAAAAGCAGGTTGATCGCGCCAACGACCTGCGCCACACCTCCATCCTGCTGGCTGACGAGCTGCGTCAGTCGTCTGACGACCTGACGCGCATGGCCCGCACTTACGTCATCACGGGTGACCCGCGCTACAAGCAGGCGTACCACGCCATACTTGAAATTCGCGATGGCGTGCGGCCCAGCCCTGCCGACTACCAATACGTTTTCTGGGACACCGTGCTGGCCCAAGGTGGCTATCCCGCACTGCCCACGGGTCCAGGCAAAGCGTTGCTGGCTCGCATGGAAGAAGCGGGGCTGACCCCTGACGAGCGCGCCTTGCTGGCCTCGGCCAAAGGCCAATCTGACCAGCTGACGGGTACCGAGGCCCTGGCCATGGCTCTGATTGAAGAACACCACGTTGACGCTGTGCCCAAAGCGTGGCAAAGCGGTGCCATCGAGCTGCTGCACGACGCCCACTACCATGCGGCCAAGGCGGCCATCATGGCACCCATCAATGCCTTTGAGATGCGGCTTGACGCACGCACCCAGGGCCAAGTCATGGCGGCACTCCAGCGCGCCATGGTGTTGCGCTGGTGCCTGGGGGTGGCTGCGCTGGGGCTGGTGTTGCAACTGGTACGCATCAGCCGCATGCTCAAGACCACACTGGGCGTGGCCCCCGAGGTGCTGTTCGCGCACATGGCCCGGCTGGGCCGGGGGGAGATGGACGCGGAAATTCCCGTGCCCCCTGGTGCGCACGACAGTGTGCTGGGCTGGCTGGCCAAAACCCATGCAGGCCTGCGCACCATCGAGGCCGAACGCAACTTGGCACTGCAGCGCAGCGCACAAAGCGAAGCGTACCTGCGCACACTGATCGAAGCTGAGCCCGAGTGCATCAAACTGGTTGATGCGCAAGGCCGCTTGCTGCAAATGAACGCTGCCGGCCTGGCCATGATCGAAGCCGACCGCTTTGAACAAGTTGCCAACCAGGACGTGCCCACCTTGATTGCCCCCGAACACCGGGCCGCCTTCACCCGATTGCACAACCAGGTGCTGCAAGGGCATCCGGGCATGCTGGAGTTCGAGATTGTGGGACTCAAAGGCGGCAGGCGCTGGCTGGAGACACATGCCGTGCCGTTTTTGCACGATGGCCAACCGGTACAACTGGCCGTGACGCGCGACATCACCGAGCGCAAAGCCTCGGAGCAAGAACGTCAGAAACTGGCGTTTTACGACCCCGTCACACAACTGCCCAACCGCCGCCTGCTGCTTGACAGGTTGGCCCACGCCCTGGAAACCAGCGCCACCCCATCGACCCAACTGCATGCGTTGCTGTTTGTGGACCTGGACAACTTCAAGACCCTGAACGACACGCTGGGCCACCTGCAAGGTGATCGACTGCTGCAGGAAAGCGCCCAACGCCTGACGACCTGCGTGGGCAGCCACGACACCGTGGCCCGACTGGGGAGCGACGAGTTTGTGCTCATCCTCACCGATTTGGGCGCTTCCGCCCAAATCGCAGCCCAACGGGCCGAAAATGTGGGTGAGCACATCCTGCAAGCGCTGGCCACACCCTATCGATTGGAAGGCGGCACGCATCACAGCAGCGCCAGCATCGGCATCACGCTGTTCAGTGCCGCACAAGCCGAAAGCAGTGGTGAGCCCCTCAAACGGGCTGAACTGGCCATGTTCCAGGCGAAAGCCGCCGGGCGCAACACCCTTCGCTTTTTCGAAACCCGGATGCAAGAGCACGTCTCGGCACACGCCGCGCTGGAAGCCGACTTGCGCCAGGCCATGGCCAATGACCAACTGTTTTTGCACCTGCAACCCCAGGTGGCCGGCCAAGGCCGCATCACCGGTGCCGAAGCGCTGCTGCGCTGGGAGCACCCGGTGCGGGGGTTGGTGTCGCCGGCGCAGTTCATTCCGCTGGCCGAAGAAACCGGGCTGATCGTCCCCATTGGCCAGTGGGTGCTGGACGCAGCCTGCGCCCGATTGGCGGACTGGGCCTCACAGCCTGCACTGGCACAGCTGACCCTGGCGGTCAACGTGAGTGCACGCCAATTCGAACAAGCCCAATTCGTTGAGGCCGTGTTGTCCACCCTGACACGCCACGGCATCGACCCCAGTCGACTCAAGCTGGAGCTGACCGAAGGCATGTTGCTGCACGACGTGGAAGCCACCATTGCCAAAATGAATGCGCTGAAAGAGCGGGGCGTGGGGTTTTCGCTGGACGACTTTGGCACGGGCTACTCGTCACTGGCTTACCTGAAAAGACTGCCGCTGGACCAACTCAAGATCGACCAAGGTTTCGTGAACCACATCGTGACCGACCCCAATGACGCCGCCATTGCCAAAATGGTGGTTGCCCTGGCCGACAGCATGGGCCTGTCCGTCATCGCCGAGGGGGTGGAACGGCAAGACCAGGCAGACTTGCTGGCCCGCTTGGGTTGCCATGCCTACCAAGGCTACCTGTACAGCCGCCCGCTGTCGGTCATCGCTTTCGAAGCCTTGGCCACAGCGGCTCACGCCACCACAGTTTTTGAAACTGCCCACCCTGCTCTGCCATGACCCAAAACCTGACCGCTCTCAACGTACCCCTGCCCACAGACAAAGACCTGGTGCTGAAGGTCATCCCCATGCCCGCCGATTGCAACGCCAATGGCGACATCTTTGGCGGCTGGGTGATGGCCCAGGTGGACTTGGCCGGAGCTGTGGTGCCCGCGCGCTACACCCAGGGCCGCATGGCCACGGTGGCGGTAAACCAGTTCATCTTCAAGCAACCGGTGCGTGTGGGTGACATCCTGAGCTTTTTCAGCAGCGTCACCCGCATCGGCAACACGTCCATCACGGTGCAGGTGGAGGTGTATGCCGAGCGCTTCCAGTCACAGGGCATTTACCTGAAAGTCACCGAGGCATCTCTGACTTACGTGGCCATCGACGAAAACGGCAAGCCACGGCCCATTCCGAAGGCGACACCTTGAACGTGGCAAAGGCCCTCGATCAGGGTGCAAGGCACCATGGGAACGTTCAGCAGGCCGGGCCTTCGAGATCGGCCACATCGGCCGCTGAACACTGCCTCACCCCTCGGACCTGCATGACCTGGCGGAAAACCTGATCCAGCCCCGCAGCCAACACACCGGCTACCAGATAAAACGCCTTCATTTCGATCGGTCCGTGAACCAAGTCGAACATCATGGGGGAATGAAACACCCCTTTGGACACTTCCTTGATGGCCAGGACGTGATAACCGATGAACTCCAGAATGACGAGGCCGGTCATGTACGCCATCCACACCAAGCCATAGCGGGGCAGCCAATGCCATTCACGGCGGCACAGCATCCGATGGAAAACCGCTGTGCAAGACAAGCACGTTCCCCAGATCAACAGCGTGGACAGGTTGAAGTACGGTGAATTCAACGCAGGCACGTTGTACTGGTATCGGTAGCTGGCCACCCAGACAAGCGACACGCCGAAAGCAATGCCTGCGACCGAGCGCAGCCGGAAACCCTCGCACGCGCCTGCGCCCGCCGCCGTGACCAGCCCAAGCCACCCGCCCAGGCAAGCGATACAAGCCAAAGCAAGCCATGCCTTGAGCGGATCATCCGGTTCGACGCCCCATTTCGCCCACCCCAGCGCACCCACCGTCATGACCAGCATCAGGTGAACCCCTCTCCAGCTTGACGGCAAGGCACGAGGCACGGACAGGGCTGTCGCCACGGTCAACCAATGAACCGCCAGAAACAGGCCCACCCCTATAACCGGCAACTGCGTCGCAGACAAAACCACCCAATCGGTCAGGGTGGCGAGATGCTGAATTGCCATGTTGCCCATGCCTCATGTTTGCGGAATTCACCCATACATCACCTGGCCATCAGCGCCAGCTGCCTATCGTGCTGCGCACGGCATGCGATCAGTGCAAACGCTGCACCGGCCAACGCACAGGCCATGTCTGCCTGGGTGTCCCAAGGATCGCCCTGGAAGTTCAGGTACACGTCGGGCTCCCCGTTTGCCCAGACGACAACGACCCACTCGATCAGCTCCCATGATGCCGAGATGGCAAGGGCAAAACCCATGACCAACCACTGCAACCAGGCACCAGGGCGCAGAACCGATGTCCGGATCAGCCATTCACGCAGCAACAGTGCAGGCACGGCACCCTGGAAAACGTGCCCGAACCGATCAAAATGGTTTCGCTTCAATGAAAGCACGTCTTGTAACCAGGTGAACAGGGGCATGCCTGCATAGGTGTAATGTGCGCCCACCAGCATCAGCGCAGCCCCCAGCAGCAGCATGCACCTGACCAGCGGCGTGAAGCGCCAGCGCACGTCAGTCCAACCGAGGAAGGCGAGCAAGCCAACCGCTGGCGCCGCTTCAAACCACCAGACAACCGGGTTGGCAGGTCGGTATGCCGACCAAACGAGCAACACCGCCATCAGAACCCAGTCTGCACGCATCACCATGCTGCCAGGGTCGCATACGGGGGGGCATCGGACAATCGCCCGTCTAACAGGTGCAACTGTCTGTCCGTGGCCGCAGCCATGGCCATGTTGTGCGTCGCAACGATGACCAGCGCCTGATGCTGGCGAGCCTGCGCAACCAGCAAATCGAACACCAATTTGCCATTGGCGCTGTCCAGGTTCCCAGTCGGTTCATCTGCGAGGATGATTGCTGGTCGGTTGACAATCGCTCTGGCGATGGCCGCCCTTTGCCGCTCACCGCCGGATACATTGGCAGGCAAAAAACGCGCCCGATGGCTCAGGCCAACCTGCTCCAGTGCCAACATGGCGCGCGTCCTGCGAGCCTGTGCCGCACAGGACGTGGCGACCAGCGGAGACGCCACGTTTTCTGCCAGCGTCATGGTCGGCACCAAGTGATGAAACTGGAAAACGAAACCCAGACTGGATGCCCTGAATTGGTGTGGAGGCCGAATGTCACGGTAGTCCGTCCCTTTGAAAAACAGCGTCCCGGCAGTCGGGGCCTCCAGCATGCCAAGCAAATTGAGCAGTGTGGATTTGCCACACCCGGAAGGCCCCACCAGTGCGATGGTCTGCCCGGCTTCGGCATCCAGCCCTATGTCAGTCAGCGCCTGGACTCCGACCCCTTCAAAGCGTTTGCACAACCCGCGCACACGCAGCAGTGGCGTGTGGTCAGTCATTCCGAATGGCCTCCATGGGACTCATGCGCCAGATGATGGCAGCTGGCCAACACAGTGCAGCGAACATCACCCCGATGCACAACAAGCTGGCGTGGCCGATCAATGTCAACGGAATTTTCACGGGAATCCAACCGTGCCCAATCGACTCCAAACCATTCAAAAAGTGAAGCAACGTCAGCGCCATCAGGTACCCGGCAAGCAATCCGAGACTGAGCAACACAGCCGACTCCATCAGAAACAACCGCAATACCTGCCAAGGACGCCAGCCGATGGCCAGAAGGATGCCAATTTCGCGAGTGCGTTCATTCACGGCCATGACCAACGTGTTGGCAAGCACCAGAAACACCCCCCCAACAGCCACCCATGACAAGGTGCCAATGAACGCATCGACCACGCGGAGCAGCCTCAGCGAACCCGCAAACTCCGATCCGGGCAGCGCTTTGAGGTTGGGATGCCGACTGGCGACTTCGTCGAGCAGCTTCGCTTTCAACGCCCGGTCTGCGGTCTGCACCAGCGCCAGCGTGAAAAAAGGGGCTTCACCAGTCCGACTGATCGCTTTCTGGACGGTAGCGATGTCGGTCAGCACCGCACCGTCAAACAAACGGCTGCCTGTCCGGAATATGCCCACGACAGTGTGGTTGGTGCCATCTACCGTCAACCGTTGCCCGACACTGATTTTCATGCGTTGTGATGCCACCTCTCCAACCATGATCTCGTGCTGTCCCTCGGCATACACGTGCCCCCCCAGCAACGGGATACGCTGGGCAAACCCACCTGCTGCACCAATGAGCAACGCATACGGGTTCCACTTTTCATTTCGGGTGCCCAGGACCATGGGAACCAGCTCTGAACCGGCCCGAGACTGCAGCACACGCATTTCTTCAGCCGAAATACGGGAAGAGAAGGGCGACGTTGCCCGCCTCTCTGAAATGACCACCTCAAGGTTGTAGGCGGCCATCGAATCGTCGATCTGCGCCTTCAGATCCATCGAAATGGCGCCAATCGCCAGCAGCAGTGCAACCCCGCCGCCTATCCCGACCAGCGAGATAAGGGACCTCAGTTTGGCCCGCCACAGATTGCGCAACGCGATCAATGGCAGGCACCCCCACCCATGCGACAGCCGATCATGATGTCATCAGGGTGAGCAAGCTGGCAAACCCGTCACAGCCTGCCCGTTGACCGCAACAGATGCTTGCAACGTGCTGCTTCCCGCCACCACATTGGCTACCGTGACAGACCCGGGCGCGCCCGTGAAGGTGAACTGACCACCGGTGTAATTCCCGCTGCCGTTCTTCACAACGGGGCTGGTGGTCGTGACATCGAAATACTGGCCATTGCTTCGGTAACCTCGTCCAGACATCGTAGACACATCTCCACCATCGGCCGTTTCGTATGTCGTCACCGAATAACCTGTTTCCCGGTATGCCTTGCCAGTCACATTGTTGGTAGACACCAGTTCTTCCATCGCAATTCGATCCGGCGAACTGGCATTCGCTGTGCCGCCTGGCACACCCGGTGTGAACACGTAATTGGTGAATTTGTAGGTTTGAGATGACACGATGGCCCCAGCCCCCGTACGTGTTTCGTACAACAAGCCATCCGGACTTTGAGAGGTGAACTGCGTCGTAATGGGTCCACTTGCAGTGGGCGTTCCACGGTTCACGAAGGACATGGTGCCATTGGTGATCTGTTTGTTGCCCGTACCGGAATCAAGAGAGCAATAACTGCTGTACTGCTTGGTAGCAGTCGTTGTGCCACTGCTGTGAACATAGCTGGTGTAGGTGATGCGCCCGCCACAACTGCCCAACGAGTCAGCCGGACGGGTGCTTGTATAGGCCCGTGACTGCTCCACAGATCGAGCAACAGCCAGTGCCTGGCGAACCTCACGCTCATCCAGCAACTGTGCAATGCCCAGCGCAGCGGCTCTGGGCATGGCCGCCCTTGGCAATGCAGGGTCACACACTTTCATGACCGCAGACACCTCGGAACTTCCACTGGCCACACTGGCGCTTTCAAACACAGCTGGTGTCGCCACCCCGCAACCACTTGGGAACACGGCGCAGGCAAACCCCGACAAACTGCCCAGAGGCACCACACGGGGCGAAGCGGTGCTGACACCCACGAGACCCAACACGGCACCATCCGCCTGGTTGACCGCAAGCAACCAGTCAAATTGTGGGTAGTAGTGATACACATACGTTGCAAAGGTTTGCAATGCGGGACGGCTTGGGGTCACAGGGAACAAGGTGGGGTAGGTAACTTGAGCCCACTCCAACAGCTCCTGAGCCGAAGGGACGCGAACTGCCTTGGGCACATAGGCCAACCTGCTGTTGACCATTTCAGACAGCGGCATCTCCGCCTGAAGCGCAGCTGGCTGAGCCCGCGCAAACACCGACGTGTCAGCAAGCGTGGTGGTGTCGGCGTTGCCGCAGGCAACCAGGTTGACCAACGCTGCGACGGCCAAACCGTAGGTTGAAAGCTGTTTCATGGTATTTCCTCCGCATTGAACAATGGGTCAACGCCAAGAAAATTGTGTCACTGCGACCAGTCTGCCTGCTTGATATGCATCAATACGCCATGGGGTACCGAATCTAGATTCCAGTCCCTTCAATCAACTACTTTCGCATGCTCTGCAAGTCCACTGCCCCGAACACAGCACGGGTGGTACTGCGTGTGTTGTCGGTGTCCGTCATGATGGCCAGGCCGGCAAGGGGCCCCGGCTCTTCGCCGAATACATAGCGGTAATCGGCATGGATGTCCCGGCGGTGATGCACCCATTGGCGCAGATGTTGGTTGCCTTGCTCGACCACCAGATAACGGATGCGGTCGGAGCGCGGATCTCGGATGACGGTGCCCGGCGCATGCTCGTTGGCCCATGCGTACACCATCGACGCATAGGGCATTTCCTCGCCCGTCACCAACAGCAAAAGCTCGGACATCACGGCATTGCGAGCCGACAGCTGTGAGCGGTCACCGTCAAACGCCACCAGCAACTGCGCGGGCGCATCGCTGGCATCGCTGTCGGACAGATCAGCCCCTTCCAACAGGTTGTCCACCCACCACGAAAACTGCACCTCGACCGGGTCTGTGCGATGGGGCTCCACCCGGGTGCGCAACAGGCTCAAAGACGACTGCGCCTTGACTTGAACGCCTGGTTGCCCGTCCACCACCACAGGCGTGAACGGTGCCCACCGTTTGCCTGGCAAACGCCTCAACTCCCAACCGGGGAACAGGGCCTGCGTGCCCTGTGCATACGCAGCGGCTGAATCGGCATCGGATGCAACGTAAGTGGCCACACCGGCTTCCGGCACAGTCTGGCATGCCACCAGCGTCAGCACCCATGCAGCGATCAGCGCCCGGCTTGCCCACCGGCACCACTGCTGACACGCCAGCCACCCATTGATTTGTCTGCTGCCCACCATTGCGCTCATCCCGTTAGATCAGCGCAAGGCCCCAGTGCTGCGCTTGTCGCGATTATCGGGAGCGTAAATGACAGTTTCTGTCAGCGCGCCCAGCTCATGGCCTTGAACCGTGTCAGGCCCCGGTCAATGATGCCGCCACAGCCCGCCGGAAAGGCGCAAACCGCTGACCGATGCGCAGCGCCGCCTGACGCAGCAAACGTGCGGGTGCCGCCTCGTGCGTGTAAAGGTGGGTGACCAGTTGCGTGGCCAGGTAAGTGGGGCGGCTGGCCAGCCAGTGCACCCGCTCGTACCGGGCCAGCACGGTGGCATCAGCCAGCCCACGCCCCAGGCGGCGACCGCGCGATAACTCGGCCACCAGCGCGTCCACGCTTTTGAGCCCCAGGTTGAACCCGTGCGCGGTGACGGGGTGCATGCCGCAGGCGGCGTCGCCCACACAAGCCAGCCTTGGGCCCACCAGCCTGCGCGGGTACACGGCCACCAACGGGTACACGTGCCGCGTGCTGACCAGCGTCATCGGGCCCAATCTGTCGGCGAAACGGCGCGTCAGTTCGGTATTGAATTCAGACGCAGCCAGCGTGTGCACGCCTTGCATCTCGCTGCTGGGCAGGGTCAGCACCACAGACGATCGGTACAGCCCCGTGTCGGGGCAAGGGTTCATGGGCAGCAGCGCCAGCGTCTGACCGTAGTCAAACCATTCCCACGCCGCATGGTGGTGCGGCACCGGGTGGGTCATGACACACACCAGCATGCTGCGGCCAAAGTCATGCATGTCAGCAGCGATGCCCAGCGCACGGCGGGTGCTCGAGTGGCGGCTGTCTGCCGCCACCAGCAAATCGGCCGTCAGCACGCGCCCATCGGTCAACACAACTTGGGCGCATCCGTCAGGAGCAGTCTGTACGTCGGCGCTGTGCACGGTTTGCACCGCCTGCCCCGCAAACAACCACGTGCCAACCATGTTGCCGTCGTCTTGCGACGGGGCAGCAAACAGGGCTTCGCCGTCGAGCGGGGCCAGCGCCTCGAATGCGGCCTTGCGGATGTGGTGGTTGCCCACCAGAAAACCCAATTCAGACGGCACACCGGCCGCGATGCCAGCAGGCGCATCGTTGTGACTGATGGTCATGGCAAACGGATCGGCACCGTCCATCACGCGCGCGTCCCGCAACGGTGACACGGCATCGGCTGGCAAACGGGCCCACATGTCCAGCTGCTTCATCAGGCCCACGCTGTGCTGCGTGAGCGCAATTTCGCGGCCGTCGAATGCAGGCGCGGCCAGGCTGTCGCGCGGGGTCTGCTCGACCAGCGCCACCCGCAGGCTCAGCGGTTTCAGCGCCTGGGCCAGCGACAAACCCGCCGGTCCGGCCCCCACGATCACGATGTCGAAATGGCGTTGCTTGTCCGATGTAGGAAGGGTTTCAGTTTGCATGGGGGCGCAGCATATCTATCAAGGCGTGGCACCGCGTTGATGAGCGTCAAGGGGCGGCAACGTGCCAGCCACCCGAATCAGGAGACGATATAGGCACCCGAACCGCACGACAGCAGCGTGCCATCGGTACCCATGAACGACATGCGGGTACTGGCCACGCGCGAACCCAGGCGCAGCACCTCGGCCTGCAACACGAACGACTCTCCAATGCCGGGGCGCAGGTAGTCGATGCGCAAATCGATGGTGCCCAGTTTGGCAAAGCGGTGCAGACGCTGCGACACCGGCTCGTCCATGTGGCGTGCGCCGATGGCGGCCAGCACGGCCAAGCCACCCAGCGCATCGAGACTGGCGCTGATGACACCCCCGTGAATGCGGTTGTAAGCCGGGTGACCGATCAGCTCGTGGCGCATGTCGATGCGGGCCGTCACGCGCTCGGGGCGGATGTCGGTGACCTTCAGGCCCAGCATCTGGTTGAACACAATCTGTCGCTCGAAAATGTCCGCCAGCGCGGCAACAAATTCGGGCTCGAACTCGATGGTGGACAGATCAGGGGCTTTTGTGCGGGTCATGCGGGGCTCAGAGTTGGGAGAAATCGGGCTTGCGTTTGGCCATGAAGGCCCCGAACGCCTCGCGGGCGGCGGGCTCGCGCAACATGCGACCGAAGCTGGCTGCCTCGGTGTTCATTTGCGCGAGCACCACTGCGGACTGCCCGTGCTTCATCAGACGTTTGGTTTCCACCAGGCTGGACATGGGTTTGGCCGCCAATTTGGCCGCCACTTGCTGGGCCACGCGGTTGGCCTCGGACGGTGGCACCACCCGGTTCACGAGGCCCACCTCCAGCGCGGCTTCGGCCATGAAGGGCTCGCCCAGCAGCAAGGCTTCGGCGGCCCGGTGGTAACCCATCATCTGGGTGGTCAGCAAACTGGACGCGGCTTCAGGGCACAGGCCCAGGTTCACAAAAGGCATGGAAAACGCAGCGTTGTCGCCAGCGTAAACCAGGTCGCAATGGAACAGCAGCGTGGTGCCGATGCCCACCGCCGGACCACACACTGCCGCGACGACCGGTTTAGGGAAACCCGCCAGGCCACGCAGGAAGCGAAACACCGGGGCATCCTGAGCGGCAGGCGGCTTGTCCAAAAAATCGGCAATGTCATTGCCCGCACTGAAGATGCTTTCGTGCCCTTGGAACACCAGCACACGGGTGTGTTCATCGGTGGCAGCTGCTTCGATGGCGTCGGCCATCGCGGCGTACATGTCAGACGTGATCGAATTTTTTTTGTCCAGCCGGTTGAAGGTCACGGTGGTCACGCCGTTTTCACGATGGGTGAGTATGTCGTTCATGTGCGTCAGAAAATGAATGTAACCCGGCAAATTACCATGAAAACGACGTGTAGTCTCCACACCCCGCCCAAGCCCTGATTCCTGCGCGACACCGCTGAACGCAGGCGGGCACAATGCGCACCGCTGCCAACACCACCTGGTGTTCGCAACCCACATGGCCGCACCTGTTCGTCAGCCATTCATTGCCGCCTGAACCTACACGCGCCACCCGCCATGCACAGCCATCGCCTGCCGAACCCTCTCGCCCTGCCCCATTGGCCTGTTGGCCATCACAACGCGACACCACGCGCATGGCTGCACTGCACGCGGTTGGCAGGGCTTTGGCTGGTCAGCATGCTGGCGCTCGCTTGCATCGGGGTGCCGACCACCGGGCATGCACAGACAATGGCTCCATCCACCGCCGAAAGTTCCGCGCCCACACCAGCCACGGCCACCCGCCGCCCGAAAATCGGCCTGGTGCTGTCTGGTGGCGGTGCACGCGGTTTCGCGCACGTGGGGGTGTTGAAAGCGCTGGAAGCCGCCCGCGTGCCGGTTGACGTGGTGGTGGGCACGTCAATGGGGGCCATCGTGGGAGGCCTGTATGCCAGCGGCATGTCGCCGCAGGCGCTGGAATCGGAACTCATGGGCATCGCCTGGGACACGATGTTCGAGCGTCGCGCGCCGCGCCAAACCCTTTCCCAGCAACGCAAGGAGGCTGACTTTGACCTGTCTCCCGTGCTGCAGATCGGGTTTCGCGACGGCGAGTTCCGCACACCGACCGGCGCGGTGTCCACCCGGTCGCTGGAATGGCTGCTGCGCCGCTACACCCTGCACACGCGCCAGCTGAGCAGTTTCGACGCACTGCCCACCCCCTTCAGAGCCGTGGCCACCGACATGGAAACGGGCGAACCCGTGGTGCTGGCCAATGGCGACCTGGCGGCTGCGTTGCGTGCCAGCATGTCGGTGCCCGGCGTGTTCGCGCCGCTGGAATTGAACGGGCAGCTGCTGGGTGATGGCGGGCTGGTCAACAACCTGCCCATCGACGTGGCCCGTGCGCTGGGTGTCGATGTGGTGATCGCGGTGAACATCGGCACGCCCCTGGCCAGCCGGGCGACGCTGGGCAGCGTGCTGGGCGTGAGCACCCAGATGATCAACATCCTGACGGAACAGAACGTGCAGCGCAGCATCGCCACCCTGACGCGGCACGACCTGTTGCTGGCCCCGCCGCTGGGCGAGCTCACATCCCGCGACTTCAGCGAGGCAGCACAGATTGCCGAGCTGGGTGCAGCCTATGCAGCAACGGTCACGGAAGCACTGGCGCGTTTTGCCATCGAACCTGCCGCCTACGCCCAATGGCAACTCGACCGCAAACCGACCGCCGAACCCACGCCCCGCGCACTGGCCTTCGTCCGGTTTGACGGCGTGAACGACGCACAGGCCGCGCAGTTGCGGCGGCTGGTCGATACCAAGGCAGGTGACCCCATCGACCATGCCGTGCTGGCCGGTGACTTGCTCCAGTTGACCGCCAGTGGCGACTACGAGCACGTGGACTACAGGCTGGCCCCCGACCCCGCTACCCTGCAAGAAGGGCTGGTGTTCGACCTGAAGGCCACCGACTGGGGCCCCAACTACCTGAAGCTGGGGCTGGATTTGCGCACCGATTTCCAGGGCGACGCCGGCTTCAACCTGCGGCTGCACCACAGCAGGCACTGGCTGACACCCACCGGCACGCTCTGGAACAACCAAGTGGAAATTGGCAACGTGAGTGGCCTGCGCACCGAACTGGTTCACCCGCTGGGGGGCGACCATGACCGCTTTGCGGCCTTCAGGGCCAGCGTGCGCAGGGAAAAGGTCAACGTGTACGACAGCGCAGGCACTGCGCAGGGCGTGTACGGGCGCAGCACGGTCACGGCGGCCATTGCCCATGGGTGGACGGCGGGCCGTGGCGGCAGCATGGGCACGGCCCGCGTGGGTGTGTATGCATCGCGCAGGATCATCGAGCCCGAGCTGGTCAACAGTGCCAGCGTGGAGCTGCCCCAGCAAACCCTGCGCTGGTCGGAAGCTGGCGTGAAACTGGGCTGGGTGGCCGACCAGCTGGACCACGCTCACTTCCCCCAGCACGGCTACCGCATGACAGCCGAAGCCACGCTGGCCAGACGCTACATGCTTGGTGAAACCATGCGTTTCAATCAGCTGGAGTGGCAGGGCAGCCGGGTCTTCAGTTGGGGGCCCCGCACCTTGAATGTGCACGCCAGGTTGGCCCGCGCAGGCGGCGTGCCAGCGGGCGCCTTGCCTGAACTGTCGTTAGGTGGGTTCCAGCAGTTGTCAGGGTACAAGGTGGGCCAGGTCACGGGCAACCACCTGGCGCTTGGGCGGGTCGAGTACTACCAGCGGCTGGCCATGAACCCCGGCATTGCCCGCGCCCTGTTCGTGGGGGGCTCGCTGGAAGTGGGCAATGCATGGCAACAGTCCAGCGACATCAGCTTGCGCCATCTCAAATACGGCTACAGCCTCTATGTGGGCGCTGACACCGGCATGGGGCCGGTTTACTTTGGCTGGGTACATGCCAAGGGCCGTTCACCCGGCATTTACCTGTTTCTGGGCAAGCCATGAAAAAAAGCCACCCGATGGGGTGGCTGGTCAATTGTGAGGGGTCGCAAGAGATCGCGTAGGGCGACCAAGGTGCCCGCCGTGGGCACTGGTCGACGCTGACTCAGCGGAAGCGTGCCTGCTGCACGGTGCGCAGTTCGCCGTCGATCGAGGCCAGGTAGTTGGCAATCTGCTTCAGCTCGGCCGGTTTGAACTGTTTGGCCATGCCCGCCATGATGGGGTTGCCACGACCGACCAGGGTGTGCCCCTCGACGGTGTAAGCCTTCAACGCCACGTACAGGAAATCAGCGTATTGGCCACCAATTTTGGGGTAAGCCGGGTCAATCGGCTTGCTGAAGTTCGTGCCATGGCAAGACGTGCAACCACCCTTTTCAATGAGCGCTGCCACCTCGGCTGTGGGTTTCTTCGTGGGCTCGTCGGCTTTCAATGCAGTCAGGCCCTGACCACTGAAAAAGGCTGCCAGGTCAGCCATGTCCTGTGCGGTCAAACCAGCAGCGATGCCGCGCATGGAGGGGTGCTTGCGCTCGCCCTTCTGGTATGCGTTCAGCGCAGACACGATGTAACCGGCAGACTGACCGTGGATTTTTGGCACCTTGTGCACTTCGGGGAAACTGCTGTGAAAACCCACGATGCCATGGCAACCGATGCACATGGCGGCTTTGGTTTCACCAACCTTGCCGTTACCGACTGTTTCGGCCTGAGCCGTGGCCGAGGACAGCACAAACATCGCGCCGGCAACCAGGGCAGAGATGGACGAGGGCAGCATAGGTTTCATCTTCGCAGCACAATGTGGGTGGTTTGACAAAAATCAATTGGTCATTATATAGACTCGGTTATTCGCGTTTTCCCTTGACCCGCCGGGCCAAGGACCGGCCGCAATCCCCCTCATTGCCACCCATTTTTGCAAGCACACACGACATGAAATTCAAGGGTTCAGACAACTACGTGGCCACGGCCGACCTGATGCTGGCAGTCAACGCCGCCATCACCCTGAAACGCCCGCTGCTGGTCAAAGGCGAACCCGGCACCGGCAAGACCATGTTGGCCGAGGAAGTGGCCCAGGCCCTGAACATGCCCTTGTTGCAGTGGCACATCAAAAGCACCACCAAAGCGCAGCAAGGCCTGTACGAGTACGACGCCGTCAGCCGCCTGCGTGACAGCCAGCTGTCCAGCGTGGACGGGGGTGAAAAGGTCAAAGACATCAACAACTACATCGTCAAAGGTGTGCTGTGGCAAGCCTTCACGGCCGAGCAGCCCGTGGCGCTGCTGATCGACGAAATTGACAAGGCCGACATCGAATTCCCCAACGACTTGCTGCGCGAACTCGACCGCATGGAGTTCTATTGCTACGAAACCCGCGAGCTGATCAAGGCCAAAAACCGGCCGCTGGTGTTCATCACGTCCAACAACGAAAAAGAACTGCCCGACGCTTTTTTGCGCCGCTGCTTCTTCCACTACATCAAGTTCCCCGATGCGCCGGTGATGCAGCAAATTGTGGACGTGCACTTCCCCGGCCTGAAACAAGAGCTGCTGGCTGCGGCCATGAAAACCTTCTTCGACATCCGCAACCTGCCCGGCCTGAAGAAGAAACCCAGCACCAGCGAATTGCTGGACTGGCTCAAGCTGCTGATGGCCGAAGACATCCCGCTGGCGGCCCTGCAAAGCGCCGACCAGAAAGTCAGCGTGCCCCCGCTGGTGGGTGCCCTGCTGAAGAACGAACAGGACGTGACGCTGTTTGAAAAGCTGGTGTTCATGAACCAGCGGAACCGTTGAAGGCAACCCCATGGACCCACAACTGAACCGCATGCTCAAACAAGGCGTCTCCGATGCGGTGGGCTTTGTCGGGGGTGCCCTGGCTGGCTACTGGCTGTCCCACTTCATGGGGTGGGACCTGTTTGCCGAGGGCTACAGCGGCACCAGCATCATGGGCATCCTGGCAGTGGGCCTGTCTGGCGGCGCAGGCCTGCATCTGGCACGCATCTGGCAAAAAGCCAACCTCGGCAAGGATGGCGACAAGCCATTAGGCCCCTACGAAAACTGAAACGGCGTTGACATGGCATTCGTTGAACCCATTACCCTCAGCGCACACGGCGTGACCCTGCGTCCCCTCACCCTGGACGACGAAACCGGCCTCAAAGCCGCCGCAGCCGACGGCGAGCTGTGGAAGCTGCGCATCACCTCGGTGCCCGAACCCGAACACACCCGCCAATACATTGAAGACGCACTGACCATGCGCGAAGCAGGCAACCGCTTTGCCTTTGCCGTGACCGACAGCGCCACCGGCCAGGTGCTGGGCTGCACCAGTTACCACGACATCGTGCCCGCCGTGAAGCGCGTGGAAATTGGCTGGACCTGGTACGCCAAAAGTGCACAGCGCACCCACGTCAACACCGTGGCCAAACTGCTGCTGCTGACCCACGCCTTTGAAACCCTGGGCTGCCACGTGGTGGGCTGGCGCACCGACAACTTCAACTTTGCCAGCCAGCGCGCCATCGAGCGCCTGGGCGCAAAGAAAGACGGCGTGATCCGCGGCCACGCCCTGCGCCGCGACGGCACCATCCGCGACACCGTCATGTACAGCATGCGCAGTGGGGAGTGGCCCGAGGCCAAAGCTCAACTGCTTTATTTGTTGAAGCAAAGAAATGATATGGAATAAGCGATAAGCATCCATTTTTCCTGATTAGGTACATACCTCAGAGGAACATTCAGTCAGCAGCAGAGTCAGAAGAAGCAAGACGCGATGATCAACTTGCGGAGCCAGGAGGTGTGCACACGCAACGGCGCAGGCCGACTG
>JAVBXK010000029.1 GCA_030824555.1 bacterium
CCACCTGCGCGGCCCGCTGTGCCGCCTGAAAGGACACCCACATGTTCACCACACTCATCTCGGCCCAACAACTCCAGCAATGCATGGCAGCCGGGCAACCCCTGGTGGTTTTCGATTGCTCGTTCGAGCTGATGAACCCCGGTGCCGGGCCGCTGGCCTTCGAGCAGTGCCACATCGCTGGCGCACGCTACGCCAACCTGGACACCGACCTGTCAGCCCACCACCCGGCCGACGGTGACGAAGCACCTGCTTCAGGCGGCCGCCACCCGCTGCCTGCGCGCAGCACGTTTGCCAAATGGGTGGCCAGCCAGGGCGTGACCCCGCAAACCCAGGTGGTGGTGTACGACCGCAACGGGGCCAACTATTGCGGCCGCCTGTGGTGGATGCTGAAATGGTGCGGCCACGAAGCGGTGGCCGCACTCGACGGCGGCCTGCAGGCCTGGCAGGCCATGGGTGGCGAAACCCGACAAGGCCCCGCCGACGTGGCACGCGCCACCGAATTTGCACTGGGCACACCATTGGTCAGGCTGGTGGACACTGCGACCGTCCTGGCCCATCTGGGCTCGTTCAGCCAGACTGTGCTGGATGCCCGTGGCGCCCCCCGCTACCGTGGCGAGGTGGAACCGCTGGACCCCATTGCCGGACACATTCCGGGCGCGTTGAACCGGCCATTCACCGAGAACATCGGCCCCGATGGTTGCTTCAAACCCGCAGCCGTGCTGCGCGACGAGCTGACCCGCGTGCTGGGCGACCGCGACCCCGCCACCGTGGTGCACCAGTGCGGCAGCGGCGTCAGCGCCGTGCCCAACCTGCTGGCCATGGAAGTGGCCGGTCTGGGCCGCCAGGCACTGTATGCAGGCAGCTGGAGCGAGTGGAGCAACACGCCCGGCGTGCCGGTTGAGAGGGGTTGAGACAAGCTGGGGGCCTTGCAGCAGGCCCTGTCCAGCTTGCAGACAACACATCACGGCTCAATGTCGATGCGTGTGATGAATGTCCGGCACGTGAGCGTGCGCATGTGCCGTCGGTTGATGCGCATGCACGTGACTGTGCGTTCCCGCCATCTTGGTCTGATGGACATGATCGTGGTGTCCATCTTCATGGCTGTGTGCATGCTCATGTTCGACGGCTTCGTGGGTGTGCTCATGGCCGTGTGATTCGGCCAGGTGCAACACCACGCCCATGAGCATGAGCAGCCCACCCAAAGCCAGGTAGGGCGACACCGACCGCTCACCCATTGCAAAGGCCACCAAAGCGCCGATGAACGGGGCAAATGCAAACACCGACCCCGTTCGGGCCGCGCCAAACGTGCGTTGGGCCAACAAATAGAAACGCAAGCTCAGGCCGTACCCACTGGCACCGATCACCAGCAACATGGCACAGGGCATCCAGTCAAGCCTCGTCTCCGAATTCAGCCATGCTACCGAGCCCGTGGCCAACAGCCCCAGCACCGATTTGGCCAGCACGACCTGACCGGGGTCTCTGTCAGCAACGCCGCGCGACAAGGTGTTGTCAATGCCCCAGGCCACCGTGGCAGCCATCACCGCCAGCAAGCCCATGAGCTGAATGCCGCCTTGAAAACCTTGGTCCAGCACCAGGATCACACCACCGGCCAACAGCGCACCCATGGCCATGACCACGCGCTTGTCCACGGTTTCACCATACAAACGCCACGCCAGCAGCGCGGTGAACACGGCTTCCAGCGTCAACATCAGCGAAGCCGACACGCCACTGGTGTGTTGCAAGCCCCAGGCCAACGCCACAGGGCCCACCACCGCGCCGAAGAACGCCATGGCGAGCAACCGCGTGGCATCTGTTCGTTGCAGTTGCGCCTCCCGCTCTTTGGGCTTGCGCATGAATGCGGCAACCAGCGCAGCGCCGCCATACAACAGTGCAGCTGTGGTGAACGGCCCCACACCTTGTCCCCATTTCTGAACAAAGGGGGTGGAGAGGCCAAACAAGGCGGCTGCCAGCAATGCCAGCAAGCCGCCTTTCACCACGGGAGTCGACAACCCGTGGTTCACGGCTTATTCCCCAGTGAAGTTGGCAGCAATGAAGTTGCCGCCGTGAGAGAAGAAGATGAACAGCGTTTGCTTGGTTTTGTCAGCTGCGGCGGGGTTGCTGTAACGCACATTCCACCCCTTGCCCTTCTTGCCGTCGACCCAATCAGGGGTTCCTTGTATGGCAGGTGCCCAGGACGCATCGAGCTTGTCGTCTTTCCCCAAAGCGTTGCGACGTTGCCCGGTGCATTCTTTGACCACCCTTTCGGTCGGGGCTTTGTTACCTTGGAAGTGACAGCTGCCGCCATGGCCTGGGATACAAAAACAGGGTTGAAACGGAAGCGGAGACAGCCATCGGTGTATTCATGAGCGCGCCCACTCAATGCCCGTGAGCCAACCCGCTGACCGTGACCACCAGCACCACACCGGCCAGTAGCCACCCCAGTTGGGCCAGGGTGTCGGCCAGGTTCAGGCGCTTTTGCAGCTGCGGAATCAGGTCGGCCAGCGCCACGTACACGAAACTGCTGGATGCCACCACCAGAAAGAAGGGCAGCCATTCGTCCAGCTGCCGCACCAGGAAGTAGCCCACCAGCCCACCCAGCGCCGTCACGGTGCCTGCCAGTGACACCTTGACCAACGCGGCACGTTGCGTGCCCGTGGTTACGCGCAGCACCACCAGGTCGCCCATGTGGTGGGGCACCTCGTGCGCCAGCACCGCGAGCGACGTGACCAGCCCCAGCTTCACATCGGCCATGAAGGCCGAGGCAATCAGGATGCCATCGCCAAACGCATGCACGCTGTCGCCCGCCAGCACCGACCAGCCACCGGCCACCTTGGCCTCGCTGCCCGCAACCGGTGCCGGGTGAGCATGCCCGCCATGGCTGTGGTGAGCGTGTGCGTCGTGTGCGTGCTCATGGTGGTGTTCGTGCCCGTGGTGGTACAGCTCGACCTTGTCGAGCAGAAAGAAAAACACCACGCCGCCCAGGAACACCGCAAACAGATCGTGCGCACCGGCCGCTGACTCGAAAGCCTCAGGCATCAGGTGCATGAAAGCCGTGGACAGCAACGCGCCTGCCGCCAGACTGAGCATGTGCGAGGTGTAACGCGACAGCACCCCCAGGCTCAACGCAGCCGCCACCCACACACTGCCCACACCAGCCGCCACGGTACCCAGCACGATCAACAACAAAGTCATAGCTAACTATTCAATACCAAAAAGCGGTAATGGCCAATAAAACATACAAACTTCACATCAGCGATTCTGTCAGGTGAGTGCGATCGAGCACTCGCATCGCACACGCAGACCGGCGGGTGGTTCAGAAGTCAGTATGCACCACCCGCTTCTGGCAACGGTCAGGCCACGCCGTGGGTTTTGAACCATGCCAACGCCTGCTGCCAGCCGTCTTCGGCAGGCGCTTTGCGGAAGCTGGGGCGGTAGTCGGCATGGAACGCATGCGGTGCCTCGCGGTACAGCACAAACTTCGAACGCTTGGCTGCCGCTGAGCCCGTGACCAGCGCCTCCTGCATGGCCGCCACCGTGTTGACAGGAATGCCCGCATCGGCCCCACCATACAGCCCCAGCACCGGCCCGTTGAGGCTGGCCACGACATCGACCGGATGTTTGGGCGTGACCGGCGATGCCTGCCCCACCAGGCGGCCGTACCAGGCCACGGCGGCCTTCACGCGCTGGCTGTGCGCCGCATACAGCCAGGCCTGGCGGCCACCCCAGCAAAACCCGGTCACGCCCACTTTGTTCAGGTCGCCGCCGTTGGCACCGGCCCAGGCCAGCGCCGCATCGAGATCACCCATGACCTGCGCATCGGGTACCTTGGCAATGACTTCTGACATCAGTTTGGCGATTTCGGCGTAACCCTGTGCATCGCCCTGGCGCACGAACAACTCAGGCGCAATGGCCAGGTAACCGGCCTTGGCCAGGCGGCGAGCGGTGTCGGCAATGTACTCGTGCACCCCGAAAATCTCTGACAGCACCAGCACCACAGGTAAACCCGTTTTCCCGGCGGGTGCCGCGCGGTAGGCTGGCAGCTTGAAGCCGTTGACGTCGATGGTGATTTCACCGGCAGTCAACCCTTCGGCTGACGTTTTGATGGCCGTCTGCGCCATGATGGGCGACACCGACGCGGCATATCCCACGCCCAGTGCGGCTTTCAGTGCCGTACGCCGCGTGGGGCCGTCTGCGGTCGAGTGGCCAGGTACCAGTGCATGCAGGTCGGTTTCAAGCTGAGGATTCATGGGTGTTTCTCCAGTCATTCGAGGTATGGGGGAGCGAGGCAGGCCACAAACGGCCACTCGCATGGTACCGACTGCTTGCAAACCCATGCAGGGCCACGGGTTGGCCCACCGTGACGCGCTGAATCAGGCCGCCACGCTGGTGGACGGGTCGGTGGCAGGCGACCACACCGAGTGGTTGCGCCCGCTGGCTTTGGCTTCGTAGAGGTAACGGTCGGCCTCGTCGAACAGGTTGGCATCGACTTCGGCACCATGGGGTACCTGCGTGGCACCGCCCAGGCTGACGGTCAACCACGGCCCCGCATCGGATTCGGGGTAAGGAATGCGCTCGTTCTCGACGGCCAGCCTGATTTTCTCTGCCACCTGCCAACCGCTGGCGGCATCGATGTCGGGCAACACCACGACGAATTCTTCACCCCCGAAACGGGCCACGAAGTCGGCCGGGCGTTTCAACGCTGACTGGATGGCCGCAGCCACCCGTTTGAGCACGGCATCACCTGCTGCGTGACCATAGGTGTCGTTGTAACGTTTGAACAGGTCTACGTCGAGCATGATCAGCGACAGTGGCCGCTGGTTGCGCATGCAGCGACGCCATTCGCGCTCGTACACCTCGGTGAAGCGGCGGCGGTTGGGTATTTCGGTCAAGCTGTCGATCAGCGCCAGCTGCTCCAGCAGCCGCCGCTGGTGCACGGCTTGCAAATGGTTGCGCACCCGTGCGCGAACGATGGGCGGGTGAAAGGGCTTGGCCACGTAGTCGACCGCACCCAGGTCCAGCCCACGCTCTTCGTCGTCGGGCGTATCGAGGGCAGACACGAAAATCACCGGGATGTGCCGCGTGGCGTCAGCCGATTTGAGCGCCCGTATCACGGCCAAGCCGTCCATTTCGGGCATGAGCACGTCGAGCAGGATCAAATCGGGCAGGTGCGACTGGGCACGTTCCAGCGCCTGGACGCCGTTTTTGGCCAGGATGATCTGGTAGTCGTCTTGCAGCAATTCCGTCAGCAGCGTGCGGTTTTGCTTTTCATCATCGACGACCAATAACGTAAACGGTTTCTTCACTTTGGTTGCAGGGCAAGGGTCGCACGCAGACGGGCCACGACTGTCAGCGCTTCATCGTATTCGACATCGTCAATCAAGTCACGCAACAGGCCCAGGTCGTCCTGCAAGCGCGGATCGGTCAGCTGGCTGCGCAGGTTGCTCAACACACGGCCGGCAGACGCGTCGTCGGCCTTCAACAGAGCAGCCAGGTGTTCGACCGATGCCAGTTGCGCCGCCACCGGCACAGCGGGTGCCATTGGCCCGTTTTCAGCAGACGGTGCCCACAGCACGGCCACACCGGCCACACTGGTGACCACGCGCCTCAGGGCGGCCACAAACGCCTGAAATTCTGCCGGTGCTGTCGCCCCTTGGGCGTAGCAATCTTCCAGCTGGCGGGCACATTGCGACAGCTCCATGGCACCGATGGTGGCCGCAGCCGATTTCATCGAATGCGCCAACCTGCGCGCCAGCGTGAAATCGCCGGTGGCGATCGCTTGTTCGATGTCGTCTGCGGTGGTGCCGAACTCTTGGTTGAACCCGCACAGGATCTGTCGGTACAAGGCGGGCCGGTTGAGGTGGTTGACCAGTCCACGCGCCACGTCGATGCCGTCCAGCGGTGCAATGGGGTCGTCTGCCTGCGGGTCAGCCTCGGCCTGAGGCACTTGCGACAGTCCGCCGGGGCCGTTCAGTTCGGGCTGCGCGGCACGCGGTGGTATCCATCGCAGCAGCGCGGCGTACAGCACCTCTGGGTCGATGGGTTTGACCAGGTGCTCGTTCATCCCTGCTGCCAGGCTGCGCTCACGGTCACCGCTCATGGCGTGGGCGGTCATGGCCAGTATCGGCAGGTGGGCAAAACGGGGGTCTTTCCGCACGCGTTGCGTGGCGGCCAGGCCGTCCAGCACCGGCATCTGGATGTCCATCAGGACCAGGTCGTAGGGGTTCTCGTTGATCTTCTCGACGGCCTGCTGACCATTGACCGCGATGTCAGCCCCCAACCCCACCTGGCGCAAGAAGGCGAGTGCCACGACGCGGTTCAGTTCCACATCGTCCACCAGCAAAATGCGGGCATGGCGGATCTGGCTGTAGTCGCGCTGTTGCGCGTGCTGCCGTTCGCGGTTGTCGCGGTGGGCTTGCGCCATGGTGGCGCCCAGCAAGGCTTCCAGCATGGCGTCATGGAGCGACGACTCGCTCACCGGTTTGGACAACACGCGCTGCAACCCGGCGGCAGACAGCTTGTCCATCACTTTTTCATAGCTGCCAGCGGTGATCATCAGCACGGCGGGCACGCCGCCCAGTGCAGCGGCATTCTGGTTCATGCGCTGTGCGGTCTGTATGCCGTCCATGCCCGGCATCAGCCAGTCCAGCAACACCAGTTGGTAGGGGTCACCATTGGCTGCTGCTTGCGCCAGCCGGGCCAGGCCCTCCTCGCCGCTGGCACAGGTGTCTGCACGCATGCCAAAGTGCACCAGCATGCTGGCGAAAACGGTGCGTGCGCTGTGGTTGTCGTCAATGACCAGCACTCGCCGCCCTTCCAAGTGGTGCGAATGCGTCTGGGCCGGGCTCCGCTCACGGCCCATAGCCAGCCTCACTGAAAACTGGAAGCGGCTGCCTTCGCCCACGACAGAGCTGACCTCGATGCGCCCGCCCATCAGCTCGGCCAGCTGCCGACAAATGGCCAAGCCCAAGCCACTGCCACCGAAACGCCGGGTGATGGAGCCATCCACCTGGGTGAACGGGCTGAACAGGTCGGGCAGCCGATCGGCCGGGATGCCCATGCCCGTGTCGGACACACTGAACACCAGTTGAACCGTGCCGGGTGCGGCTGACTCGGCACGGTTTTCGGACAGTGCAACGCCCACGTGCAACACGATTTCGCCGTTGTCGGTGAACTTGACGGCATTGTTGGCCAGGTTGGTCAGCACCTGGCTCAGCCGCAGCGGGTCGCCCAACAGGTGGCGGGGCACGTCTTCGTCGACCAGCAACAGCAGCTCCAGCCCTTTTTCCTGCGCCTTGAGCGCCACCAGATTGGCCACGTTGTGCAGCACCTGGTTCAGCTCGAACGGGATCGATTCGAGTGCCAGCTTGCCCGCCTCGATGCGCGAATAGTCCAGCACGTCGTTGATCAGCCCCAGCAGCGCCTCGGACGACAGCAGCACTTTTTCCTGGTAGTCGCGTTGTTGGGCATCGAGCCGGGTTTTCAGCAGCAATTTGCCCAACCCGATGATGGCGTTCATGGGCGTGCGGATTTCGTGGCTCATGCGGGCCAGGAAATCGGACTTGGCGCGGTTGGCCTGGTTGGCCTCGTCTGTGGCACGGGTGAGTTGCAGCGTGCGACGCAGCACCAACGACTCCAGGTCTTGCCGGTATTGGGCCAGCTCGGCATCGCGGGCTTGCAGGGCATCGACCATGGCGTTGAAGCTGTGCCCGAGACTGGCCACCTCATCGACACCCGGAGATTGAAAACGCTCTTTCATGCCTGCATCGACCGAAGCGCGCGCCATCAGATTGCTCAGGTCTTCCACGGGTGCAGACAACTTGCGCACGAACCGTCCCACCAACCACAGCGAAAAGCCCAGCGCAGCCATCAGGATCAGGGCGTTTTCAAGCACGGTGCGATGCAGTGCCGCCAGCATCACGTCCAGTGATGCGGTCAGTTCAACCAAGGCCAGCGCATCGGCCGTACCGGGCACGGGTGCCCACACGGTCATGCGGCCATCGGCCACGTACACCTGGCCCAGGGTGGTCTGCGGCCAGCTGGGCAAGTCTTCAGCACCCAATGTGCGACTGCGGTACTGCGCAAACACCTGGCCATCACCCACCAGCAACCGTGCACGGAGGATGGTCGGGTTGCTTTGCACCGCAGCCAGCAAACGCGTGGCCTCGGCCTTGTCCTCGAAAGCCAGCGCAGCCTGGCTGTTCGTGGCCACCAGACGGGCCTGCGCCAGCAGCGACTCTTTCCATTCGTTGCGTATCAGGCGTTGTTGCTGGAACACGCTCAGTGCAAAAAACAGCACGGCCGCCAACAGCAAGGTGGTGGTGGTCAGCTGCACCAGCCTGCCACGGATGCTGCGTGGCTGAAAGCGTCTCAACCAGGGGGGCAGCATCATGGCTCCACCACTTTCGCCAGTCGCAACAACTGGGCGTTGAACTCGATGTTCTGCGTGCGTGCCGCCTTGCGGTTGATGAGGATGCTGACCGGGGACCCCTGCCCCCCCATAGCCAGCTCGACCATGCCCCCTGCTTGGGCAAAACCAGGCACGTCCGACACCGACACCGCAGGCATGGCTGCCAGCCGCTTCACCAGCTGGTCGATCGGACCCGATTCAGCCTGCGCAATGAACACGAAATCGCACCGCGCCGCGTCATTGACCGATGCCAGCCGGGCAAAGGCCACCGGACGGCCATCGATGCTGGCTTGCGCCAGCTTTTCGAATGGCGAGGCAAACGCCGCCCCACCCAGCAGGCACACCGCAAGCGGCCGGTCACGCGCTTCGTCCGCGCGGTAAACAAACAGCGGCAGCTTGAAAAACAGCGCCGACTTGAGTGCATGCTCCGACACTGGTGCACTTTGTGCCCACCCGGACAGGTGGGGCAACGCCACCCAGACCAGCGGCAGCCAAAACATCGCCCAACGCCTCATGCCGCGATCAGAAGCGGTATTCAAACGACAACAACCAGCTGCGAGGCTGTTGCGGCATATTGAAAAAAGTGCGGCTGCCAGCGCCATGCGCAGCGTAGTAGCGCCTGTCGAACAGGTTGTACACGTCCAGCCAGACCGTGCCGCGTCCGTCAACCAGCTTGTGCCAACCAATGTGCAAGTTGGCCACGGTGTAGCCGGGGGTCACCAACCGGTCAGGGGGCGCGTTGCGGTCTTTTTTGCGCCCATTCGTGGTGTCCCCCACCCACAGCAACTGCGGTGTGATGCTGACCGCGTCGAGGTAACGCAACGTGGCGCCCAGCTTGTATTGCTGTTGCGCCACGAAAGGCAGATCCCAGTTGATGCCATCGCCCTCGTTGAGGCGTCCGTTGATCCAGCTGCCGCTGGCCCACAGGTCGCCTGACCAGGCCCGGTTGACGCGGAACTGATAGCGCCCCATCACGTCCAGGCCCGTTTGCCGCTGCTCGCCCGCATTGCCCTTGCTCTCGGGACTGATCAGCAACGCGCCGGGTATGGCGTTCACGTCTGTGGACGGCAACGTGACGATCAGGTTGCGAATGCGACTGTGGTAGGCATGCGCCTGCACATTGGCATCGCGCGACAGCCGCCAGTCCCATGTGGCGCTGATGGTTTTGGATTTTTCGGGTGCCAGGTCGAAATTGGGCACGCGGAACCCGGTGCCACGGTACAAGCCCGAAGCCGTTTTGCTGCCATCAAACGAGCCAAATGAGCTCAGGCTTTCGTCGGGAGATGGTGCACGGAAGGCCGCCGCATACGAGGCCTTCAACAGGTGATCGGGATGTGCACGCCACACCACGCCCATGCGGGGGTTGGCCGAACTGCCGTAGGCCGAGTGCCTGTCCAGACGCAAACCGGCAGTGGTGGACCATGCCTCGCTCCAGTCCGACTGCACCTGTGCATAGCCGGACAGGTTGTGGTAAGCCGCGTCGTAAATGTTCAGCGGCAGCGAGGTGTTGCCATACACCATGCCCTGCCCCCCTGGGCTTTTGGATGCGTCGTAAGGGCTGGGCAGGGTGTGCGCCTCGATGGCTTTGAACTTCTGCACACCCACCCCAGCTTGTACGCGGTGCCGGTTGTCCAGCCGCCAGTTCAGGTTTTGCTCGACAGACAGGCGCTCGGAGCGGGTGTATTCGAAGCCGTTGGCAAAATTGGTGTAAATGTTCACGTACTTGGAAGTCGGATCCACCGTTTGCAACGAGTAGTCGGCTACCAGTTCGCCCGACAGGTCGCTGTTCAGGTTGAAGCGGTATTTGGCATACACGGTGTCGGTCTGGGTCAGCCAGGGCGCGTTGTCCAGGTACAGCGCGGTTTCCGGTTTGTCGCCAGTGCTGGTCAGGCTGCGAAATACGTTGCGGTAGGCACCGAACACCCAGTCCTTGCCCGTGTCGAGTCGGGCAAAAAAGCTCTGACTGCTGATGCCCCCCGTGTAGCTTTCCCGGTTGGCTGCGGGCACGACCACCGCACCGCCTAATGTGGTGGCGTTCTTGGCTGGGAAATCGTTGGGGTAGTACTGGTTCAGCGGTGCGCGGTCAGACCGCTGCGAATGCCCGCCTGCCGTCAGAGAAAAACCGTTCTCGCCCTTCATGCTGGCCATGAACGAACCCTCACGTGTACCGAACGGCCCTGCCCCGGCTGACACCCAACCCATTTGCCCGGCATCGGCGTGGTCGGTCACGATATTGACCACCCCTGCCACCGCATCGGCACCGTACAGTGCGGCAGCGGGGCCAAACAGCACCTCCACTTGCTTGGCTGCGTACAGTGCAAAGTTCTCGGCAATGGGAAAGTTGCCACCAGCCGGGTTACCGACCCTGATGCCATCCATCAGCACCAACAATTTGTTGGGGCCTGAGAACCCCTGAAACGTGAAGTTGTTGTAGGCGGACGACTTGGTGCCCCGCATGAAGTCAACACCGGGCAGGTCTTCCAGCAGATCGGCCAGGTTGCGGTAACGGCGCTCGCGGATCTGCTCGCGGGTGAACACCAGGATGTGCGCCGGAGACTGGTCACGCGACTCCAGCTGCCGCGAGGCCGTGACCACAGGGATGTTCATCAACTCGGCCAACGACATGGGTGCCAACTTGTCCACATCTGACAAGTCTGCCTGCGCCAAGGCCGCCGATGCGCCGCACAGGCAGGCCAGCATCAACGCGCTGGCACGGAATGGAGGATGGCACATGGTGGTATCTGTGGCTGTGGCGCCCAACGCAGCGCGTGGTTTTTTTGGGATCAGGCGAGTCATGCTATCAGAAGAAATCAGCCATCTGAGAGGCTGAAAACACGTGGTTTTCGGGGCTTCGTGACCTGGCATGCCCCACCCCTCCGGTGCTAACATCCCAGATTAGCCCTGATTTTTTTCAGGTTATTGTCAGCTGCGCCACCCGATGCACAGCACCGTTGAGGAACTTGCATGTTTGATCAATTCCGCCTGACGCAGCGCGTCTGGGCATCCGTTGTGGTGTACTGGATCGTGTTGATGGCCGCGATCGTCGCTGGTTTTTCAGGCATGAAAGAAGCTCGCGATTCGCTGGCCTATGTGCACGACAACCGGATGGAAACATCGGTTGCGCTGGGCACCATGCGTCGCAGCTACCTGGTCAACCGCATGGAAATCCTGTTGATGTTCCAGCACGCACCCGACTCGCCAGTGGTCAGCGCCCATGACCACCCTATTTCAGTGCACGTCGACAACATCACCAAAATCCGCGAAGAAAACAACCAAGCCTCCAAGTTTGTGGAAAGCCGTGAGTTTTCCACCGAAGAAAAAGCGCTGATTGACGACATGCTGGCCAAACGCAAAGCGTGGCAAGCCAAGCGCGATCAGGTGATGGATGCCATGGCAAAAGGTGATTTTTCTCCCGCCACCATGGCATTTTTCCTGGCAGCAGGCCGCACCGAGGGCAACGCCTTCGAAGGTGCCATGACCAATCTGGTCAAGCACCAGACTGTATCGGGCAGCATTGAAACTGCGGAGGCAGAAGCCCGCTACAGCCGCAGCAAGCTCATTTTCCTGGCGGTGCTGCTGCTGGGCGCTGTGCCCATGACCCTGTTCATGGTGGTCACCCTGCGTCGCATGTCCAAAGGTTTTGCCGTGGCCGATGCGGCTGCCACATCCATCGCCCAAGGCGATTTGACGCACCGCATCGAATCGGACGGTGGCGACGAAATCACACACCTGCTCAGCCAGATGAACACCATGCAGAGCAACCTGCGTTCACTGTTGTCACGCGTGGTGACGGGGGCAGACGCCATTGCCAGCGCATCCAGCCAAGTGGCCAGTGGCACCCAGGACCTGTCGGCCCGCACCGAGCAGCAAGCCAGCTCGCTGGAACAAACCGCCTCAGCCACGGAGGAGCTCAACAGCACGGTCAAACTGAACGCTGACAGTGCGGCCCAAGCCAACAACATGGCCGAAACCGCGTCTGCGGTAGCCGGCCGAGGTGGCGAGGTGGTGTCGCAAGTGGTGCACACCATGAACGAAATCAACACGTCGTCGCGCAAAATCGTCGACATCATTGCAGTGATCGACAGCATTGCTTTCCAGACCAACATCCTGGCGCTGAACGCGGCCGTTGAAGCTGCCCGTGCAGGCGAACAAGGGCGCGGGTTTGCCGTGGTGGCGTCGGAAGTGCGTTCGCTGGCACAGCGCTCGTCCACGGCAGCCAAAGAAATCAAGGCGCTCATTGACGAATCGGTCAACAAGGTGGAAAGCGGCACGCGCCAGGTCGATCAGGCTGGTGAGACCATGAAAGAAATCGTGGCCAGCATTGAAGGCGTGACACAGATCATGCGGGACATCGCCTCGTCAAGCTCGGAGCAGGCGCAGGGCATTTCGCAGATCAACCAGGCCGTGGCCCTGATGGACAGCGTGACGCAACAGAACGCCGCGCTGGTGGAAGAGGCCTCTGCGGCATCGGCTTCGTTGCAAGAGCAGGCCCAGCAACTCCGCGAAGAAGTCAACGCGTTCAAGCTCTGACAGCACTGCGGCGCTGGCGCTGTACGGTACGCAGGTACGCACCGCACGGCTCAAGACGGTTGCCAGCCACCCCGCACGGAGGGTACCCGCTGGGCAAGCGACACCCTATGATTTCATAGCACAAAAAGGCCTCCAGAAAAGAACTGGAGGCCTTTTTTATGCTCAATGTGCCTTTTCCCAGTTGGGCCCGACGCCCACCTCGGCCAGCAACGGCACTTTCAGCGCGGCCACATCGGCCATCAGGCGCGGCACCTCGGTGCGCACCCAGTCCACCTCTGACGCGGGCACCTCGAACACCAGTTCGTCGTGCACCTGCATGATCATTTTGGTGCCACGCTGCTGCGCGTCCAATGCGGCTTGTACGGCCACCATGCTGAGCTTGATGAGGTCCGCCGCCGTGCCCTGCATGGGCGCGTTGATGGCAGCGCGCTCTGCCCCTGCCCGGCGGGGGCCGTTAGGGCTGTTGATTTCGGGCAGGTACAGGCGGCGGCCGAACACGGTTTCCACATAGCCCTGCGCCTTGGCCTGGGCACGGGTGTCATCCATGTACTGCTTCACCCCCGCAAACCGCTCGAAATAACGCTGGATGTAGTTTTTGGCCGCCGTGTTGTCAATGCCCAGCGCCTTGGCCAGGCCAAACCCGCTCATGCCGTAAATGAGCCCGAAGTTGATGACCTTGGCGTAGCGGCGCTGCTCGCTGCTGACCTGGTCCACCCCGATGCCGAACACCTCGGCCGCCGTGGCGCGGTGCACGTCCAGCCCGTCGGCAAATGCCTTCAGCAAGGCGTGGTCACCACTGATGTGCGCCATGATGCGCAACTCGATCTGGCTGTAGTCGGCACTGGCAATCACACAGCCCGCCGGGGCCACGAAGGCCTCGCGCACGCGGCGGCCTTCTGCGGTGCGCACGGGAATGTTCTGCAGGTTGGGGTCGTTGCTGCTCAGGCGCCCGGTCACGGCCACAGCCTGCGCGTAATGGGTGTGCACCCTGCCCGTGCGCGGCGTGGCCAGTTGGGCCAGCTTGTCGGTGTAGGTACCTTTGAGCTTGCTTAAAGACCGGTGCGCCAGAATTTTGGCGGGCAGCGGGTAGTTTTCGGCCAGCTTTTCCAGCACCTCTTCGTCGGTGCTGCGCGCGCCGGTGGCGGTTTTCTTGACCACGGGCAGGCCCAGCTTGTCGAAGAAAATTTCACCCAGTTGCTTCGGACTGGACAGGTTGAACGGCTGCCCGGCAATGGCGTAGGCGTCCTCCTCCAGCTGCTGGATGCGTTGGCCCAGCTCCTGACTCTGGGTGGCCAGCATGGGCGCGTCGATCAGCACGCCGTTGCGTTCGATGCGGTACAGGGCCTCGCTGCTGGCCATTTCCAGTTCGTAGATGAACAACAAGCCTTTGGGCAGGGCCTGTGCGGGTGCAGCATCGGGTGCAGGCTCGAACAGCAGGTCGGCTTGCGGGCTGGCCACGGTTGCCAACGGTTCAGACGTCTGGGCACTGGCTTGCAGCAGCGGCCACAGCACGTTGTGCACGGCCAGGGTCTGGTCGGCATCTTCTCCGGCGTATTCTGCGGCCTTGGCCACATCGACCTGGCTGAACGGGATTTGGTGCGCGCCTTTGCCACACAGGTCTTCGTAGGTGATGCCGCCGCGCCCCAGGTGGCGCTCGGCCAGGCTGGACAGACCATGCGGCCGGTGCACTTCCAGCACATAGCTTTGCAGCATGGTGTCATGGGCGTAGCCCTGCACCTCGATACCGTGGTTGGCCAGCACGTGCCGGTCGTACTTGACGTGCTGGCCCAGCTTTTGGGCAGCCGGGTTTTCCAGCCAGGGTTTCAGGCGGGCCAACACCTCGTCGCGGGGCAACTGTGCCGGTGCGTCGGGGTAGTCGTGCGCCAGGGGAATGTAGGCGGCAGCCCCAGGTGTGACGCACAGGCTGATGCCCACCACCTGGGCCAGCATGTGGTCGAGCGAGGTGGTTTCGGTGTCCAGCGCCGTCAGCTCGGCGGCCTGCACGCGCGCCAGCCAGGCATCGAAGGTGGGCCAATCGGTGACGGTGTCCACCTGCACACCAGACGATGCAGCTGTCGCGTCGGGCGCAGGGTCGGCAAACAGGTCGCCGGTGTCGCCCCGGTGTGCAGCCGCTGCGGCGTGGGCATCCGCTTGCGGCCCTGCACCATCGGTTACGGGAGCCGCTGCGGGCGCAGCTCCCCGCTCGGCCATTGCCCGCACCAGGCCTTTGAAGCCAAACTTGGCATAAAAATCGGCCATAGCGCTTGTGTCAATTGGTTTGACTGCTATGGATTCCAAACTCGGCAAGCCCGGCACAAAACCGTTCAGATCGCAATCGGTCTTGATGGTGACCAGCGAGCGTCCGGTGGGCAACCAGCCCAGCGCGTCGCGCAGGTTCTGGCCCGCCACGCCTTTGACTTCGCCCGCCCTGGCCACCAGCGCGTCGAGCGAGCCGAATTCCTGCAACCATTTGGCTGCCGTTTTGGGGCCGACCTTGGGCACGCCGGGCACGTTGTCCACGGTGTCGCCCACCAGGGTCTGGAAATCGATCATCAGGCGCGCGGGCACGCCGAACTCCGCCTCCACCCCGGCCAGGTCACGGCGTTTGCCGTTCATGGTGTCGATGATGGTGATGTGTTCGGTCACCAGTTGCGCCAAGTCTTTGTCGCCGCTGGACACCACCACGTCAAACCCCTGCTGCTGCCCGGCCACCGCCAGGGTGCCAATGACATCGTCGGCCTCCACGCCGGGCACGTTCAGCACCGCCCAGCCCAGCAGGCGCACCACCTCATGAATGGGCTCGATTTGCGCCCGCAAATCGTCGGGCATGGGTGCACGGTGGGCTTTGTAGTCGGGGTACAGCGCGTCGCGGAAGGTGGGGCCTGACGCGTCGAACACGCAGGCCACGTGCCCGGCAGGCACCTCTTTGGCCAGGCTTTGCAGCATGTTGACCATGCCGCGAATGGCGCCTGTGGGCGCACTGGCGGGGTCACCCGCCACGGCACGCAAATCGGGCATGGCATGAAAGGCACGGTAAAGGTAGCTGGAGCCATCCACCAGCAGCAGGGTTGGGCGCTTGTCGGTCATGGCGCGCATTGTCGGGCATGCAGAGCGGATGGCTTGTTCCTGCCTTCGCCCAAGGGGGCATCCGGCATCCAACCCGACGCACCGTGCCGCTGGCATTCGCGAAGGGTTTGCGGGGCTACTTACAATCGGGCATGAGCTTTTTTCCCGTCTTCCTTTCCAACACCCGTCGCATGGCCATCGGCATCTGCTGCCTGGCAGCCCTGGCAACCGCCGCCGCCCAGGAGGCTGGCAGCGCCACCGCACCCAACCAGCGCGTGGAACGCATCACCCATGAAGATGGTGGCAGCCGGGTTGACGAGGTGCGCGTAGGCGGCGTCACACGTCAGATCGACGTGCAAACCAAATCAGGCCTGCCCGCCTACCAGGTGGCGCCCACCACCAGCACCCAGGGCACCGTTACCTCCGCTGGCGAGCGAAGCGGCAGCCAGGGCAGCGCGGGCCGCGCCAGCTGGCGTCTGTTGAACTTTTGATTCAGGGCCACGCGCCCACGACTGCTGCACATGGCTGTATTCACACAGGTCACGACGACCGAAGCAGGCAACCTGCTGACCAAACTGGGGCTGGGCACGCTGACCGACATTCAGGGTTGCGCTGGCGGCATCGAGAACACCAACTACTTCGTCACCACCGAACTTGACGGTGCGGTGCACGAGCACGTGCTGACGCTGTTCGAGCGTCTCACCTTCGAACAGCTGCCGTTTTACCTGCACCTGATGAAACACCTGGCAGGCAAAGGCATCCCCGTGCCCGACCCTGCGGCAGATGCCAAAGGCAACATCCTGCACCGCCTGAAGGGCAAACCTGCCGCCGTGGTGAACAAGCTCAAGGGCAAAAGCCAGCTCAACCCCCAACCCGTGCATTGCGCTGCGGTGGGTGCCATGCTGGCCCGCATGCACTTGGCCGGACGCGACTACGACCGCAGCCAGCCCAACCTGCGCGGCCTGCCCTGGTGGAACGACACCGTACCCGTGGTGTTGCCCCACCTCACGCCCGAGCAGGCAGCACTCATCACAGCCGAACTGGCTTACCAAAACCACGTGGCGGACAGCGCAGCGTATGCGGCGCTGCCCGCTGGCCCAGTACATGCCGACCTGTTCCGCGACAACGTCATGTTCGAGGGCGAAGCGCTGACCGGCTTCTTCGACTTTTACTTTGCGGGTTGCGACAGCTTTCTGTTCGACCTGGCGGTGTGCCTGAACGACTGGTGCATTGACCTGGCCACTGGCGGACACGACACCGACCGTGCCCAAGCCATGCTGCGTGCCTACCAGACGGTGCGCCCGCTGACCGCGCCTGAGCGCGAGCTGTTGCCCGCCATGCTGCGCGCGGGGGCACTGCGGTTCTGGGTCTCACGCCTGTGGGACTGGCACCTGCCGCGCGAAGCCAGCATGCTGCAACCGCACGATCCCACGCATTTCGAGCGCGTGCTGCGCCAGCGCGTGACCACCGCCACCGCCATGGCAACGTGGGCCAAGGCATGAAGGCTGTTGCATGAAACTCCACACCGTGCCCGCGAAAACTGGGCTGCAATGGGTCAAATCGGGCATCAAAACCTTTTTCAAACAGCCCCTGGCGTTGGGTGGCCTGTTTTTCATGTTCATGGGTGCGGTGTCACTGCTGGCCATCATCCCGGTGCTGGGCAATGTCATTGCGCTGGCGTTGCTGCCAGCGGCCACGCTGGGCCTGATGGCTGCGGCGCGGCAGGCCGCAGACGGGGTGTTCCCCATGCCGCGCGTGCTGGGCACTGCCTTTGCTGCGGGCAAACAGCGCATGGCCAGCATGCTGAAACTGGGTGCGCTGTATGCGGGCAGCTTCATGTTGCTGCTGGGCATCACCGCGCTGGTCGATGGCGGGCTGTTTGCCAGCGTCTACCTGGGACGGGCCGACGTCACGCAGGAAATGGCTGAATCGTCCTCTTTTCAGAACGCCTTGTGGGTGGCCATGGCACTTTACCTGCCGCTGGCGGCTGCGTTCTGGCACGCGCCGGCCCTGGTGCACTGGCACGGGGTGTCCCCCGTGAAAAGCCTGTTCTTCAGCACGCTGGCATGTTGGCAAAACAAAGGGGCCTTGCTGGTATTTGGCCTGGGCTGGTTGGGCCTGTTTGCGCTGGGTGGCATCGTTACCAGCACGGTGGTGGCACTGGCCGGTGGCAGTGCACTGGCTCGCGGGTTGGCCATGCCAGCCGTGATGCTGATGGCATCGATGTTTTTTTCATCGCTTTATTTCACGTTTCAGGACAGTTTTGTGTGGGAAGAGCCCCCGCTCGCGCCAGAATCTGACGCTTGAGCGGCGGCACATCAGGCCAGCACGCCGCACATTCAACAGCCCAACAGGAAGCCGCCATGTCAGAGCACACCTTGTCCGGACGCGATGCCACCGAAATGTTGTGGTTCCAACGCCGCCAGACCTTGCAGGCCGCCGCCGCCTGGGTCGCAGCCGGGGGTTGGACAGCGGCCGCTGCGCAGCAACGCAGCAACATCGTCGAACTGGAAGGCGACACCACGGTGAATGGCACTGCCCTGCGACCCGACGCCACCGTGCAAACCGGCGACCTGATCGAAACCGGCCCGAAATCGCGGTTGGTGTTCGTCATTGGCAACTCTTCCTTTCACGTGCGGCAAAACTCCCGCATGGCGGTAGAACGCGGCGATACGCTGAATGCCGTCAGCCTGCTGCGCCTGCTGACGGGTGCCGTGGTGAGCGTGTGGGGGCGTGGTACATCTCGCAGCATCGTCACACCCACGTTGACGGCAGGCATCCGTGGCACCGGCGTCTACACCGAGGTGTTTGCCGAGAAAAACTTCCGAAGCTACCTGTGCAACTGTTATGGCACGGTGGACGTGTCCACGGCGTCCGACAAGGTCACGTCGGTCAGCGAATACCACCAAGCCTTCTGGGCAGACCGGCAGGGCAACGATGAAGTGACACTGTCACCAGGCAAGGCCATCAACCACACCGATGAAGAACTTGAATTCCTGGCCAGACTGGTACAGCAACGCACCGCCTGGCAAATCAGTGGTCGCAAGGGCTCGAAAGACAGCGATTACTATTGAATCCGGCAGCAGGGTCGGCGGAGCAGCAAACCGTGGTGCAGCCAAGACAAACCGCTCATTTCCACACCACATTTGTGGGCCTGTCAGCCATAATTTACGCATCGCCGCCGTGGAGCACCCCGGTCGGCAGCAGTCAACACCACCCGGTGCACAAGGAGTACCCGTCTTGAAAATCTCATTCTTCTCAAGTGCCTGCGTGGCCTTCGGTCTGGCCACACTGGTGGGGTGTGCACAGTCTCCCATTCCGGTTGCTGGCAACTTCGATCTGACCGAGCAGAAAAAAGTCCGCTCGGCGGGCCATTGGCAAGTCGTATCGCAGAGCGCGGCACGCGAAACATTGAAGATGCTCGACGAAGCCGGTGTGGCCTCCAACGCCCGCCTGTCCGTTGCGCCACCCGAGCATGCCACCAGCTTTGAAAAAACCTTTCATGAAATGCTGATCACCGAGCTGGTGCGCTCTGGCCGCCGGGTGACCACCAGCGCACAGAATGTGCTGCAGGTGAGCTACAAGGTGCAACTGGTCGAACACAAAAGCGAGCGCCCCCATTTCGTGCCAGGCTTGTTCACCATGCTGACATCGGGCGTGGGCGTGATGTACGGTTTGCGCAACCAACACATCGACGCGCAAGCCGTTGGTGCCTTGGCTCTTGCGGGCGTGGCCGACTACGCTGCCAGCGTCAACTCAGGCGGCCCCACCCACACCGAACTGGTGCTGACCACCTCAGCCACCACACCCGACCAGATCCTCACCCGCAAAACCGATGTGTATTACATCGAAGATGCCGACAACACCCTGTTCAAAACAGCCCCCGAATACAAAACCATGAAAGTGGTGGCCCAATGAAACGCATTGCCCTGCCCCTGATGCTGGCCGGTGCAGCGTTGGTCACCGCCTGCAGCACACAAAACACCGGTGTGTACGTCAAACTCGAACCCACCTACGAAGAAGCCAAGGCCAGCAAGTTTGTGGCCGCCAACCGCGATGCCATCGACGCGCTGGTGGCCGGGCTCGACCTGACCCCCTTTGCATCCACCCCCATGCTGGTGGCCACGGTGGTGAACGTGAACGACCTGCGCAAAACCGCCCCACTGGGCCGCACCCTGTCAGAACAGTACGCGTCGCATCTGGTGAACAAAGGCCTGCACGTCAAAGAACTGAAGCTGCGCGGCGACATTTTTGTGCGCGAAGAAACCGGCGAACTGCTGCTGTCGCGCGAGCTGAAAGACATTGCCAAGGTGCACAGCGCTGGCTTGGTGGTGGTGGGCACCTACTCGGCGGCAGCCAGCTCCACATTCGTGAGCCTGAAACTGGTGAAAACCGACACCGGCCAGATCGTCAAGGGCCACGATTACGCCTTGCCCAACAACGCCGACGTGAACAAACTGCTGGCGCTGAAATAACGCGCCGCCTGTACTCGAAGGCCACTGCTCACACACAGCAGTGGCCTTTTTCTTTGCGCCACCCCGCGCAGCATCTGCCAGAAACGACAAGGAACACACGCCATGGGCGCACAGTGGAAAGCAAAACACAAAGACCTGGCCGCCAATGCCAAAGGCAGGCTGTTTGGCAAACTGGCCAAAGACATCATGATTGCCGCGCGCCACGGCGCGGACCCCGCCGCCAATTCACGCCTGCGGCTGGTGGTGGAACAGGCCCGCAAGGTGTCCATGCCCAAAGAAACGCTTGAGCGCGCCATCAAAAAAGGCGCGGGCCTGACGGGCGAGGCCGTGCATTTCGAACATGTCATTTACGAGGGCTACGCCCCCCACCGCGTGCCGGTGATGGTGGAGTGCCTGACCGATAACGTGAACCGCGCCGCGTCCGACATGCGGGTGCTGTTTCGCAAGGGCCAGCTGGGCACGTCGGGTTCGGTGTCGTGGGACTTTGACCACGTGGGCATCATCGAAGCCGAGGCCGCCACCAAAGGTGCCGATGCCGAAGTGGCGGCCATTGAAGCGGGTGCGCAAGACTTCGAGCCCGCCGACGAAGACGGCGTGACCGTGTTTTTGACCGACTACGCTGACCTGGACCTGGTGAGCCGGGCGCTGCCCGCGCACGGCTTCACGGTCACCTCGGCCAAGCTGGGCTACAAGCCCAAAAACCCCATTGCCCCTGGCAGCCTGACGCCCGAGCAACTGGAAGAGGTGGAAGAATTTCTGGCCGCCATGGACGCCAACGAAGACGTGCAAAACGTGTTTGCGGGCCTGGCTGGCTGAGGTGCGCCGGGCCTCCCGACGTTTTCTCACCCCCCTTGGGGGTCTGGGGTCTGGTGCAATGCGAAAGGATTGGGAGCGCTCTCAGCCCGCTTGAACTGACCCAATGGCTGACACCTCGCGCTGCAGTGCCAACCGGTCCAGTTTTTCAAACGGCAGCACCGTGAACAGCGAGATGCGGCGGGTGAGCACCAGGAACGCATCCATGAACGCTCTGTCGATCTGCTCGGCACTGCCCGAGGCAGCGGAAGGGTCTGGTACGCCCCAGTGCGCAGACATGGGCTGACCAGGCCACAGCGGGCACACCTCGCCAGCTGCCTTGTCGCACACCGTCAGCACGAAGTCCATCACGGGCGCATCAGGCTGCGCAAACTCACTCCAGTTTTTGCTGTGCAAACCTGTCACACGGTAGTGGTTGCGTGCCAGCAAATCCAGCGCTTTGGGGTGCACCTGCCCGGCAGGGTGGCTGCCCGCGCTGTACGAGTGAAACCGACCTGCCCCCTGCTGGTTCAGGATGGCTTCGGCCAGGATGCTGCGCGCCGAGTTGCCGGTGCACAAAAACAGAACATTCATCACACGGGACATGGTGTTTCCTTTGACAGTAGAGTGGGGGACCAAGGCATGCCGCAGCCACACCAACCAACAGGCAACAAACCTGTCAGTTGGCGTGTCGGCAACATAAAAAGGGGAATGGGTTGGCAGAAAACATCAGGTGTCTGCCAACCCGCCATCAGGCAGTGGTGGGCGTGTCCAACTGCCGCTGCAAAGGCAAATTCAGCGTCATGAGCCAGCACAGGCCCAGCATGGCGGCCGAGCCCAGCAGCGCGTACAGCAGCCCGCCCCAGTGGTACAACAGGCCCGACAGGAAGGTGCCCAAAAACCTGCCCAGCGCGTTGGCCGCGTAGTAAAAACCCACGTCTTCCGCTGCCTTTTCCGACCCCGCATAGGCCAGCACCAGGTAAGAGTGGACGGAAGAGTTCACCGCAAAGGCAAAACCGAACAGGCCCAGGCCACCCACCACCACCCACTGCAGGTGCGGCACATCGGCCACCACCGCTGCCGCCAGCCCCACGGGCACCAGCGCCAGCACGGCAGACCACCAGCGGGCGGCGGGCACCTCGTGGCTCAGTCCGTCGGCACTGCGTTTCACGATGTTGGGGGCCAGCGCCTGCACCAGGCCGTAACCGATGGTCCAGGCGGCCAGGAACCCGCCCACCATGGTGAACGTCCAGCCCTGCGAATACAAAAACACCGGCACGCCCACCACAAACCACACGTCGCGTGCGCCAAACAGCGCCACGCGCGCCGCGGCCAGGGCGTTGATGCCCGCGTTTTTGGCAAACAGTTCTTTGGCCGATTTGGAGGCCTTGGCCTTGCCCATCATGGGCGGCAGCGAGACCACCACACCCACCAGCACCAGCGCCAGCAGGCCCGCCATGGCCCACAGCGCGTGGGCAAAGCCCAGGGCATCCAGCAACAAGCCGCCCAGGAAGAAGCCCACGCCCTTCATGGCGTTTTTGCTGCCGGTGAACCAGGCCACCCACTTGAACAACTGACCGGCGCCCTGCTCTTTGGCCTGTGCCGCCGTGACCTTGATGGCCGATTTGCTGGCGGTTTTGGTCAAGTCTTTGGCCACGCCACAAATGCCCTGTGCCACCACCACCCAAGCCACCGACATGGCCGCCGTCCACGCCGGGTTCAGCATGGACAACAGCGTGAAACCGGTGATTTGCGTCACCAGCCCCACCGTCAGCATGCGGGCAATGCCATAGCGCGTGGCCAGCCAGCCGCCAATCAGGTTGGCCGCAACACCCGCCGCTTCATACAGCAAAAACAGAAACGCCAGCGTGAACGGCGAATAACCCAGCTTGTAAAAGTGCAGCAGCACCAACATGCGCAGCGCGCCGTCGGTCAGGGTGAAGCCCCAATACGCAGCGGTCACGATCGCGTAGTTGCGTTCTGCGGCGCTGAAGGTGGAGGAACCGCGCTCGGCGGTGTTCAGGCCCATGGCGCTCAGATGCCTACGATTTGCATGTGGCAGGCCAGGTCCACCATGCGGGTGGCGTAGCCCATTTCGTTGTCGTACCAGGCGTAGACCTTCAGCAGCGTGCCGTCGGTCACCATGGTGGACAGGCCATCAACGATGCTGCTGCGCGTGTCGCGGGCGTAGTCGGCGCTGACCAGCGGCAGCGGCTCGTAACCCAGGACGCCCGCCAGCGGCGAGCCGGGCTGTGCAGCCGCAGCAAACAGGGCGTTGACTTCTTCAGCGGTGGTGGCGCGGTTCAGCTCGAACACGCAGTCGGTCAGCGAGGCGTTCAGTGCAGGGACGCGCACCGCGTGGCCGTTGAGCTTGCCTTTCAGCTCGGGGTAAATAAGGGCAATGGCCGTGGCGCTGCCCGTGCTGGTGGGGGCCAGGTTGACCATGGCGCTGCGGGCGCGGCGCAGGTCTTTGTGCGGTGCATCGACCACCAGGTTGGTGTTGGTGGGGTTGTGCAGCGTGGTGATCTGGCCGTGCCGGATGCCCAGCGCCTCGTGCACCACCTTCACCACCGGGGCCAGGCAGTTGGTGGTGCAACTGGCTGCGGTCACGATGTGGTTCACCGCCGGGTCATACAGGTGGTGGTTGATGCCCACCACGATGTTCAACACGCCGCCCACCTTCACCGGTGCGGCCACGATCACGCGCTTGGCCCCACGGTCCAGATGGCCTTGCAGCGTTTCGGGGGTGAGGAATTTGCCGGTGCATTCCAGCACCACGTCCACCCCCAGGTCGCCCCAGGGGATCTCGGCGGCGGTGGCATGCTGGGTAAAACCCAACTGTTGGCCATTGATACGGATGCCGTCGGTGCCCTCTGCGGCGATGTCACCGCGCCAGCGACCTTGCACGGTGTCGAACTGCACCAGGTGCGCGGTGGACTCGGCATTGCCCTTGATTTCGTTCAGGTGCACCACCTGCAGGCGGTTGCTTGCGCGCGGGTCGTCGTGTGGGCGGTCCACCGCGCCGAATGCAGCGCGCAGCGCCAACCTGCCCATGCGGCCCATGCCGTTGATACCGACTTTCATGCTCTGCTCCGACAGTATTTATTTCAATGATCATTGAAATATAAACCACGGTCATGACAAATCAATGACTGCCGGGTGGCCGTGACCAAGCTTGACTTGCCACCGCATACAGCTTGTCAGAGAAATCAGGCTTTTTTGGCGTATGCGGTGCACCAGCCTTTGGCAGCTACCTGCTTTCCAGGGAAGATGCCACAACCGCCAGCCGCGTCGGCAGCTTTCCCCTGAAAAAGTGCACAGCTGCTGCACGCTTGCCCGGATTGATACTTGGCGTGCTTGACCTTGCTGGCATCGGCCTTGTAGTTCAGGCTGACCGCTTGAGGGTCCGCTTCGTTGACCATGGGCTTGGCTTGTGCATGGGCCCCCGTGGCAGCACCCAGCATGCAAGATGCGGTGACAAGCTTCATCACAAAAATTCGACGTTCCATTTCCATTTTTCACTCCAAGGTAAAGCCAGAAAATCCTGGCGAATCTGAATTGCGGTGAGCCATGCCCTCGCCGAGTCGCGTTTCATGCACACGTGCCAGCACGCATGTCATGGCGAATCCAATCTCACGCCAAATGGCATCACTGATTTGATCGGGTCGTCCACGATCCGGGTGACCCGCTTCCAAAAGGCTGACCTCAAATGCAGCACCTTTGCTCGCGAAAGCAATGCAGTTGCCCACCTCTTCACATTGCGAAAAAACAACCCCTGTCTCAAAAATTACGGCCATGCGCTGCCGGTAGGTTTCGTACATGAGATCGTTTGGGTGCAGGTTGCAGGCCAGCACGCCACCTGGTGTCAGCAAGCGATGGCAGTGGTAATAGAAGGGGGAGCTGCCCAATGAACTCGGCATCCGCTCGCCATAAAAACCATCCACCAAGATCACGTCGAACGAGCCCCCCGTCACCTCTCGAACAAACTTGGCTCCGTCTGCTTGAATGACGCGCAGGCGCTGGTCATCGGGTGGAATTTGAAACTCACTGCGCAACGCGATCACATCCGGGTTGATCTCAACCACTGTCAGGTCAACCCCTGGCAAATGCTTGCGACAAAATTTCAGCAGCGATCCACCCCCCAATCCAATCATCAAAATTCGCCTGGGCCGTGGATGCACCAGCAAAAAAGCCATCATCGTTTGGGTGTAGCTCAGCAACAGTGCCGAGGGACGAAAGATGTCCATCTCGCTTTGAATGTCGTAAAAACCAAAGTGCAACACTTGGTTGGAGCCTTGACGCCGAATTTGCGGGCAGTTCGGCCGCACCTTGTCTCCTGACAGCGACTCCACTGCTCGCAATACTGGGTTCAGGGGTGTCCAGGTCATGCTGTCCTGCGGCCTTGCGTCTGCCATGTCTCTGAGCGCTCCATGTTTATGTCGGTGAATGGCGTTCACCGCGAGGCTTGCAGCTCACGCCGGATTGGGGCTGCACTTGAAGGCTGAAACAGTTGCGGCAATGGCCCAGATGCCATGCAGCCCTTCGATGGCAAACCGCATCAACCCACCATCAACTGGATCAGCGAACCCTGCGCAGAGCCTGCGATACCCAGGAAATTCCTCTGCCAACCAGTTTGGAGCCCTCTGCGCGTGAGCGAAAGACGCAGGCAATTTACACATACCTTATGAGACTAAAAAGCTAATAATAAAAGCTTTTGATGATTATCATATGCTAACAGTATGTGCATGTTTGCCGCATGAAAGCAGTTTTGACACGAAATGAAGGTGCCCACATGTTGATTCCTCGGTTCCGGCAGGCGCTGATGACGGGCGCAAACCGCCCCGCCCTTGCCAGGGTGAATCTGGCCCTCTGGTTTGCGCTCAAAAGAGACCATCTGCTGACCACAGACGAACAGCTGAACGGACCGCTGCGTGCACTGGGGATTGACTTGCCCAGCTTCGAGGGGACGTGGATCGTTGTTGAGCCGGACTTGCAAGGCTCAGAGTTCGTGTTTGATGTGATGGCGGGGAATCTGCCCCCGCCATCACATCGCGTGTCTGACACGAAAGCAAATGCACCTCTGCGGCAGCCCGAGCGCTGGATGGGCAGGTATTGATGCCGCGCATGGGTGCGCAAAGCACCTATGATTTACCGATGGAACTGAAAACTGCCCGGTTAACCCTGTTGATTGACCCCGCGAAGAAAAAAGCCTTCGAGGAGCTTTGCGCGCGCCAAGACCTGACCCCTTCGCAGGTGGTCCGGCGATTGATCCGCGACTATCTGGTCACACACCAGGTCAGCTTCATACCCAGTGGCAACGCAACGCCTGACGGCAAAAGCGCAGATTGAGCGGTCACGCACAAACGTGCCGTGACCCAACATCAGCACCCCTCCAGAGGTGCCCCCGTGGGTTCAACCTTCCTGTGGGCTCAACTTGACAGCAGCAGGCTGTGTCAGTCAGTTGGTCCATGCGAATGAACACTGGGGTGCTCATGGCGGGCGGGTTCTCCACCGTGTCGTCAGGGCCACCTGAGACGTGTTCATGGCCCAGATGTGCAGGTCGTGAACGCGGCTGACACCTGGCAAGCCCACCAGATAGTCGTGCACCGCCTGGGCGGTCAACGCTGTCAGGCACGCCGTCAAACAGCAAGTGCAAGGACTGTTTGAACAGGCCCCAGGTGCACAGCAGAATCACGACGGCGATAGCCAAGCCGACTGCATCGGCCAGCAGCCAGTGTTGGGGTGTTGAGCGGGCATGAGCGAAAGTCTCTCAGGCTGTCAGGCTGTCAGCCACTGTTCCACCTTGTCGCGGCTGGGCACGCCACCGGCGTGCACCACCTTGCCGTTGATGACCACGCCGGGCGTGCTCATCACGCCGTAACCCATGATGGCGCGGATGTCTTCTACCTTCTCCAATTGCACGGCCACACCTTTGGCCTGGGCCACCTGGTCGATCAGGGCGATGGTGTTTTTGCAGTTGGCACAACCGGTGCCGAGTACTTTGATGTCCATGTCAAACTCCTTTTGAAATTGATGAAATAGATAGCTGCTTACGCTTTTGAATAAAGCGCTAGAGGCATAAAAAGCTTGTAATATTTCACTCCTGCTCCATCTCCAGATAAGTCAGGTTGGCCAACTGGGGCAGCCACACGTCCACATGCTTCAGGTGTTTGAAGGGCGCAGCGTCGAAGCTTTTCACGGCCGCGCCGATGTCGGTGCCCGCCTCCACCGCTTTGCCCATGTGGGCGCGCAGGGCTTTCAGCAGGTTGCCGGTGTCGCGCTGGGCCTGCGCCAGGGTGGTGACGTTGCCGTGGCCAGGCACCACCACTTGGGGCTTGAGGGCTTCCAGCGCCTCGAAGCTGGCCACCCAGGTTTTGGTTTTGCTGACCGGGTGCAGGCCCAAAATGCGGTCGGTGTACACCACATCACCCGTGAACACCACGCCCGTGGCGGGCAGGTACACCAGCATGTCGCCGGGCGTGTGGCCGCCGTTGCGGTGCACAAACTGCAGCTTCACGCCGCCCAAGTCCAGCGTGTTGTCGGGGCCTTGCAGCCAGCGGGTGGCGTACACCGGTTCGGTGCCGTCTTGTTTGTCTTTCAGCACCGGGGCGTTGGCCCGCAAATGTTCGAGCGCACGGGCTTTCATGTCGGCCTGGGCATTGGCGTGGGCGATGATCTCGGCCCCCTGCCCTTTGAAGTAACCATTGCCCAGCCAGCGGTGATCCTGTCCGCCGGTGTTGACCACCCACTTGATGGGTTGCGGGGTCACGGCTTTGGCCGCCGCAGCAATCGTGGCGCCGGTTTTGAAGGTGGCACCGGGGTCGATCAGCACCGCGCCGGCGGGCGTGACCACCAGGCCGATGTTGGCGTTGAGCGCCTCGTTCTCGTAAGTGCGACCCTCGGTGTCGCCCACGTAGGCGAACACGCCGGGGGCCACGGGTTTGAAGGTGATGTCCACCGCATGGGCGGCCCAGGACAGCGACAAGCCACCCACCAGGGCAACGGTGCGGGCAAGGGTGGCAAGAAAGGGGCGGCGTTGCATCAGGTTGTCTCCAGTGGTTTTTATCAAGGGATATCGGAAAACATCAGGGCGTTCATGCGGCATGACTGCCGTCACAGCACGGCGTTGAACACATAGCCCACCATCAAAATGCCCGATGCCACCACGGCCACGAAGGTGGCAATGAGGCGCAGTTTGAGCACTTTGCGTAGGATGATCAGCTCGGGCAGCGACAGCGCGATCACGCTCATCATGAAGGCCAGCACCGTGCCCAGCGCCGCGCCTTTGGCCAACAAGGCTTGCACGATGGGGATGACCCCAGCCGCGTTGGTGTACATGGGCACGCCGATCAGCACCGCCAGCGGCACCGACCACCAGGCCTCTTTGCCCATGAAGCTGGCCATGAAGTCCTGCGGCACATAACCGTGAATGCCCGCACCGATGGCAATGCCCGCCAGGATGTAGGGCCACACCTTGCCCACAATTTCTTTCACGGCGGCAAACCCGGCTTGCACGCGGTCGGCCAGGGTGGTTTGGCCTGGCTCGAAGTCGGCAGACAGCTTGGGCATGTCGCGCACCCAGTCTTCCAGGTGGGCTTCCATCTCCAGGCGGCCAATGACCCAGCCCGCGACGATGGCCACCGTCAACCCCAGGCCCAAATACAGCGCCGCCACTTTCCAGCCGAACAGGCTGAACAACAGCGTCAGCGCCACCTCGTTGACCATGGGGGCCGAAATGAGGAACGAAAACGTCACCCCCAGCGGCACACCTGCCTGCACAAACCCGATGAACAACGGCACCGCAGAACAACTGCAAAACGGGGTGACGATACCCAGCGTGGCCGCCATGACGTTGGCCACGCCTTCGCTTTTGCCCGCCAGCAGCGCACGGGTGCGCTCGGGCGTGAAGTAGCTGTTGACCATGCCCATGACGAACACCACCCCGGTCAGCAGCATCAGCACCTTGGGCGTGTCATAGAAGAAAAACTGCAGCGCGCCACCCAGGTGGCTGGCCCGGTCTACGGGCAACCGGGCCACCAGCCATTCAGAGGCTGGCACCAGCATTTGGTACAGCGCCCACCACAGCGCGGCGGCCAGCGGCAAAAAAATACGCGGGTGATGCAAAGGCCAGGCTTTGGCCAGTTGCAAGCTGCTGGGGGATGTTGCGGTGTTCATACCCATGAAGACGCAGCACCTTGCAAAAGGATGCACGTGCCGGTGCCATCAGGTGACCCGCCTGCCACGCACAGGCTGACATATTTCAAATGAAAAGTGACCCCAGCGCTTTTCCGTATTCAACAGTCAGCTACAAAATTTTCAATCACCACGCGGCGTGAAATGTTCCACACCGCCCTGGGGGCTGGTCTGTATGGCGCAGGCCTCGGTCATGGCTGCCTTCAGCCGCAGCCGTGCGCGGCGCAGGCGGGCCTTCACTGCGGGCAACCCCAAGCCGTGCAAGGTGGCGTAGTCCTGCTGGCGCATGCCTTGCAGGTCACATTGGCGAATGATGTCGGCATCGGCCTCGGGCAGCTCGGTCAGCACGCGGGCCAGGCAACCGGTGAGCTGGTCCACCACAGGCGCGGGTTCGGGCTCGTCCGCAGGCCACTCGGCCACGTCGTCTGGCAGGGGCTCGCTGGGGTGCTGGCGGCGCAAATGGTCGGCCAGGGTGTTGCGCGCCACTTCAAACAGCCAGGCCCGGGCGTTGCCGACGCTGCAAAACCGCCCGCCCTGGCGCAGGCCCTTCAGGAACACGTCTTGCAACAGGTCTTGTGCCTGTGCCCGGTCACCCAAGCGGTGCAGCAGCCAGCCTTGCAGCTCGGCCTGGTGCTTGCCCCAAGCTTGCATGAGGCAAGGCACGGCGGTGGTGGTGGGGTGGAAAGCAGATACGGTGGACATGCAATGCACATTCTGAACCGGCAGACTGACACAAAAAAACCTTGAAAACGTCACGAACGTTTCACACACATACATGAGCATGCGGTTTTTCGAACCCACTGGGCCTGACCACGTTGGCAGGCACCGGTGCCCAACCAGGAAACAACTGCATGAAAAACGTCCCTGATACCTCTCGCCGCCACGCCCTGAAATTGCTTTCAGGCATGCCCCTGTTGCCCATGGCGGGCACCCTGTCTGCGTGCAGTGCACTGATGACGGGCTGCGGCGGCAATGACGAAGTGCTGGTGAGCAGCGTCAGCTTCAGCTCCATGTCGGCCCCCACATTGGCCAACGCAGCCGCCATGGCCACGACCACCGTGGGCTCGACCATGACGGTGAAGTTCAGCGACAACACCAAGCAGGATTTCAAGCTGGCGTATCAGCCGTTTTTCGTGACCGGTGACCTGGTGGCCGACGGCAAGGGCGGCAAGACCCTGGCCGGTGGTTACTACGACATCAACAACAACCCCCTGATGGACACCAGTGTGGCGGGCGCGTCGCGCCAGTTCTTCTCGGACTCACCCGACGGCACGTCGCTGCTGAAAATTGACGGTGCCAAGGTCACAGGCGTGACCGGCAACACCGTGTTTGCAGTGGTGCAGTTCGAATACACCAGCTGGGCGCAGGACGGCACCACGAACATGTATGGCAAGTTGCCCTCTCCCATTGCCGTGCTCACACTCGACCAGAACCCCACCACCGGCAAGCTGACGCTGGTGAAGTACCACAACGTGAACACTTCGGGCGTCAACGGCCTGTGGATCACCTGTGGCGCCAGCCTGTCGCCCTGGAACACGCACCTGTCCAGCGAAGAATATGAGCCCGACGCTTTCGCGCTGCGCAGCAAGAACTTCATGGATGACTTCAGCAAAAACCTGTATGGCGACGCCAGCCGTGCCAACCCATACAACTACGGGCACATGCCCGAAGTGACCGTCAGCGCCGACGGCACGGGCACCATCAAAAAGCACTACTGCATGGGCCGCATTTCGCACGAGCTGGTGCAAGTCATGCCCGACAACCGCACCGTGCTGATGGGTGACGATGCCACCAACAGCGGCTACTACGTGTTCGTGGCCGACAAGGAAAAAGACCTGTCTGCTGGCACGCTGTACGTGGCCAAGGTGGGCGCTGGCTTCACACTGAACCCCGCAGCCGCTGCGGCACCACTGACCTGGATCAAACTGGGCTCGGCCACCAGCGCCGAGATCCGTGGGTTGGTGGACGGCGGCATCAAGCCCACCGACATCATGACCGTGGTGTCCACCGACCCGCTGGATGCCTCGTTCACCAAAATCACCGCCAATGGCAAGGTCGAGTGGGTCAAGCTGAAAGCCGGTATGGAAAAGGCTGCCGCCTTCCTGGAAACGCACCGCTACTCGGCACTCGTGGGCGCATCGATGGGCTTTTCCAAAATGGAAGGCACCACCGTCAACATCAAAGACAAAGTGGCCTACTCTGCCCTGCAGAACTGCCGCGATTCGATGGTGGCCGGCAATGCCGCGAACACCGTTGGCAACGGCGTCTCCATCCCCAAGGCAGTGAATGCCGGCGCCGTGATGGCGCTGAACCTCAAGGGTGGCCAGAAAGACACGGCCGGTGCAACCATCAACAGCGAATGGATGCCGGTTGACACCAAAGCACTGCTGGTGGGCGAAGACATCGTGGCCGATGCACTGGGCAACACGGCCAACCCCGACAAAATTGGCAACCCCGACAACCTGAAGTTCTCGGAAAAAATGCGCACCCTGTTCATCGGGGAAGACAGCGGCCAGCACGTCAACAACTTCCTGTGGGCTTACAACATTGACTCCAAGGTGCTGTCGCGCATCATGTCCATCCCGGCAGGTGGCGAATCTACCGGCCTGCACGCGGTGGACGAGCTGAACGGCTGGACCTACGTCATGAGCAACTTCCAGCACGTGGGCGACTGGGGCAGCATCCACAACGTGGTCAAGGCCACGCTGGACCCACTCGTCAAGGCCAACTACAAAAACAAGTACGGTGCCGCCGTGGGTTACCTGACTGGCGAGGCCACACAACTGAAGCTCGCTTAAGGCCGAGTGCCCCTGCCGCCCCCCAGCCCGCAGGTCACCCCACCGGTGGCCTGTGGCTGGCACCCCAAACAGGCTCTGCGGAGCCTGTTTTTTTGGATGTGTGCCCACCGCACGCATCGCGCGTGCAGACAGGCTGACCGGCCTGATCTGTAATGGGCAGGGCACGGCACGGCACATGTGATGAAAAAATAGCATCAAAACAGCATCCAGCGCTTTATTCATATGCACTGTCAGCTATCTTTATTTTTTCACGCAACTGTCACGGCAAACGCATAGCCTAGGCGGGTTGTTTCACCCTTGAGCCCCCCATGCAAGCCTTCTCCCAACACCTTCTGGCCGCGGCACTGACCGCGGCTTTTTCTTGTGCACCGCTGGCGCAGGCCGCGCCCACTGCATCGGCCCACCCCGGCAGCTTTGCCATGGTGGCGCACCTGGCGGTGGACGGTGTGGCCGAAATCGTGGCCGCCACGCCCGACGGGCAAACCCTGCTGTACACCAGCGCCGACGCAGGCGTGCTGGGCGTGGTGGACATCACCCACCCGGCCCAGCCCGTGCTGTTGCCACGGGTGGACGT
>JAVBXK010000115.1 GCA_030824555.1 bacterium
GGGGGGGGGCAGTGGGGAAGGGGTTGCCGTCAATGCCGACAGGGCCAGGCGAGCGACCGATGCGCTGTTTGCGAAATGGTCTGTGAAGCTCGATGCACATGCATTCAATGAGTTGGTGCGCCGTTCGCTGGACCGGCGACGTTTGTTGGGCCTGGTGACGGGTTTCCATGCGCAACAGGCAGACCTGCACCAACGGTTGCAAGACGAACAGCACCGGTGTGTGAAGGCGCTGGAAGATGCAGACCGTGCCCGTACAGATGCGCATGCGTTGCGCGTGGCGCATGACCATGCGTGTGCGGATCGCGATGCAGCCAGGCAGGATGCGAGCCTGATTCGTCAGGATGCGAACCAGATTCGTCAGGAATGTGAGGCACAACGGCAGGAATGCGGAACGCTTCGACATGAGCGCAACGAGGCCAGGCGGGATTGGATGGTTGCTGCCCACCAGCGCGACCACCAGACTTTGCTGCTGAACCAGTCGTTGCAGCGTGAGCAAGAAGCTGGGCAGCGTGAGCAGAATTTGGCTCGTGAGCGGGACCACGTTCTGGCGAGAGAGGCCGCGCTGACGCATGAGCTGGAAGCTGTGCATCAACGCCTGTATCAAGCGGAGTTGCGGGCCGAACAGTTGCAGGCTCGTTTTGACCAGGTGGTGTCAAGCCGTTCCTGGTCGGTCACGAAGCCCTTGCGGCTGGCCACGCGCGTTACGCAGGTGGCCAGGCGATTGGGGATGAAGGGTGCGGTGGACCGTGGGGTTGCACTGCTCAAGGCAGAGGGCGTTCAGGGTGTTTTGAGCCGGGTAGACAGTGGGGCCACTCAGTCAGAGGGGCAGAACGCAGTCGCGACGGGCAGAACGTATGCCGATTGGGTGGCCCGGTTTGACACGCTGACCGCTGACGCCGTGTCTGCTTTGGCTGCTGACCTGGCGGCATTGACTCACCGACCGAAGGTGTCGTTGGTGATGCCTGTGTACAACACGTTGGCCAACGACTTGGAGGCGGCCATCGCATCGGTGACATCCCAGATTTACGGGGATTGGGAGTTGTGCATCTGTGACGATGCATCCACGCAGCCCCATGTGTGGCCGCTGCTGGAAGGGTTGGCTGGTTCGGACAGCCGGATCAAGGTGATGCGACGTGAGTCGAATGGGCACATATCGGCAGCAACCAACTCGGCGTTGTCGATGTGCACCGGTGACTATGTCGCTTTTCTTGACCATGATGACGTGCTTGCGCCCCATGCGCTGCTGCGGGTGGTCGAGTGGTTCGAGTCGCATCGGGGTGTTCGGCTGGTGTATTCGGATGAAGACAAAATCGGGTTGGATGGCCAGCGTTTCGATCCCTATTTCAAACCTGATTTCAACCTTGGTTTGTTGCGCTCACACAATTACATGTGTCATTTTGCAGTCTACGAGCGGGCGTTGTTGGAAACGTTGGGGGGTATCAGGCTGGGGTTTGAGGGTGCACAGGACTATGACCTTGCACTGAGGGCTGTCGACGCAGTCAACCCGGAACAGATTGGGCACATTCCGCATGTGCTGTATCACTGGCGTGTGACCCCAGGGTCTACCGCAGGCGGCCATCAGGAGAAGTCGTATGCATTTCTGGCTGGGCAGCGGGCATTGACCGAGCATTTGGCTCGGCGCGGTTTGCCCGGCGAGGTGCTGGAGGCGCCTGAGGCGCCGGGCATGTACCGGGTTCAGTGGGCGTTGCCCAAAGTCCATCCGTTGGTGTCTATCGTCATTCCCACGCGCAACGGTGTGGATCTGTTGAAGACGTGCCTCGACTCCCTCAAAACAACGCGCTACCAATCTATCGAGGTGGTGGTCGTCGACAACGGCAGTGACGATCCGGCTGCTTTGGCCTTGATGGCGCAGCGGGAGCTGGCGGGTGAGATCAAGGTGCTGCGTGACCCAAGCCCGTTCAACTATTCAGCGTTGAACAACCGCGCGGTGCGTGACATGTGCCGGGGTGAGTTTGTGGTGCTGATGAACAACGACATCGAAATTACCCACCCCGAGTGGTTGGCCGAGATGGTGGGTGTTGCACTTGAGCCCCGGGTGGGGTGTGTGGGGGCCAGGCTTTGGTACCCGGACGGGCGTCTGCAGCATGGTGGGGTCATCATGGTGTGTGGTGTGGCGGGCCACGCGCACAAGTACTTGCCCAAAGGGCATCATGGCTATATGGGGCGAGCGGTGCTGACGCAAGACTTTCTGGCGGTTACCGCTGCCTGCTTGCTGATCAGGCGATCGGTGTTTGACCAGATTGGTGGGTTGGACGAGTCGCTCAAGGTGGCGTTCAACGATGTCGATTTTTGTCTGCGTGTGCATTCGGCGGGTTTTCGCAATGTCTGGACACCGTTTGCGCAGATGGTTCACCATGAGTCGGTGACCAGGGGACACGAGGACACGCCTGAAAAGCAGCAGCGTTTTGCGGGGGAAATTGGCATTTTGCAGAAGCGCTGGCCAGCGTTGCTGGCGAATGACCCGTGTTACAGCCCCAATTTGACCAACCAGGCTGAGGACTTTTCATATGCCTGGCCACCGCGAAGGAAGATGCCTTGAGAACCGTTGAGCAGCGCCTCGCACGCTTGCAAAAGTTGTTGCCGTTGTTGGCCTGTCCAGTGTGCGGTGGTGTATTGAAGCATGCTGATCATGAGTTGATTTGCCAGAACTGTTCTTTGGCATATCAAGTGATCGGTGGCGTGCCCATTCTGATTTCCCCTGAGCTTGTGACGCAGGGGCTGGGCGCACAACTGGGTGCAGACGAGAACATTTCGAAGCATCCCTACAGCCCGGCTTCCATCGCCATACTGGAGCAGTTTGTCAACGGACTTGTGCTTGATTTAGGCGCAGGGGGCAAACACATCGAATATGAGCATGTTGTTCAGGTAGATGTATTTCGGTTTCCCATGACTGACGTTGTGGCATCTGCTGATTGTTTGCCCTTCAAGTCCAATGTCTTCGATGCGTTGATCAGCCAGGCGGTTTTTGAGCACCTGCAGTATCCGGATATCGCTGCAGAAGAAGTGCGTCGGGTACTGAAGCTTGGGGGGGTGGCGAAGATCGATACGGCGTTCTTGCAGCCTGAGCACGCCTACCCACACCATTATTTCAATGCGACGGAAGCTGGGTTGCGGCACTGGTTCAGGAACTTTGAAATCGAGTGGAGTGGTGTGGAGCCGTACCAGCGTCCCATGTGGAGTTTGGAATGGCTGCTTTCGGACTATTTGGAAGCATTGGGTGACGATGCGAGGCCGACGGTTGAAGCTTTCAGCGTTGGTCAGGTGGTGGAGGCCTTGCGTTCAGTCGCTCGCGGTTGTGCCTCATCAGATGACCTGCAAAGGTTCGATGTCCTCCAGCACTTTCAGCTTCCTGAAGCCAATCGCAGATTGGCTGCTGGCGTTTCTGTGCGTGCGGTAAAGCATGTTCCATGTGATTCGCGGCGTGAGAGTTCGGGTACGGAAGACCTCGCTGCGGAGCGCCGTGCCCAGTTCCTTCAGGGGATGCTTGAAACTCAGGTTGAGTGGATATCTGCCGTGGGGTTCGCCCAGAAGCTGGCTACCCACCGATCCCGGTGGCTGGCATTGCAGCTTGACAGGCAATGGGAGCTGGAAGCGCATCTGCGCGCCGAAGTTGAATGGCGAGACCGAACCATTTCAGAACTGCAAGCGTTGCAAAAGGCACCGCCTTTGTCCGTCTTGTTGTACTGGTGGTGTGTATCTACGTTGAAAAAAGTGCTGCCGCTCAGTTTGTTTGAGCAACTGCGTCGGCTGCGAACAACCGGTCCAGTCGAGGAACCCCAGTCCGACGCACTGTCTGCGCAGCAAGCCGACCGCGTGCGGGAGTCGGTGGGAAGCGTTGAGGCGCAGCCGAGCAGCAAACAATCCGCAAATTGGGTGCACATTGAGGTAAGGCCTCAGGCTGTTCATGATCTTTTGGATCAGTTCTTCTCGTTGGTGTATCAGTCTCACACGGACTGGTGTTTGCACCTCTTGATGGATGAAAATCAAACGGCATCAGTCAAAAATGCAATGCGTTTGCTGCAAACGTGCGACAGCAGGGTGTCTGTGGTGACAGCTCGCGTCACCTCTTGCGCCGCTTCCGCGAACTGCAACAAGCAAGGCTGGTTCATCACGTTGCCGCCAGATGTCAAACTTCACCCTGAAGCGTTGTTGGAAGTTGCGAATCTGGCGCGGAGCGACGAAGGGTTCAGTCATGTGGTGGGAGACACGTTGCACCTCGCCTTTGAAGATGCATCTCGCCCTCCAATTTTGTGCTTGGCGGGCAAGCCTGAGGCGGCTTGGCCTCAAACGCTGGATTCTCAGAGCCTGTCTGCATGGCCTGCATTTGAAAAACTGGGGGTGTTACCTGCAGCCACTGTGCGTTCGAGCGGCGTCGCCCGCATTCCGAAGGTGCTGTTCTATCGGTGGTCAATGCTGACTGCCTGATGCACGCGTTTTGAAATGACCTTGTCCCCAGAAGCTGCGTCTGATAGATAGACCACGCACGGGGTCACCGAGGTTGATCGGTCAGTCAATTTTCTTCGAACCTCATCGGAATGAGCATGTCTTCGGTGAATCACGGTCGCAGCGTGTCTCGGCATGAGTCGCCGTGGACATCGTTGCTGGGCTGGCGCCGCAGGCATCGCTGGCATGGCGACGAAGTGCCCGTGGAACCCTGCCACGCTGTCCTGCTGCGCCATCGAGATCGGCTATACGCCCCGGTGGCGCGAGATGAAGGCGTACTTCACTTCGCTGCCGTTGCGGCATACGCCGGCGCTACTCCCAGGATGTCACGTCCCGTCGTTACCCGCGCCAGTTCGGCATGCAGTCTGGAGCGCCCTATCTGTTCGGCGCTCACCGGGCTGCTGTCGGCTCCAATGGGCTTGCCCTGTTGGTGTACCTTGAACCAGCTAAGCAACGGCTGATCGACCATGCCCAACGTCTTGGCAACTGCCGCCATGTCTTGCCAGTCCTCTGGTAGGCATACCGCCTCTTGTCAGTATTCCAACGGGTAGCGAGCTGTCGGCAGCGCCTTTGCTATCGTCAATTTCTGTGCTCCTCACTTAGATTGAATCACTCAGCAAGGGATACGCTTATCGGGTGCAAGGGCCCGCGAGTCTGGAGTGATTTCCACGAGAAGCTCTGCAAAACCGTTGGTGCTGAGTCTTGTTGCGATGGTGCAACACCTGTCTGTGCCTGTGATGCTTGTCACGTGTTTCGCGCTTGGCAACTTGAGGTTGCCGATGTTTTTCTACTATGATGCGGCTAACAGTGGTTCTCGGGCTGATCTGGCTCGCGTCACAAGCTCAAGGAAAATCAAGGCAACTTGGCTTGAAAGCTGTTTATATTTTTTCCAACCCGTAGGAGTAAAAGTGATGCTTAAAAAACGCGTGGTCGCGGCTGTTGCCGCTGCGCTGGTAGCTGGTACCGCAGGTGCTGTTGACGTTAGCCGCGAAGGTACAGGCGATTTCCTGTTCGCTCCCGCTTACTTTATTGGCGGTGGCTTGACTACCGACCTGAAAGTAATCAACACCAGCACTACCCAGTCTGTTGTGGCCAAAGTGGTGTTCCGTCACCCCGTGTCTTCAGCTGAAGTGCTTGACTTTTTGATCTACCTGTCACCAAGCGACGTTTGGAACGGTACCGTTTCTTGTGCTGCCGCTGATGCTGGTGGCAATTGCACAACGTCTGTTATCACCAGCGCGGATGATTCCATCCAGCTGTACAACAGCGCTTCTTTCGCATCTGCAACCAACCCAGCTGTCTACACGAACGACGGCACAGATGGTCGCGCAGCGCTGCCTAACCAAGGCTACGTTGAAGTCATCCTGGGCAGCGCATACGACGTGACTCCTTTCCGTCCTGGTGTTTTGAAGCCAAACATTCTGGCTGCTCACACTGCAGCGCCCGCTTTGGTTGCTCAAGCCGCTACGCCTAACGTGCTGACCGGTTCCGTGACTGCAAATGCGCCTGGCATTGGTAGCGCCACTCTGCCTTTGCTGGCTCTGGCTGACTACGACAACTCCTTCAAAACTGAAGTGGGTATCCTGTCTGGCTTGGACGTTGCCGGTCAACGCACTCCTGTGCGTGACGTGGAAGAAGCCCTGTGGACCAACAACATTGCCGTTCCCTACTCTGTGGGCGCTGGCAAAGTTTCCCTGGCTACCTTCACGTTCCCCACGAAGTTGACATACAACAACGTGACAGACGGTCAGTACCCCTTCACGGCTACTACCTGTATCAATGCTGATATTTTCGACAACTTCGAAAACACCATCATTGGCGCGTCTTTCAACGTGTCTCCTCTGCCCGTGGCATCGTCAACTTGCTTGACTGAATTCCAGTGGCTGGCATTCGGTTCTCAGATCGGTACGGGTTCCTTTACTGAAGGTTGGTCACGTATCACGTTCCGTAACCCGACAGCTGCTGCTGCTCAGGTCGCCGTGGCTGCTGACAGCACCAACACCGGCCGTTCAGGCGTGCCAGCTCTCGTGACCGTGTTGCAAAAAGACACGAACAAGTTCACTTGGGCTTACGCTTCCAGCACCCGTTAATTTTCGGTTGTAGGTTGGAAACAAAGGCAGCCCTGGTGGCTGCCTTTGTTCTTTTTAAACTAAGGAGTTGTGATGTCTGCGTTGCACCGAATCACCCGTTTATTCGTAATTTTTTCTGCCCTCGTGTGCGGGGTTGTGCATGCACAGTTCATTTCTCTCCATCAGTATCCCCTTACCTATCTGACCTCCAGTGGAGTGGATGCGCAAGGCAATTATTATTCGCGTACCAGTGATCCCCTCTTGGGTTTTAAAAATCAATATGCACCTACGGGTGTGAGCGGGTGCGCGTTGGGTTACCCAGAGTACAGAAGCCTGTGTCAATCCCCATCGGGTGGGTTGAGTTTCAATTTCACAGGGTATTCTGATTTCAATCAATTTAAGGTCTATGTGCCTGCGGGGACAACGTTCTTCTCTGTCACCGGCAATTTGCCGCAGAACAGCCAATACGCAGTCGCTGTTCGCATGGATTCAGCCCCAGAGAGAACGGCTGCGCTGAGTGACACCGAGTACGAGACTAAGCGCAACAGTCAAGATATTTACTCTTCATACGGTAGATTGATGAACGGTGAAGAGCTGGTCATGGTCCACAATTACGGTGGAAACATCAGTCTGGCGGGTGAGGCACGTTTCAGTTCAGCGCCCACTTCAACCGGCCGTTGGATATATTTCCGTGTCCTCAATGGCTCGTCGCTGTATTTATTGGGTGCTATCTACGAGATCAACCGTGACTTGTATGCGCAAGGATATGCTGCCATGACCTTTGGTGGTGATGGTGATCCTGTTGCAGGAGGCACAAATCCAGGCACCAATCCAGGCACCAATCCAGGCACCAATCCAGGCACCAATCCAGGCACATCGACCTCTTTGACGGGCATCACGTTGTCCGTTGCTGAGATTACTGTCGGTGCAACTGCCAACAGTGTAAAAATCAGCCCAGTCCCTGCTACCGCAACGATGCCGGCGTGTACGGCAAGTCCCTCAGCGCTGATGCAAGCCGATTCAATCATCGCAGCATTGACGCCAAATGCCCCCGTCTGGTTGTTGAACAGCACAGCTGCTGCTGCCCTGACCACTGCGACGACTGTGACGTTCACGTGTGGTGCTCAATCCGCAAGTTTGGTGGTCAGTCCGGCAGGGTTTGCAACGACCATAAGCACTGAGGTGGTAACAGACCCGACAACAGCTGCGGTGACTTTGCGAGTGACGCTGACAAGAGGTACGGCTGAATTCGCTGCAGGTGGTGCCGTGGACTATTGGGTTGGAGGCTTGTTGCCAATCAATGCCTTTTTCTTTACAAACGATCAGTGGTTCTTCTTGGCGACGAACGCAACGACAAATGTGGCTGGATGGACTCAGTTGACTTTGCCGAATCCTGCTTCAGTGGCTTTCAAGCATGTGGTTGCGCCTGCATCTGCGTCTGATGTGATTGAAATTCCACTGGGATTCTCAAAAGCAGAGGCAGCACCATTCATGCTGCAAGTACATTTTGGGTACAAGTCCGGGACCGGAAATTTCCGGAACATGGGAAAAATTTGGGATTCGACCAGTTCAAATTGATCGAGTACTGCTAAAGCACAGGTATAATGTGTAACGCGGGCGTGAAGCGCCCGCTTTTTTTATCTCCTAAAATTCATATAGGAAAAATATTGAACTCAGTGAGTGTGTTCAGTGTGACGTTGGATGCCAGTGAAAATCAGCACGCTCGCTTGGATAAGTTGCAGGCGGCATTTGCGGCGCTGTGCAACGAGTTGTCACCCTTTGTGAGTGAGCAACATTGTTGGAACAGGGTCACGCTCCATCATCTGAAATACCGGGAGTTGAGAGCAAACTTCCCTGAAATGGGCTCGCAAATGGTGTGCAACGCCATTTATGCCGTCAGCAAAGTGTCTCGGTTGGTGTACCAACACCCGGCAAGCCCCTACAACATAAAAAAAATGGTGGGGCGGGCACTGCCCGTTATACGGTTTGCCGGTGATTGCCCGGTCTACTTTGACAGCCATACGCTGACGCTAACCGGCCAGAACTTGTCCATGTACACCATGGATGGGCGCATCAAATTTGAGTTGAAGTTAACTGTCGCTCAAAAAGAGCAGTTAGCCCATCAGAAATTGACAGAAATTACCTTGAGTAAAGGTGTGGAAGGAAGATTCATGTTGACGTTTTATTTCAATAAGGCAGATGCTCGAGATGCAGAAGTTGCCGGTGTGGCGATTGAACGCAATGCCAAGCCGGTGCCGAACGTTCTGGCACTGCCACCCTATGTGGGTGTGGAGATGGGCGCATGAGTCGGCAGTCAAGCCAAGGCCTCGGTCCAGACGAACTGGGCGCAGCATTTGAGAAACAGCGCCCCATTTTGAGGCGTGCGTTTGTGTTCGGCATGGTGTCCAGCTTGCTGGTGCTGGCCCCCACGGCCTACATGTTCGAGGTGTATGCCCGAGTGGTGGACAGTCGCAGCCACATGACCTTGGTGATGTTGACCGTCATCACGTTGTTTGCCATGGCCGTGATGGAGGCTTTGGAGTGGGCACGATCGGAAACATTGCGCGAAGTGGGTGACAACCTGGAGCGTGGCTTGATGCCGCGCGTCTACCGAGCCGTATTTCGCATGAACTTGGGTCGTCCCGGCACGGGTTCCACACAACCTATCAACGACTTGCGCACCATCAGAGATTTTCTGCCCGGACCGGCCGTGTCGGCACTGCCTGAAGTACCTGCGGCCTTGGTGTTCCTTGTGCTGATTTTCATGCTGTCTCCGGTGCTGGGTGTGGTGTCTTTGCTCGGTGCCATCGTCCAGGTGGGTCTGGCATGGGGTAACGAGCGCCGCACGCAACCGCCGCTGTCTCAGGCCAACCGGCTGGCAGTCATGGCAAGCCAACAGGCCGATGCCATGTTGCGTCATGCGGAGGTGGTGCGCGCCATGGGCATGCGTGCTGCATTGCACAGACGCTGGATGGTGTTGCAAGACAAGATGCTGTTCCAGCAAGCCTTGGCATCCGACAGGGCAGGTCTGTTTCAGGCGTTGACAAAAATGATGCAAACCACCTTGTCTTCTGCCTTGCTGGGCTTGGCTGCTTGGTTGGTGTTGGGTAATGCACTCTGGGGTGGCCCAGGCATGATGGTTGTCGGGTCGGTACTGGGCGGCAGGGTACTTGCCCCATTGGCGCAGGCCATTGCGCAGTGGCGGAGTGTGGTCAACGTGCGCGAGTCATGGAAGCGGCTGTCTCAAATGCTGCAACAGGTTTCTGAATCGGACGAGGGCATGCCATTGCCCGCGCCCAAGGGGTTTCTGGCTGTCGAGTCACTGGTTGCCGCCGCCCCTGGTCAACAGGTTCAGATACTGCGCGGCATTCAGTTTGGCCTGAAACCTGGCGATGCCTTGGCTGTTGTGGGGCCATCAGCCAGTGGCAAGACAACGCTTGCGCGTCTGTTGGTCGGTGTCTGGCCAGCTTTGGCTGGCAAGGTCCGTCTGGATGGCGCCGATGTGTTTGCTTGGAACAAACAGGAACTCGGTCCTCACCTGGGCTATTTGCCTCAAGGTGTCGAGTTGCTCGATGGTTCGATAGCGGAGAACATTGCACGTTTCGGCCGCGTGAGCCGGGCTGCGGTGGAAGAGGCTGCGCGGGCTGTGGGCATGCACGAATGGATACAGTCGTTGCCTGATGGCTATGACACGAAGCTGGGCATGGAAGGTGCGCGCCTGTCGGGTGGTCAGCGGCAAAGGGTGGGTCTGGCGCGTGCTTTGTATGGCAACCCCGCGTTTGTGGTGCTGGATGAGCCGAATTCCAGCCTGGACGAAGCCGGCGAACTGGCGCTGGCGCAGGCTGTTGCCAGCAAACGGGCGTTGGGCATGACATTCGTGCTGATCACCCATCGCACCAGCGCACTTCAGGTCTGTTCACACATGCTGGTGCTGCGGGATGGTGTGCAGCAGGCGTTCGGGCCGCGAGACGATGTGCTTGCGGCACTCAATAAAGCTGCGGCTGACGCTGCCGCATCGCGGCCACAGGGGGCGGCAGCATGAGCCAACACAACAATCAAATCGTTATGCCTGACAGTGGCAGCGCCCACGGAAACGGGATGGAAGACAGTGCGCCGAAAGGCTTGAAATACTGGTTGAGCAAGTTCCGACGCGAACTGTGGGTGGTGGGCATTTTCAGCATGGTGGCCAACCTCATGATGCTGGCCCCCACGTTGTACATGCTTCAGGTGTTTGACCGGGTGCTCTCCAGCCGAAGTGAATTGACGCTGGTGGTGCTGTCTCTGGTGACGTTGTTCTTGTTTGCCGTGATGGCGTTTGCCGAATGGTCTCGCAGCAGAGTGTTGGTGCGCGTGGGTGTGCGCATGAACGACTTGCTGTCGGTCCGCGTATTCAGAGCCAGTTTCGATGCGCATTTGCGCCGCCCAGGCATGCAGCCCGCACGGCCACTCAACGACCTGACCGAGTTGCGCCAGTTCCTGACAGGCAGCGGCACGATCGCGTTTTTCGATGCGCCGTGGACCCCGATTTATCTGGGTGTGCTGTTCTTCCTGCACCCGGTGTTGGGATGGTCTGCGATAGGGTTCGCCCTGGTGCAAGCTGCCATGGCCTACTGGGGGCACCGGCGTTCACTGGAGCCTGCCCAGGCGTTGAGCCGCGCCCAAATGCAGTCGGTGGCACAGGTTCAGGCCAAGCTACGCACGTCTGAAGCCGTCGAGGCCATGGGCATGCTGGAGTCCCTGCGGCAGCGCTGGCAGACGTATCAGGATGGGTATCTGCAGCAGCATGCCATCACACACGGTTCGCAACACCGCGTCACTGCGGTCAGCAAATGGGTGCGGTACGCCCAACAATCATTGGCGTTGGGGATAGGTGCGCTGCTGGTCATTGATGGCGAATTGTCTGCGGGGGCCATGATTGCTGCCAACGTGTTGACGACGCGTGCGCTGGCACCCATTGACATGCTGGTGGGTTCATGGCGTGGGTTCATGAGTGCCAGACAGGCGTACCAGCGGCTCGCAAACCTGCTGGATGAGTTTGACGGCGAGCAGTCACCGTTTCAGAAGCTGCCCCCTCAAGGGTTGGTTCGAATGGAGCATGTGGTGGCCGGGGCGCCCAATGCAGAACAAGCGCAGCCCCCCATTCTGCGTGACGTGAGCGTGGCATTGCCGCCCGGTACGGTGACCGTGATCATGGGGCCGTCGGGCAGCGGAAAGTCTTCACTGGCCAGGGTGCTGCTGGGTGTCTGGCCAGCCAGTTCCGGTACCGTCTGGTGGGGAGAGCGGCCCATGGACGCTTGGAATCACGAGGAATTGGGGCCATTGGTCGGCTATTTGCCGCAAGACGTTGAGTTGTTCGAAGGTTCGATTGCCGAGAACATTGCCCGGTTGGGCGAGGTGGATGCCGAGCAGGTCATTGCGGCGGCCAAGGCAGCTGGCTTGCACGATGCATTGCTTCGGTTTCCCAAAGGCTACGACACGCCTGTGGGCATGGCTGGTGGCATTTTGTCGGGCGGCCAACGCCAGCGATTGGGTTTGGCCAGAGCCCTGTATGGCCAGCCCGCCTTGATTGTGTTGGACGAACCGAATGCCAACTTGGACGACGTGGGCGAAACCGCCTTGCTCCAGGCCGTGGTGCAAATGAGAGCCCGCGGTGCCGCTGTGGTGTTGATCAGCCACCGCACCGGTGTGCTGAAGGTCGCCGATAACGTTGTGGTCATGAGGGACGGGCGAATTGCCCATTCCGGTCCCCGCGACGACGTGCTGAAGGCTGTGTCAGCGGCGAACGCCGCCGCAGCGAGCACACAAACCCAATGAAAAGCAAAGAAAGAGAACTGAACATGAGCTTTCAGGTAAACCAAGCGGCAGCAAAGTCCGCCGATCAGGCGGATGCAACGTCAGATGTGCCGCCGTCAGACACGGGCCGGGCATCCCGGTTGGGGCTGTGGGTGCTGGGTCTGGGCCTGGGCGGATTCTTGCTCTGGGCAGGTTTTGCCCCACTCGACGAAGGTGTGCCCACCCACGGTATGGTCACGCTGGACACCAAACGCAAGGCGGTGCAGCATTTGTCCGGGGGCATTGTCAAGACTGTGCTCGTGCGCGAAGGGGACATCGTCACGGAAGGGCAAGCCCTGCTTGAGCTGGACGAAAACACGGCTCGTGCCAACAGGGAAGCTGTGCGCCAGCGCTACCTGGGACTGCGTGCGATGCAAGGTCGGTTGATGGCCGAGCAATCGGGGCGCACCAGCATCGAGTTCCACCCGGATCTGGTCGCGGCCAAATCAGACCCCTTGATTGCCAGCCAGATGAACACCCAGCAAGACTTGCTGCGCGCGCGCCGAGCGGGTTTGGCTGCCGAGTTGTCAGCCATTGACGAAAGCGTCAAGGGGCAGCAGGCCATGATTCAGACCTACCAGGCCGTGTTGCAAACGCGCACGGTGCAACTGGGGCTGGTGAACCAGGAACTGGATCAGACCCGTCCGCTGGTTGCAGACGGTTATGCCCCGCGCAACCGCTTGCTTGAATTGGAACGGTTGGTGGCCGACAGCATGGCGGCACAGGCTGACCTGAAGGGGCAATCAGCCCGTGCCTTGTTGGCCATTTCGGAATTGCAGCAGCGCAAACTGGCACGTCAGCAGGACTACAGAAAAGAGGTCGAAACCCAGATTGCTGACGTGACCCGCGAAGTGCAGGGCGACGCCGAAAAAATGACGGCAGTGGATGCCGACCTGGCGAGGACGCAAATACGCGCACCGGCATCGGGGCAGGTCGTTGGCCTGACCATCCAGTCGGTGGGCGCGGTGGTTCAGCCGGGACAGAAAATCATGGACATCGTGCCTGAAAAAGAGCCGCTGATTCTGGAGACACGTATCGAGCCCCACCTCATTGACAAGGTGCATGCAGGTTTGAAGTCGGATGTCCGTTTTGCATCGTTTGCACACACACCGCAATTGGTTGTCGAAGGCGAGATCTTGTCGGTTTCACAGGATCTGCTGGTGGATCAGGCCACCGGTGCCGGGTATTACCTGGCTCGCTTGCGCATCACACCCGAAGGCATGAAAACCCTGGGCAGTCACCGCCAGTTGCAGCCGGGCATGCCTGCTGAAATTGTGGTCAAAACAGGTGAGCGCACCATGCTCACGTATTTGCTCAGTCCGTTGCTCAAGCGAATGGCTGCTTCATTGAAAGAGGAGTGAGTGATGGCCGTCCACACCACAAAACTTAAATTGACACCTGTCAGGCGTGCCGCTTCGGCGGTCATGGGCGTGTGCTTGGTCGGCGGGCTGTGTATGGGTGTGGCAATCGCCCAGTCGATAACCCCTGCCATGCCCACAAGCGCGGTCGCTGCAGGCACTGCCGCCCCGATGGTGGGATTGGTTCAAGCGTATGAGTTGGCACTGGCCAACGACGCCAACCTCAAGGCCGCACGTGCCCAAGCTGACGGTGTCGCCGAGCGGATCGTCCAGGCGCGGGCATCGCTGTATCCCAACGTGTCCGTCGGCGCCAGCCGGTTTTTCAATGACCTGAGTCGTACCCAAAACAACATTTTGGGTGTGCCCACTTCCGTGGACGAGCGCTACTTCAGCTACAGCCAAACGCTTCAGGTCAGGCAGCCGCTTTACAGGCCCGCATTGGGCTTGGGTGTGGACCAGGCACGTGCGCAGCATGCCGATGCCCTGGCGTTGTTTGCCCGTGAGGCGCAGTCGCTTGGCATCAAGGTGGTCGAGGCATACCTGCAGGTGTTGTTGGCGCAGGAAAACCTGGCATTGCTGGATGCGCAGCACAGGTTGACCGTTCAACAGTTTGAATCGGCCAAAAAGCGATTCGAAGGCGGCGCAGGTATCCGGACCGATATCGATGAAACGCAGGCTCGCCTCGACATCGTCGAAGCACAACAGCTTGCGGCCCGTCAAACACGGCAGACGGCGTTGTTGCAGTTGCAGTTGATGTTGCAGCAACCCATCAATGGGGTGCTTGCGCTGGACCCCTTGGCTTTGAAGCCCGCCTCCTTCAACGCCATGACGGTGGACGACTGGTTGGCTCGCGCCACCGAAAAAAGCCCCGATCTGGTTGCATTGCGCGCCAGGTTGGACGCTGCCAGGCTGGAAGTGCGCAAGGCCGAGGCCAGCCACAAGCCCACTTTGGATGCAGTGGCCCAAATCACTCGAAGTGGCAGCGAAAACGTGACATCGCCTCAAAGCAGCTACATCAATCGCCAGGTGGGCTTGCAGTTCAATTTGCCGCTGTACGCCGGTGGTGCGGTGCAGTCGATGGTGCGTCAAGCGTTGGCTGAGCAGGCGCGCATCGAAGAAACCATGGAAGCCATTCGCCGCGATTTGCACATCAAACTGCAGAATGAGTGGCGCGGCGTGACAGAAGGTGCCATGCGCATGGCCGCACTGGAGCGTGCTGTGGCCTCTTCCGATCAAGTGATCGTGTCGGTACAGAAGTCGTTTCAGGCAGGCATGCGAACGGTGTTGGATGTGCTGAACGCCGAGCAACAGGCCCAACAGTCACGGCGCGATCTGGCTGAAGCCCGGTTGGGGTATGTGGCGTCCCGAATGCGGTTGCTGAGTCTGACGGGCGAATTGGACGTCGAGCAGTTGAGTTTGACGACCCCATGGTTTCCCGTGAGGTAAGCGACGTCACGCCGCATTGACACGATAAGGTGGAAGTTTTGGTAGTACTGTCCCTTGCCGCATGCGCGCTGACGTGGTTGCTGTGTCTGCTGCTGATTCGCTATGCATTGGACCATGGGCGACGTTACAGTGAGTCCGTTCCACAACGGTTCCATGCTGGTGCGGTGCCACGGGTGGGTGGTTTGGGTATCTTCATCGGATGGTTTGCTGCGCTGGGGGTGTTTGGCGTGGGGACGGGGTTTGCAAAGGCGGCCGATCTGCGCATCGACGCACCCTCTGTCGCCCTGTGGTTATTGGCATTGCTCCCATCCGTAGGGGCGGGGTTGCTGGAGGACTTCACGCAACGCCTGAGTCCCAAATTCCGGTTGGCATTGACGTCGGCTTCGGCGTTGCTGGCGGTGGTATTGATGGGTTTGACAGTCAACAGGGTGGGTTTTTCAACCCTGGATGCCTATTGGCAGGCCTGGCCCGTGTGGGGCGCGCTGCTGGCGTTCGTTGCCATCGCTGGTTTGCCACATGCTTTCAATTTGATCGATGGCTACAACGGGTTGGCGGGCACAGTGGCCATCCTGATTTGCCTGGCCATTGCGCACGTGGCGTTACAGGTGGGTGACCGTTCTCTGGCGCTGATGGTGCTGACGCTGGCGGGTGCCACAGCAGGTTTTTTGATGTGGAATTACCCCCGCGGCCTGATTTTCGCTGGCGATGGTGGCGCTTACCTGTGGGGTGGGGTGATTGCCATGGCCAGTATCACACTTGTGCAGCGGCACGACCAAGTCTCGCCGTGGTTTCCCATGTTGTTGCTGATATACCCGGTGTGGGAAACGGTGTTTTCCATTTACAGGAAATTGGCACGAGGGGTGTCTCCGGGGGTGGCAGATGCGCTGCACTTTCATCAGCTGATTTACCGACGGATCGTGCGCGAAGTGTTCCACGATGACGAAGCACGGCGTATGTTGACGCGCAACAACCGCACGTCCCCGTACCTGTGGGGCTTCACCATGCTGACGGTCATTCCCGCCGTGCTGTTCTGGCGAAACACGCCTATGTTGATGGTTTTCTGCGGGCTGTTTGTGGTGACGTATGTGCCAACGTATCTGATGATCGTGCGTTTCAAGGTGCCACGCTGGATACGTCGAGGCCGACGTTGACCCGCTGCAGCGGCCCCCAACGGTGGTGTGTGTCGTTTCGCTGCGGCACAATTCAGTTCAACTGAAACTTGTCGCAGGCACACCATGACCCCATCCACTGACATCACCCACATCGCTCCCCGCGAAAAAGCCGAAATCCTGGCGCAGGCACTGCCCTACATCCGCAAATACCACGGCAAAACGCTGGTCATCAAATACGGTGGCAACGCCATGACCGACCCAGCGCTGCAACAGGACTTTGCCGAAGACGTGGTGCTGCTCAAACTGGTGGGCATGAACCCTGTGGTGGTGCACGGTGGCGGCCCGCAGATCGAGACTCTGCTGCAGCGCCTGGGCAAAAAGGGGCAGTTCATCCAGGGCATGCGCGTGACCGATGCCGAAACCATGGAGGTGGTGGAGTGGGTGCTGGGCGGTGAGGTGCAGCAGGACATCGTGGGCCTGATCAACGCCGCTGGCGGCAAGGCAGTGGGCCTGACCGGGCGCGACGGCGCCATGATCCGCGCGCAAAAACTGCGCTTGACCGATACCCAGAACCCGGATGTGGAGCATGACGTGGGCCAGGTGGGCGACATCGTCAACATCGACCCCAGCGTGGTCAAGGCGCTGCAAGACGATGCGTTCATCCCCGTGGTCAGTCCCATCGGTTTTGGCGAGCACAACGAAAGCTACAACATCAACGCCGATGTGGTGGCCGCCCGCTTGGCCACCACGCTGCACGCTGAAAAGCTGCTGATGCTGACCAACATCCCCGGCGTGCTCGACAAGGAAGGCAAGCTGCTGACCGAGCTGTCGGCCCAGCGCATTGACGAGCTGTGTGCCGACGGTACCATTTCAGGCGGCATGATCCCCAAAATTGCCGGTGCGCTCGACGCCGCCAAAGCCGGTGTGAACGCCGTGCACATCATCGACGGGCGCGTGCCGCACGCGCTGCTGCTGGAGGTGCTGGGCGACCAGCCCTTTGGCACCATGATCCGGGGTTGAATATAAAATAGCAAACTAATGCCGCCTGTAAAGCGGTAACGGCCAAAAAAGCTTTCAATATGCGCCTGCTGCTGGTTGAAGACGACGTGATGGTGGCCAGCGGCATCAAGCTGGGGCTGTGTGACGCCGGTTACGCGGTCGACTGGGTGGGCAGCGCCGAGCGCGCGCTGGAAGCCGCGCATGCGGAAGCGTTCGACGCGGCCATCGTTGACATCGGCCTGCCCAAGATGGATGGCCTGGCCCTGACGGCTGCGCTGCGTGCTGCCGGCCGCACGTTCCCCGTGCTCATCCTCACCGCACGCGATGCCCTGCAAGACCGTGTGCAAGGGCTGGACCTGGGCGCTGACGACTACATGCTCAAACCCTTCGAGCTGCCCGAGTTACTGGCCAGGCTGCGCGCGTTGCTGCGCCGGTCGCAGGCCGCCACGTCAGCCGTGCTGGGCTTCGGTCCGCTTGAAATGGACACGGCCCACCGCCAGGTGCACGTGGCGGGTACCTTGCTGGAGCTGGGCCCGCGCGAGTGGACGGTACTGGAATACCTGCTGCTGCAAGCGCCCAAGCCCGCCGCCAAAGACAAGCTGCTGCAGGCGCTGACCGGGTGGGACAAAGAAATCACGCCCAACGCCATCGAGGTGTACATCTCCCGGCTGCGCAGCAAGCTGGAACCCTCGGGCGTGGTGCTGCGCGCCATTCGCGGCTTCGGTTACCGGCTGGAGCTGGCCGCCCAGGCGGGTGCCCCCGCACATGACGGGCACTGAACAACCGGGTTCGACGCGTGGTGCGGGTGCGCCCGACGTGCGCCCGGTTGTCACCGCCGCTGCCGAACCGCCTGCAGCCCTCATGGGCGGTTTGCAGCGCCGGTTGCTGCTGTTGTTGCTGTTCCCGTTTGGGCTGCTGGTGCTGGTGGGGGCATGGCTGCACTACCAGTCGGCTGGCACGGCCGCCCTGCAGCAAGACCGCCTGCTGACCAAGCTGGCGCCCATGCTGGCCGATTCCATCGTGTCGGCAACGCCCACCCCATTGGCTGACGCAAAAATCGGCACCTCGACGACAGCGCCTGATGACGAAGACACTGCCCGCGCCAACCGCGCCGCAGAGCTGGCGCTGGCATTGCCCCGCCCGTTGCTGCTGCTGGCTCCGGCGGTGGACGAGTTCCTGACACAAAGCCCCGGGTCCACCGGCTACAGCGTGGTCACCCTGGATGGCCAGTTGCTGTTGGGCGACGCGTGGCTGCCATCCATGTCGCCCACCACGAACGAGCCCGAATTCATCAGCCTGACCCAAGGTGGCATCACGTACCGGGTGGTGGCGCAGCGGGTGCGCACCGCTGCGGGCGAACTCATCGTGCAACTGGCCGATGGCTCCGATGTCCGCCAGCAATGGGCGCACACCGTGCTCAACAGCGTGCTGTTGCCCAACTTGGTGCTGATGGCAGTGGCAGCCATCTGGGTGCGCTGGGCCGTGCGCCGCGCCTTGCGCCCGTTGGTCGAGCTGAAGGCGGCGGTCGAGCACCGTTCGCCCCGCGACCTCAGCCCGTTGGCGGCCGAGGCCACCCCCAGCGAGGTGAGGCCGCTGGTGCACTCGCTCAACCGGTTGTTTGCCATGGTCAACGCCCAGGCCGAGGCGCAGCGCCGCTTCGTGGCCGATGCCGCCCACCAGTTGCGCACGCCCCTGGCGGGCTTGCAGGCGCAGGTCGAGGCGTGGGGGCAGGCCGCACGCCAGCTGGACAGGCAAGGCGCCATGCAGCTGCCTGTGGAGCAGATCATGCGTTTGCGGGCAGCGTGCAGGCGCACGTCGCAGTTGGCCAACCAGCTGCTGGCCCTGTCGCGGGCAGACGCCACCACGGCTGCCTCGCAGGCCATGCAGCGTGTGGATGTGCGCGCGCTGTGCGAGACGGTGCTGGCCCACCACTTGGACGATGCGCTGGCCAAGCAGATCGACTTGGGCCTGGACGCCCAGCCCGTTCAGGTGGACGGCTACGAATGGCTGCTGCGCGAGCTGTTGATCAACCTGGTTGACAACGCTTTGCGCTACACCCCTGCGCACGGCACCGTCACGCTGCGCTGCGGCGTGCGGGGCGGCCATGCCTGGCTGGCGGTGGAAGACAACGGTCCCGGCATCGCGCCCGCTGAGCGGGTGCGCGTGTTGCAACGCTTCTACCGCGTACCGGGCACCACGGCAGACGGCAACGGGCTGGGACTGGCCATTGCCGACGAAATTGCCCGTGCACATGCCACCCAGCTGCAACTGGGCACCGCGCAAGGCGGGCAGGGCCTGTGCGTCAGCGTGACGTTTGCGGGCACCTGAGCCCGAGCTTGGCCTTGACCTCAACCGGGGTGAGTCATCCCGTCAGCTGGCGTGGCCCGCGTCAGACCCGAGTCAGTTTTTAGACCGGTTCACCTAGAAAAAACCCTAGGTCACTGACACGCCAGCGGTGTTTACCTGCAAAATAGCACGACCGTTCGTTTTATTTTGCTCCGTTCAAACACCCTTATGCTCAATTCCCCAGACCTGTTGACCGACTCACCCGAAGGCCGTGGTACCGCCAGTGGGGTGCGCCAGACAGGTCGCGGCAGGACACGTGGGCAGGCCAAGGGCCAGCAGACACGCTCGGCCATCGTCGAGGCTGCGCTGGGCCTGGCATCACACGTGGGGCTGGAGGGCCTGAGCATTGGTGCCGTGGCCGAGCTCATGCAAATGAGCAAGTCGGGCGTGTTCGCCCACTTCGGCTCCCGCGAAGAGCTGCAGATTTCAGTGGTGCGCGAATACCACCAGCACTTCGAGGAAGAGGTGTTCTTCCCTGCCGTGGCCGGCCCCCGCGGACTGCCCCGCCTGCGCGCCATGTTTGCCAACTGGATGAAGCGCACCAGCATCGAGATCGAGGCTGGTTGCATCTACATCAGCGGTGCAGTTGAATTTGACGACCGCCCCGGCCCCGTGCGCGACGCCCTGGCCAGCTCGGTGAAAACGTGGCTCTCGGCCATGAACCGCGCCGTGGTGCTGGCCAAAAAAGAAGGCCACCTGCGCGCCGACACCGACGAGCAGCAACTGACGTTCGAGATCCACGGCCTCATCCTGGCCCTGCACTACGAAGCCCGCTTCCTGAAAACGCCGGGCTCGGTCGAGCGTGCACTGGCCGGTTTCGAGCGCATCGTCAAAGAACACCAGACGCCAGATGCCCCACCGGCGCCTGTTACCCAGTTTGCCGCGCAGCCGACGAAACCGTCGCAGCGCCCCTGATTTTTCCCATGTTGCCTGGCCCATTGGCCGGGCTCTTTTGAACTGTTTTTCGCCCACAGGAGACCACCATGCCCATCTACAACCCACCCCTTCGCGACATGCAGTTTGTGATGCACGAGGTGCTGAACGTCACCCAAGACCTGCAGGACATGCCCCAGCATGCCGACACCGACGTGGACACCATCAATGCCGTGCTGGAAGAAGCGGGCAAATTTGCGGCAGAGGTGATCTTCCCGCTGAACATCAGCGGTGACACCGAAGGTTGCACCCTGAACCGCGAGACCCACGAAGTCACCACCCCCAAGGGCTTCAAGGAAGCCTACAAAACCTACGTGGCCGGTGGCTGGGCCGCGCTGAGCTGCGACCCCGAGTTCGGCGGCCAGGGCCTGCCCCTGGTGGTGAACCAGTGCCTGTACGAAATGATGAACAGCGCCAACCAGGCCTGGACCATGTACCCCGGCCTGACGCACGGTGCCTACGCCTCGCTGCACACCCATGGCACGCCCGAGCAAAAGGCCACCTACCTGGCCAAAATGACCAGCGGCGAGTGGACCGGCACCATGTGCCTGACCGAGCCCCATTGCGGCACCGACCTGGGCCTGATGCGCACCAAAGCCGAGCCCCAGGCCGACGGCACCTACAAAATCACCGGCGCAAAGATTTTCATCAGCGCTGGCGAGCACGACATGGCCGACAACATCATCCACCTGGTGCTGGCCCGCCTGCCCGACGCGCCTCCCGGCATCAAGGGTGTGAGCTTGTTCGTGGTGCCCAAATACCTGGTCAATGCCGACGGCACGCTGGGCGCACGCAACACCGTCTACTGCGCGGGCCTGGAGCACAAGATGGGCATCCACGCCAATGCCACCGCTCAGATCATGCTGGACGGCGCCGTGGGCACCCTGGTCGGCCAGCCCAACAAGGGCATGCAAGGCATGTTCGTGATGATGAACGCCGCCCGCCTGGGCGTGGGCAACCAGAGCCTGGGTCTGACCGAAGTGGCCTACCAGAACGCGCTGGCCTATGCCAAAGACCGCATCCAGATGCGCAGCCTGTCTGGCGTGAAGGCCAAGGACAAACCGGCCGACCCCATCATCGTGCACCCCGATGTCCGCAAGATGCTGCTCACCGCCAAGGCCTATGCCGAAGGCGGCCGTGCGCTGGCCATGTTCTGCTCGGTGCTGCTGGAAAAGGTGCACAACCACCCCGATGAAAAGGTGCGCAAGGACAGCGACGACATGTTGTCGCTGCTGACACCCATCACCAAAGCTTTCCTGACCGACAACGGCTTCCAGTCAGCCGTGATGTGCCAGCAGGTGTTCGGTGGCCACGGCTTCATCAAGGAATGGGGCATGGAGCAGTTTGTGCGCGACGCCCGCATCAACATGATTTACGAAGGCACCAACACCATCCAGAGTCTGGACTTGTTGGGCCGCAAGGTGCTGGGCAACAACGGTGCCACGCTGAAAAAGTTTGGCAAGCTGGTGGGCGCACTGGTGGAAGCCGAAGGCGTGAACGAGAAGATGGCGGAGTTCATCAACCCCTTGGCCATGCTGGGTGACCAGATCACCAAGTTCACCACCGAAATTGGTTTCAAAGGCTTCCAGAACCCCGACGAAGTGGGTGCCGCTGCGGTGGACTACCTGCGCGTGGCCGGTCACCTGGTGTTCGGCTACTTCTGGGCCCGCATGGCCAGCGTGGCACTGCAACAGATTGCAGCAGGCAACACCGACCCGTTCTACGGTGCCAAGCTGCAAACCGCGCGCTTCTACTTCGCCAAGCTGTTCCCCGAAACCGTCACCCTCATGCGCACCGCCCGTGCAGGCAGCAAGGTGCTGATGGACACCGATTTGGCCTTGGCCTGACACGCCCCCCGCACCGAAGCACTGGAGAATTCATGTCACGTTTCAATGTGAAAAAAGTCGCCGTCCTCGGCGCGGGCGTGATGGGTGCGCAAATTGCCGCCCACCTCGTCAACGTCAAGGTGCCGGTGGTGCTGTTCGATCTCGCAGACACGAAATCTGCGTCGAAAAACGGCATCGTCACCCGCGCCATTGCCAACCTGGCCAAGCTCAAGCCCTCGCCGCTGGGCAACAAGGCCGATGCGTCCCTGATCCAGGCCGCCAACTACGAAGAGCACCTGGATCTGCTGCAAGGCTGCGACCTCATCATCGAGGCCATTGCCGAGCGCATGGACTGGAAAACCGACCTCTACACCAAGATTGCCCCGCACATCGCACCGGGCGCCATCGTGGCGTCCAACACCTCGGGCCTGTCCATCACCGCCATGAGCGCGGCGCTGCCCGATGCGTTGAAGCCCCGTTTCTGCGGCATCCACTTCTTCAACCCCCCGCGCTACATGCCGCTGGTGGAGCTGATTGCCACGCCCACCACTGACGCGTTGGTGATCGACCAGCTGGAAGCCTTCGTCACCACCGGCCTGGGCAAAGGCGTGGTGCGTGCCAAAGACACGCCCAACTTTGTGGCCAACCGCGTGGGCATTGCGGGCATGTTGTCCACCATGAAAGAGGTGGAGCGCTACGGCTTGACGTATGACGTGGTGGACGACCTCACCGGCAAAAAGCTGGGCCGTGCCAGCAGCGGCACCTTCCGCACCGCCGATGTGGTGGGCCTGGACACCATGGCTCATGTCATCAAGACACTGCAAACCACGCTGAGCCTTGACGCTACCAAAGGGGCTGCTCAGTTCGACCCGTTCTACGGCAGCTTCGAAACCCCCGCCGTGCTGACCAAACTGCTGGCGCTGGGCAACCTGGGCCAGAAGACCAAGGCTGGCTTCTTCAAAAAGGCCGGGCGCGACGTGCTGCGCTTCGAGCTGGACAGCGAGGAATATGTGCCCGCCGGCCAAAAGAGCGACGAGGTGTACGCCCGCATGCTGAAAAAGCCTGCTGGCGAGCGCCTGAAGCTGCTGCGCAATGCCGAAGGCCCCCAAGGCCAATTCCTGTGGGCCATCCTGCGCAACGCCTTCCACTACGCCGCTGTGCATCTGGGCACCATTGCCCACACCGCCCGCGACGTGGACCAGGCCATGCGCTGGGGCTTTGGCATGAAGCAGGGCCCGTTCGAGTTGTGGCAGGAAGCCGGTTGGTTGGAAGTCGCCAAGATGGTGCAGGCCGACATCGACGCAGGCAACGCCCTGTGCAACACGCCGCTGCCCGCCTGGGTGTTTGAGGGCCCTGTGGCTGAAGCGGGGGGCGTGCACAGCGCCCAAGGTTCGTTCAACCCCACCACCGGTGCGTTCGAAGCCCGCCGCACGCTGCCTGTGTACAGCCGCCAGCTGTTCCCCGAGCTGCTGCTGGGCGAGGCTGGGCCGGATTACCGCACCGCAGGCACCACGCTGATGGAAGACGACGCCATCCGCCTGTGGACACTGGATGCACCTGGTTTGAATGACGTGGTCATTGCCAGCATCAAAACCAAGATGCACGCCATCAGCCCTGACGTGGCCGAGGGCCTGAGCCAGGCAGTGGATCTGGCCGAGGCCAGCTACCAGGGCGTGGTGATCTGGTCGGGCGACGAGCCTTTCAGCGCCGGTGCCGACCTGCAAGCCATGCTGCCCGGCTTCATGATGGGCGGTGCCGCTGCCATCAACGAGGCCGAGGGTGAGCTGCAGCGCATCATGCTGAAGATTCGCTACGCCTCGGTTCCAGTCATTGCCGCCGTGCGCGGCTTGGCCTTGGGTGGTGGCTGCGAGCTGGCCGTGCACAGCGCCCGCCGCGTGCTGCACATGGAAAGCTACGTAGGCCTGGTGGAAGTGGGCGTCGGCCTGGTGCCCGGTGCCGGTGGCCTGACCTACATCGCCCGCCGCGCCGCCGAAAACGCAGCGGCCAGCACCAACAAAGACCTGATTCCCTTCCTGACCGAAGGCTTCAAGGCTGCGGCCATGGCCAGCGTGGGCACCAGCGCGCTGGAAAGCCGTGGCCTGGGCTATGTGCTGGACAGCGACGTGGTGGTGCCGCACAAAGACGAACTGCTGTTCACCGCCATCAACGAGGCCAAGGCTCTGTTTGCCGGTGGCTACCGCGCCCCCCACAAGCGCCTGTTCCCGGTGGCGGGTCGTTCTGGCAAGGCCACCATTTTGGGCAGCTTGGTCAACATGCGCGACGGCGGTTTCATCAGCCAGCACGACTTCCACATTGCCGGCCTGATTGCCGGTGTGTTGACCGGCGGCGAGGTGGACGCAGGCACGTTGGTGAGCGAGGAATACCTGATGACGCTGGAGCGCCAGGCCTTCTGCAGCCTGCTGGAGCACCCCAAGACGCAGGAACGCATCATGGGCATGCTGAGCACCGGCAAGCCATTACGCAATTGATGTGGCAATTGATGCAAATGCATAGCTGACAACGATTACACATCAAGCGCCAGAGCCACTTTTATGTCAATAACCGCCACCACTGCTGCCCCCAACCGCCTGCAACGCAGCCTGGCGCGCCTGTCCGAGGCACCCGGCTTCATGCAGCGCTGGGTGCGCAACATCGTGCTGCACCGCGCCGTGCCCTTCACCGGCACGGCCAAGGTCAACTTCGTGCACATGGCTCCTGAGCGTGTGGAGGTGCACCTGGCCAACGAAAAGGCAGTGCAAAACCACATTGGCGGCGTGCACGCCTCGGCCATGAACCTGCTGGCCGAAACGGCCACCGGCATGGTGGTGGGCATGAACGTGCGCGACGACTGCCTGCCCCTGGCCAAAGAGCTGACCATGGCCTTTCGCAAACGCGCCACCGGCGCGCTGACAGCCGTGGCCACCCTGACACCCGAGCAGCAACACGCCCTGCACAGCACCGACAAGGGCGAAGTCACCGTGAAGGTGGTGGTGACCGACGAAGCCGGCATCGAGCCGGTGGAATGCACATTTGTGTGGGCCTGGGTACCTGCCCGCCCACGCCAGCCCTGAAACGCACAGGCAACAAGGAACGAACATGAGCAAGCAACTTCAAGACGCCTACATCGTCGCCGCCACGCGCACGCCCATTGGCAAATCGCACCGGGGCTTCTTCCGCAACACCCGCCCTGACGACCTGCTGGCCCACGCCCTGCGTGCAGCACTCGCCCAGGTGCCCAGCCTGGACCCGGCGAGCATTGAAGACGTGATCTGCGGCTGCGCCATTCCCGAAGGTCAGCAAGGCCTGAACGTGGCGCGCATCGGCGCGGTGCTGGCCGGTCTGCCCAACAGCGTGGGTGGCATCACCGTCAACCGCTTTTGCGCGTCGGGCCTGAGCGCCATCCAGATGGCCGCCGACCGCATCCGCGTGGGCGAGGCCGACGTGATGATTGCCGCCGGTGCCGAAAGCATGAGCATGGTGCCCATGATGGGCAACAGCCCCAGCCTGTCGCCCAGCATCTTTGCCGACACGCAAAACGTCGAGAAATACGGCATTGCCTACGGCATGGGCTTGACTGCCGAGAAGGTGGCGCAACAGTGGAAAGTGAGCCGCGCCGACCAGGACGCGTTTGCCCTGCAATCCCACCAACGCGCACTGGCCGCCCAGGCCAAAGGCGAATTTGCCGACGAAACCACCCCCGTGGAAGTGACCGAGCGCAGCGTCAACCTCGACACAGCCGAAGTCACCACCACCACCCGCATGGTGAGCCAGGACGAAGGCGCACGCCCCGACACCAGCCTGGAAGGCCTGGGCAAACTGCGCCCCGCCTTCGCCACCCCACGCCGTGCCGACATGAGCCCCACCGGGCTGGGCACCGTGACGGCTGGCAACAGCAGCCAGACCAGCGACGGCGCGGGCGCGCTGATTTTGGCCAGCGAGGCCGCCATCAAGCGCTTTGGCCTGACACCACTGGCCCGCTTTGTCAGCTACGCCTCACGCGGCGTGCCCCCGCACCTGATGGGCATCGGTCCGGTGGAAGCCATTCCTGCTGCGTTGAAAAACGGCGGCATCAGCCAGAACGACATCGACTGGTTTGAGCTGAACGAAGCCTTTGCCGCCCAAAGCCTGGCCGTGATGAACACGCTGGGCCTGGACCCGGCCAAGGTCAACCCCAACGGCGGCGCCATCGCATTGGGCCACCCGCTGGGTGCCACCGGTGCCATCCGCGCCGCCACCGTCATTCACGCGCTTCGCCGCCACAGCAAGCGCTACGGCATGGTCACCATGTGCGTGGGCATGGGGCAGGGCGCTGCGGGGATTTTCGAGCGGGTGTGACGCTCAAGGGTATCGACACTGAAATCCCCTGGCTGCGCTGGCGGTCAGGGGATTTTTGCGTGGGTGTCATACAGGTATTTGGATGCATTTGGGTATGCATAAACAGCTACTGTTTTGATATCAGTCAGCTGCGCCACTGAAAGATGCCTGGCACGTTGACCAGATACCCCGCAGCCAAGTGTAGGATGCAGGCGTCCAGTCCAACTCCAGCGAGCTCACCCATGCACTTACCGCTTGTACATCGAATTGTCGTGCTGCTCGTGTTGGGGACATCCACCCATGGAGCGCTCGCGCAGGAGCGTACCGGTACCCTGCGCAAAATTGCCGACAGCGCAACCATTGCCCTGGGCTACCACGAGTCAACGCCGCCATTTACCTACGTGGGCGAGGATGGCAAGCCAATCGGGTATTCATTTGACATTGCAGTGAAAGTGGCAGAGGCGGTGAAGCGGGAATTGAAAATGCCGTCGCTGCAGGTCAAGCTCGTTCCATTTACCACCCAAAACAGGTTTCCAACAGTTCAAAACGGCACGTCAGATCTGTCTTGCGGGGCCACCACACACACCACGGAGCGCGAAGCGCTGGTGGCCTTTTCCAACACGATCTTCATTGCGGGTTCGCGCTTGATGACTCACAAGGACTCTGGCATCAAAGATTTTGGAGACTTGACTGGCAAGAACGTCGTGACCTTCGCGGCCTCCACCTCCGAAAAAATGCTTCGCAAAATGAATGCGGAGCAGAACCGTCGCATCAATATCGTCACCACCTTTGACCGTGGCGAAACCCCCGTCTCGGTTTTGCAAAACGGCCACGCCGATGCCTACATGATGGACGACGCACTTTTGTATGCAGCTATCCAGAAGACTTGGCGTCCCACGGAATGGGTGGTGGTAGGCAAGCCCCAGTCGTTCGAAGCCTACGGCTGCTTCATGCGCAAGGAAGACGCCGCGTTCAAAAAGGTGGTGGATAACGAGATAGCCCGCATCCAAAAGTCTGGGGAAGGCGACGCTTTGTACAAGAAGTGGCTGCTTTCACCCATCCCGCCCAAAGGCGCGAACTTCAACTTTCCGATGAGTGAAGCCATGGTGCAGTTGTTTCAAACCCCCAATGACAAGCCCTTTGATTGAAGCGCTGGGCCGGACGCACGTGGCTTGAACGTCGATGCGCGCCACACTTTTCAAGAAATATGCGCTGATATTTGGCGCCGTTGTGGGCTCATTGCTGCTGCTGAGTGGCGTCGTGAGCATCAGTTACTCGTACCAGCACAACCGACAAGCGCTGATTGAGCTGCAGCATGAAAAAGCGCAAGCCGCGGCCACGCGAATTGGGCAGCGTCTGGTCGAGCTGGAGCAAAAAATGGGTACGACGGCTGAACCCGGCACAGGCACGAGGCCGCTCGATCAGCGGCGGACAGAGGTTCAGTTGCTGCGTCGCACACAGGCGTTCAGAGAGCTGGTGTTGTTGGCCCCTGACGGCAAGGAGGTGTTGCGGGTGTCACGAAGCGAGGGCGACGCGAACAACGTGGGGCGCGATTTTTCATTGCAGCCGTGGTTTGCTCAAGTGAAGTCGGGGCGACCCTACCGCAGCCCCGTCTATTTTCACAATGATGCGCTGTTCATGACCGTGGCCATGGCTGTGGGTCCCGAAGAAGCCGGCATTACCGTGGCGGAAATTGACCTGGAATACTTGCTTGACAGCATTTCAAGTATCAAAGTGGGAGACGTTGGACACGCCTATGTGGTCGATTCGAGTGGCTTGTTGATTGCCCACCCCAATATCGGCTTGGTGCTGGCAAAGCAGAACCTGGCCTCACTCCCACAGGTGCGGGAGGCGCTGCGCGCGCGTGACCGCGCAACCATGGACATGAGCGCCGCCCGAAGCCTGGCGGGCAATCCCGTGCTGACAGCCTTTGGTGCCATTCCCTACTTGGGTTGGCTGGTGTTCATTGAAGAGCCGTTGTCGCAGGCCTACCAACCCTTGTACGCTGAAGCTGCCCGCAGCGCCGTGCTGATGCTGATGGGCGTTGTGCTCGCGGTGTTGGCCTGTGTCACCCTGGTGCGTCAAATGGTTAAACCCATTCGTGCCTTGCGCGATGGTGCGCAACAGATTGGTCACGGTGTTTTTGACCAGCCCATTGTGGTCAAAACGGGCGATGAGCTCGAAGAGCTGGCGGATGATTTCAACCGCATGGCGCAGCGTTTGCAGGAATCGTATGCCTCTTTGGAGCAAAAGGTGGCGCAGCGCACCCGGGAACTGTCCGACACCGCGCATGCCCTGCGGGAAGCGCAGCAAATAGCTGGCTTGGGTAGTTTCGTGTTTGATGTAGTCGAAAACGCCTGGGTGGGGTCGGATGTCCTGGACACTTTGCTGGGTATTCCCACCCAGGCTCCCCACGTACGCCAAAGCTTCATGGAACTGATTCACCCAGACGACTTGCAGGCGGTGAAAAGCAGCTTTGAAGATCAGCTTTTGGTCTGTGGACAGGCTTTTGATGAAGTGTTTCGGATCGTCAGGGGGGACGACCATGCGGTTCGGTGGGTACACGGTCTGGGCAGGGCTGAATACGGCGCCGCAGGTGCCGTCATCAAGGTCAATGGGACGATCCAAGACATCACGGAACGCAAACAACTGGAGGACCAGATACGCCAGTTGGCGTTTTACGATGCGCTGACGCAGCTTCCAAACCGTCGGCTTTTCAATGACAGACTGAGCCAGGCTTTGCTGACAGAAAAGCGACGCGGAAGCTGTGGCGCAGTCTTGTTTTTGGACCTTGACAACTTCAAGCCACTCAACGACCTGCATGGTCACGCGGTAGGCGATTTGCTGCTGGTGGAGGTTGCCCGACGATTGCATACTTGCGTACGCCAAGCGGACACCGTAGCGCGGTTCGGAGGCGATGAGTTTGTGGCCATCTTGGGTGAACTGCACGGTGACCGGGCGCAAGCTGCAGCGCAGGCTTTGACCGTTGCCGAAAAGGTACGGTCGAGCCTGTCAGAGCCCTACCACCTTCTGGTTCATTCGGACGTGCAGGGTGATGTCACCATAGAACACCATTGTTCAGCCAGTATCGGTGTGACCATATTTGTTCCCTGCGAAACCAATGAAACCGACATTCTTGTCGCAGCAGACGCAGCCATGTATGAAGCCAAGAAGGGTGGTCGAAACACAATTCGAATCAGTGGCCAGTCGCTGGCATCTGCGCCCAATGTGTAACGGCCTTTTTGTGCCAGCGAATGGCATCAGGCATCCGGCATCAGCATAGGGCCTTGAGTACGGACACGCTGGCGGCGGTGATGGGGTGTGCACCGATCGATATTGCTGATGTCCAGAGGCTTCATGAAGTCCTCCAGCAAAATTGGGCCGGGGTGAATGTCGTCAAGCAGTTCGGTCGTCATGTGCCAGGCGCCTGAATGTCAGTGCAGTCATCTGATCCAGTAAGCTCGCGCCTGCCATCCCACGAGTGAGTCGCCCATGCACAACCCGATTCCCATCGACCACCTGACCGAAGCCGAACTGGTTGACCTGAACCACCGGGTGGTGACGCGGCTGAGGTTTTTGCACGACATGAAGCTGCACGCCCGTATGCTGGACTTCAGTGTGGGCGAGAAGGTGTCGTTTCAGCCCGACGGGCATCCGGTGCTGTTTGCCACCATCGTCAAATACAACCGTAAAACCGTCACCCTCATCACCGAGGGCGGGCAGCAGTGGAACGTGGCCCCCGTGTTTTTGCGCAAACTCACCGACCTGGGCCAGGCCACCGCGACTGACTGCTCAGTGCCCAGCTCGGGCGTGGCCCATACACCCCGACGCTGATGGCCTTCGAGCGATCATCCTTGCTCAGCGCGCCTTTTGCAGCAGCTCAAGCCCGCGCTCGTCGCGCGAGGCACCACGAGTCGCACGGACGTTGAAGCGGGTTTCTGCGTCGAACTCCCCAAACATGATGCAATGCGGCATGAAGCTGTCCAACAGCTCGTCGCGCTCGGCGACGCTCAGGCGGCAGTCTGCATCCAGGTGGAATTGGCAGCCGTCAAACGCTTTGTGCTGCATGTCATGTTCAGCCTGCCGAAGTCCCTGCCGCAGGCTGAAACACCCGAATGCGGGGCGCGATTTTGTCGTGGCTGTTGCGCATGACCGTGCGCATGTCGTACTCGGTTTGCAGGTTCAGCCAGTAGCGCGGGTCCATACTGAAAAACAGGCCCAGCCGCAAGGCCGTGTCGGCGCTGATGGGGCGTGCGCCGTTCACGATGTCGCTGATGCGGCTGGGGGGCACGTCCATGTCGGCGGCCAGTTGCCGGGCGGTGATGCCCAGTGGTTTCATGAAGTCTTCCAGCAGAATTTCGCCAGGGTGAATCTCGTCAAGCAGTTCGGTGGTCATGAGCGTGCTCCTGTTTGTCAGTGGTAGTCCACGATTTCCACGCGGTAGGCTCCGTCGTCATGCCACGCAAAGCACACGCGCCATTGGGCATTGATGCGGATGCTGTGCTGGCCCAGGCGGTCACCTTTTAGGGCTTCCAACTGGTTGCCGGGTGGAATGCGCAAGCTGTGCAGGTCGGTTGCGGCATGCAGTTGTAGCAACTTGCGTCGCGCCACCCGCTCAATGTTTCTGAAGCGCACAACGCCCCTGCTGTTGAACAGGGCTTCGGTGTCGGCGCAGACGAATGAACGAATCATGGATTAATAGTATCTGATTTTAAGATTCTGTATTGAAGAATTTTTAACCTTGTGGACCCCGTTGCTGTTTGTCAGGTTCGTCACCGTTCCCACTCCACCCGCCACGCGGCAAATTCACTGGGCCGCAGCCGGTAGCGGGCGATGTTGCCCTCATGCAGGGCCATCAGTGGGTCGTGCCCACTTCCACAACGCGTGCGTGGTCTGACGCGGGCCGCGATGGCAGCGCAACGCCCTGCACATGGCCAATGGCCTGCGGCCGGGTCATGCACTGGCGCACCACGTGGGTCGTCACCACAGGCGGGCGGTACGCCTGACCGGGCTGCTGTGCAATAAGCATAGTAAAAAATGTGAGTGCCTCTCACATTGTTCGTCGGGCCTTCCAGCATTTTCGCCATTGAAAACAGGCGCAATAACATCAAAAATGCCCTCAAAACACCTCTGAACAGCCCATGGGCGCTGCCAAAAGACCTTTCGGGGACATTTTTGGGTTTTTTCAGCGAGAATTTGAAAGCTAAAACGGGCCACATCGCTCTTGAATAAAGCGAAAACAGCTCATCTTTTTATACTTTATTTTGATAGCATCGTGCCCAATGCCTGTCGGCACACCCGGCCGCAAGCCCGCCCGACAACCCCCCGAAAGGAACCCCGCATGCTCGATTGGTCCGACGCCCTTGACGATGTGGACTGGCCCGCCCTGAGCGACCTGTACCGCCGCGCCCCCCTGGGCGACAAACCCCCCGAGCTGCTGCGCACCGTGTTCGGCAACAGCCGCTATCACTGGCTGGTGCGGGAAAACGGTGTGCCGGTGGCCGCTGGCCGCGCCGTGGCCGACGGGGCCGATTGCGCCTGCATCTGTGACGTGGTGGTGTGCCCCACCCGCCAGGGCACGGGCCTGGGCCAGGCCATGGTGCAGCGCCTGGTGGAGCAGTGCCGGGGGCACCGCAAAATCATCCTGTACTCGGTGCCCGGCAAAGAGCCGTTTTACGCCAGGTTCGGCTTTCGGCGCATGTTGACCGCCATGGCCCTTTTCCAGGACCCCGCTGCCGCCGTGCAAGGCGGCTACGTGGGCGACGACTGAGCGGCCGTGGGGACATCCTCTTTCGCCCAAGATGTACACACGGCCGCAG
>JAVBXK010000112.1 GCA_030824555.1 bacterium
GCGTGATCGATGACCATCTGGATACCCTGAAGCTCACGCGCCACATCAGCACGCGCTGCGCGCATTTCGGGCTGATACCGGGCATGGTGGCATCAAGCTTGCTGGTGCTGACCACCGGGCGGCAATATTGCGAGCGGTTTGTGGGGCAGTTGCCGGTGGTGGTGGTGGCACCACCCATCGAATTTCCGCGCATGATGTATTACCAGTTGTGGCACCCTCGCACGCATGGCTCGAATGCCGGGCGCTGGTTGCGCGACCAGATCAAGACCGTGGCAGCGTCGTTGCGCAAGCAACCGTGAATTAGCAATAGCAAACTGTTGAATTAGAACAAGCGATGAAGGCACTTTTGATCATGAATTTGCGTTTGCCAGGCACACCATGACGGCGTCCACCACTCCTGTAACTTCAACAACAGCCGCAACAGCACCGCGCCTGTCGCTGCGCGGCATCACCAAACGCTACCCCGGCGTGGTGGCCAACAGTGGCGTGTCGATGACGGTCATGCCCGGCGAAATCCACGCGGTGCTGGGCGAAAACGGTGCGGGCAAGTCGACGTTGATGAAGGTTATCTACGGCGCCGTCAAACCCGACGAGGGCGAGGTGCTGTTCAACGGCCAGCCCAGCCCCATCCGCAACCCGCAGGAGGCGCGGGCGCTGGGCATCAGCATGGTGTTCCAGCACTTCAGCCTGTTCGAAGTGTTGACCGTGGCCGAGAACGTGTGGCTGGGCCTGGCCAAAACGCTGACGCTGTCCGAGGTGACGGCGCAAATACGCGAGACCGCCACCGCCTATGGGCTCGACATTGACCCTGATCGTCCCGTGCACACCCTCAGCGTGGGCGAGATGCAGCGGGTAGAAATCATCCGCGCACTGCTGACCCATCCACAGCTGCTGATCCTGGACGAGCCCACGTCGGTGCTCACGCCGCAGGCCGTTGAAAAGCTGTTCGTGGTGCTGAAAAAACTGGCCGCACAAGGCTGCAGCATTTTGTACATCAGCCACAAGCTGCACGAAATACGCGAGCTGTGCACCGCCTGCACGGTGCTGCGTGGTGGCAAGGTCACCGGGGTGTGCAACCCGCAGGAAGAAAGCAACGCGTCGCTCAGCCGCCTGATGATCGGGGCCGAGCCGCCTGCGCTCGACGTGCGGCCGCAAGCTGCTGGTGAAACCGTGCTGACCGTGCACGACCTGTCGCTGAAACGGGCCGACCCGTTCGGCACCGACCTGTTGCACATCGACCTGAAGGTGTGTGCCGGTGAAGTAGTGGGCATTGCTGGTGTGTCGGGCAACGGTCAGGGCGAGTTGCTGCGGGCGCTGTCGGGTGAAGACCCGCGCGCGCCGTCCGGTGCGGTGCTGATGGCCGTGTCCACCCACGCGCATGCGCTGGTGCCCACCAGTTTGCGGGGCAAGGTGCACGACATGGGGCACCTGAGCCCTGCTCACCGCCGCAAGATGGGCCTGCATTTCGTGCCCGAAGAGCGGCTGGGCCGTGGTGCCGTGCCGCTGCTGGGCCTGGCACACAACCTGTTGCTGACGCGGCGCGAAGCGGTGTCCAGCGGCACAGGGTGGCTGAACCTGGGCAAACTGCGCACGCAGGCCGAGGGCATCATCAGCCGCTTCAAGGTGAAGGCATCGGGGCCGGATGCGGCAGCCAAGTCGCTGTCGGGCGGCAATTTGCAAAAGTTCATCGTCGGCCGCGAGATCGAGGCCAAACCGGCCTTGCTCATCATCAGCCAGCCCACCTGGGGTGTCGATGTGGGGGCTGCGGCCCAGATTCGCGGCGAAATTCTGAAGTTGCGCGACGAAGGTTGTGCGGTGCTGGTGGTCAGCGAGGAGCTGGACGAATTGTTTGAAATTTCTGATCGGCTGCACGTGATGGCCAAAGGCAAGTTGTCCCCCAGCCTGAACCGGGCCGAGGCCACCGTGACGCGTATCGGCGAATGGATGTCTGGCCTGTGGGATGGCGATGCTGCCGCCGCCACATCGTCAACCGCTGCGCAGGAGGTGGCCCATGCTCAAGCTTGAAGCGCGGCCACAGCCGTCGCCGCTGTGGAGTTATGCGTCGCCCGTGCTGGCACTGGCCATCACGGTGGTCATTGGGGTGGTGCTGTTCATGGCACTGGGCAAAGACCCGGTGCGTGGGTTGCAGGTGTTTTTCTGGGAGCCCATCAAAAGCGGCTATGCCTTGAGCGAGCTGATGGTCAAGGCCACGCCCTTGCTCATCATCGCGTTGGGTCTGGCGGTGTGCTTCCGTTCCAACGTGTGGAACATCGGTGCCGAGGGGCAGTTTGTGGTGGGCGCGCTGGCCGCCGGTGGCGTGGCGCTGCTGGCCGATGCATCCACCGGGCCGGGCATCGTGGTGGCCATTCTGGTGGCCGGGGTGCTGGGCGGCATGGCCTGGGCGGGCATCACGGCGGTGCTGCGCGACCGTTTCAATGCCAGCGAAATCCTGGTGAGCCTGATGCTGGTGTACGTGGCCATTCAGCTGCTGAACTACATGGTCTACGGCCCCTGGAAAGACCCCATGGGCTACAACTTCCCGCAAACCAAAACCTTCGAGGCGGTCACGCAGATACCTCGGCTCATCCAGGGCTCGCGCGTCAACATCGGGCTGTTGCTGGCGCTGGCCGGGGCGGCGGGGTTGTGGGTGTTTTTGTTCCGCACCTATGCGGGGTTTGCCCAGCAGGTGGGTGGGCTGGCACCTGCAGCGGCGCTGTATGCAGGGTTTTCGTCACGCAAGGCACTGTGGGTGGCGCTGCTGACCAGTGGTGGTGCGGCAGGGCTGGCCGGCGCGCTGGAGGTAGCTGGGCCCATTGGTCAGCTGACACCGTTCGTGCCGGCAGGCTACGGGTTTGCGGCCATCATCGTGGCATTCGTGGGGCGGCTGCACCCGGTGGGCATGGTGTTTTCAGCGGTGCTGATGAGCATGTTCTACATCGGTGGCGAGCTGGCGCAGTCGCGCCTGGGGCTGCCCAAGTCCATCACCGGGGTGTTCCAGGGGTTGCTGCTGTTCACGCTGCTGGCGTGCGACACGCTGATTGCCTACCGCCTCAAGTGGGTCAAGTGAACAGGAAAGTACCGACACCATGGACTCATACGCACTCCTGATTGCCGCCACGCTGAACGCGGGCACCGTGCTGGCCATTGCATCGCTGGGCCTGCTCATCAATGAAAAAGTGGGCATCGTCAACTTGGGAGCCGAGGGCATGATGCTGTGCGCTGCCCTGGCCGGTTTCGTCACCGTGGTGCACACGGGCAGCCACGTGTTGGGCTTCGTGGCTGGCATGGCGGCAGGCGCGTTGCTGGCCGCCGTGTTCGGTGTGCTGGTGATCTGGCTCAACACCAACCAGTACGCCACGGGCCTGGCGCTCAGCCTGTTCGGCGGCGGTTTCTCCGCATTTGCCGGTACGGGGTATGTGCAGGCCCGTTTGCCCGAGCAAACGCCATGGAGCGTGCCGTTGCTGGGCGACATTCCGCTGGTGGGGCCCGCACTGTTCCGGCACCACCCCATGGTGTACGTGGCCATGGCGCTGGCGGCCGGGCTGATCTGGTTTTTGTACCGCACACGCACCGGGCTGGTGCTGCGCAGCGTGGGCGAAAGCCCTGAATCGGCGCATGCGCTGGGTTACCCGGTGCGCCGCATCCGCCTGCTGGCCGTCATGGCGGGCGGGGCGCTGTGCGGGCTGGCTGGGGCCTATGTGTCCACCGTCTACACCCCGTTGTGGGTGGAGGGCATGATCGCAGGCAAGGGCTGGATTGCCCTGGCACTCACCACGTTTGCCACCTGGCGTCCGGCACGTGTTTTGTTGGGTGCCTACCTGTTCGGTGGGGTCACCATGCTGCAGTTCCACTTCCAGGGCGCGGGGGTCAACATCCCCAGCCAGTTCCTGACCATGATGCCGTATGTGGCCACCGTGGTGGTGCTGGCGCTCATTTCGCGCAACCCGGCGTGGATCCGCGTCAACATGCCCAGCAGCATTGGCAAACCGTTCTACCCAGGGTCCTGATGCCAGGTGCCACGGGCCCATAATGTTTTTCCAGAAATGTCTTTCCATTTTTCAACCCGGTTTTTCACAGGAGTGTTCATGACAGATTCACACACACGTTCCCTGCTCAAGGCAGCAGCCCTTACCGCGCTGGCTTCGGCAGCGCTGGTTGGTTGCGGCAAAAAAGAAGAGCCCGCACCTGCACCAGCTCCCGCACCTGCTGCTGCGGCACCCGCACCAGCCAAGGCCGAGCCACTGAAAGTGGCGTTTGCCTATGTCGGCCCTGTGGGCGATGGTGGCTGGACGTTTGCGCACGACAACGGCCGCAAGGCGGTTGAAAAAGAGTTTGGCGACAAAGTGGTTACCAGCTTCGTCGAAAGCGTGCCCGAGAGCGCCGATGCCGAGCGCGTGATCCGCGACATGGTCGGCCAAGGCAACAAGGTGGTGTTCGGCACCACCTTCGGCTACATGGAGTCCATGCTGAAAGTGGCTGCTGACAACGCGAACGTGAAGTTCGAGCACGCCACGGGCTACAAAACCGGCCCTAACATGCGCATCTATGACAGCCGCACCTACGAAGGTGCCTACATGGCTGGCGTGATCGCCGGTGGCATGACCAAGAGCAACACGCTGGGCGTGGTGGGCTCCATCCCAATCCCCGAAGTCATCCGCAACATCAACAGCTTCACGCTGGGTGCGCAGTCGGTCAACCCCAAGGTCAAGACCAAAGTGGTCTGGGTGGGCGAGTGGTTCAACCCACCGAAGGAAACCGAAGCTGCCACGTCGCTGGTCAACGGTGGCGCCGACATCCTGTTCCAGAACACCGACTCGTCGGCTGTGCTGCAAACCGCAGGCAAGCTGGGCAAGCGCGCATTCGGCTGGGACTCCGACATGTCCAAGTACGACGAAAAAGCGCACCTGGCTTCTGCCGTCATCAACTGGGGCCCTTACTACGTGAAGGCCGTGGGCGATGCGCTCAATGGCACCTGGAGCACCGGTGCGGCCTGGTGGGGTGTGAAAGAGGGTGCCATCGACATCGTGTCCATCGCGGCTGACGTGCCTGCTGACCTGAAAGCTAAGGTCGACACGGTCAAGGCTGGCCTGAAAGACGGCAGCTTCGTGATCTGGAAAGGCCCGATCGTGGGGCAGGACGGCAAAGACGTGCTGGCCAAGGACGCCGTGGCTGACGACAAGTTCCTGGGCGGCATCAAGTTCTACGTCAAGGGCGTGGAAGGCAAAGTGCCCGGCGGCTGATGAGCCCATGTCAGGTGGGCGTTTTGCGCGCCTGCTACCAACAGCCACCCGAGCCCTTGGCGGCCTCGGGTGGCTTTTTTATTTGTGCCGTGCACCATGTGTGAAGGACCGGCACACTTGCAGTGAAACCAAGAACGGAGCACGTATGAACCCAGTCCCCGCCTCAAGCCCCACCGCCCCGCAAGCCGCCGCCTTGGCCCCGATGCCAACGGCACTGTCCGATGCCGCAAACCTGGCGCAGCGCATAGCCAAGGCCGAGTTGCACATCCACATCGAGGGCTCGCTGGAGCCCGAGCTGATTTTTGCGCTGGCCCAGCGCAATGGCGTGGCACTGGCTTACCCCAGCGTGGAAGCCCTGCGCGCGGCTTACGCGTTCACAGACCTGCAGAGCTTTCTGGACATCTATTACGCCGGTGCCAGCGTGCTGCTGCACGAGGCCGATTTTTTTGACATGGCGTGGGCCTATTTCCTGCGAGCCCAGGCTGACAACGTGGTGCATGCCGAGCTGTTTTTCGACCCGCAGACGCACACCGCCCGTGGCGTGCCCATGGGCACCGTCATCAACGGCCTGAAGCGGGCCTGCGACCAGGCCCAGGCGCAGCTGGGCATCAGCTCGCACCTTATTCTGTGTTTCCTTCGCCACCTGAGCGAAGACGATGCACTGGCCACGCTGGAAGCCGCGTTGCCGTACCGGGCGCACCTCGTTGGCGTGGGGTTGGATTCGAGTGAGGTGGGGCACCCACCATCCAAGTTTGCCAACGTGTTTGCCCGCAGCCGCGCGCTGGGCTTGCGCGTGGTGGCCCACGCGGGGGAAGAGGGCCCACCCGACTACATCTGGCAAGCGCTGGACGTGCTGAAGGCCGAGCGCATCGACCACGGCGTGCGCTGCCTGGAAGATGCCGCGCTGGTGAAGCGCCTGGCCGCCGAGCGCGTGCCGCTGACGGTGTGCCCGCTGTCCAACCTGAAGCTGTGTGTCGTGCCCGACCTGACCCAGCACCCCATGAAGCGCCTGCTGGATGCCGGGCTGTGCGCCACCGTCAATTCGGACGACCCGGCTTACTTTGGCGGTTACATGAATGCCAACTTCGTGCAGACCGTTCAAGCCCTCAATCTGGGCCGCGAAGACGTCATCACGCTGGCACGCAACAGCATCGAAGCCAGCTTTGTGTGCGCTGAACACCGGGTAGCATTGCTAGAAAAATTAGAGCAAAGTATCCAATGAATTGATGCGCCAAAGGCCTCCTGGGCTTTAACAATTACAATCGGTGTGCCTGCAGGTGCTTCCCCTGCAGGCATTTTCATTTGCGGAAGCCATGTCGAGGAACACCATGTACAAAAACCTCGCAGCCACGCGCGTGGCCGCCTGTTTTTCCATTTCCCTTTCTGTTTTGATGTCGGGCAACGCACTTGCCCAGGCGGGCCAGCCCAAGCCTGATGCGGCTGCCCGTGCATCGGTGTCGGCTGTCAAAGCCGCGTTCGTGTACGTGTCGCCCATCACCGACGCAGGCTGGACGCGCCAGCACGACGACGCCCGCAAAGCGGTCGAGACCGCGCTGAACAAGCCGGGGCAGCCTGCCGCAGTGGGCACCAGCTTCGTCGAAAACGTGGCCGAGGGCCCGGATGCCGAGCGCGTCATCCGTGACCTGGCGCGCAACGGGGCCGACATCATCTTCACGCCCAGCTTCGGCTACATGGAGCCCACGCTGAAGGTGGCGGCCGAGTTCCCGAACGTGAAGTTCGAGTCCATCACCGGTTACAAAACCGCGCCCAACGTGGCCGTGGCCAATGCCCGCTACTACGAAGGTCGTTACCTGGCCGGTGTGGCGGCCGGGCGGCTGGCTTCGCATGCCGGGTATGTGGCGGGCTTTCCCATTCCTGAGGTGATCCAGGGCATCAACGCGTTCACGCTGGGCATGCGCTCGGTCAACCCGGCTGCACAGGTGCGTGTGGTGTGGCTGGGCGAGTGGTTCAACCCACCGCGTGAGCGCGATGCCGCCATGACGCTGATGAACCAAGGCGCCGAGGTGCTGGTGTTCCATACCGGCTCCACCGCCGTCATGGCGGCTGCGCAAGAGCGTGGCAAGCTGGCCATTGCCTACCACTCCGACATGCGCAAGACGGGCCCCGATGCGCAAGTGCTGGCCGTCACCCACCAGTGGGGTGACTACTACACCCGCCGCGTGCAGGCCGTGCGCGACGGCACCTGGGGACCCAGCCGCCTGTGGGGCGGTGTGAAAGACGGCATGATCCGCGTCGATGCTTTCGGCCCCGCCGTGCCCAAAGCCGTGCAGGCCGAGGTGCTGGCACGGCAAAAAGACATTGCCCAGGGCAGCTTGCACCCGTTTGCCGCACGCGGGGCCGCCAAGGCCGGTGTGCGCGACAACGACGGCAAGCTGGTGATTGCAGCGGGCGAAACCCTGTCAGACGAAGCCATTTTGTCGATGAACTGGCTGGCCGAGGGCGTGGTAGGCAAACTCGGCAAATGATGGTTTGCCGTCTGGCTAGTCAGTGGTGTTGGCCTGAGAGGCAAAGTTGAGAGCATTGCCTACAATGCAAGCTTCCCTTTGAAGGTCGATTTATGAGCATCAAGAGCGACAAGTGGATACGCCGCATGGCCGAACAGCACGGCATGATCGAGCCGTTCGAGCCCAACCAGGTGCGTGAAGCCGATGGCAAAAAAATCATCAGCTACGGCACCAGCAGCTACGGCTATGACATCCGGTGTGCGCCCGAGTTCAAAGTGTTTACCAACATCCACAGCACGGTGGTGGATCCGAAAAACTTTGACGAAAAGAGTTTTGTCGATTTCCATGGCGACAGCTGCATCATCCCGCCCAACAGCTTTGCACTTGCCCGCACTTTGGAGTACTTCCGCATTCCGCGCAACGTGCTCACCATTTGCCTGGGCAAAAGTACCTATGCCCGCTGCGGGATCATCGTCAACGTGACCCCGTTCGAGCCCGAGTGGGAGGGGTACGTGACACTGGAGTTTTCCAACACCACGCCGCTGCCCGCCCGCATCTACGCTGGCGAGGGGTGTGCACAGGTGCTGTTCTTCGAAAGCGACGAGGTGTGCGACGTGTCCTACAAAGACCGTGGCGGCAAATACCAGGGCCAGGTTGGCGTGACACTGCCCAAGGCCTGATCCCATGGACCCCGTGACGGGCACTGACACCTTGCCGATGGGGCTGCTGCGTGGCTTCGGCATGCGGCACGGCATGGATGTGCCCGCACAAGTCATGACGCCCGACATTGCGCACCAGCTGGTCGTCATGGCCACCGTCTGGGACGTGACACACGATGCCATCGTGCTCACCGACGGTGCGAACCGGATTGTGGCAGTCAACCCCGCTTTCGAACGCGTCACCGGTTACCGCGAGCAGGAGGTGTTGGGCCACACCACGGCCATGTTGGCATCAGGCAAGCATCCCCAGTCTTTTTACGCCGCGATGTGGGGCGCTCTCCAATCGGAAGGCAAATGGGAAGGCGAGGTGCTGAACCGCCGCAAGGATGGCTCCATCTATCCGGAGCGTCTGCGCATCACCGCGCTGTACGACAAAGGGTCGGGCGAGGTGATCAATTACCTGGCGACGTTTGCCGACCTCTCGCAGCAAAAAGCAGCCCAGCGCAAAGCGGTCAGGCTGGCCAGCTTTGACCAGCTCACGGGTTTGCCCAACCAATTGCTGCTGCGCGACCGCGCGGGCCAGGCCATTGCCCAGGCACACGGTGCGAAGCATCAGATGGCATTGCTGGTGCTGGACCTCGACCATTTCAAGGCAGTGAACGATTCCCTGGGGCATGCGGGTGGTGACGAGCTGCTGCGCCACATCAGTCGGGCATTGGTGTCGGTGGCGGCCCCAACAGAAACGGTCAGCCGCCGTGGTGGTGATGAATTTGTGTTTCTGTTTCCGCGTGCAGACGTGGCCAACTTGCGCCTCATTGCGCAACGTGTGCTGGTGGCGCTGGCTGATCCGTTCACGGTGAACGGCCGCGAGGCGGTGGTGTCGGCGTCGATCGGCGTGGCGGTGTACCCCACCGACGGTGACAACTTCGACACCTTGCTCACCAATGCAGAATCCGCCATGTACCAGGCCAAGGACGCCGGGCGGCGCTGTGTGCGGTTTTTCACCGAAGAAATGAACCAGGGCGCGCGTGACCGAATGGCCCTGGTCGGTGACTTGGCGCGGGCCACCAAGCGTGGGGAACTGCGCTTGCATTACCAGCCGCTGGTCAATCTGGTCAGCAGCGAAATCATCGGCGCTGAAGCGCTGGTGCGCTGGGAGCGCCCAGGCATGGGGTTGGTGCCGCCGGGCATGTTCATCCCAGTGGCCGAGAGCACAGGCCTGATCGCTGAAATTGGCGAGTGGGTGTTGAACGAAGCTTGCAAGCAGATACGGCTGTGGGTGGACCAGGGGCTGGGGCAGCTGAAAGTGGCGGTCAACGTGTCTGCGCTCCAGTTCAGGCAGGGTTTGCTGGAGCAGCAGGTGAGTGAAGCGTTGCGGCTTTCGGGCTGCGACCCGCGCTTGCTGGAGCTGGAGCTGACCGAATCCACACTGATGGTGCAACCCGAAGAGGTCATGGCCGTCATCCGCCGCTTGAAACAGCGCGGGGTGCAACTGTCCATCGACGATTTCGGCACCGGCTATTCCAGCCTGGCGTACCTGCGCAAGCTGGCGGTTGACAAAATCAAGATCGACCAGTCCTTTGTGCGCGACCTCACAGTCGATCCCGACGGGGCGGCCATCGTGCGCGCGGTCATCCAGATGGCGCGTTCCCTCGGGTTGCGCACACTGGGCGAAGGCGTCGAAACCCAGGTGAACCGCCGTGCGCTGCAGGTGCTGGGGTGCGACTACGCTCAAGGCTATTTCTTTGGCAAACCCATGCCTGCCAATGAATTTGAAGCCTTGGTCCGGCGCAACAGCGCCTGATGTGCGTGGGCTGATGCCCATGGGATGGCGGTCCGTTTTACCCTTGAATGTGGTGGTTTGTGGGCAGATGTGTGGCCGTTTTGCTGCACTGCGGCGCCCGTTTGTCGCATAGGGCTGGTGAGGCCAAGCGGTCTGTCGGGCCGAGATGAGACAATACGGCCCACATGAGTGACTCTTTTTCCCAACTTTCGCTGGCCCCCGCGCTGGCACGTGCCGTGGCCGAAATGGGCTACGAATCGATGACCCCGATCCAGGCCCAGGCCATCCCTGTGGTGTTGCAAGGCCGGGACGTGATGGGTGCCGCCCAAACTGGTACCGGCAAAACCGCTGCATTTGCGTTGCCTTTGTTGCAACGGATGATGAAGCACGAAAACGCTTCCACCTCGCCTGCACGCCATCCCGTGCGTGCACTGGTGCTGCTGCCCACACGTGAACTGGCTGATCAGGTGGCCCAACAGGTCAAGCTGTACGCCAAGTACACGAACCTGCGCAGCGCCGTGGTGTTCGGCGGCATGGACATGAAGCCCCAGACCCTTGAGCTGAAAACCGGTGTCGAGGTGCTGGTGGCCACGCCAGGGCGTTTGCTGGACCACATCGAGGCCAAGAACTGCGTGCTCAACCAGGTTGAATACGTGGTGCTGGACGAAGCCGATCGCATGCTCGACATCGGTTTCCTGCCCGATTTGCAGCGCATTCTCAGTTATCTGCCCAAGCAGCGCACCACGCTGCTGTTTTCGGCCACGTTCTCACCCGAAATCAAGCGGCTGGCTGGCAGCTACCTGCAGGACCCGGTCACCATCGAAGTGGCCCGCGCCAATGCCACGGCCTCGACGGTCGAGCAGCGATTCATTGGTGTCTCCGACGACGACAAGCGCCGTGCCATTCACCACGTGCTGCGCGAGCGCGGCCTGAAGCAGGCCTTTATCTTTGTCAACAGCAAGCTGGGTTGCGCCCGCCTGGCGCGTTCGCTGGAGCGCGAGGGTCTCAAGACCACCGCATTGCACGGCGACAAGTCTCAGGACGAGCGTCTCAAGGCACTTGAAGCCTTCAAGAGCGGCGCGGTCGACCTGCTGGTGTGTACCGATGTGGCCGCCCGTGGCCTTGACATCAAGGACGTGCCTGCGGTGTTCAACTTCGACCTGCCCTTCAACGCTGAAGACTATGTGCACCGCATCGGCCGCACCGGTCGTGCGGGGGCGTCTGGCCTGGCGGTATCGCTGGTGTCGCCATCCGATGCGCGTCTGCTGGCAGACATCGAAAAACTCATCAAGGTCAAGGCAGAGGTCGAGCCCTTGCCGCTTGAAGACGCCGGTGCACGCCCAGTGGGGCGCTACAACGACGGTCACCGCCATTGGGGCCGTGACGACGAAGAGGGCGAGTCCGCAAGGCCCAGCAGCCGCGCAGCGCCCAGTCGTGATCCCGGTCGTGACATGGCCAGCAGACCGTTGCGGCCCGCCCGTTCGGGGCCCCGTGCGCCCGTGGACCCGTTTTTCGACAAACCCTACGAACCCGGCACACCTTCCGACGGTGCGCCAGCCTGGGAAGTAGCCGCCAAACCCGTGGGTCGCCCGGTGTCGAGCAACATCAAGCACAAGAAGCGGGTCGCGGCCCTGTTCAAGGCTCCCCAAAAGCCGGAGCCTGTGGTGGTGGATGCCGCCGCTTCGGACGAGCACGTACCCGTGCTGGCCATGGCTGAAACCGTTTCGGGGTGATGACAAAGGGCAATGCCTGCATGGCAATGCCCGTGTCCGTTCTCCGATTCGCCCGCACCGGGCTCGGCCGCATCAACAGCAGGTCGTGTCCGACTTGCCTGCTTTTTTCCGCTTGCCTTTGGTGGCCGGTGCAGGCAGGTCGCTGCCAGGTACCTGCGCTTGCGGGCACGGCACGCTGATGACTTCCACCGTGGCCGAACTGTCGGCAGGTCCGATGGGCTCCAATCGCGCCGCACTGAGTTGCCCGCCCCACACACAGCCTGAATCCAGTGGCAGCACGTCCGCACGGCTGACGTTGCGCAACGTGCTCCAGTGGCCAAACGCGATGGGGTGGCCAGCGGTCTGGCGGTCGGGCACGTCGAACCAAGGCATGAAACCGGGCGGTGCGGCGGCCGCGTCGTCTTTGGTGTCGAACTCCATGCGGCCCTGCGCGTCGCACAGCCGCAGCCGTGTGAAGGCATTCACCACCACGCGCAAGCGGTCTGCGCCAACCAGGTCAGCCTGCCAGGCGTCGGGTGTGTTGCCGTACATGACGCCCAGGAATGCGGTGAAGTCGGGGCTGGCCATGGCCGCTTCGAATTCCGCGCTCAGCGCCAGCGTGGTGTCCACGGTCCACTGTGGCAATACGCCCGCATGCACCATCAGCCACCCGTGTGCGTGGCGCGCCAGGGGCTGCACACGCAACCATTCAAGCAGCGTGTGCCGGTCGGGTGCGGCCAGGATGGCATCGAGCGTGTCCTTGCGGTGGGGTTTGCGCAGGCCGTGGGCCACGGCCAGCAGGTTCAGGTCGTGATTGCCCTGTATGCACAGGGCCGATGTGCCAGCCTGATACGCCCAGCGCAGCACGCCCAGCGAATCGGGCCCGCGGTTGACCATGTCTCCCAGCAGGTACACGGTGTCGCGACTCCGGGAAAAATCGAGGGTGTCCAACAGGTGTTGCAGCGAGGGCATGCAGCCCTGCACATCGCCAATCATGTAAAGTGCCATGCTGAAATTATGGATGTAGTCTTAATCGCTTTTCTTACCTTGCTCAATGGCGCTTTTGCCATGTCCGAGCTTGCGCTGGCATCGAGCAAAAAAGCCCGCCTGCAGGCGTTGGCCGAAGTCGGGGACGGTGGTGCGCAGGCCGCACTGCGGTTGCTGGCGCACCCCACGCAATTCCTGTCGTCGGTGCAGGTGGGTATCACGTCCATCGGCATGCTGAATGGCATCGTCGGTGAAGCCGCCTTCAGTGACGACCTGTCGCTGGTGCTTCAACGTTGGGGCCTGACCGATGCCACGGCCAGCATCACGGCCACGGCGGTGGTGGTGGTGGTCATCACGTTCGTCACCATCGTGTTTGGCGAGCTGGTGCCCAAGCGCATCGGCCAGCTGTACCCCGAAACCGTGGCCCGCCACGTGTCGCGCCCGATGGAGTGGGTGGCCCGTGGTGCACGCCCGTTCGTGGCACTGCTGTCCACCACGACCACATGGGTGCTGAAGTTGCTGCGCATCAAGACCGATGGCGTGCAGCACGTCACCGAAGAAGAAATCGAGGCCAGCCTGGAAGAGGGCGTCGATGCCGGCATCATCGAAGCGCACGAGCACCAGATGGTGCGCAACGTGTTTCTGCTGGACGACCGCGCGCTGACGTCCATCATGCTGCCGCGTGCCGAGATCGAGTGGCTGGACGCTGCCGACACGCTGGATGTCGCCCTGCACAAGGCCTGGCAGACCGGCCACTCCTGGTACCCCGTGTGCCGTGGCGGGCTGGACGACGTGGTGGGCGTGGTGCACGTGCCCAAACTGGTCGAACTGTTCACCGCGCAACGCGTGGACAGCGGGCTGGCAACCGGTGCCGGGAGCGGCGCACCCCTTGGCGCCGACGCTGCGCAGGGCAGCGCTGGCATCCAGTGGCTGGCGCATGCGCTGCCCGCCGTGTTCGTGCCTGAAACCCTGTCGGGCATGGAGCTGCTGGAGCAGTTCCGTGTGCAGGCCATGCGCATCGCCTTTGTGGTGGACGAGTACGGTGTGGTGCAAGGCTTGTTGACCCCTCTTGATTTGTTGGAAGCCATCACGGGCGAGTTGTCGCCCGAGCAGGCGGTGGATGCCTGGGCCGTGAAGCAGGCCGATGGCTCGTGGTGGGTGGACGGCTCCATGCCCGCACAAGAGCTGAAATCGCGCCTGCAGCTCGATGAACTGCCTGACGAAGACAAAGGCCTTTACAACACGGTGGCGGGCCTGATGCAGACGGTGGCTGGTGACCTGCTGGCCCAGGGCGAAAGCATCGAGTGGGCTGGCTGGCACTTCGAGGTGAAGGTGCTGGACGGCCGCCGCATTGACCAGGTGCACATACAGGCGGTCACGATGCCTGAGGCCGGTGCTCGAACAGCCACGCCTTGAAGGCCACCGCAGCCGCTGACAGCTTTTTGCCTTTGGGGTAGACCACGTGCCAGCGGCGGATGAGGGGGAAGCCAACCACATCCAGCATCACCAACTCGCCCAACGCCAGTTCCGACACCACGGTGGTGGCCGACAGCACGGCCAGCCCCAGCCCACCGGCCACGGTCTGTTTGATGGCCTCGTTGCTGCCCACCTCCAGCCGGTTTTTCAGAACGATGCCGTGGCTGGCAAAAAAACGCTCGGCCGTCAGCCGCGTGCCCGAACCCGGCTCGCGCAGGATGAAGGGCTCGTCTTTCAGCCGCAGCGGTGACACGCCCGTTTGCCCCACCAGCGGGTGGCTGGGCGGGGCCACCAGCACCAGTGGGTTGTTGGCAAACGCTTCGCTCACCACCTCCATGTGTTCGGGCGGCTGGCCCATGATGTAGAGGTCGTCCTGGTTCTGCGCCAGGCGCTGCAGCAGGTTTTCGCGGTTGCCCACCACCATGGCCACCTCGATGCCGGGGTGCGCGGCGCAAAAACCGCCCAGCAGCTTGGGCACGGTGTACTTCACGGTGGTCAGGATGGCCAGCTTCAGGCTGCCTTTTTCCACGCCTTGCAGGGCGGCCAGGTCTTGCGACAGGCGCTCCATGCGGCCCTCGATGTCGGCGCAGGCATCGGCCAGGGTCCGCCCGGCGGCGGTGAGGAAGATTTTTTTGCCCAGCTGCTCGAACAGCGGCTGCCCCACCGTTTCGGCCAGTTGCTTGACCTGCAGCGACAGCGTGGGCGGTGACAGGTGCAGTTCTTCTGCCGCGCGGGCAAAACTGCAATGCCTGGCCACGGCCAGAAAAATACGCAGCTGGTGCAGGGTGGCGTGGCGCAGGTTCATGGTGCTGGTGCTGGTGCTGGTGCTGGTGCTGGTGCTGGTGCTGGTGCTGGAAATGGTAGATCAAAGTAAACCATAACAGTCAAAACAATTTACTTTTGTTTATTTTATAAGCTGCCAACAATACACCCCGTGATGAACGCACAGGCCAGCCGCACAGCGGCCAGGCCCGGCAAACCACCCCACCAGCAGACCACACACACCAGGAGACAGCCATGGACCAAAGTAACCGCTACGCCGACCTCAGCCTGAACGAAGCCGACCTGATTTCAGGTGGCAAACACATTCTGGTGGCCTACAAAATGAAGCCCAAATCGGGCCACGGCTACCTGGAGGCAGCGGCCCACTTTGCCGCTGAATCGTCCACCGGTACCAACGTCGAAGTCAGCACCACCGACGACTTCACCAAGGGCCTGGATGCGCTGGTGTACTACATCGACGAAGCCACCGAGGACATGCGCATTGCGTACCCCATCGACCTGTTCGACCGCAACGTGACCGACGGCCGCATGATGATCGTGTCGTTCCTGACGCTGGTCATTGGCAACAACCAGGGCATGGGCGACATCCAGCACGCCAAGATTCACGACTTCTACATGCCCGAACGCGCCATCCAGCTGTTCGACGGCCCCAGCAAAGACATCTCCGACATGTGGCGCATCCTGGGCCGCCCCATCCAAGACGGTGGCTACATTGCCGGCACCATCATCAAGCCCAAGCTGGGTTTGCGTCCCGAGCCTTTCGCGGCTGCGGCCTACCAGTTCTGGCTGGGTGGCGACTTCATCAAGAACGACGAACCCCAGGGTAACCAGGTGTTCTCGCCCATGAAGAAAACCATTCCCCTGGTGGTGGACGCCATGAGGCGCGCGCAGGACGAAACCGGCCAGGCCAAGCTGTTCAGCGCCAACATCACGGCTGACGACCATTACGAAATGTGTGCCCGCGCCGACTTCATTCTGGAAGCCTTCGGCCCCGACGCCGACAAAGTGGCCTTTCTGGTGGACGGCTTTGTGGGCGGCCCCGGCATGATCACCACCGCCCGCCGCCAGTACCCCAACCAATACCTGCACTACCACCGCGCAGGCCACGGCATGATCACCAGCCCCAGTGCCAAGCGCGGCTACACCGCCTTCGTGCTGGCCAAAATTTCGCGCTTGCAGGGGGCCTCTGGCATCCACGTGGGCACCATGGGCTACGGCAAGATGGAAGGCGAGAACGATGACCGCCAGATTGCCTACATGATCGAGCGCGACGAGTGCCAAGGTCCGGTCTACTTCCAGAAGTGGTACGGCATGAAACCCACCACCCCCATCATTTCGGGCGGCATGAACGCGTTGCGCCTGCCAGGTTTCTTCCAGAACCTGGGGCACGGCAACGTCATCAACACCTCGGGCGGCGGCTCTTACGGCCACATTGACAGCCCCGCGGCCGGAGCCATTTCGTTGCGTCAGTCTTACGAGTGCTGGAAAGCCGGGGCCGACCCGATCGAGTTTGCCAAAGAGCACAAGGAATTTGCCCGTGCCTTCGCGTCCTTCCCCGGCGACGCCGACAAGCTGTTCCCCGGCTGGCGCGAGAAGCTGGGTGTGCACAAGTGAGCACCCCGTGACCGCACTTGACAAGCACCCCGTACGCATCTCCTGCGTGAGATGAAAATTTCATAGCTATGAAAGCCCTGCTGGCAAGCGGCAGGGCTTTTTATGACCTGAAATCGCCCAAAATCAGGCCGCCAACGCCAACGCCAACGCCAACGCCAACGCCAACGCCAACGCCAACGCCAACGCCAACGCCAACGCCAACGCCAACGCCAACGCCAACGCCAAGCCTGTCGAACCACGGAGACTTTCATGAGCGCGCACACCCACCCCCACGCCACCGCACAAGCTGCCGCGCAACTTTTTACCCAGGACCACGCCGTTACCCAGCAGCCCCACTACCAGCCCCAGGGCAACGAGGTGGCGCTGTACGAAGCCGCGTATGCCGCGCGCCTCCCTGTCATGCTGAAAGGCCCCACGGGCTGCGGCAAATCGCGCTTTGTCGAGTACATGGCCTGGAAGCTGAACCGGCCCCTCATCACCGTGGCGTGCAACGAAGACATGACCGCCTCCGACCTGGTGGGCCGCTACCTGCTGGAGGCCGGTGGCACGCGCTGGCTCGACGGCCCGCTGACCCAGGCTGCCCGCATGGGTGCCATCTGTTACCTGGACGAAATCGTCGAGGCCCGGCAAGACACCACCGTGGTCATCCACCCCCTGACCGACCACCGCCGCACCTTGCCGCTGGACAAAAAGGGCGAGCTGGTGCGCGCCCACCCCGACTTTCAGCTGGTCATTTCCTACAACCCCGGCTACCAGAGCCTGATGAAGGACCTGAAACCCTCCACCAAACAGCGTTTTGCCGCGTTCGACTTCAGTTACCCCGCGCCCGAACTGGAGGCGCGCATCGTGGCCAGCGAAACCGGTTTGCCTGAGGCCCAAGCAGCCCAACTGGTGAAGGTGGCCACCGCAGCCCGCAACCTGAAGGGCCATGGGTTGGAGGAGGGTATCTCCACCCGTCTGATGGTGTACGCCGCCACGCTGATGGTGGGCGGTGTGGCCCCGCGCGATGCCTGCCGCATGGCCATGGTGCGCCCCATCACCGACGACGCTGACATCCGCGACACGCTGGACCACGCCATCGACGCGGTGTTTGCCTGAGTTCCACCGAATTCAAAGCTTCTTTGTGCTCTACCGCTTGATCAGCGGTCATTCACAGCTCTACTATTTGAGTGATTCAAGGGGCACTGATGCAAGCCAATGAAACCAGCCTCGCCCAGCAGGCCGTGCCGCTGGCCGAGGCCACTGCCCAACAGCGGCAGCAACTGCAGGCCTGGCGCGCGCAGCTCGACACCCGCTTCCCCCAGGTGGACCCGGTGTTCGAGCCCTGCATGGCAGAGGCCAGCCGCATGCTCACGCCGGACGGCATGGACGCCTACCTGCAGTACGCCCGCTTCCTGGGCAGGATGGGCCGTGGCGTGGAGCCGCTGCTCATGTTTCTGGCCGAGTGGCCCGCCGTGGCCCGCACCTTGGGAGAAGATGCGCTGCCTGCCATTTCGGCCACCATCCACACGCTGTGGAAGTCGCCCAACGGCAAGGCCATCAACCCGTTTTTGCAGAGCCTGCCTGCCGTGGCGCGGCGGCTGCCCTCGCGCGAGCCGTTTCAGCGCTACCTGAGCCTGAGCCTGGACTTCATGGAGCGCACCACCGGCTCCATCCACGGCCACCACAAAACCTTTGCCAGCCCCGGCCTGCCGCTGTTTTTCGAGCAGGCCCCGCACCTGCTGGGCCAGCTCAGTATCGGGGGTCTGAGCCGCTGGGTGGAGTACGGCATCTGCAACCACCACCATCACCCCGAGCGCCAGCGCGAGTACTTCAGCCTGCAAAGTGCAGACGCCAAGTCCGTGCTGCAACGCGAGCGCCGGGGCACCCTGCTGGCTGACCACACCCGCGTACTCGACCTGTATTTGCAGGCCCTGTGGACCGAAGAAGCACAACTGGTGCCCTTTTCGGTGCAGCCGCCCGAACCGGTGTCGGATGCCGGGGGCAGTCATGACCGCGTGAATGTCGGCATTACCGCAGGCACGATTGCAGGCGCCAGTGCAGGCAACAGCATCGGCACCACTGGCGGTGTGGGTAGCTGCGTTGAGGGCCAAGCCCCAGTGGGCATGCCCAGTCAAGTGCAACCCTACGTTGACGACTTGGGCATGCGCCTGCCCGATGTGTACGACGACCGTGCCGGCGTACGCGGCATCGACCGCTACCGCGCCGCGCTGGCGCACATGGTGGGCCACCGCCGCTGGAGCCAGCCGCAAGTGGCCGACAACTGGAGCCCCTTCCAGCGCCTGGCAGTGGAAACCTTTGAAGATGCACGCATCGACCTGCTGCTGATGCGCGAATACCCCGGGCTGCGCCGCACCCTCATGGCCCTGCACCCCAAGCCCGTGCAAGGCGCGTGCAACGACCAAACGCATTCCTGCCTGCGCCACCGGCTGGGCATGATCTCGCGCGCCATCCTCGACCCCGACCACGGCTACACCGATCCCGATGTGCTTCTGTTTACGGAGCTGTTTCATCAGGCCATGAAAGCGGTAGAGGCCAAAAAAGTATCAAATTTGACGGGTGACCCCCTGTCCCCTGACTTGCCCTCGGCAGTTGCCAGCACCCAAGATGGGGGCAGTGTGGGCAAGCCACCGTTGGCGGTGGCCTCCGTGGCCACAGCCTCCACCCAAACCATGGCCACCCTGGCCTTGAGCTTCGTGGCGCGCACCCGCCGCCAGAGCGACCAGCTGCCCAGCGTCTGGTTCACCGACACCGAGGTGGACTACCGCGACGACAACCGCCACCTGTGGATCTACATCGAAGAAGGCGACGAAGAAGCCAGCTTTGAACAAGCCCGCAGCAGCGAAACCACTCCCGAGGTAGACGGGCTGCCCCCGCGCCCCTATCCCGAGTGGGACCACCACAGCCAGACCTACCGGCCCGACTGGGTGAGCCTGTACGAGCGCCTGCACCCCAGCGGCAACCCGGCCGACATCGACGGCATCCTGGCCCGCCACGCCGCGCTGGCCAAGCAGCTCAAGCGCATGCTCGACCTGCTCAAACCCCAAGACAAGGTGCGCATCCGCTTTCAGGAAGAGGGCAGCGAGCTGGACCTGGACGTGGCCATCCGCAGCCTGATCGACTTCAAAAGCGGTGCCACGCCCGACCCGCGCATCAACATGAGCCACCGCACCGACGGGCGCGACATTGCCGTGCTGCTGCTGCTCGACCTGTCGCAATCGCTCAACGACCCGGTGGGGGGCTCAGGAGGCGCAACTGGCGCAACGGGTTTGGGCGGAGTGGGTGGTTCACCCCATGGTGCAGGCCGTGCAAGCGGGGCAGGTGATGGTGGCGGTGCGGCCACCGTGCTCGATCTCAGCCGCGAGGCCGTCACCTTGCTGGCCTGGGCCATCGAGCAGTTGGGTGACGGCTTTGCCATCGCCGGCTTTCACTCCAACACACGGCACGATGTGCGCTACCAGCACATCAAAGGGTTTTCAGAGCGTTTCAACGACGACGTGAAAGGCCGCCTCGCGGGCATGGAGGCAGCGTTTTCCACCCGCATGGGCGCGGCGCTGCGGCACGCCGGGCACTACCTGGGCGCACGCCAGGCCGACAAAAAGCTGCTGCTGATATTGACCGACGGCCAGCCGTCCGACATTGACGTGCACGATGAGCGCCAGCTGATCGAAGACGCCCGCCAGGCCGTGCGCGAGCTGGAGCAGGGCGGCATGTACACCCACTGCATCAGCCTAGACCCCAAGGCCGATGCCTATGTGAGCGACATTTTTGGGCCCCGCTACACAGTCATTGACCACGTGCAACGCCTGCCCGAGCGCCTGCCCAAGCTGTTCATGGCGCTGACGCGCTGACGCGGTGACGCTTATCAGCGCCCGAGGCGAAAGCAACTGGGTTTCGGCTGTTGTCAGGCCGCTCGCCTGCAACGCTCGCTGCCCGGGTGAGTAGCCGGGAACGATGGGTTACCTGCCCGAAGCCGTGAACACGCTCACTGCGCGTGTCAACCGCAGAGCCTGATCTTTCAGGCCGGTTGCTGCGGCTGAGCTTTCTTCCACAAGTGCAGCGTTTTGCTGGGTCATTTGATCCAGTTGGTTGACGGCCACGTTGACCTGGCCAATGCCTTGGCTTTGCTCCCGGGCTGCTGACGTGATGTCGGCTATCACCTCGGTCACGCGTTGCACACTGGCCACAATTTCTCCCATCGTGTTACCTGCGTCTTCGACTTGCCGGGTACCACTTTGTACCTTTTCAACGCTGGCGTTGATAAGGTCTTTGATTTCTTTGGCCGCCAGTGCACTGCGACCGGCAAGGCTGCGCACCTCACTGGCAACCACAGCAAAACCTCGGCCCGCTTCCCCGGCCCTGGCAGCCTCCACCGCCGCGTTCAGGGCGAGTATGTTGGTCTGGAAGGCAATGCTGTCGATCACACCAATGATGTCTGCAATCTTGCGGCTGCTCTGGTTGATGTCTTCCATCGTGGCCACCACCTTGTGCACCACTTCACCGCCCCGGGTTGCCACGGTGGCAGCGCTGGTGGCCAATTGGTTGGCTTGAGCGGCGGCATCTGCGCTCTGCTGGACCGTGGCCGTCAGTTCTTCCATGCTGCTGGCGGTTTCTTCCAGGCTGCTGGCAGCCGACTCGGTACGGCTTGCCAAGTCTTGCGTACCCGTTGCAATCTGGGAGCCTGACACCGCGATCTGATCTGACGCATCGCGAATCTCGTTCACCACCTGGTTCAATGAGGCTTGCATGGCGCTCAACGCTCGCATCAGGTCGCCCACCTCGTCGTCGCGCTGTGTGACCACGGGCACATGGAGGTTTCCCCTGGCCACTTCTTGTGTCAGCGCGCTGGCTCTGGCCAATTCGGCCACCACCCGCCGGATAGCCAGCCACGAGGCCCATACGACCACCGACGCCATCGCCAGCGCAAAGGCCGACAACAGCCAGTGAAGCCGGACTGACTTGAGTCGATCCGTTTCAAACTGTGCCGCATGAAAGTCATCAACCTGGGCCACCAGGTCAACATATTGTTGCTTGAGTGCACCATAGGTATCGTCAACCGTTTTGAGCCTGGCGCTGGCGGTATCGGGTGATGCTTTGGCTGCAGACAGGGCAGCATCAATGTCTTTTTGGTACCGCTGCGTGAGTTCATGGGCCTTGTTCAGGCTCGCAGCGTCCAGTCCATCGGTAGACAAAATGTCAATGACCCGCTCTGCCCCTTGTAGCTGTTGTCCAAACTCTGCCTTGACGGTGGCAACCTTGGCATCGTCCATGGTCGAGATGCCTGCCATCGTGCGGTAGATATCGCTATGGATGCCTGCCAATTGGTCTTGCACATCGTTGATGGTCTTGAATTGCTCGCTTTGACTGGAAAAGCCTGCGTGTGATTTAGCAGCAATCTGGAACATAAAAAACGATTCCACTTGCCCAACCGCCAGCATGACCAGTGCAGTCAGTGCTGGTGCGAGCGTCAATTTTTGACCCAGTTTCATGGTGATGCCTGTTTGTGTAGCCGTGTGAATCACAGTGAGTCTTGAACCCACTTCGTATGGGTGGCCCCCAACACCAAACCTTGCTGCAATGCGTCCGGCAACCATGCTGAAAAGTCCAGGTCACACAGCTCCAACGCAGGCAGCAATGCCTGTCCATCCAACAGGGCTGCCAGAAAGCTGACCTCTGCCTGGTTTGCCGCGCGTGCCTTTGGCGGTTGGTGGCCCACGCGCCACACCAGAGCGTGTTCGGTTTGCTGCGGGCACCACACGTCACCCAGTTGCTCGATGGCCTGCTCTCGCTCTCGCTCACGGTCGGCGGGCAGTCTGTGCGCCAGTAACACCGGCACAACAGCAAACGTGTTGTGCAGTATCTTCAACCCGGGTGCCAGAAGAAGGGTCAGGTGGTCAGGGTCTTGTTCGGCCAGTAAGGTCAGGCTGGACAGGTTGGGCTCGGCATCTGGCGCACCGTCAGCCTGGTGCATAGCCCATTCCACACGGGCTACATCTGCCAACCAGGGCAGATCGGCCAGCTGCGGGCTGCCGGCCATGAAGCTGGCCAGCATGTCGCCCCACTGGGCCAGGTCACCGCGCTGGGGCGGGTGGGTGTGCCACAGCGCCCGGGCCAGCTGGGCCATGCTTTCGGTGCTGAGGATGGCGGTCACCACCGGGTAGGCGGCGCTCAGCGCACGCTCAGCCACCGCATGGGCATTGGATTGATAACAATTCAGGCCTCTGCCGCTTGTTGGATAAGTATTGTTTGCTATGAATGGCTTCAGCCCATCAGGCAATGGGGCATCCACAGCCTGGGCACCGGGTGCCAGCAGGGCATGCAACAGCGCCTGTTGCTGGGCTTCAAGCGTGTGCATGGGGGTGTTCACCGGGGTGCTGTGCGGCAGCGGATGCCAGGGGTGCGACGTTGTGACGCGGCTTGCCGTCAGCGGGAAGCATCTGCCCGGCCAGTTGGTCGGCGCGGTCGGCTTCGCTCAGCAGCACGTCAAGGGCGGGAATGTCGGTATCCCATTCGATCAGGCTGGGCACGGCCCCCCACGTGGCCAGTGCATGGGCATACACAGCCCAAACGGGCTCACTCACACGGCTGCCGTGGTCATCAATGACGATGTCGCCAGCGTGCGTGTGCCCGGCCAAGTGAATTTCCGCAATGGCTGGGTGGTGGCTTTTGCCACCGGGAGCGGCTACTGGCCCGAGAGCCTGGTTAAGTTCGTTGATCCAGCTGCAGCAGTCGGTCACCAGCCGGTTGGTGGTGACGGCGGGGTTGGCCAAATGCCGGTTGCGGGCGTTGACCATGAGGTTGTTCACATCCACCAGCAGTTGGCACCCTGTGCGGCGCGACAACTCTGCCAAAAAGGCGGATTCGCTCCAGTCGGCCTGGGCCCACTGCAGGTAGGCCGACAGGTTTTCGACGGCAATGGGGCGGCGCAGGCGGTCTTGCACGCGCTGCACGTTGGCGCACATCACGGTCAGCGCCTCGTGTGTCCAGGGCACGGGCAGCAAATCGGCCGCGTGCACGGGCACGAGGCCGGTGCCGTTACCGTCACCGTTACGCCAGGTGCTGCGGGCAAAGCTAGCATGGTCGCTGATGCGTGCGGGGTCAACCTGTTCGGTCAGCCGGGCCAGCTGGTCCAGGTGCCAGTCGTCCAGCCCTGTGGCTGACCCCAGCGACAGGCCTACGCCATGCAGGCTGATGGGGTAGTGCTGTCGCCCAGCCATCAGCACCGCCAGCGCGGCACCACCGGGGGCAAAAAAGTTCTCCGAATGCACTTCCAGAAACGCCAGGGCTGGGCATTGTGCCAGCACCTGGGTGTAGTGGGGCTGACGCCAGCCTATGCCTGCCAACAGCGGGACTGCTGGCAGCGTGGCGTGGGTGTGGGGTGGGTGTGGTGCGGGCATGGGGCGGTTGGCGGGTCAAAGCAGGTCAGCTATCGTGTCCCACACGTCGGCCGGAACGCGCCCCGTGGTGTGCAGGCGCACTTTGCCGGTTCGATCCAGCACGTAGATGCTGGGCAGGTGTGTGGCCCCGGTTGTGTTGGGTGCATCCAGCGGCAGGGAGGTTGCAAAACCAGGCGCATGCAGCCACAGAGAGGGCCATTGCTGAAGGGTGGGCACGGTCACCTGGCGGGCTGCTTCCCAGCTGCGCAAGGCGTCGGGCCGGGCATCGGTGTTGATGCTGATGACCTTGAATCCTTGTGCATGCCAACCAGCCAGGTTGGCACGCAGCTCAGGCATTTTGTTGAGACATACCGGACAGTCTGTGGACCACACCATGACCAGTACCACCTGGCCCCGCAAGGCCTGGAGGTTGATAGGCTCACCGGTCGAGGTACGACCGGACAGTGTGGGCGTGTCAGGTGCAGGGTTGCGCGGGGCAGCTGCTGGTGACAGGGCCGCAGATCTCAATGGACTTGCTGTGGCCCATGGCACCGGCAACAGCCCAGCCATAGCCAGCACACCGATCAAAGTCCAGTGCGTGGCCATGGGGCTCTGATGTGTGCGCTGGGGTGTTGTGGCCGTGCGGCGTGAGGTGTTCAGCCCTTGGCTTTCGCACGGGCTTCGTCTGCACTCAGGCCGCCCATTTGTTTGCAGGTGCCTTTGGGTGTGAACTTCCATTCACCGGCATCCATGTCCTTTTTGGACTGGCCCGCGCACGAGTGGCTGCCCGACAGGTTGGCACAATCGTTCTGGCCTGCTTTGACAATGCCGTAGCACTTTTCCTTTTCCTGGGCCATGGCGGGGGCGGCAACGCCCATGGTCAGCAGGGAGGCGGCGGTCAGGGCAATCATGGAACGCTTGTTCATGGAAATTCTCCGTTGGGTCAAAAGGGCAATGGGTTGAAGTCACTGCTGGCATGGGTTCACGTTGTCTGCAGTAACCGTCAGTTCGGGGCAGGCCATGCAGAAGTTACAGGCTTGCGAAAAAAATTTGCCCGCCGCATGTCACGCGGCTGGCGGGCATGTTCAGCACACGTTTCAGGCCTGTGCGCGGTCGGCAGCAGGCAAGCGGTCAAGCCAGTCTTGCAAGGCTTTGCCATGCAAAGGGCGGCTGCCCAGGTAGCCTTGCATCACATCGCAACCCAGGCGGGTGATGGTGCCTTTTTCGGCCTCTGTCTCCACGCCTTCGGCGGTCACCATCAGTCCGAGGCCATGACCCATTTCGACCATGGCATGCACCAGTCGCTGGGTACCGGGCGAGGCGTCTACCTTGTCAATGAAGCTGCGGTCAATCTTCAGCTCGGTCACCGGCATTTGTTGCAGGTACGCCAATGACGAATAGCCGGTGCCAAAGTCGTCAATGGACAGCGGCAGCCCGATGTCGCGCAGCGCATGCAACAAGGCAATGCTGCGCCGGGTGTCGTCCATCAGCCCGCTTTCGGTGATCTCAAGGCGCAGCCGCTTGGGGTTGATGCCACTGGCGCACACCATGTCTTTCACACGCACGGCAAAACTGGGGTCTTGCAGGTCACGGGTGCTCACGTTGACGGCAATGCTCAGGTGTGGGTAGGGCGTGGCCCAACTGGACAGTGTGGCCAGCGCCTGTTGCAGCATCCACTGCGTGACCAGCGTGATGTGGCCCGTTTGCTCGGCAAAGGGCACAAATTCTGCCGGCGACACGAATCCGCGCACTGGGTGTTGCCAACGCACCAACGCCTCGACCCCAATGGCCTGTCCTGTTGCCAAAGAAAACTTGGGTTGCAGCCACATTTGCAATTGGTTGTCGGCCACGGCGGCGCGCAGGTCGGTCACCAAACCCAGGTGGCCCACGCGGGCCGCTTCCTGGGCCTCGCTGTACCAGGCATGTGTTTGGGCGCTGCGCTTGGCCGCATGCAAGGCAATTTCGGCATTGCGCAACAAAGTTTCCACGGGTTGTTCGGTGCCTGCCTCGCCAAAGTCGGCAAAACCGACTACCAGGTTCAAGTCCACCAGTTGGCCGCTGCACGAGACGGGGGCTTCCACGACGTGTTCAAGTTGCGTCAGCAGGGCTTGTGCATCGTGGCGACTGGTCGTGCCAAACCAGATGGCAAACGTGCCGCCAGCCAGCCTGGCCAACACCGGTTCGGGTGATATCAGCCCATCTGCGGCGGCGCTCGCCACAACTGTACGAGCGCGTTCTGCCAGCGCCAGAATCAGGCTGTCGCCCGTTGTATAGCCCAAGGTTTCGTTCACTACTTTCAGCCTGGCCAGATCGAGCAGGGCCAGTGTGTTATGTCGGGCTTTGCCTGCTTGAGCGGGTTGAAGCAGAGCAGCGCGGTTGGGCAAGCCTGTCAGGCTGTCTTCAAATGCCTGCTGGCTGATCTGTCTTTCGCGCTGAGACACCGTGTCGGCCATGGTGTTGAGGGCTTCACCCACACGGTCAACTTCTTGCAGGCCGGTGGCCTCGATCAGGTGGCCGTAGTTGCCGGCGGCAATGTCTTTGGCTCCAGATTCCAGCCTGGCCAAAGGCATCACCACGCTGCGGGTGGTGCGCCAGCCCAGCCAAGCGGCAATGGCCACCACCAAGGCCGATACGGCGGCCATGAGCCACACGATGCGGCGCAGCATGGCCTGCGCATTGGCCAGTTGGTCTTCCACCAGTTGCCGCTCGCGTGAGAGCAGCGCGTTCGACTCCACCAGCATGGCCTTGAGAGCGGGGTTGACCTGTTCCGTCAGCGCGCGAGCCGCGGCTGCCGGGTTGTCGCCCTCTATTTCGTCAACGGTGGCAATGAAGGCGTCGGCATAAATGGCACGGCACGCCACCAGGCGTTTCAATGTTTCCTGCTGCTGCGCATCGGCCAAGTCATGGCCTAGGGTGGCGATGATGCCGTCGATGCGACGGTTCTGTTCGTCCACGTCCGCGTATTCGGCCACGCGTGTGTCGCGTGGTGCATTCAGCAGGCGAATGAATGAAACGCCTACACCTTCAATTTGCAACGACAACGCCTGCACGCGCAGCAGGCGTTGCATGTCTTGTGTGGCGAAACGCTCGGCACCGTCACCAACCAACTTCAAAGGGACAGCCGCTTGCATCAGGGCAATCAGCATCAGTGTGACCAGCGCGCCAAACCCCAAAGCCAATCGCCGCCCCATGCGCTTGGGCCACCATTGGTTTCCGGCACTGGTCGGCCTGGGTTTGATGTTCAAAATGGGTACCTGCTGAACGGTGAGTTGCGGGTTGAACCTTGGCCAGAAGTTTGTGACGTGAATGCGTGTTACCAGCGCAGCAGACGTGGCCCCAGCGCAGCCCCCAGCGCAGCGGGCACCAACATGCCCAGGCCGTTCCAGACCAACAAAAACGGCGCGTCCAGTTCAGGGCAGTGAATGGCATACACAAAAGCCCCTGCAGCCCCGGCCAGCAAACCTGCACAACCGCCTGCTGGCGCCAGGCGAGTAGGGGCGAGACCCTTCAGCGCCCAGAAACTGGCTATGAACACGGGTACGCCGATGAGCGCAATGTTGGCCGTGCACACCTGCCACGTGGTGCCCAGCACCAGGGCCGCGCGGTCAGGTGGAGCCGCATTGGCCAGTGCCACCGCAGCGAGGAGACTCATGGCCAGAGCAGGGGCAGCCAGACCGGCAGCCAGGTGCCCCGTGTCCATGCCAGGGCGCGCCAGGCGCAACACCAGTAGCAGACTGATAACGCCCACCACACCGGGAAACGCAAACTTCACCCACAGCATGGGGTTGCCCAGTACCTGCAGCAAATCGGGCCGAATGCCAAAGTCCAGCATGATGACAAAGGCCACAGGCAGGCTGAGCGCCATGGCTTTCGCAAGCCGCCGCTCAGGCACGTTGGGCTGGACGGGCTCGGCCCCTGTGGCCAGCATGACAATGAAGTCGTCGGTTTTCATGTTGTGTGTCTCATGCTGAGGTTCATCAATGCAGCCAGGGCTTTCATGCCCCGGTGCACGCCCACCTTGATGGCAGATTCGGACATGCCCGTGGCGGCGGCGGCCTCGGAGACAGACAGGCCTTCGAGCTTGGTGTGAACGATGGGCAAGCGTTGGTTGTCGGGCAGTTGTTGCAGCAGCTTGGTCACGTCGCGCCGGGCATCAGCCGCTTCGTGGTCATTGGTGGCAAACAGGGCCATGTCGTCATCTATCGGGTCGTGCAGGGTCTCGCGGCCCGATCGGCTGCGCAGCAGGTCGATCAGCTTGTAACGCGCCATCGCGTTCACCCAGGCCGTCAGCGGTTGGTCAGACCGGTAGGTGTGGCGCTGGTTGTGTACCGCCAACAGAATGTCTTGCACAAGGTCCTCTATGTCATCAGGCAGGGTTGAAAGCCTGCGGCGCAAAAATGCCCGCAGGTGCGTGCTCAGGCCTTTCAAAAAAGCCTGGTAGGCCTGTGGATCGCCCTCCATGCCTTGCAACAGTTGCGCCCGCAGGCGCAGTTCAGCTGCTTTCATGTCAGCCAAAGCCACGCTCTCGGGTTGTATTCGTTCCATGCGGATGGTTGGTTACAGGTGCCGGATGTTTTTTCGAGAATTTTCTGATGCGATTGTGCACAGGGTGTAACCGCACCACCGATTGAGCCGAACTAGTGCCCAACCCACTCACATGTTCATTTATTACGGAGTCTTCCATGAACGCAGCCTCTTCATCTCCCGCTCAACAAGCCAGACAGGCCCTGAGGCAACTTGTGTCGCTGGGTTCGCATCTCGATGTGCTTCGGCCTTTAGCCGCCTTGTTGGCTCGCCTGTATGTGGCGCAAGTGTTTTTTTGGGCAGGTCTGACCAAGCTGCGCGACTGGGAGAGCACGCTGTTTCTGTTTGCCGAAGAGTACAAGGTGCCCCTGTTGCCTCCGGCTATGGCCGCCGTCATGGGCACGGGCGGAGAGCTGGTGTTGCCTGTGCTGCTGGTGTTGGGCTTGTGCGGCCGGTTTGGTGCGCTGGGGCTGTCGGTGATGAATGTGGTGGCTGTGATATCGCTCAGTGAGATTGCCCCCGCCGCTTTGCAGCAGCACGTTTTGTGGGGCGCATTGCTGGCAGTAGTGGCCATTTATGGCCCTGGCCCTTGGTCGTTGGACCGCTTTTTGTGTGACGAAAAAAAGTACTGATTTTTTTTTGCCTTCATCGGTAACCAAATCCGGCCCCGCAACGAATTGACAGTCAGACCGCGCTGATGACCCAACCCACTGGGCTACGTGTTTCAGGGGTCTGTTCGGCGATTTGTTTTTTGTTCCTCAACCTGCTTACTCTGGAGTTTCCAAATGACCTCAACCCAAGTCAAATCCGCTTCTTCTTTTGCCCTCTCTGCCGCGCTGATGGCACTGTCGTCTGCCACGTTTGCCGCGGATGCTCCCATGGGCTCCATGGGCAAAGCGATTGCGTCGGGCGACACCGTGCATTGCTACAACGTGCACGACTGCAAGGGCAACAGCGACTGCAAAACCACTGAGCACAGCTGCAAGGGGCAAAACGCTTGCAAAGGTCACGGTTTCAAGGCAGTCAAAGCCGATGCCTGCCTCAAGGGCAACGGCACCATTGGCGACATCAAGAGCTGATCCGAATCATGAGCGTGCAACCCCACACCATTGCCACCCGCCACACCGGCTTTGGCCTGGGGTTGCGCACCCCGCACTATGCGGACTTCATTGCAGCCAGGCAGTCGTTGGACTGGTTGGAAATCATCACTGACAACTTTCTGGTGCAAGGCGGCAAGCCGTTGGTCATGCTGGACCGCATTCGGCGCGATTACCCCATGGCCATGCATGGTGTGGCCATGTCCATCGGCGCGCCGGGTGGCGTCGACCTGGACTATTTGCAGCAAGTCAAAGCCCTGGCTCAGCGTATTGAGCCTTTGTGGGTGTCTGATCACCTGTGTTGGGTGGGTCCGGGCCCCGAGCAGTTGCACGACCTTTACCCCTTGCCGTACACCGACGAGGCCGCTCGCCATGTCGTGACCCAGATTCGCCGGGCTCAGGATGTGCTGGGGCGCAGGCTGGTGCTTGAAAACGTGTCGAGCTACATCGACTACCAGCAGTCCACCGCCAACGAGTGGCAATTTCTGACCCACATTGCCAACGAGGCCGATTGCTTGCTGCTGGTGGATGTGAACAACATCTACGTCAGCAGTGTGAACCATGGCTTTGACCCGTTGGACTACCTGCGCGCCTTGCCGGCCCACCGGGTGCAGCAGATTCACCTGGCAGGCCACTCTGACAACGGCAACCACGTGGTTGATACGCACGACCACCCAGTGGCTCCCGCCGTGTGGGATTTGTACGCCCGCGCGTGTCGTTTGTTCGGCCCCGTGGCCACCATGATCGAGCGCGATGCCCACATTCCCCCGCTGGTTGAACTGCTTGCAGAAATGGATGTGGCGCGTGTCATTGCATTGAGCAACCCGGCTGATGAATGCCATTCGGCGGCGAACGCCCACGCCATGACGCAGCGCCAGCCCCCCAAGTTGACGCCAGAAGTCCTCGCACCCAGGCTGGTTGAAGTCCAACGCCGACTGGCCGACCACATGCTGGACCGGGGTGACCCTCAGGCCAGCGGCCTGATCAACGCCGGTGAGGGTTTTGACGTTGACCAGCGGCTGGGCATTTACCACCATGGCTACCGCGCCCGCCTGTGCGAGGTGCTGGCCGACAGCTTTGCCAAAACCTGTTTGTTCATGGGGTCTGGCACGTTTGGCGAGCACGCTGCGGCGTTTGCCGTGGCCCACCCGCCGCTGACGCGCAGCCTCAGCCGATACGGAGCCGACTTTCCTGTCTACCTGGCGGGCCTGTACCCGGCCAATCCGGAGCTTCACGAACTGGCGCAGCTTGACTGGGATTTGCGCACCTGCTTCGATGACTCTGATGTCCCCGCGCTGAGTATCGACGCCGCACACGCAGACACTGGCAACGCCTGGCTGCAGCGCGAGCACCCGTTGCACCCCGGCCTGCGCCTGCGCGAGGCCACCACCAACGTGGTGCAGATGTGGAATGCCATTGATGCAGACCAACCTGTGCCCGAGGTTGAGTTACTGGCGAGGCCCTGCAGCATCATGGTGTGGCGCAAGGATTTGCAGCCGCACTTCCAGACCCTGGCAACGGAGCAAGCGGAATTTGTCCATCGCCTGTTGATCGGCAAATCTATACAACAGGCGTGTGACGAACTGGCAGGCAGCGACGCCCTTCAAGATCCGGCGCAGCTGGGGGAGTGGCTCCGCGACTGGTTGAACAACGGGGTACTCAGGGCTGCTTGAGCCGTTTTCGGCACAGCTTGTAGGTGGGCAGCGCCTGCATTCGCGATCTTGTTCACCTTGCTGCGGTAGCATCCACCGCTTCAACTCAAAGGTTGCTCCACGGCCTGCCAGCGTGGATAGCCACGCCCAGTCAGTACCCAGGGGCTTGACGCATGCAACAACTTTCTCCAGCCGGCCAACAGGCCATCAACGACGTGGCGCAACGCCATGGTTTCAGTTTCGATGCCGTGGCCACCATGCTCGATGCCGTCGTTCAGGGCAACGGCTCGATGGCGCAATTCAACCATTTCGAATTCAGTGGCTCGGGTCAGTGGATGGCGGGTGGCATGACCATGGTGTCCGACATGTTCAACAACCACCTGAAAGGCCGGGTGGACAGCCTGTGCACCGAACTGGCCAACCTGGTGGCCAACCAGCCGGGGCTGGTGCAGCGCGGCAGCCACCAGTCTCAATCACAAAGCGGGGGGGGAGCTGGGTCGTGGCAAAACCAGTACGGCGGCAGTGGCGCTGCTTACCCCGACACAGGCACAACGGGGCAGGGGGGGCAGGGTGCAGCCAGCCTGTTTGCACCCGCCGGGCCGGATTGGTGGGGCGCGGACTTGCGCTGGCCCAACAGCACGGGTGCCCAGA
>JAVBXK010000113.1 GCA_030824555.1 bacterium
CCACAAACAACTTGGCATCTTCGGGTTCGATGTAATAGATGTCTGAGGTGCGGGCAACGATGCGCTGGCCATGCTCCACCGTGGTGGACACCAGCAGTTCGGTACGGGTAGGGCCGCCCATGGCCCGGCCTGACATGGACAGGTCAGCCAGGTCAGCCGCCACAGCAGCCCCGATGCCAAGGGCCGCCCCACCGAGTTCGGAAGGTGGATTCAGCCAGAAGTTGCGCGCGACTGACAGGCCCGTTGCCAGTACGGTCAGCGGCATCGCCGGTGTGTTGAAGCCCATACTGCCATGCTGCACCACCTGCACATCGAACCGGATGACACCGGCGGGCGCATCCCCCACCTTGGGCAAGGTGCTCATGGGCACGTCACGGTTCACCAGATGTGTCAGCAACAAATCGGCAAATGCACGGTGAAACGGTGACACCGTGTGGGCAGTCAGGTGATAGCCGGGTGCCGCAGAATCGGCCGCGCCCGTTGATTGGGTTTTGGTTTGAATGCGCTGCGCGACATCGTCAGCCAGCACATCCCAATGGTGAAGGGCGCGTGCTTTGTGCTGGCTGGTTTCGGGGTAGTTGTCTGCTTTGGGTACGTTCAGGTGCGTGCACGCCACCCAGACGGGGGCGCACAGGCACACGCACACAGCCCGCGCCCAGCGCGACACGCGAGGGGGCAACGGGCCTGGCTTGGGAGTGAAAAAACGGGGCAGCATGGGGGCGGTCTTTCGTTCAGTGTCTGCACTGTACGGCCATGGCCAGATGCGCGATACGGCAAATAGCGGCGTGTCTGCCTGCCAATTCCTGGCAGAGCGCACTCAAACCGCACAACACCTTCCGGTGGCCTGACGCGATGCGACAGGTCTGCATGCCCAGCCTCAGGCCATGACGTTCAACTGTGTGCCCAGGTTGCCCTGTGTGGCCAATGGCAACTGGGGCGCAGGTTGTGGCAAGGCCTGCAACAGGGCCTGCGCGCCAGCAGCTTCGATGTTGAGCGCTTTTTTCAGCACCGACACCTGCACAGCCTGTGTGGTTTGGGCACCTGACACAGCCAGTGCAGCTTGCGTCAGGCCGGATGCGGACACGTCCATGTTCAGTTCTCCTGTGGGTGTTGCCACGGCATTCGCTGGTGGCCAATGTTTGGTTATCGACCGAAAACCTGTCGGCTGTAGGAGCAGGCGCACCTGCACTGGCGGCTGAAGCCAGTGCGTCAGTCGACCGATTTCTGGCCATCGGCCGGTGCGCGGCTGACATCGTTGTTGGCGTTGACCAGTGTGCACAGCATGCGCATGAATTCAGGGCGATCCGCTTCGCTCAGCGGTGCCAGGATGCGGTCTTGCGCGGCCAGCACATGCGGCTCTATGTCGGCCAGCAAATCTTGACCTTCCGGCGTCACCGTCAGCAGTTTCACGCGCTTGTCAGTGGGCGAGGCACTGCGGCGCAACAGGCCACGGCCGTCCAGCCTGTCAACCACGCCAGCGGTGGTGGAGGTGTCCAGCCCCATCAAGCCGGCCAGTGTGCGCTGGTCGAGGCCGGGTTGACGGCTGACCGTCAGCAGTGCACCGTATTGCACCGCCGTGATGCCAAACCCATCGGTTTCCTGCAGGAACAGCGCCACGGCAATCTGTTGCAACCGCCGGATGTACGGGCCGGGCAAGGTATCCGGCGGCATGAGCCCTGACAAGGTGTCTGACATGAACAGGTTGGGCCTAGGGTTTGTACTGAACTGAGGTGTTTCAAATCATACTTATACTAATCGTCAGCACACTGATAATCAGCATGCATTCAACAGGAGCAACACGCACATGAGCACCCCTTCCTCAGATTTGCCGGTTCTGGTCTCCGGCGGTGGCATTGGCGGCCTGGCTGCCGCATTGGCTCTGGTTCGCCAGGGCTTCAAGGTTCAAGTGTTTGAACAGTCGCCCGAAATCGGGGAAATCGGTGCGGGCATCCAGTTGGGCCCCAACGCGTTCCACGCGTTCGACGCATTGGGCGTGGGCGACAAGGCCCGTGGGCGCGCGGTGTACACCGACTGCATGGTGATGCACGACGCCACCGACGAAACCCTGGTGGGCCGCCTGGAAACCGGCGAAGCCTTCCGCAAGCGTTTCGGCAACCCCTATGCCGTGATCCACCGGGTGGACATCCACCTGTCGCTGCTCGAAGGCGCGCAGGAAACCGGCCAGGTCGAGTTCTTCACCAGCACCCGCATCGAAAAAATCGAGCAGGACGAGGTCAACAAAACCGTCACCGCCATCGACCAGAACGGCAAGCGCTGGACCGGCCAGGCGCTGATCGGCGCTGACGGTGGCAAGAGCGTGGTGCGCGCGCAGTATGTGAACGACCCACCCCGCGTGACGGGCCACGTGGTGTACCGCGCCGTGATCGACAAGGCCGACTTCCCCGATGACCTGAAGTGGAACGCCGCCAGCCTGTGGGCCGGCCCCAAGTGCCACCTGGTGCACTACCCCCTGCGCGGCGGCGAGCAATACAACGTGGTGGTGACCTTCCACAGCCGCCAGCAAGAGCAATGGGGCGTGACCGACGGCAGCAAGGAAGAAGTGGAAAGCTACTTCCAGGGCATTTGCCCCAAAGCCCGCCAGCTGATCGAGCTGCCCAAAAACTGGCGCCGCTGGGCCACGGCCGACCGCGAGCCCATTGCCACCTGGGTGCATGGCCGCGCCACCATCCTGGGCGATGCCGCCCACCCCACCACGCAATACATGGCCCAAGGTGCCTGCATGGCGCTGGAAGATGCCGTCACGCTGGGTGAAGCCCTGCGTGTGTCGGGCAACGACTGGGACAAGGCCCTGCAGCTGTACCAGACCAACCGCGTGACGCGCACCGCACGCATCGTGCTGTCGGGCCGCGAAATGGGCCGTCTGTACCACGCCGTGGGCGTGGAGCGCCTGATCCGCAACAGCCTGTGGAAAGGCCGCAGCCAGGAACGCTTCTACGATGCCATGGAATGGCTGTATGGCTGGAACGTCACCAACTGCCTGAACCAAGGCTGAGCGTCACGACAGACCGGCACAACCCGCTACACAAAAAACATCCATTTTCAACAAGCAAATAAGGCTTTGACGCTTTATTGAAAACACTTGCCGCTATCAAACCATTGAACAAATTCAATGGTTTTCAGGCAAAAAAAGGACACCTCATGCACGAACTTGGCCGACTGGAAGACCTGCCCCAGGACTACCGCGACGAACTGACCGCCCTGAACCTGGTGCCGCTGTGGCCCAGCTTGCGGGCGGTGCTGCCACCCGGCGTGCCCACGCGCAAAACAGCGCCCACGTTCTGGTCGTACCAGAGCCTGCGCCCGCTGCTGATGCGTGCCGGCGAACTGACCCCCATGGAAAAGGCCGAACGCCGCGTGCTGGTGCTGGCCAACCCCGGCCACGGCCTGGAAAACATGAAGGCCAGCCCCGCCATGTACTTGGGCATGCAGCTGCTGCTGCCCGGTGAGTGGGCACCCAGCCACCGTCACACCCCCAACGCCGTGCGCATGATCGTTGAGGGCGAAGGCGCCTACACCACCGTGGACGGCGAGCGCTGCCCCATGAGCCGCGGTGACCTGATCCTGACGCCCACCGGCCTGTGGCACGAGCACGAACACGCGGGTACCGAGCCCGTGGTGTGGCTGGACGTGCTGGACCTGCCCGTCATTTACTACGCCGAAACGTCGTACGCCATTGAGGGCAAACGCCAGGCCGTGAAGCCCGGCCACGGCGACCAAGCGTATGCCCGTGGCGGCGTCCTGCCCACGCCCTTGTTCCAGCGCGACAGCGAGCGCTCCAGCCGCAACGGTTACCCCATGCTGCGCTACCCCTGGGCCGACGCCAAGGCCGCGCTGCTGGCCATGGCCACCGACCGGCCTGAGCTGGAAGCCGTGCAGGTGACCTACGTCAACCCCGAAACCGGTGTCGATGCACAGAACAACCTGGGTTTCTATGCCCTGATGCTGCGCCCCGGCCAGACGTTGCGCCTGCCCGCACGCTCGCCATCGTGCGTGTTCCACCAGATCGAAGGCGGCGCCGACGTGGCCATTGACGGCAACACCTTCACGCTGGCCGAGGCCGACACCTGCTGCGCCCCCGGCTACACCGCCGTGACGCTGACCAACCGCAGCGCCAGCGCGCCCGCGTTCGTGTTCATGGCCGACGAAGCACCGTTCCACCGCAAGCTGGGCGTGTACGAAAACCGCGGCTGAACCGCAACCGTCCTGCCCGCCCCACACCGGACACCCCTTGCACCTGCGTGTGCGCGGGGTGCCCGGTGTACGCATTTCAAGCCTTGCCTCTCTTTTTCACCCCGACACACCACCATGACCACCTACCTGTTCACCCCCCCCGCCGTTCAATCTGTTGCCATCCAAGGCAAGGCCGAACGCTTCCCCATCAACCGCCTGTTTTTCGTGGGCCGCAATTACCACGCCCATGCCGTGGAAATGGGCAAGCCGGTGGACAAATCGGTCGAACGCCCGTTCTACTTCACCAAGGCCCCGCAAACCCTGACCCCATCGGGTGCCACCGTGGCCTACCCGCCCGAAACCAGCAACTACCACTTTGAAATGGAACTGGTGGTGGCCATTGGCAAAGCGGGCTTTCGCGTGCAGGCGGAGAACGCCCACGAGGTGATTTACGGCTACGCCGCCGGCCTGGACATGACCCGCCGCGACCTGCAACTGGTGGCCCGCGACAAAGGCCGCCCCTGGGACCTGGGCAAAGACATTGAAGAAGGCTCGGTGTGCGCCGACATCGTGCCCCTGCCCGGCGTGGTCATCGACAACGGCGCGATTGCACTGGAAGTGAACGGTGTCACCAAACAAAACTCGGACGTGAACAAGCTGATCTGGAACATCCGCGAAATCATTGCCGACCTGTCACTGTTCTACCACCTGCAACCCGGCGACCTGATTTACACCGGCACCCCCGAAGGCGTGGGCGCCGTGGTAGCGGGCGACCAGATCACGGGCCATGTCGACCTGGGTGCCGCTGGCGTGACCCGTGTGGCCTTGACCGTGGGGGCAGCCGAGTAAACGTGACTGCACACAGCTCAAGCCAAGCCCAATTCAAGCCCACACTCAAGTCCACGCCAGCCCCCACCTGACCATGAAGCTCTACAACTTCTGGCGCAGCGGCACCTCGCACCGCACGCGCATCGCACTCAACCTCAAAGGCCTGAGCGCCGAGTACCTGGCCGTTCATCTGGGCAAAGAAGCCCACCTGACCGACACGTTCAAGGCCATCAACCCCCAGCAACTGGTGCCTGCGCTGGTGCTGGACGAAGCCGAGTCCGGCATGGCCGGTGGGCACACGCTCATCCAGTCGCCCGCCATCATCGAGTGGCTGGAAGAGCGCTTCCCCACGCCTGCGCTGTTACCTGCCGACCCCATCGAACGGGCCACGGTGCGGGCCATGGCCGCCGTGGTGGGCTGCGACGTGCACCCCATCAACAACCGCCGCATCCTGGAGTACCTGCGCAAACAATTCGGTGCGGACGAAGCCGCCATCAACGCCTGGTGTGGCACGTGGATCAGTGCAGGTTTTGATGCACTGGAGGCCCTCATCACAAGCCAGTCAAGCGCAAGCAGCTATTGTTTCGGGAACACACCTACATTGGCCGACGTGTACCTGATTCCGCAGGTGGAGAGTGCACGCCGCTTCAAGGTGGATTTGAGCCGCTGGCCACGCATCAGCGCCATCGACGCGCGTTGCGCCATGCTGCCTGCGTTTGCCGATGCGGCTCCGGGCAAGCAGCCTGATGCGGGGTAAGAGACTGGATCCTTTGCAAGGCATTCCGCACTGTCGGCTGATTTAAACTGCCACGTTCCTGTCAAGCAGTAGCTGATGTAAAAACGACCGCACAGCCTGAATGCGTGGCAAGTTCAACGCAGGGCCACGCAACCAGTCATTGTCCTGAATAGAAACCTGTACAGCTTTGCCCGGCCGAAACACGGCAGCCATCGCGCCCACCACGGCTTTTTTGTGACCTGACGGTTTGAAACAGTCTTCCAGATGACTGGCGGGCAATTGCCCTCTGACTATGGCATCGTCCACGTATTGGAGGGCAAGCGGCAACAGGTCCGGAAACTGAATCTCCGCACTGTCCAAAAGCAAATCTTCCAGCGTGCCCGTGAGTTGGTTGTCGGGCAACACATAAACGCCCACGCGTGGCGTACCCTCCATCACCTGCCCCGGCTGTTTTGGCAACGGCAAATCCAAGTGTTTGGCTTCCATGGTCCGAATCACCGCATCAAAGCGCTGTGCAGGACTGCCATCGTGATCTGCGTCCAGCATCAGGCCCACACCGCCCCAGTCCTGGGCAGGCAGCAAAGCCAGGGTTTCTTCCAAGGCATTGACCAGTCTGGAATCACCCACCGCATTGTGAATGGCTATGGCCCATTGTTCGTTTTGCAGAAACAAAGGCACAGGCATGCGCTTTTGCAAATCATCACCATGTGGGAATTGGGTGGGCACCAAAGGTTCGAATGCTGGCTCCAACAAAGACAACAGCTTCACCCGCTTCAACCCGCTGGTACTCAACAGGCGGTAACACAGCTCTGCATCGTGCGGGCCTTCAACCACCAGGCACCCCAATTGGCGGGTACGTGTGCTGCTCATCGGACATCCAACCCACGGTCAAACCGCAGACGGTGCAGCAAATCACCCGCAAAACGTTTGGTCTGCACCAGATCGCTGGTGGGCACCTGGGCCTGGTTGCGGTGCAGCTGAAACACAACCACCTCGTCGTCCGCAGCATCGCCTGGCATGGCCATCAACAAGGCATCCAGGGCTTCCAGGCTGTGGGTGGTCATGAACACCTGCACCTGTCGCTGCCTCGCCATTTGCAATATCCAGGCGAAAAACCGCTGTTGGGCACCCACATGAATGCCCGCCTCAGCCTCATCCATCAACAGCACCCCTCCCGCTGGCAAACTGCTCAATGTAGATGCCAGCAGCACCGCACGGCGCATGGCATCGCCAAAAATCGACAGCGGAGCCAACCCCAGGCGGGCATGTTTGAGGTAGATGGCTGGACGCAGCCCCATGCTGGAGCGGATGACCACATCCCGCACATCCGGGTCAAATTGCTGCAACAGGCTGACCAGCGACGGTGCATCCACCAAATCACTGGCAGCAGACAACGCACGGGTCTGGCGGACGTTGCCTTGGTATGAATATGCAGCCAACACTTCACATGGAAGTTCAAGTGTCGCGTGGGGACCTTCAAGCACATTCGGCTGCCTGCTGCGAATGGGTAAGCCTTCCCAGAAGCGAAATGCAGGGTATTCAATCGGATGCGCAAAAAGCAAATCATGCGTTTGAGCCAACACTTGATGACTGATTTCACCACCTCTCCACTCTTGCGCCAGATCCATCTGAGGCCGCAGACGGGATGCATATTTCAGTTCAACTGGAGAAGGCTCTCCACTGATTTCCTGAAACGCGACTTTGAGCTGTTGCAGCTCGAAAGCGCCCTCCACCTGAAACCGGCAGGAGCCATCCTGCAATGCGTCGGACCCACCTGAAGACTCTGCCGAACGGGTAAAACACCAGCGTAACGAGTGCAACCGTGATTCATCCATGCCGCCTGGGTCGCGCCAACGGATCATGTCGATCCAGGCGGCGGGCTGTGTCGGCTTGGACAAAATGGAAATGGCTTCCAGCACACTGGTTTTGCCAGAGTTATTCCCGCCCACCAGCACATTCACCCGGCCAAGTGGGCCCAGCACAAGCTGGCTCAGGCCACGAAAGCCATCCATTTCAATGCGGGTCAGGGGCAGAGAGGTTGTCATGGGCATGAAAGGCACTCAGGTCAGAAAAGATCGGCAGATGTCTGATGGACGGTTGTGCACAACAGGCCACCCGGCTCAATATAGCCTGAAAGAAACTGCGGCCGTGCTTCCACCAATCTGACACAAGCTCAGTCAAAATCAATGCACACCTTCCCAAAGTGCTTGCCGCTTTGCAGGTGCGCCAACGCATCTTTCAGCGCCTCGAACGGGTAGACACTGTCCACCACGGGCCGCATCTGGCTGTGCGCCATGGCGCTGCACATGGCCATGAAGTCGTCGCGGCTGCCCACGGTCACGCCTTGCAGGCGCACGGCGCGGGTCACCACCAGCCCTAAGGGCGCGTCCAGCTTGGCGCCGCCCAGCACGCCGATCAGGCTCAGCGTGCCGCCCGCCCGCACGGCGCGCAGCGATTGTTCCAGCGTGCTGGTGCCACCCAGCTCCACCACGTGGTCCGCGCCATCGCGGCCCGACAGGCGCTGCGCCATGGCCTTGACCGTGCGGCCCCACGCCGGTTCTTTGACGTAGTTGAGCACCCCGTCGGCCCCCAGGGCCTGCGCCTTGGCCAGTTTGTCGTCGCTGGACGACAGCACGATGGCAGATGCCCCCAGCAGCTTGGCAAACTGCAACGCGAACAGCGCCACACCGCCTGTGCCCTGCACCACCACCACGTCGCCGGGTTTGACGTTGCCATCGGTGACCAGTGCGCGCCAGGCCGTCAGGCCAGCGGTGGGCAAGCAAGCCGCTTCCACATCTGTCAGGTAGGCAGGCACCGGGGCGGCAGACAGTGGATCGGTCAGCAGCCACTCCGCCATCGTGCCGTCAGTCTCACAGCCCAGGCCGCGTGACAGCTTTTGCGCATCGGGCGCGCCCGCCTGCCAGCCCTGGAACAGCATGGGGCACCAGCGCTCGCCCAAACTGGCCCCGCGCGCGCCTGTGCCCAACTGGTCCACCACACCCACACCGTCGCTCAGCATCACCAGCGGCAGGTCTTGCATGCGCGAGCCATAGCCTTTCTGGGGCACCAGCAGGTCGCGGTAGTTCAGTGCTGCAGCCCGCATGGCCAGTCGGATTTGCCCTGTTCCGGCCTGCGGTTCGGGCCGTTGAGCAAGCTTGAGGTGGTCCATCGACCATTCACTTTCAACTTGGTATGTGCGCATGAGCTCTCTTGTGGCGTTAAAGTTGAGCAGACTCTATCTGGAACAGGCCCGATCATCATGCACCCCCCATCGCCCTTCATTGTCCTGAGCGTGCTGGCAGCCTGCGCGTTCAGCCCGGCCACAGCCATCGGACAGGCATCCGGTGCAGCCATTCCGAATACGGTGATGCGGTGGACAGGCCAGCCCATCACCGGACCCGATGCCCCCCAGGCACCCCAGCCGTCCGATCTGCCCGCGCACCAGCCCGTGCCCCGGGCCGTGGCGGCGGCGGGTGGTTACGTGGTGGACACCAGCTCGCGCGAAGCTGTGCGTTTGCTGTTCAAAACGGTATTTGCCTCTTCGAACGAGGTGGCAGCCAGCTGGACGGGCAACGTGGCGGCATGCGACGCGGGTGCAACCAGCAGCGCGTACCAGGAAGCCACGCTGCGCCGCATCAACTGGTTTCGCGCCATGGCGGGCGTGCCCGCCAACATCACTTTCGACGCCACCTTCAACCAGAAGGCGCAACAGGCGGCTTTGATGATGTCGGCCAACCGGCAACTCAGCCACACGCCCACCGCCGACTGGCTGTGCCACAGCGCAGCAGGCACCGAGGCGGCGGGCAAGTCGAACATCGGCATCGGGCAGGCTGGGCCGCAGGCCATCGCAGAAGGGTACGTGCGTGACCCGGGTACCAACAACGCGGCGGTGGGCCACAGGCGCTGGATGCTTTACCCACAGACACAGGTGATGGGCATCGGCAACGTGGTGCCCACCACGACCGATGGGTTGTCAGCCAGCGTGGTTTGGGTGCAGGATGGCCGCTTTGGCAGCACGCGGCCATCGGTGCGTGACGATTTCGTGGCATGGCCGCCCAAAGGCGTTGTGCCCTACAGCGCGGTTTACCCCAGGTGGTCGTTCTCGTATCCGGGTGCTGATTTCTCCGCCGCCACCGTGACCATGACTGAAAACGGTGCCCCGATCGCCACCCGGCGCGAAACCCCTGTCAATGGCTACGGTGAAAACACACTTGTCTGGTTTCCGGGCACTTACGTCGATGACATGAAGTGGGCCAAACCCAGCGCCGACACCATCTACGCCGTGACCGTGGACAACGTCAGGTTGAATGGGCAGACACGCAGTTTCAACTACAACGTCACCGTCATCGACCCGGATGTGGCGGGCATCGACACCCCCAACCTGACCCCACAGGGAAGCGCCACGCTGACCACAGGACAGCCTGTCACCTACACCTTTGCCACGGCACCGGGCAATGCCAGCTACCAATGGCGCGCCTTGAAGCTGGCTGCCTACGCCTTGGCTGACGGAGCCGAGTCGGGGGGGGGCAATTTCACTTTTGGCACCAGCACCGGCTATGCAACGGTCACCAGCGATGCCGCGGCCACGGGCGGCCAGTCTTTTCACCTGGCCCACTTGCGGGGGGTCGATCAGACCATGCTGCTGAACGCGACGGTCGTGCCATCTGCAGCGGGCAGCCTGACTTTCGCCAGCCGCCTCGGGCTGTCTTCACCCCAGCAAGTGGCATTGGCCGAGGTGTCCAGTGACGACGGCCTGACCTGGTCCACCGTGTTCCAGCAGGCAGGTACCCAAAGCGGAAGCACGTCCAACTTCGGAGAAGACAATTTCAGCTCGAAGACGGTGTCGCTGGGGACCTATGCCAACAAGACACTGCGCCTGCGCTTCCGTTTCAGCTACCTGGGTGGCAGCTATTACCCACAGAGCAGCGCTGGCATCGGCTGGTACATCGACGACATCTCCCTGAGCGGCCTGGAAAGCGTGGCCGACAGCACGACCGAAACCGACCTGAGCAGCGCCAGTTTCGCCTACTCCGCAGCCCAAAGTGGAACGGCCTTGCTGCAGGTTCGCGCAGGCTTGTACGGCCACTTCGCCGAGTGGAGCACGGGCTTGAAGGTGAGCGCCAGTGCAGGACAGGCTGTTTCCAGCACCGACTGCCTGTTCAACTGGGCCGAGCGCACCGTGCCCAGCTTGCTCAATCCGCCCGCCAGCACACGCACCGCCGCGCCTTACACCTTCCGCTTCTACAGCGGCACCAACGCCTACCTGGGTGTGTCCAGCCTGGACAACCACCTGTTGTACGTGTCAGGCGGGGCGGTGATGGATCTGGGCCACCAGTCCACCTGGCTGACGCAGGCCGGTTGCCAGTGATGCCGCTTTGACCCCACTGGCTGCCGCGTGGGGTCAAACGCGCTCAAGAATCAGCGCAATGCCCTGTCCCACGCCGATGCACATGGTGCACAGCGCGTAGCGGCCACCCGTGTGGTGCAGGCGGTTGATGGCCGTGGTGGCCAGACGCGCGCCGCTGGCACCCAGCGGGTGACCCAGGGCGATGGCACCGCCCCAGGCGTTCACACGCTCGTCGTCGTCGGGCAGGCCCAGGGCGCGCAGCACGGCCAGGCCCTGAGCGGCGAAGGCTTCGTTCAGTTCGATCACGTCCAGGTCGGCCAAGGTCAGCCCGGTTTGCGCCAGCACCTTTTGGGTAGCAGGTGCAGGGCCCATGCCCATGATGCGCGGGGCCACACCAGCCGTGGCCATGCCGACCACGCGGGCTTTGGGTGTCAGGCCGTTTTTGGCGGCGGTGGCTTCGTCGGCCAGCAGAAGGGCGCAAGCACCGTCGTTCACGCCGGATGCGTTGCCCGCCGTCACGGTGCCGTCGGGGCGCACCACGCCTTTGAGTTTGGCCAGCGCTTCCAGGCTGGTGGCGCGCGGGTGTTCGTCGGTGTCGACGATGACCGCGTCACCTTTCTTTTGCGGGATGGACACAGGGCAGATTTCGCGCGCCAGGTGCCCGGCGGCGATGGCCGCCACCGCACGCAGCTGGCTGTTCATGGCCATGTTGTCTTGCGCTTCACGTTCGATTTTGAAATCGATGGCGACGTTCTCGGCCGTTTCGGGCATGGAATCGACGCCGTACTGGGCTTTCATCAGCTTGTTGACGAAGCGCCAGCCTATTGTTGTGTCGTACACGGCGTTGTTGCGGCTGAAGGCAGACTCGGCTTTGGGCATGACGAACGGTGCGCGGCTCATGCTCTCCACTCCACCGGCGATCATCAGCCCGGCTTCGCCGGACTTGATGGCGCGGGCCGCGGTGCCCACCGCATCCAGACCCGATCCACACAGGCGGTTGATGGTGCCGCCGGGCACTTCAAGCGGCAACCCGGCCAGCAGGCTGCTCATGTGGGCGACGTTGCGGTTGTCTTCACCGGCCTGGTTGGCGCAGCCGTACAGCACGTCGGCCACCGCAGCCCAGTCCACATTGGGGTTGCGGGCCATGAGGGCGCGCAGGGGAATGGCGCCCAGGTCGTCGGTGCGCACGCTGCTCAGGGCGCCGCCGTAGCGCCCGAACGGGGTGCGGATGGCGTCACAGATGAAGGCTTGGGTCACGCTGTTGGGGTGGGTCATGGGGTCTCCTGGTTATCTCTGTGTTGATAGCTTGAAACGCTTGTCAAACAAGCGCGGAAGGCTGTTTTTATGGTCAATTCAAGGCAACTGTCAAGCTGGCAGTTTGAACAGACTGGTGGCCTCCAGGTCCAGCACCTGCGTGCCGTCCTGGTTGAACAGTTGCCAGCGCCAGCGCAAGATGCCCAGCGTGGGCTGGCTGGCCGAGCGGCGCACATCCAGCACTGTGGCCTTGAAACTGAGGGCATCGCCCGCACGCACAGGGTGCGTCCATTTCACGTAGGCCAAGCCGGGCGACGCGAACGACTCCGAACCTTGCAACGCCGCCTGCACCGCCAGCCGCATGGCGATGCCGCAGGTCTGCCAGCCGCTGGCTATCAGGCCACCGTGCGGCCCTTGGGCGGCAGCCTCGGGATCGGTGTGGAACCACTGCGGGTCCCAATCGTTGGCAAACGCCAGCAGCGCGTCCTGCGTCAGCACATACGGCCCGGCCTCGATGACCTGACCGACGTGAAAATCATCAAACTTCATAGCTTCAAAACCATTCAAATAAAGCGGTAGAAGGCAAAATAACCATGAACAAATCTGGACCACCCAAAGTTGCGTCACCCCTTCTGGGAGCCTGACGCAGCCAGGGTTGGGGGCGTTCATGCCATGTGCAGCATGACGCGCATGCGCAGCCACGGGCTGACGCGGTAGCGCTCGCCACGGCAGTGCGCGTCCAGCGCGTCCAGCAGCTGCACCACGACAGGCGCGCCCACACGGCCCAGCCATTCGAACGGCCCGGCGGGGTAGTTCACGCCCAGTTTCATGGCGGCGTCGGCCCCGTCAGCGGTGCACACGCCCTGGTGAACGGCATCGGCCGCTTCGTTGATCAGCATGGCCACCGTGCGCGCCACCACCAGGCCGGGCACGTCGGCCACGGCAACGGGTGTGTAGCCCAGTGCACGCAGCCACACCTGTGCCTGCTTCTGCCACGTGTCGCTGGCGCGCAAAGACGGGGCCACAGCCAGCACCGCGCCGGTTTCGGTGGTCAGCAGCCAGTCGAACACCACGGTGTCGGGGTTGGTCAGCAGCGTGGCGGCGCGGCCATCGGTCTGGCGCAGGTGCGCACCGTCTACCGACAGGCCGACCCAATCGGCGCCCGTGTTGCGGGTGTAGGCGTGGCCGGCCTGGTGCAGGCTGTGCGCCAGGCGGTCGGCCAACGCGCCCGAGCCCATGACGACCAGCGTGCGACAGGTGGGGAACACGGCTGGGATGTAAGCGGGCACGCCAGGTTTGGCCGCGCCCTCGGCGTAGCTGAAAAAGCCCTGGCCCGACTTGCGGCCCAGCAGCCCGCCATCGACCAGCTCACGCTGCACCAGCGAGGGCACGAAGCGTTTGTCGAAAAAGTTGGCCTCGTACACCGACTGCGTGACCGAGAAGTTGGTGTCGTGCCCGATCAGGTCCATCAATTCGCACGGGCCCATGCGGAAACCTGCGGCACGCAGGCACGCGTCCAGCACAGCGGGCGTGGCCGCCTGTTCTTGCAGCAGCGCCAGCGTTTCGGCGTAGTACGGGCGCGCGATGCGGTTGACGATGAAGCCCGGCGTGGACCGCGCATGCACCGGCACCTTGCCCCAGGCCTTGGACACGTCAAAAATAGCCTGCGCCACGGCGGCAGACGTTTGCAGGCCCGACACCACCTCCACCAGCTTCATCAGCGGCACGGGGTTGAAAAAGTGCATGCCTACCAGCCGCTCGGGGTGGCGCAAGCCATTGGCAATGGCCGTGACCGAAATGGACGACGTGTTGGTGGCCAGCACGCAGTCAGGCGCCACCAGCGTTTCCATTTGCCTGAACAGGCTGCGCTTGATGTCGAGCTTTTCGACGATGGCCTCGACCACCAATTTGGCGCCGGCCGCTTCGTCCAGCGTGTCGATAGACGTGATGCGCCCCATGGTCATGGCGGCGGCCTCGGGCGCCAGTTTGCCTTTTTGCACCAGCCCGTCCAGCGTGGCTGACAGCTTGGCTTTGGCCTCGGCGGCAGCGCCTTCGCGCGTGTCGAACAGCATCACGGCGTGGCCTGCCTGCGCGGCCACCTGGGCAATGCCGACACCCATGATGCCGGCGCCCACCACCAGCACAGGGGCGTGGGTCAAGTTGATGGGGTTCATTGGGGAATCCAGTTGGCTGGGCGTTTGCCCAGGAATGCGGCGAAGCCTTCTTTGGCCTCGGGCGTGCCACGCACGCGGCTGATGGTTTGCGCCGTCAGTTCACGCACATCAGGCGTGATGGGGCCCACGGCCAGCTGGGCAAACAGCTGCTTGATTTCAGCCTGCGCCTGCGGGCCGCACACCAGCAGCTCTTTGACGGTGGCGTCCACCGCAGCGTCCAGCCCGTCCAGTGGGGTCACCTGCTGCACCAGCCCCATGGCCAGCGCTTCGGCTGCACCGATGCGCGTGGCCGTGAGGGCCAGTCTGCGCGCGTGGCGCTTGCCCACGGCGTTGGTGACATAAGGCCCGATCACAGAGGGCAGGATGCCGAACTTGGCCTCGCTGACCGCAAAGCTGGCGTTGTCAGCCGCCACGGCGATGTCGCACGCGGCAGCCAGGCCCACGCCGCCGCCCAGTGCCGCGCCTTGCACGCGGGCGATGGTGGGTTTGGGGCAGGCCTCGATACGGGCCAGCATGCCTGCGAACTTGCGCGCGTCGGCCAGGTTCCATTCCAGGCTGGCGGCTGAGGCGCGCTGCATCCACTGCAGGTCGGCCCCGGCGCTGAAGTGCTTGCCTTCGCCTGCCAGCACGATGACGCGCACCGACGCATCGGCCTCCAGCGAGGCAAAGGCAGCGTCCAGCTCGGCAATCATGGCCTCGTCAAACGCGTTGAACACCGCCGGGCGGTTCATGGTGACCTGCGCCACGCCGGGTTGGCGGGTGGTCACGGACAGGGTTTGGAACGACGACATCAATACGTCTCCAGGTGCAGGCGACCTTCGCGTTTGAGCGCAGCGCCCACCGTGTCCCAGTCGAGTCCGGCTTGCGTGGCGATGTCGCGCAGCGCCAGCACCACGCCCTCTTCCATGGCCTTCAGGCCGCACACGTAGAAGCAGGCATTGGGGTCGGCCAGCAGGGCGGCCAGGTCGGCGGCGCGCTCGCGCAGGGCGTCCTGCACGTAGCGTTTGGGCTTGCCCGCCACGCGCGAAAACGTGAACTCGATGTCAATGAAGTCTTTGGGCAGGTTTTGCAGCGGCCCGAAGTAAGGCAGCTCGGCCGGCGTGCGCGCGCCGAAGAACAGCATGAGCTTGCCGCCCTCGAACTTGCCGCTCTTGCGCAAGCGCCTGCGCCACTCGGTCATGGCGCGCATGGGGGCGCTGCCGGTGCCGGTGCAGATCATCACGATGTGGCTCTTGGGGTGGTTGGGCATGAGGAAGCTCGTGCCGAACGGCCCGATGACCTGCACCTTGTCGCCCACCTTCAGGTCGCACATGTAGTTGCTGCCCACGCCGCGCACAGGCTGGCCCTGGTGGTTTTCCAACACGCGCTTGATGGTCAGCGACAGGTTGTTGTAGCCGGGGCGCTCGCCGTTGCGGGGGCTGGCAATGGAGTATTGCCGCGCGTGGTGGGCTTTGCCGTTGGCGTCGAGCCCAGGCGGGATGATGCCGACCGACTGGCCTTCCAGCACCGGAAACGGCATGCTGCCGAAGTCCAGCACGACGTGGTGGGTGTCGTAGTCGCCACCGGCGGTTTTGCCCACTTCGGTGACGCGCACGTTGCCACTGACCGTGGCCTCGATGGACTTTTGCTGCGCCTTGGGGCCGTACAGGTTGCTGTAGGCATGCGCGGCAGACCAGGGTGGCACGGCCGCCCCGTACTGCGCGCTGTTGAACACCGGGGCCTGCACCCCGCCTTGGCCCGCACTGGCCACACTGGCCGTCACCGCAGTGCTGGCTGCTGTCTCCGGCTCTGCCGCGTCAGCGGCCTCACCGGCCAGCTCAGCCAGTTCGGCACGCGACAGCTCGGCGGGCAGCTCGTCCCAGCTGAACTGATCGTCCAGGCTGTAGGTTTTGGCCTTGGCCACGGTGCGGTAGTTATCGATGCTGCCCGTGGGACAAGGCGAGATGCAGTCGTTGCACCAGTTGCATTTGCTCACGTCGACCACGTAATTGCGCGTGTCGTGCGTGATGGCCTGCACCGGGCAGATGGCCTCGCAGGTGTTGCAGCGGATGCAAATTTCGGGGTCGATCACGTGTTGCTTGATCAGCAGCGCATCGGTCATGTCCATGGTGAAAGTCTCCTGTTGTCTGTCTGGGCAGCTAAGCGGGAATGGGGTGGCTGGTCGCCCACCCGGTGAACGGAAAAAGGGGCCTGCCGTTACCGGCTCAGGCCCCCTCATTCTGCCCCTGCGGGTAGGCGCGGGGCGGTCAGTTGAAACGCACGTAATCGAACTCGACCGGCTGGCGGTTGATGCCCATCACGGGGGGGGCGATCCAGTTGGCAAACTTGCCTGGCTCGACCACGCGGCCCATCAGGCTGGCCACGAATGCGCGGTCGGCACCGCTGGGCAGCCAGTTGTCGACGTTGGCTTTCCACTCGGCATCGGACACCACGCGGCCATCGGGCGACACCTTCACGCCTTTGAGCATGCCGATGTTGCGGTGGAAGGCCTTGTGGGGCACCGTCAGGCGGAACGGGATGCCAGCCTTTTCAATGACCTTGTTCCAGCGCTCGACACCGCCGATGCTGTCTTTGATGTAGTCGTCGCGCAGCACTTCGTTCAGTGCGTTCAGCATGGGCACTTCTTTTTCCACCAGCGCGCCGTTCTGCACGTTCAGCACGCGGTAGGTTTGGCCACGCAGTTGGTGGTCGTCGGCGCGCTTGCCTTCTTCGTAGCGGCCTTTCAGGCCGGTGCTGTAGAAGGTGGCGGCGTTGGACGATTCGTCGGCACCGAACAGGTCGATGGTGACGCTGAAGTGGAAGTTCAAATAGCGCTGGATGGTCGGCAGGTCGATCACACCGGCTTCGCGCAGGCGCTTGGGGTCGTCTGTTTTCAGGTCGTTCATGACCTGGCAGGTGCGGTTGATGACGCGGCTCACACCCGACTCGCCCACGAACATGTGGTGCGCCTCTTCGGTCAGCATGAACTTGGTGGTGCGGGCCAGCGGGTCGAAGCTGGACTCGGCCAGCGCGCACAACTGGAACTTGCCGTCACGGTCGGTGAAGTACGTGAACATGAAGAAAGACAGCCAATCTGGCGTTTCTTCGTTGAAGGCTTCCAGGATGCGGGGGTGGTCAGCGTTGCCGCTGTTGCGCTCCAGCAGGGCTTCGCCTTCTTCGCGACCGTCTTTGCCGAAGTATTTGTGCAGCAGGTACACCATGGCCCACAGGTGGCGGCCTTCTTCTACGTTCACCTGGAACAGGTTGCGCAGGTCGTACTGGCTGGGGCAGGTCAGGCCCAGGTGGCGCTGCTGCTCCACGCTGGCGGGTTCGGTGTCGCCCTGCGTGACGATGATGCGGCGCAGGTTGGCGCGGTATTCGCCAGGGATGTCTTGCCAGGCATCTTCTCCCTTGTGGTCGCCAAAGTGAATCTTGCGGTCTTTTTCAGCGGGGTTCAGGAAGATGCCCCAACGGTAGTCGGGCATCTTCACGTGGCCAAACTGCGCCCAGCCCTGTGGGTCGACGCTGACCGCAGTGCGCAAATACACGTCAAAGTTCTGGCTGCCATCAGGCCCCATGTCGTTCCACCACTGCAGGTAGTTGGGCTGCCACTGCTCCAGCGCACGCTTCAGGGTGCGGTCTTCGGCCAGGTTGACGTTGTTGGGGATTTTTTCGCTGTAGTCGATGGTGGACATGTGGGGTCTCCGAATTCAAAGAAGCTCGGCGGATGATGTGAGGTTGCAGCGCCCCGCCAGGCACGCGCTGCACAACGTCAATCAACATGTGAGGTTGGATGCTCTGCATGCCTCACCGTTTGATGGTTCAGTCGCCGTCGCGAGCGGGCTCAGCTTGCGTCGAGGCGCACAGCCGTACAACAAGTACGGCGAGCACCACAGACGCGAGATGTGCCCGCGCAGCAGGCGAATGAATCATCAAACCCGGGTCCAGTCGAAGGCTGCCTTATCGCCTTTGCCGTACACCTTGAGCGCGCCCTTTTCGCCCACGGCGTTGGGGCGCTGGAAGATCCAGTTTTGCCAGGCGGTCAGGCGGCCGAACACGCGGGTGACCATGGTCTCCACACCGTTGAAACGCAGGTTGGCTTCCATGCCGGTGAGGGCATCGGGGCTCATGGCCACGCGCTCTTCGATGGCGATGCGGGTTTCGTCGGCCCAGTCGATGTCATCAGGGTTGCTGGTGACCAAGCCCAGCGCGAACGCTGCGTCTGCATCCAGCAACTGGCCCTGAACAGCGCGCACGGCATCCATGGCGGGCTTTTCGTCGTAGAAGCGGCGGGCCAGGCGGCTCTGGTCGGTGGCCATGGGGTAGGTGCCGAAGTTGAGCGCGTTCACGGCAATTTTGGGCGCGGCGGCTTCGTCGTCGGGCAGGGCCAGGTGGTAGCTGCGATCGCAGGCCAAGGCCAGCTCCAGGTAGGTACCGACAAAGCACGAACCGGCCTCGATCAGCGCAAACAGGCTGCGGCTGCTCACATCCAGGCGGCTGAAGGTGCGGCGCAGAAGGCCGATGGTTTCACGCACCAGCCAGTGGCTGCTGTGTGCTTGCAACGTGGCATCCATGGCCAGCACCGCTGCCACGTCACCCTGGGTTTTGATGAGCCAGGTGCCAATTTCCAGCTCGTTGGTGCGCATTTGCAGGATGGCATCTTCCAGTTCGCGCGCCATTTGCAGCGGGAACCAGTTGGCACCAGCTGCCTCGATGCCAGCAATGTCAGTGGGCTGGGCACCGGTGGGGGCCTTGACCGTGAAGACGGCGGTGCGCAGGGCGCGGTCAATTTGCACGGTGACGTTGCTGTACACCAGCGCATCGGCTTCGATGGTGCGTTGCAGGGGCGTCAGGGTCACACCCTTGCCGTCGGCAGGGCGGTCGCTCTGCTCGGCCAGTTGCAGGGCGCGTGCCTGCACGGTCTCGGCAAATTGGGCGGGTTTGGCAATGTCGTCCACCAGGCGCCAGTCTTTGGCCTTCTGGCCGCGCACGCCTTCGTTGGTGGTGCAGAAGATGTCGGCCAGGTCGTGGCGCACTTTGCGCTTGTCGGTCACGCGGGTCAGGCCACCGGTGCCGGGCAGCACACCCAGCAGGGGCACTTCAGGCAGGCTGACGGCGCTGGAGCGGTCGTCCACCAGGATGATTTCGTCGCAGGCCAGGGCCATTTCATAACCACCACCGGCGCAGGCGCCGTTGACGGCAGCCAGGAACTTCAGGCCGCTGTGCGCGCTGCTGTCTTCCAGACCGTTGCGGGTTTCGTTGGTGAATTTGCAGAAGTTGACTTTCCATGCGTGGCTGGACACACCCAGCATGAAGATGTTGGCGCCTGAGCAAAACACTTTTTCGCGGGCACTGGTCACCACCACGGTTCGCACTTCAGGGTGCTCGAAGCGGATGCGGTTGATGGCATCGTTCAGCTCGATGTCGACACCCAGGTCGTAGCTGTTGAGCTTGAGCTTGTAGCCGGGGCGCAGGCCTGCGTTTTCGTCGAAGTCGGCCTTCAGGGTGGCCACCGCGCCGTCGAAGCTCAGCTTCCAGTGGCGGTATTGGCTGGGGTGCGTCTGGTATTCAACGCGGGCGGGGGCAAGGGTTTGGGCAGTGGCTGGGGCGTTCATGGTGGTCTCCTGGTGGGCGGGTTGCACAATCCTGCACCCCGATGACATGCATCATACTGCACATCAATTCATATCGTCAAGCATCGCATGCATTTTTTTGCATGTTTATTTTTCCATCATCAAACCGGCAAATTCAGCGACTCGCGCACCGTTGCCCGCAGGATGAGGAAGGTGTCGGTCAGCGACTGGTCGCTGGTATTGACGCGCAACTGCGCCTTTGAATAGAAGGCCGAGCGCCCGGCCAGGATGGTTTTCAGGTCTTCCATGGCCTCGTGGCTGGCCGCCATGGGGCGCAAATCGCCTTGGGCACGCACGCGGTTCATGTGGTCTTCGGGGTCGGCCTGCAACCACACGGTGGTGCAGTGCGCCAGCAGCAGGTTGAAGGTGGCCGCGTCCGACACCAAGCCACCGGGCGTGGCCAGCACGGCCTCGGGGTAAATCTGAATGGCCTCCTCCACCGCCCGGCGTTCGTAGCGGCGGTAGGCATTCTGGCCGTACAACCCCTGTATTTCAGACACGCTGCAACCGGCAAATTTCTCGATTTCGCGGCTCAGCTCCACAAAGGGATAGCCCAGGTCATCGGCCAGCATTTGCCCCAGCGTGGACTTGCCCGCGCCCCGCAGGCCGATCAGTGCCACACAGTTGCTGCGCGAGCTGTTGGCCGTGCCAGTACCCAACAACTCTGCCAACGCCACACGCGCTTTGCGCAGCGTGGCCTCGTCGCGCCGCTCCAGCAACTCGCGTATCAGCAGCCACTCTGGCGACTGCGTGGTCACATCCCCCAACAGCTCGGCCAGCGAGCTTTGCAACGCGTGCGCCACCTGCAGCAACAACAGGATGGACACGTTGCCTTCGCCATATTCCAAGTTGGCCAAGTGCCGCTCTGACACCTCTGCCGCCTGCGCAACAGCTTTCCGGGTCATGCCCCGGCGCGCACGCAAGCCACGCACGCGCTCGCCCAGTGCCGCCAGAAAAGGGTTCTTGTCTCCGCCGTCGACAGGATTAGGTGTTAACCCTGGCTCATGCAATATATTGCTTGACATTGAATTTCATTTCGCTAATCTTCACACCATGCACGATATTGCATATTCGTGCGCAACGCAAGTGTAACGAGGAGACCCCCATGACACCCCAGGCATTCAAAACCCTGCTGACCGGACTGACCAACCAGATTGCTGGCAAGCCGCTGGACAACGCCCTGCAAACCTGGTTGAACGCCGAGCACGGTGCCACCAGCCCGCTGTACGCCGAATTGAAAGCCGCTTGCGAAACCGGTGTGGCTGAAGGCTGGCTGTGCCAGCGCGAAGCAGGCGGCCTGAAGTACGGTCGCATCTTCAAGCCCGATGACGGGCTGGACCGCTTCTCGGTGGACGTGGTGGACATGTGCGACGTGGCCGGCCCGCACCACACCCACCCGCTGGGTGAAATCGACCTGATCATGCCGCTGGACGGCGCGGCCACGTTCGACGGCCACCCCGCCGGGTGGCTGGTGTACGGCCCTGGCACCGCCCACCCGCCTACAGTGGCAGGTGGCCGCGCGCTGGTGCTGTACCTGCTGCCCGAAGGCCAGATCCAGTTCTCACGCTGACAGGCTGCACAGGGCGGCTCACACCACGTCAGCAACCGCGTCAGCCCTGCGGTCACGCAAGGCAACCACCGCAGTCAACAGCCGCAGTCAGTCCCGCACTCAACCAACGCATTCGGTCGTCGCAGCCACATCCTCGCATTCATTTTCACAACCAAAACCAACTGCAGCGCTTTATCTAAAAGCGACAGCAGCTATTTTTTCAATATCACCACATGACCACACAACTGCTTAAAAATTTCGTCGCTGGCCGCTGGCAAGCAGGCACCGGCGCGGGCACCCCCCTGTTTGATGCCGTCCTGGGCACCGAACTCGTCCGGGTGGATGCCACCGGCCTTGACTTGGCCGAAGCCTTCCGCTTCGCCCGCGAAGCAGGCGGTGCCACCCTGCGCGCGCTCACTTACAAGCAACGCGCCGCCATGCTGGCCCAGGCCGTGAAAGTGCTGCAGGCCAACCGCGATGCTTACTACGACATCGCCACCGCCAACAGCGGCACGGTCAAGAACGACACTGCGGTGGACGTGGACGGCGGCATCTTCACGCTGGGCACCTACGCCAAGCTGGGCGATGGCTTGGGTGATGTGCACCACCTGACCGATGGCGACGCGGCCCGCCTGGGCAAAGACCCGCTGTTCCAGAGCCAGCACGTACAGGTGCCCACACGCGGCGTGGCGCTGTTCATCAACGCGTTCAACTTTGCCTCTTGGGGGCTGTGGGAAAAGGCCGCACCGGCCCTGCTGTCGGGCGTGCCCGTCATCGTCAAACCCGCCACCAGCACCGCCTGGCTGACCCAGCGCATGGTCAAAGACGTGGTGGACGCTGGCATTTTCCCTGCCGGGGCGCTGTCCATCATCTGCGGCAGCTCGGCCGGTTTGCTTGACCAATTGCAGCCGTTCGACGTGGTGTCGTTCACCGGCTCGGCCGACACGGCAGCGGTCATCCGCTCGCACCCTGCGGTGGTGCAACGCTCGGTGCGCGTGAACATCGAGGCCGACAGCGTCAACTCCGCCCTGCTGCTGCCCAGTACATCGGCCGAAGACACCCAGGCCGCGCTGGACTTGCTGGTGAAAGAAGTGGCGCGCGAAATGACCGTGAAATCGGGCCAGAAGTGCACCGCCATCCGCCGCGTGTTCGTGCCCGAAGCGCTGTACGACGCCGCTGCCGCCGCCATCTCGGCCCGGCTGGCCAAAACCACCGTGGGCAACCCGCGCAACGAAGCCGTTCGCATGGGCGCACTGGTCAGCCGCACACAGCTGGCTGCCGTGCGCGAAGGCCTGGCCCAATTGAAAGCCCACACCGACGTGTTGCACGACGGTGCTCAAGCCACGTTCATCGATGCCGACCCCGCCGTGGCCTGCTGCATTGCCCCCACGCTGCTGGGCACCCGCAACCCGGACGGCACATCCATCGTGCACGACGTGGAAGTGTTCGGCCCCGTGGCCACTCTCATGCCCTACCGGGACGTGCCGCATGCGCTGGCACTCATCCGCCGTGGGCAAGGCTCGCTGGTGGCATCACTGTACGGCACCGACCCTGCCGCACTCAGTGCCGCCGCGCTGGAGCTGGCCGACAGCCACGGCCGCGTGCACGTCATATCGCCAGATGTGGCCGCGCTGCACACCGGGCACGGCAACGTCATGCCGCAGTCGCTGCACGGCGGACCGGGCCGTGCCGGTGGTGGCGAAGAGCTGGGCGGCCTGAAGGCCCTCAACTTCTACCACCGCCGCAGCGCCATCCAGGCCAGCACTGCTGTGCTGGGCAATCTGTAAGCAGTAGCAAACAATGCAACAGGGGAAAGCGGTGAAGCCGTTTTTCCCTACAAAAAGGAGACAGCCATGACCACCCCCACCGTTGCGCCCCCACCCGAGGCCTTCAACTTTGCCCAGCACCTGATCGACTGCAACGCCACGCGCCCGGCCAAGGCCGCTTTCGTGGACGACCAGGGCAGCCTGTCGTACGGCGAGCTGGCCACCCGCGTGCGCCAGGTGGCGGCGGGCCTGCTGGCACTGGGGCTGCGCCGCGAAGAGCGCGTGCTGCTGCTGATGCAAGACTGCACCGACTGGCCCGTGAGTTTTCTGGGTGCGATGTACGCAGGCCTGGTGCCCGTGGCCGTGAACACGCTGCTCACTGCTGACGACTATGCCTACATGCTGGAGCACTCCCGTGCGCAGGCCGCGCTGGTGTCAGGCGCGCTGTTGCCCGCGCTGACCAGCGCCATGGTGAAGTCTGACCACGAGGTGAAGAAGGTCATCGTCTCGCGCCCGGCTGCACCGCTGCACCCGTCCGAGGTGGAAATGGAAGCCTTCTTGCAAGCGCAGCAGCCCCTGGCCAAGCCCGCAGCCACCACGCCCGACGACCCCGGCTTCTGGCTGTATTCATCGGGCTCCACCGGCCGCCCCAAGGGCACCGTGCATTCACACGGCAACCCCTATTGGACGGCCGAGCTGTACGGCAAGGGCGTGCTGGCGCTGACCGAAAACGACGTGTGTTTTTCTGCTGCCAAACTGTTCTTCGCCTACGGGCTGGGCAACGCGGTCAGCTTCCCCATGGCCGTGGGTGCCACCACCATCCTGATGGCCGAGCGCCCCACGCCAGAGGCCACGTTTGCACGTTGGCTGGGCAAGGTGGGGGGGGCCAAGCCCACCGTGTTCTACGGTGCGCCCACAGGCTTTGCCGGCATGCTGGCCCACCCGGCCCTGCCCGCCAAAACCGACGTGGCGCTGCGCTTGGTGTCGTCCGCTGGCGAGGCACTGCCCGCCGAACTGGGCGAGCGCTTCAAGGCGCATTTCGGGGTGGACATCGTTGATGGCATCGGCTCCACCGAAATGTTGCACATCTTTTTGTCCAACAAACCCGGCCAGGTGCGTTACGGCACCACCGGCTGGCCGGTGCCTGGCTACGAGATCGAGCTGCGCGGCGACGACGGCAAACCCTTGCCGCTGAACGCCGATGGCTCGTCCGAACCCGGCGACCTGTACATCCACGGCCCCAGCGCCGCCATGATGTACTGGGGCAACCGCCAGAAAACCCAGGAAACCTTCCAGGGCGGCTGGACCAAGAGCGGCGACAAATACATCCGCAACACCGACGGCACCTACACCTACGGCGGCCGCAGCGACGACATGCTGAAGGTCAGCGGCATCTACGTGAGCCCGTTCGAGGTGGAAGCCACGTTGGTGCAACACAACGCGGTGCTGGAAGCCGCTGTCATCGGCGTGAACGATGCCGACGGCCTGACCAAAACCAAGGCCTACGTGGTGCTGAAAAACGGCCACACCGCCACCGAAGCCGAGCTGAAAGCGTTCGTGAAAGACAAGCTGGCGCCGTACAAGTACCCACGCCAGATCGAGTTCGTGACCGACCTGCCCAAGACCGCCACCGGCAAGATCCAGCGCTTCAAGCTGCGCGACCAATCGGCCACCTGAACCACCAGGCTCGAACCCATGACTGTGCAGTTTTGCGAGCTGTCACTGGCCGGACGGCCCACCCGCATCGAATACGCCTGGGTGGGCAACCCCGACCCCGCCGCGCCGCTGATGGTGTTTCTGCACGAAGGGCTGGGCTCGCTCAGCATGTGGCGGGACTTCCCGGCCCGCCTGTGCCAGGCGCTGGGAGCCTGCCGGGCTTTCGACGCGACAGGCGAAAACGCGCCCCAGCGAGGCCAGTTTTTGCCGGATTCGCCGCCTCATAGCCAGGCTATGGGGCAAGAAGTCGGTGAAAAATGGACCGCTGCGGCGCGTTTGCAGCCCGCGCTCGATAAGTCCGGCAGGCTCCCTGGCTGGCGCGGGCTGGTGTACTCACGGCCGGGTTACGGGCAATCCACCCCCCGCCCGGCATCCGAGGCGTGGACGCCCCGCTTCATGCACGACCAGGCGCTGACCCTGCTGCCCGCGCTGTTGGCTGCGCTCGGCATCGACACTGCCCGCACACCACCGTGGCTGTTCGGGCACAGCGACGGCGGCAGCATCGCACTCATCCACGCGGCCCATTGCCCAGGCAAGGTGGCGGGCATGGTGGTGCTGGCACCGCACATTTTTGTGGAAGACATCTCGGTGACCAGCATCGAGCAGGCTCGCCAGACCTACCTGAACACCGACCCAAAGCTCAACCTGAAAGCCCGCCTGGCCAAACACCACGCCGACCCCGACTCGGCCTTCTGGGGCTGGAACGACGTGTGGCTGTCGCCCGCCTTCCGCAGCTGGAACATCACCCCTGAACTGAGCGCCATCACCTGCCCGGTGCTGGCCGTGCAAGGGCTGGAGGACGAGTACGGCACGCTGGCCCAAATACGCGGCATCCAGGCACAAGCGCCGCACACCCGGCTGCTGGAACTGCCCGCGTGCGGGCATTCACCGCACAAGGACCAGGCACAGGCGGTCATCGACGCGGTGCGTGCGTTTGCAGCAGGCGCAGCAGCCGGGTAATTCACCCCCAAACCGGTGCGCGGCGTGTGCAAAACAGTGCAAGGCACGGCACCACCCGGAAGAAAAAAGCCAACCGACACGTGGCACGTGGTTTGCTTCGGTGTAAAAATCCTGACCATTTGGTTAGCTTGAGCGCCGACTCACCTTTTGCCCATGACCTTTCGCCCTTCCGCAACCGCTCCCACCGCCGTGCACGTCAAGCACGCGCAGGTGGTGTACCCCGCGCCCGATGCGCCCGTTCACGCGTTGGAGGACATCAACCTGTCCATTGCGCAGGGTGAGTTCGTGTCCCTCATCGGGCCTTCTGGCTGCGGCAAAACAACGCTGTTGCGCGTGATTGCAGACTTGGAGCCCATCACCGCTGGCGAAGTGCTGGTGAACGGCAAAACCCCGCACGACGCACGACTGAGCCGGGCCTACGGCTACGTGTTCCAGGCCCCTGCGCTGTTCCCGTGGCGCACGGTGATGGGCAACGTCATGCTGCCGCTGCAGTTGCAGGGCAAAACCAAAGACGAGGCACAAACCATTGCCCGCCTGCAACTGGCCAACGTGGGTCTGGCCAACTTCGAGAACAAGTACCCCTGGCAGCTGTCGGGCGGCATGCAACAGCGGGTGTCCATTGCGCGCGCACTGGCGTTCGAGCCGCGCATTTTGATGATGGACGAGCCGTTTGGCGCGCTCGACGAAATCACCCGCGACAACCTGAACGAACAGCTGCAGCAACTGTGGCTGCGCGAAAAGCGCACCGTGGTGTTCGTGACCCACTCCATTGCCGAGGCGGTGTACCTGTCCACCCGCATCGTGGTCATGTCGCCCCGGCCGGGGCGCATCGTGAAGGTGATTGACTCCACCCTGCCGACCGAGCGCCACCTGGGCCTGCGCGACACGCCCGAATTCATGCAACTGGCGCACGAAGTGCGGGAGGCGCTGGCCGATGGCCACCACTGAACGCCCGGCCTGGTTGGCCTCTGTGTTGCCCGTGGCCACGGTGGCCGTGGGTGTGTTGCTGGCGTGGTACCTGGGGGCTTGGTGGTTGAACGCCCCCGGTGCCATCGAACGCGTGCTGGCACCCACCGAACGGCCCTGGACCTGGACCGACTTGTTGGCCGCCACCTGGGCCATGGAGCGCCCCGTGTTGCCCGCACCGCACCAGGTGGTGCAGGATTTTTTCAGCAGCCTGGTGGACTGGCCCATCGACTCGCCGCGCAACCTGCTGTTCCACGTGGCCGTGACCGGCGAGGCCACGCTGGTGGGCTTTGCCATGGGCACCGTGCTGGGGGTGGTGCTGGCCGCGCTCATCGTGCATTCGCGCACGCTGGACCGGGCGCTGCTGCCGTGGATCGTCGCCTCGCAAACCATTCCGGTGCTGGCCATTGCGCCCATCGTGCTGGTCATTCTGGGCAGCCTGGGGTTCAGCGGGCTGCTGCCCAAGGCCGTCATTGCCATGTACCTGTGCTTTTTCCCGGTGACGGTGGCCATGGTGCAAGGGCTGCGCAGCCCGCAGCGCATTGAAACCGAGCTGATGCACACCTACGCCGCCAGCCGCTGGCAGGCGTTCTGGCTGCTGCGCATGCCGTCGGCCTTGCCGTTTTTGTTCCCTGCGCTGCGCGTGGCCATTGCGGCCGGGCTGGTGGGGGCCATGGTGGCCGAGTTGCCCACCGGCGCGCAGGCGGGCTTGGGTGCGCGGCTGCTGACCGGCTCGTACTACGGCAACACGGTGCAAATCTGGTCGGCACTGCTGATGTCCGCCTTTTTGGGGCTGGCCCTGACGGCTGCTGTGGCCCTGACCGAGCGCCTGGTGCTGCGCAAAGGGCCCCGGAAATGAGCACACAGCCCGGACTCATGCATAGCAAAGAAATGAATGCAGGCAAGCGGCAGTCAACAAAAATGTCTGAAACTTCTGTGGCAGCTGCTACCCCACCCCGCCAGCCTGTGCCCGGCGGGTTGTGGGCAGTGTTCGCCCTGGCCTGCGCAGTGTTGTCGCTGGCGTTTGGCCTGACCGTCCCCGCCGAGGGGCAAAGCCTTGCGCAGGTGGCCACCGCCTGGCAGCACGGTGCCGGGGCCTTGGGCCTGGTGTGCATGGCCGCCGCAGCGGGCTTGGCACTGCTGCCCGCGTGCCGTTGGCGCAGTCTGGCGCTGGGGGCTGCGGCCTTGCTGGCGGCGTTGTGCTGGTTGCAGTTGCCGCCCGCCCTGGGCGAGGCAGAAGGGGCGGCAGGGTTCTGGCTACCCGTGTTGTCGCTGGCGGCGCTGGCCGTGCTGTCGGTGCAGCGCGGCGCGTTGCTGGAAGGCCGCCGTGGCGACGCGCTGGTGGCCGCCGCACTGTTCGGCCTGTGGCTGCTGGTGTTCTGGCAGGTGCTGACGCTGGGGCTGGGCGTGCCGCGTGTGCTGCTGCCGTCGCCCAGCTTCATAGCCACCGCGCTGTGGGAACACGCGGCCACGCTGGGCAAAGACTTTGTGCAAACCGTGGGCAAAGCCGTGGTGGTGGGCTGGGTGTTGGGCTGCGGGCTGGGGTTTGCGGTGGCCATTGCCATCGACCGCGCGCCGTTTTTGCAGCGCGGCCTGCTGCCGCTGGCCTCGCTGACCAGCACCGTGCCGCTGGTGGGTGTGGCCCCCATCGCGGTGATGTGGTTCGGCTTCGACTGGCCCAGCAAGGCCGCTGTGGTGGTACTGATGACGTTTTTCCCCATGCTGGTGTCCACGCTGGCCGGGTTGCAGGCGGCTGACAAGTTGCAGCGCGAGCTGATGCACACCTACGCCGCCAGCTACACGCAAACCCTGCGCGATTTGCGGCTGCCCTGCGCGTTCCCGTTTGTGATCGGGGCCATGAAGGTGAACGCCACGCTGGCACTCATCGGGGCCATCGTGGCCGAGTTTTTCGGCTCGCCCACATCGGGCCTGGGGTTTCGCATCTCTACCGAGGCATCGCGCATGAACATGCCGCTGGTGTGGGGGGCGATTGCGGTGGCGGCGGTCACGGGTTCCGTGGCCTACGCTTTGCTAGTGAGGCTGGAGCGCCGGGTGGCGTTCTGGCATCCGTCGGTACGGTCGGCCACTTGAGTGTGGCGGGTTCATTTTTTCCCACAAGGAGTTTTCCCATGAAGCGTTCGTTCAAGGTTTCCGTGGTTGCCGCCGCCCTGGCACTGTGCGGTGTGGCCGCGCAGGCCGCCGAGAAGGTCACCATCCAGCTCAAATGGGTGCCCCAGGCCCAGTTTGCAGGCTACTACGTGGCACAGGCCAAGGGCTACTACAAAGAGGCCGGGCTGGACGTGACCATCAAAGCTGGCGGCCCCGACATCTCGCCCGTGCAGGTGATTGCCGGCAAAAGCGCCGACGTGATCGTGAACTGGATGCCCGATGCCCTGGCCGCCCGCGAAGCCGGTGTGCCGCTGGTGAACATTGCCCAGGTGTTCGACAAATCCGGCCTGATGCTGACTTGCAAAAAGTCGGCCGGCATTGCCAGCCCCAAAGACTTCAAGGGCAAGACCCTGGGCGTCTGGTTCGGCGGCAACGAGTACCCGTTCCTGAACTGGATGGGCAAGCTGGGCTACAAGCCTGACACCGACATCAAGGTGCTCAAGCAAGGCTTCAACGTCGATCCGCTGCTGCAAAACCAGGCGGCCTGCATCTCCACCATGATCTACAACGAGTACTGGCAGGTGATTGACGCTGGCGTGAAAGAAAGCGACCTGATGCCCTTCTTCTACGAAGAACAGGGCGCCGCCTCGCTGGAAGACGGCCTGTACGTGCTCGACAGCAGCCTGAAAGACCCCAAGTTCGTCGCCAAGATGGCCAAGTTCCTGAAAGCCAGCTTCAAGGGCTGGAACGACGCGGTCAAAGACCCCGAGGGCGCAGCCAAAATCGTGGTGGCCCAGGACGCGTCCGGCAGCGCCACCGTCAAGGTGCAAAAACGCCAGATGGAAAACGTGGCCAAACTCATCAGCAACGCCAACACACCCAAGGTGGGCTACCTTGACCCCGCCGCCTACGAGCGCACCGTCAAGGTGCTGCTGACGGGCGGCTCGTCGCCCGTCATCAAGAAAGACCCCGGCAAGGCCGCCTACTCGCACGCCGTGTGGGAAGCCGCTGCCAAATAAGCGCACCACGCCATGCCAGCTAGCAGCCTGTCGGACTTATCGAGCGCGGGCTGCAAAAGCGCCGCAGCGGCCCATTTTTCACCGTCTTTTTGCCCCATAGATGCACTATGGGGCTGCAAATCCGGCAAAAACTGGTCTCGCTGGGGCACTTTTTCGCCTTTCGCGTCGAAAGTCCGACAGGCTGCAAGGCCCTGCCCACCCCGGTGGTGGCAGGGCCTTTTTCATCTCTGCACATGAACCCGACTGCACCCAAAGGCCACATCCGCCAGGCCAACGCCGCCGTCATCCTGGCCGCTGCCGAACGTGTGTTTGCCAGCGCCGGTTTCGGTGGTGCCACCATGGCCGCCATTGCCGACGCAGCAGGCCTGCCCAAAGCCAACCTGCATTACTACTTTGGCAGCAAAAAAGAGCTGTACCGCGCCGTGCTCGACAGCACGCTGCAAAACTGGCTGGCCCCCACCCACGGCATCATCCCCGATGCCGACCCCGCCACCGCACTGGCCGCCTACATCCGCGACAAGATGCGCCAGGGCCGTGAACGGCCCCATGCCTCCCGCGTGTTTGCCAACGAGTTGCTGCACGGCGGCACCGAAATTGCCGACCTGCTGGCCACCACGCTGCGCGGCCTGGTGCAAGACAAGGCCGCCGTCATCGACCAGTGGGTGGCCCAGGGCCGCATGGCCCCGGTGGACAGCACGCACCTGTTTTTCACCATCTGGTCGGCCACTCAGACTTATGCCGACTTTGACGTGCAGGTGTGCGCCGTGCTGGGCAAGGCCGAACTGACCGATGCCGACCACGAGCGCGCCACGCGGCACGTGGTGAGCCTGGTGCTGCGGGGTTGCGGCCTGACCCCGCCCAAAGACGAAGACCATGCTTGACCTGCTGATCCACAACGCCACCCTGCCCGACGGCCGCACGCACATGGGCGTGGCCGTGCAACACGGGCGCATCGTCGAGGTGTCGCCCGGCCTCTCGCCCGAACAGGCCCCCGCCGCCGAGGTGGTGGACGCGCAGGGCCAGCTGCTGAGCACGCCGTTTGCCGATGCCCACTTCCATATGGATGCCACGCTGAGCTACGGCCTGCCGCGCGTCAACCAAAGCGGCACGCTGCTGGAAGGCATTGCGCTGTGGGGCGAACTGAAACCCCTGCTGACCGAAGAGGCGCTGGTCGAGCGTGCCCTGGCCTACTGCGACTGGGCCGTGGCCAAAGGCCTGCTGGCCATCCGCAGCCACGTGGACACCAGCGACCCCAGCCTGCTGCCCGTGCGCGCCATGCTGGCAGTCAAAAAACGCGTGGCACCGTACCTGGACCTGCAACTGGTGGCCTTCCCGCAGGACGGCGTGCTGCGCACCCCCGGCGGGCTGGACAACCTGAAACGCGCCATGGCACTGGGCGTGGACGTGGTGGGCGGCATCCCCCACTTCGAGCGCACCATGCATGACGGGGCAGAGAGCGTGCGCCTGCTGTGCGAGCTGGCCGCCGAGCTGGGTACCCGGGTGGACATGCACTGCGACGAGTCAGATGACCCGCACTCGCGTCACGTGGAAACCCTGGCCTTCCACACCCAGCGCCTGGTAAGTGTTCACCCCCCTTATTTTCAGCCGATGCCATCCAAAATGATAGCAACGGGCGTAAACTGATCGGATGCGCAAAAGCGATAGCACTGAGGTCAACGGTACTGAGCCCAATCTGC
>JAVBXK010000022.1 GCA_030824555.1 bacterium
GTTGTGTCGCTGTGGGTGACAGGGTGGCTGATGGGGTGGGTGGTTGGCATGTTGGCCTCTGGTTGGTGGCGGGGCGGGTGGTTGATGGGGGAGGTCAATGCACCAGTTCAGCGGTGGTTAGCTGGTGGGCGGCTTGAATGAAGGCATCGCGGGTGGCGAAGTGCATGCGCACGGTGAAAAAGATGACACCGGCACGGTCGGCGATTGCGGCGGCTGCGAACTCGGCTTCGAGGCCGGGGCAGAGGCGGCGCAGGTCAACTGCAGAGCGGTGACCGTTGTGTTCGATGACGCGGACCAGTGGATCGGTGTTGAGTTGCTGCAGCCACAGGTGCGAGCCGCAGGCGAAGTGCAGTTCAAGGCGCTGCAGTTGCAGCACGGGGTAGCGCACGGGATGGCGCGGTGACAAACGCAGTGGGTGGCGCGTGGAGTGTTGGTGCGAGTGAGCGGCAGGCATGGCTGGGCCTTTCTGGCTGTTGCAGTTGTGGGGTGTGGTGGGCTCAGTCGTCGGTGTCGCCAGCGGCGGCGCGCTTGCGGTCGTACTGGGGCAGGTTGTTGGCGCGTTGTGGTGGCCAGGCGTGCAGCAGCGGTTCTTGTCGCAGTGGTGGCTGGCTTTCGAGCTTCGATACCTGCTTGCGTCGCATGCGCCCTTGTGCGCACATTTGCACCAGCCTGGCCCTCTCTGGGTCGGCCATGGCCGCTTCAAATTCGTTGGGCCATGACCTGGCTTTGCAGAGCTTGAACGCGCTACGTAGGTCTTCAGCGGTGGGCTCAGCGGGTGGCCGTGTACGCGCCTGCACGGTTGGCTTGACGGCTGTCATCGCGTGGCCACGGTTGTGGTGTTGGGCGGGCGGCAGGTGAAGGTGCCGTCTGGCAGTTCGGCTGGCTCGGAGCCAAGGCCTGCTGTGCGCAGGCAAACGCTTTGGCGGGTGTGGCGCTCGCGCTGTGTGGCTTTGGCGGTTTGGCGGGCCTGGGCAGCATCGTCGGCCAGGGCTTGATCTGGGTCAGCGTCGAGTGTTTGCATGACGGCCACCAGCAGTAGCCACGCAGTCAACAGGCCTGCGCTGAAGGCTGTGTGACGGGATAGGTTGAGGTGGTTCATGGCTGCACCGCCAGTTCTGGCTCTGTGGCCGTGGCATGGGTTACGGCCTGGGCGGTGTGGGTGACAGCTGGCAGTTGGCGCCAGTTGTCTGGTTCCATGCGTTCGGAAACCAGCCTGAACATGAGGCTGTCGCTCAGGGGTTTGGCGAGTTGCAGGTGGTCAAGTGCCTGTTCGACCAGGCCCAGGGCCAAGGCGGCTTGGGCGTTTGACAGGTGTTTGTCGATCAGGCGGAACTGTTCGAACACGTCTTCTGTGACGCTGGGGGTGGACGTGGTCATTGCGTCCAACCTGTCCGGTTGACATGGTGCACACGAATCCGGCGGTCGCTGGCGTCGATCTGGTCCGGCAGGTGGTCGACACAGAGGATTACGTGGGGTGTTTGAAATCGACGTACACGCCCATTTCGCGTGGTCAGGCAAAGGTCGCTGCTGGCAATGAGTGCTTTCAGCCTGGCCGCGCCCTCAATGCACCGTGGAAGGCCGTCAATGATCCAAACCCGTGGCCGCTCCATGAGTACGTTTGCGGTTTCGTGTTCACTTGTCAGCGTTATGAAGTCCGTCTCAGCAGTGTGGCCAAGGCCCCTTGCAATCCGCCTGGCCAGGGTTGTTTTGCCGCAGCCCTGTGGGCCGACCAGCACAAGTGCCTGGCCTTTTTGAAGGGTGGGGGTGGTGATGGCGTGGCTCATGCTGCGCACCCTTCCCGCACGGCATAGTCGTTGTCGGCGGTGGTCAATGTGCCGGTGCTCACATGCACAGCATCAATGCCCACACCCGCTATGGGCATGGTCACCAGTTGGCCTGATTGGGTCATGCCCACTTCACGGCCAGCGTGGCGCATCTCTTGGATCAGGTTGTCGAGCTGGGATTGCCAGTGGTCGGCGCATTCCCAGGCGTTGGCTGCATCGGCGCGGGCGCGCTCAAGGTCTTCTTCGGCTTTTTCCAGCCGCTCCGCTTGTTCGGCGGCGTGGGCGCGAAGGTGCAGCATTTCCCACTTGTCGAGCTTGCGCTGGATGGCTGCCAATTGCTTGGCTGTGGCCGCGTCGGTTTGGGTGGTTGCAGCGGTGTATGCGCTTGCATGGGGGGATGACATCGTTCACTCCTTTGCCGCGTGGGGTGCGGGTTGGAGTAAAGAATATCGGCGCTATTTCATATTGTCAATATGGGCGCTAGTATTTAAATTGAAAAAGTAGAAAATAACAGCGCCACAGGTATTGACCGGCGCAAAAAAACCGCCTCGATGGGTGGTTTGTGTTCATGTGGTTCGATGGTGCTGGGCCACTCGGGCCGGTCACGGTCGTTTTTTGATGCGCGCTTGTGATGCTTGCAACCAGTTCGCCTTCTTCTTTCGCAGCAGCTCGGTTCTGCTGGCCAGGGTGGGCCACCCCAGGGTGTTAAAGCCGACCCCACCTGCTGCAACCAACTCTGGTGTGATCGCTTTCAATGGGTCCAGCCCATACGTGTGATAGCAGTATTGCGAATAGTCTTTGTAGGCCAGATCGGCCACGCTTGTGCAGGCTTTGCGCACCTGGGCCTCATTGCCGCCAAGTGCAACAGTGTTCAGCCAGGCGGCCAAAATGTGTATGGCCCATTCAGCTTGCTGCACACCGTTGCCATTGCGCTTGCTTGCGTGGGTTTTCAAGTTAGCCAGTCGGCTGGCCATGCAGTGCAATGGATGCAGCACGCGAAGGGTGATGGTCCCGCCGTCGTCTTTGTGTGGCAGATCAATGGGCACGGCCAGGGCTTGAATTTCCTTGTCTGTCAGGCCCGTTACGCTGTGCAAAAAATCCATCAACAGCACGCGGTTGGTGCCGTCGCGGTGCAGCAGCATCACGGCAGTGTTGGCTGTGCTGTCATCCAGGGTTGCCAGCTTCAGGTCCACCACCATGGTGTCATCCAGTAAACCGGCAAGCCATTTCGCGTCGGCTGCGCTGCCCAGCCAGTCGGTGTCTTCAGTCAGTGGCGAGCCATTGCCGGTGGGCGGTGGTACGTTCAGCAAAACCGACCAAACTTCCAAAGCCTGCCCGCCTACCAGTACCAGGCGCGATGGGTCCAGCGATACCTGTTTGGATACGCTGAAAAAATCTTCCGGCGTGAATGCCGCAAGCCCGTGGGCCTTGATCAGGCTGGGAATCAGCCCATTGCGCTGGCTTACAGGGCTGGCCAATGAATGACAGCGTTTCTGACATCCACGGGCATGAACCCGAACGACGCCCGAACGTCACCTGATGGATTGTTCACAGAAGCCGACGCGGATATGCGCAATGCATTGAGCTTCACTTCTTGCAGCTCAAACGCAGAACCAGCACGCGACACCTGCACGCGAGACAGCCGCACGCGCGGCACCTGCACCCGCACCCGTTCGCGCGGCACACGCACGCGCGAAACCCGCTCGTCGAGCGAAATGCGTCTGTTCCGGGCAGCGGCTTCAGGCTTCATGGTGTCCGCCTATTCAGGATGGGGTGGGTATCGCAAAAAACAAAAGCGACCCAGTCCGGCCGCATGCTTTAAATATTATCACTATTAGGCTGTAAACCAGTCGCCAATGTGGCCAGCTAACACGCTAACTTCGGTTTCTTCAGCCAACAAAATGCGTTCGTCGCGCCGCAGCTTGTAAGTGAAGTCGCTCCACCAGTCTTGCCAGGCATTCAAGGCCGATGGGGGCAAAAACTTGGGGGCAGGTTTCAGCACGGCCAACCCAATTTGTTCTTTGGGGCGGATACGGTTCAGGGCATTCAGGTCTGTCCATGCCTTCAAAACGTTCAACTGCGTGGTGTCCAGCCCCGAGTTGAATGCCGACACCACGCTGCAGGCCACCTTCGGGGTGTCGTACTGCACGTCAAAGTAGTGCAACACGTTGCCCTCTTTGATGATCATGCCTTGCTCGGGCTGGGCAATGGCATCGAACCGAAGTTGCAGCTGTCGTTTCAAGAGGGTCGATACGCTGTTGCGCAGTTCGGCCTGGGCCATGCCGGTCAATCTGGCTGGCTTGTCTTTGCGCACCACCGTCACGATGCGGTCAAACGTGCGGTTCAGTGCTGCATCGGCCGATGCGCCGCTGACGTAGTGGCCAACTCCAAGGTGCACCTGTGGGCTGCCGCTGACGTATTTGGCCACAGGCAAACCGGTGCGCTCAGTCAGCTCTGACTCCAGCTCCTGGTGCAAAAACTTCCACATGCTGGTGCTGTACCGCTGCTCATAAAAGCATTTCAGCTTGGGGGCCTCGTTGGCCACCCTGAACCGCGTCAGCTTGCCTTTGCTTGAAAGCGCCACACCAATTACAAACCGCTGCGGCACAGTCAGCTCGGGCTGGAATTCAATGGCGTGCCAGCGCCCTTCAAACCCAGGCTGGGGTGACTGGCTGGCTTGTGCAGCAACCCAATCCATGTCAATCATCACAGTACCCCCACACGCTGGTTCATCCAGTTTTGCGCAGTCCGCGCAGCGAGGAATGATAGGACATGACCCATCATCTTGGCTGACTTGGGGCCATACAGTTGCCCAAGCAGTTGGGCCATGTCTTGTTGCACGGTGGCCAGCACGTGGCTGTGCTTTTCGGCATGGTGCGCAATGTGGTTGTACATGCTGGCCATTTGCGAAGTGGACAGGTAGCGCTTTTTGTGGCAGGCCCGTATTTCGCGCAGCGTGTGGCTCTCGATGACAGTTGATGGAATAGGCCCGGCCGTCCAGTCGTGCAGACCAAACAGCGTTTCGTTGTCAATGGGCAGGCACGATTCATCGTTCACGTACAGCACGTTGCCGTTATTGCGGTCGATGTTGTAGAAGGCCTCATCAAAAGCCGCAATGGCTGAGCCTTCAACGGTACACATCAGCCTGGCCCACTTTCTGTCGCCTTTGGTGCCTGCAAACACGGCTGAAATGGAGCGATGGTTCAACCGTTCAGATGCCCAGGCCAGCACCCGCTTGTTGCTGACGTAGGGTTTGACCAGCTTGGCTGACCCCAGCGCGTCGGTTGCTTTGCGTTCGCTCAGCACCAACACGGCGGCTTTGGGCGGCTGCGGCACACCTGCACCGCGCAAAAACAGCCATGCCAACCCTTCGTTGCCAATGAAGGTGCCACTGGTTGGTAGCAGTTTGACCACGCTGGCCACCGGTGCGTGCTGCACCGGGTAGCGCACTTCTGCCACATGGGTGGTGGGGTTGGCCCCCAGTTGCGCCAAAGGTGAAAGGTAGCCCGTGTAACTGTCGTCACCCAGGATCGGGAAGGTCCATTTGCTCACTGCCGGTTGCTCCCTGTTGTGCTTTTATGGTTTCTTTCACCGCCCGCACCAGGTTCACCAGGCTGGGGGTGAGTTTTTTCACGGCTGCTGGGTCAGATTCCAGCAGCGCAATTTCAATCAATGCCAAGGTTTCGGGTGTAGCGGTGGCCATGCGGTGCACCAGATCGTTGGCAGGCCCACTGGGTGTGCTGATGGCTGCTGCGAGCAATTCAGCTTCTTTTGCCAAGCGGGAGCTGAAGTCAGCGATGCTGCATTGAAGGCCTTTGGCAAAGCCTCTGGCAGCCTTCAGGCTGAGGGCTGTTTTTCCATTAAGAAAAAACCCAACGGCGGCTTGATTTCCGATGCCGTATTCAAGTCCAAAAGCACCTTGTGAATGCAGGTTCCTTGTCTTTCTGTCTGCATACGTCTCTGCCCATATCGCACTCAGTCTTTCCGCTTCCGCTATGTGCTCTGCGGTGACTTTTCCGCGTTTGTCTTCGCTTTTGCTCATTTGCGAATGATTAGCGCAGCTATTCATAAATTCAACCAGCGGCAGTATTTACAAAAACACCTAGTGGCGCTAGGATTGCGGCATGAGCACTATCAAAGCAATCCGCCAGCGACTGGGCCTGACCCAGTCCGAATTGGCCGCTGGCATCGGCTGCACTCAGGGCAACGTCGGGCATTACGAGAACAAGGGGCAAACCGTGCCGCCCGATGTTGCAAAGCGCCTGATTGCCTTCGCTGGCACCAAAGGCGTGCGCCTCACGTATGACGACGTGTACGGTCCCGCCGATGTTGGCAGCCTGCAAGTGGCCGCCTGATGCCCTCAATGCTCCGGCAAATCCTCGCCTTCCTCGGGGTTCAGTGGCGCAAACGTCACGCTGAACTGCAACTTGCTGTGCCCGGCGTCCGTGTACGCGGGGCTGTGCTGTGCGTCCTGCAGCTGAACCTGGGCCGCGTGGCCCGTCAGCTCGCACAAGGCCTGCGCCAAAAAAAACTCGATGCGCTCTTGGCTGATACCGGCAAGGGGGTGTGAGGTGGTCATGATTTTCAAAACAAATATGGCTCTGTCGCTTGATGGTCAAGCGGTGGCTGCTATCGCTGCGCAAGTGGTGGCCAATGTCTGATGCAGGTGAATACCAGCAGGCATTGCAGCGTGTGCGCGATGCAGGTGCGGCGGAAGCGGCCAACCGACATGCCGCTGCTGTGTCGCGCGGGGCGTGCCCATTGGTTATCGAGCGGCTGCAGGCACTGTCCAACCTTGCATTTCTTGATGCAAGGCAAGGCGCAGGTCTTCTTGCGTCATCGAGCGCACATCCCTCGGGAGCCAATGATGTTTGTTGACCAGGTAAAGGTAAATGGCTTCCATGCCATCTATGTCTTTGTAGCCCTGCTGCTCGGCAAGCGTGAAGCCAAACACTTCGAGCAGGTAGTTCAGATCGCCATTGGCCTTGTGCAAGCGGCGAAGGTTGGCGAAGCGCTCGGTTTCGAAATCCGTATTCATGGGTCTGTCCTTTCGGGTGCGTTGCATGTGTGAGAGCTTTCATCGTACCCGCCTGGGCAGACCCGCCCACTTTCATCAACAAGACCCAGCCACCGAGCTTGCGCTCCAAGCGCTGTGCGCTATCGCTGTAGAGGTGGTTTGAATGAGCAACCGCAAGGCTGACGCGTTCCTCACACTGGCCGTCGATGTCATGGATGGCAAAGCCCACGTCACTGGGTATCTGCGTGGGCACACCGACCCTGAGGTCCAGTTGCGCAGCTTCAGTTGCCTGGCTACCGATGCTGACCTGTTCGCCCGTCTGCCTGAATGGCTGGCTGAGTTGCGGTCTGAGGCTGAGCTGGGCCGACTCGAAACGCTGACTGACCAGCAGGACCGCCTCGGAGCGCTTGATACACAAGCGCTGTGCGCTAATTCTGTAGAGGTGGTTTGATGGCTTGCCAGCCAGATTCAGCGCTTGACCATGGCCTGCTGGCCGCAGTGATGCAACTTGACGATGGGCCAAGCGGCCAAGTCCAGTTGCTGTTGTCGTTGTGTTGCGACGAAACAGGCGTTTGGGCTCATTGCGCCATGTCGCCAGGCGCGGCACTGGTTTTTGCACAGCAGATAACCACCGCTGCACAGGTGTGTGAGTCAGGTGGCCCCAATGACTGAAACGATGGTCACTGTGGTGCCTTTCTTGGGTTTTCGTTTGCCCGCCTGCTGCTGGTACGCAGCCAAGGCGTACAGCAGTTCTTGGCGCGTCAGCGTGCGGTATGCCAACACTTTGTATGTCACGCCATTTGCGCTGTCTTTGATCAAGTTTTCCACGCTTGGCATTTGCATGGGGCGCTCCTTTCCCGATACGTTGGGTCAGCGCACTGCGCGTTGCAGGTCGATCAGCAATGTTTCGAGCGTGGTGTCGCCGCTGGCCTCTGCTGTGCTGGCCAGCCTGGCCATGTCGTTGGCCACGGCTGAACGCTGTTCGGGTGTGAGTTGCCGTGTGATGCACATGGCCAAGCCGCCGATGGCCGAAACGAGGGCGTTGAGCGTGTCGGCGTTGATTTCGAGTTTGTCGTTCATGGGTCGGTCTTTCCTGGTTGGGTTGATGGGTGGTTGTGACGGCTGCCATTGTCCCTGTGTTGTCGGGTTGGACCGGCCCGCCCTGTTTCCCCGGCCCACGGGCCACGCCGTTGCTTTGCAGTGCGGGCGCACCGTGCGCGCCGCCGTTGGGTATGACACCGCCCAGCACCTGCGCAATTGCACACACAGCCGCCTGAGTCAGATCAGTGGGTGGACTGGTGCGATGGGCTGGCGTGGCCTGCGGGGGTTTTTCCATAGGTTGATTGGACCGCTTGGTGCGTTTGAATGCCATATCGGGTTTAGTGAGGTGTCGACATGGATTTGATGACGGCTGCGCGCGGCTTGGTGCGGCGCTTTCGTGGTGGCGAGCCTGCCATGGCAGTGCTGCTGGGCAAGAGCAAAGGTGTGCTGTCCAACGAGTTGGCGGGTAAGCATGAGTTTGCCAAGTTAGGTTTGTTGGATGCCCAGGCGATGACGGATGAGTCTGGCGACTTGTCGATTCTGGAAGCCTGGGTGGTGCACGCGCGTTGCATGTTGTTGCGGCTGCCTGAGCACCGTGCGCGGGCGGATAGGCCCGTGTTGGTGGGCTTGTCGGCTGTGGCAAAGGAGTTTTCGGATGTCGTGGTGGCGGTGAGTGATGCCGTCAAGGACAACGATGTGTCTGACAACGAGCTTGAGGCGATCACGCAAGAGCTGGGTGAGCTGGTGAGCGAGATCAACAGCCTGTACGGGGATGTGCGGGCACTGAACGAGAGTGGCCAGCCCATGGAACTGAGGCGCTCGGCGCTGGTGGGGGTGGTGGCGAAGGCGCGGGCCCGAGAGCGTGCACGCCGTAGCGCAAAGGCTTGATTGCTGATGTACACCGATGCCCAGAACGCTGAGGATGTGCTGCGCCAGATGGAGTTGGCGGGCATTGTGCTGCGCCAGAAGGATCTGGACGGTTTCCCGAAGCGCTTGGGCAAGCGGGTGACGTGTGGGCAGGGTGGCAAGCATTGGTACACGCTGAATGAGTTTCGCCCGGATGCGGGCGGGGTGTTCCTGGTGGGGCGCTATGGCTCTTACCGGACGGGCAGCAGTGACAAGGTGGAGAACGATTGGTCGCGCCTGAGTGATGCTGAGCGGGAGCGCATGCAGGCCGAGCGCAGGGCTGCTGCAGAGACGGCGAAGCGCATCCGTGAGGAGGAGGCTGCCGAGGCTGCGTTGACCGCTGCTGAGATGTGGCGGCGGGGCAGTGCTGAGGGCACCAGCCCTTACCTGGTGCGCAAGGGGTTTGCGGATGGGCGGGGGGAGTCGTGCCGTTACCTGCCCGATGGTTCGCTGCTGGTGCCGCTGATTCGGTACGACCTGCCGCGTGCTGAAGCGCTGCGCGGGGTGCAGCGCATTTACGCTGGTCCGCGCAAGGATTCGCGCACGGGCGAGGCGCTGCCTGACAAGCTGTTTACCAAGAACTTCGACAAGCCTGGCTGCGCTGTGCGGTTGGGTGAGGCTGCGCAGGTGCTGGACGCTGATTTGCTGCTGGTGTGCGAGGGGTATGCCACGGGCCTGACGCTGCGAGCGGCCACTGAGTGGGCCGTTCCGGTGTTTGTGGCTTTGGATGCTGGCAATTTGGGGGCGGTGGTGCCGCTGTTGGCGGGGCTGTACCCGGCAAAGCGCATTTTGATTTGCGCGGACGATGACTGGCGCACGCGTGACCACGCTGGTGTGCTGAACAACCCCGGTCGCACCAAGGCGAAGGCGGTGGCAAAAGCCACCCCCCGGTGCGATTTGGTTTACCCGGTGTTTGACCCTGCCACGCGGCAGGCAAAGGACACCGATTTCAACGACTTGCATGCCCGCCAGGGGCTGGACGCGGTGCGCGACCAGTTGGGCGCGGTGTTGCAGGCCATCAAACACAAACACGGTTGACATTGGCAATGCAAGAGCCCACACAACCGCCCCAGCCCGCAACTCCAGCGGCTGAGGGCCAGCAGCAACACGATGCACCGCCGGGTGATACCGCGCACGGCGATACTCCAGCCCCCCTCATACCGGGCGGGGATGCACCACATGAGGGGGTAGGGGAGGGCTCGGAGTCGTCTGCTGATGTGCCCGAAAAGAAGCCGTCTCGGGTGGCGAAGGCGTCTGGCAAGCGGGAGGCGGATGATGCGCCAGCGCCACCTACTGAGCGCAAGCGTGAGAAGACGGTGGACTGGGGCAAGTTCAACGAGCTGGTGGCCAACTTCGCGCTGATCTATGGGACTGATCAGGTGTGGGATGCCAGCGAGCGGGTGATGATGAAAATCAGCGCGATGGGGCATGCCCACGGCGGTGACTTGACCAAGATGTGGAAGGCTTCGGAGAAGCGCCGCACGGTGCGGCAGAGCGATGTGGTGTTTGACCCGACTGGCAAGGCGGACCCGATAAGGCAAATCAACCTGTTTGAGGGGTTTGCGTTGGAGCCCATAGAGGGCACGTGTGGGCCGATTCTGGACTTGATCCGCTTCCTGGTCAGCCGTGCGAGTGAGCACGATGATGAGTGTGACCAGGTCATGCACTGGCTGTTGTGCTGGCTGGCGTACCCCCTGCAGAACCCCGGCGCGAAGCTGCGCACGGCGGTGATCATGCATGGAGATGAGGGCGCGGGCAAAAACTTTTTGATGGACACGGTGGTGGCCATTTACGGCCGCTACGGCACCACGGTGGGCCAAGATGAGCTTGAAGACAAGTTCAACGACTGGCGGTCTGCGAAGCTGTTTGTGGTGGGGGATGAGGTGTCCAGCCGTCAGGAGCTGGTGCACAACAAGAGCCGGTTGAAGGCGTTGATCACGTCGCCCACGGTGCAGATTAACCCTAAGGGTTTGGCGCGGCGCGAGGAGGCAAACCACATGAATGTGGTGTTTCTGAGCAACGAGCAAATGCCACTGGCTCTGGACAACTCAGACCGGCGCTACCTGGTGATTTACACGCCACGGGCGAAGCTTCCGGCGTACTACGCTGAGCTGAGCCGGTGGCGGGCTGAGGGTGGGGTGGCCGCGTTCTATCACTTCCTGCTGCACTACGACACCAGCGATTTCAGCCCATACGCCCCGGCCCCCGTGACGTTGGCAAAGACGGACCTGATTGCCATCAACCGCAAGAGCCCCGAGCAGTTCTGGGTGGAGTGGCAGGGCGGGGAGATTGACTTGCCGTACATCAGTTGCACGGTGGGGCAGGCGTACAGGGCGTACATCAAGTGGTGTCAACGCACGGGTGAGCGATTCCCTGTCAAGCAAGGGCTGTTCAGTCCGATGGTGGGCCGCATTGCTGAGGGCATGGGTAAGCCTTGCCGGGTGAAGGTCATGAAGCTGGAAGAACTGGGCGTTGAAGGGCAGGACAAGGGGCCTGGCAAGCCCAGCAGCGCAAAGAAGGCGGAGCGCATGTTGTTGGTGCTCGATCCTCCTGAATTGCCGAACGATGCTTTCCGCAATGAGGGCGAGTGGGCAACCGACTGCCGCAATGCTTTCGAGGCTGCGCTGCGCGCCTACACGGGCTTCACGCCAGCAAACCGAGCCGGGGAGGGTGCTGATGAGTGACATGGCCCCCATCCCCCTGTACCCGGTTACGCGGTTACGCAGTGCCGTAACCAGAAAACCCACGCCAAGCATGAATAGTTACGTGGTTACACGGTTACGGCATCTCTATACACATGTGCGTGTGTGCGTGTGCAGGCGGGCACATGCGTGTGTGCGGGTGCGTGCATGTGTGTGCGCAAGTGGGTGTAACCGTGTAACCACGTAACTATTCATGCTGGGCGTGGGTTACGCGGTTACGCGCGCGCTCTCAGGTGTAACCAGTATTTGTTTTTTTATGAAAAGGAAAAGGAAATGACAGAGCAGGGCAGTGAGGCTGTGGTGGTGGACCGTGTGGCAGCACGTCGCGCGGCCATGCCTGAGGTATCGGCGTTCATTGACTGGGCGAGGCGCAATGCCGGGGCTGACATGGTCGATGCTGCGATGGCAAAGGGTATTGATGCCGCACGCAAGTACGCTCATGTGCTGGCGACTCAGGGGCAGCAGGCCGCAGATGCGTGGCACAGACAGCATGCGCACCTTTGCACCTTCTTTGCGGCTGAGGGTGGCCGTGTGGTTGGGTTGTGTGCGCCGGGTGCGCGTCCAATATTGGCCCCCTCGCCCATGCACCAAGATGGCCCCCCTATAGGTACTCCCAGCGCCTTGGCGTCACAGGGTAATTCAGCCCCCGCGCAGTCGCCAGTGGCTGGTCTGGGGAAAAGTCCGGTAAATGGTCCGGTGCGCGGGGCATAGTCCGATGGCAGTGCAGCTCCTGACCATTTCGGCCTACGCGCGCCAGCGGGGGTGCGATGAAAAGGCCGTGCGCAAGGCGATTGATGAGGGTCGGATTTCGGCCATCGTCGTTGAAGGCCGCAAGCGGATTGACCCCGCCGTGGCTGACATCCAGTGGTCTCAAAACACCCGCGCGCGGGCCGACAGCAAGCGCTCAGGCGCATCGGATGGCATAGATGCAGGTGGCAGTACTACTGATGCCGCCGCAAGCGCTCCTGCAGCCCCTGCTGCGACCGAGCCGGGCTATGCGGACTTCCGCACCCGCCGTGAACGGGCTGAGGCAGAGATGGCCGAACGTGCCAACCAGCGCGAAGCGGGCCTGGCACTGGACCGCCGATCAACCGAGCGTGGCGTGTTCGACGTGATGCGCGCCTACCGCGATGCCATGCAGGCCATCGGCCCACGCGCAGCCCCCAAGTGCATCGGCCTGGGCGATGCCCGCCAGATCGAGCACGTGATCAGCGAGGAAGTGCGCCGCGCCCTCGCCGGGTTTGAGGAACGGTTGCAAGGCCTGCTGCCACCCCTGGAAGGGACCAGCGTGTGAACCTGGCCGACGGGTACGAAGCAGTCTTGAAAGCCGCCATGGGTGGGGCGATGCCCGACCCAGAGCTGCGCGTGGATGAGTGGGCTGAAGAATTCATCAGCCTGCCCAAAAGCGCCGCCAAGCCCGGCCCCTTCCGCTTCGACCACGCCTACCCGGCCCGTCGCGTGCACCAGGCACTGTCTCCGTCAGACCCTTGCAAACGGGTGGTGGCACGCGTCGCCTCGCAGATGTTCAAGACCCAGACAGCCTTGAACTGGATCGGCAGCATCATCCACCGCAAGCCGCGCAACATCCTTGCGCTTGAACCCACCGACACCCTGGTCAAGCGCTTCAGCGCCCGCGTGTCCACCATGATCCGCAACACCCCTGTGCTGCGCGAACGGGTGTCTGCCAGCAAAAGCAGGGATGCGCGCAATACCGTCCAGGCCAAAGACTTCCAGGGCGATGCCACCCTGTACATGAACACCGCCGGGTCGGCAGCCAATCTGGCCGAGGTGTCTGCCCCCTACATCTACGTCGACGAAATCGACCGCCTTGAACTCAACGTCGATGACGAAGGCGACCCAGTTGAACTGGCCGAAGCCCGCGCCACCCAGTTCGCCAACGATGCCAAGTTCTTCTACACCAGCAGCCCATCGCAACGCGGCCTGTCAAAAATCGACGAACTGTTCGACATGGGCACCCGCGAGCACTACCACGTGCCGTGCCCACACTGCGGCCACCTGCACGAACTGGTGCTTGAAAACTTCCACTACCAGCGCGACCCAGACACCGGCTACATGGACCGCGCCTGGTTTGTCTGCCCAGACTGCGGCGCGGAAATTGACGAACACCACAAAACCACCATGCTGCCCGACCAGGACGCTGGCGGCCAAGCCCGGTGGGTGGCCACCGCCGTAGGCGACGGCGAAACCGTCAGCTTCACCCTGTCAGCCTTCGTGATGCCCGTGGGTGCCATCACCTGGCTCTCACTCGCCCGCCAATACGCCCGAGCCAAAGACCGCCTTTCCCGTGGCGACCACGAAGCCATGCGAGTGTTCTACAACACCCGCCTGGCCCTCAGCTACGACAACACCGAATCCACCACCACCGCCGACAAGCTGCGCGCCCGCGCCGAAAACTACCCTCTGCGGGTTGTGCCCGACCCAGCGCTGTTTTTGACCATGTCGGTCGACACCCAAACCACCCGGCTCGAATACCAAATTGAAGCCTGGGGGCCAGGCATGGAACACTGGGTCATCGACTACGGCAAAGCCTGGGGCTCGCCATCCGTACCATTCGGCGAACCCGGAAGCCCGTGGAACACCATCGACGAACTGCGCCGCACACCTCTGCTGCACGCCAGCGGTCGCGCCCTGGTCATCAGCGCCTACGGCATCGACGCAGGCGGTGGCAACACCCAAGACGTGTACAACTACGGTGCCACCCGCGTGGGCCTGCACTGCACCGTGCTGCACGGCTCCAACCGGCCCAACCGGCCCATCATCAGCAGCAGCCCCAGCCGCGTTGACATCGACTGGGGCGGCGTCAAAACACCCGGCGGCGTAGAGCTGTGGGCAGTCGGCACCGACGTAGCCAAAGACTACTTGCTGCTGGACCGCATGAACCTTGTCGACGGCCCTGGTGCCATGCACTTCCCCAGCGGCATAGACCCCGAGTGGTTCGACCAGCTCGTGGCCGAACGCGTCAGCACCATCTACCGCAACGGCCGGGCCATGCGCCGATGGATCAACCCACCCGGCGTGCGCAACGAAGCCACTGACTTGACCGTTTACAACCTTGCCATCGCCTACAAACTGGGCCTGCACAAGCTGAGTGCGCTCGACTGGCGGGCGTGGCGCAACAAACTCATCCCACCCAACCTCGACCTGTTTGCGCCCCAACCCGCGCTGCAGCCCGAGCCACTACCAGCCACACCCCAGCTACCGCCACCCGCACCGCAGCAGGCACCTGCGACCGACACCCAAGACATCGCCCTGCAGCTCATGCAGCGCGAAATGCAGGTACGCCAGGGCACATCCGTTGAAAAACGGGTGCCATCGAGACCCAACACCACAGCGGTGGATACGCCTACACGCCCGCCCGCATCACCCCAAGCCCCTGCAGCACAGGCCGCCACACCACCTGCGCAGCAGTTCCAGCCTATGCCACCGCCAAGCCGGGCACCCGCCCGCGTACTCGGTCGCAGAGTCGTCAACAGAGGAGGATATTGACCATGACCCACACCACCACCCAACCCGACAACGCCATGCAGTTTGCATCCGCAGCCCCCGAACCCGACACCACGGCCGAAGACGGCCTGTTAGACCTTGAAGACGGCGACCAACATGTGCACGAACTGTTCGAGGCCTGGGCCGAATGGCGCGCCACCCGCCGATACTTTGTGCCGCCCAGCGGTGGCGGCAACATCCTGGGCAAGCTGCGCGGAGCCACCCGCCCCAGCAGACCTGCACCCGATGCCATCTGCAGCGCACAGATGGCCGCACTCAACCGCGCCATCAACGCACAGCCGCGCGACGCTGTGGACACACAGGTGTTCCTGCTGTACTACGTTGACCGCGTGCGCAACATCAAAACCGTGGCGGACTTCCTTGGTATCAGCCGCCAGCACTTCTACCGGCTGCGGCACATGTTTGGGCGGCGCGTCATCATTGCGGCCAAACAGCTGGAGGCCGAGGAGCGGGCTGCTGGCGAGGGGTTGCCACACCTCAAAAAATAACCCACATCAGCCACCTGGAAGGCAAGCCCATGCGCGTGGCCGTCATGAAGGCGCATGGTGGCCCCTCCTTCCGCATGCTGCTGGCCAGCCGCCAGCCGCCAGTCGCCAGCCGCCCGCCGCGCGAAGGGCAGGGCGCATGGGCGCGGGCCATGTCAGAGGAATTTGCCGCACAACTGCTCCGGTTTGCCCGCCGCAATGCTGCGGCGACAGCCTGAACCAGATGCATTCATCTGGTACCACATAGTGCGACCCCGGTCAGCTGCGGAGATACACGCTCAGCAGTGTTTTTTCATCTGGGTCGAAATAGCACTCGGCAAGTCTTTCGCCCGCATACCCACCGTAACTGTTTTTTGCATTCACCGTGACGTACCACGGGGCGACAGCGCGACGACGGCCACTCTCAAACGTCACGGCAATTGTTCGGGCTCCGCGAACAATGGAGCGTATCTTGACGCTGTCAGGGTCTTTCCATGCTGGCTGCTCTCGTATGCCTCGTTCACACATGGCGCGCACTTCGGCATAACGCTCTGGCGCAAGGCTTTCCAGTGCGGGTTGCGGGATCGGCTGAGGCACTCCTGCCGCCTTGATTTCCTGGGCATCGGCACCGCAAGGTGTCTGGCTGAAGGTGCTCCCGCACCGATAAAGCTTTTGTGCATGAGCGTCATGCGCAGCAGCAAAAACCAAGAATACGATCGTGGCAATTCGTGCCATGTTCATCTGTGCCTCCCTGTCGTTGTGAAACAGAATATCAGAAAGGCACCTATCCAATACACAAAGCAACACATCCCGTCAAGTGCAAAGATGTCACCTCCAGAGGTGACAAAAAACCAGTTGAAACCATGTGACACTTTGGCCCAAAATTGACCCCAATTCAGGTAGGTCTAGAAATTCCGCCTACCCGAAAACGCATACACCACAACCTCAGTTGTGAACTTGAGCCCCGGCCACCGAAAGGTGCCGGGGCTCTGCTTTTGGGGCCTCAGAAACACATGCTCACCGTTCGAAAGACATCTGGCGACATTGCCGGTGTCATCGCCCACATACCGAACGTGCCACGCCGGGTCATACCCTACGCCGCGTCCACGGCGCTGACCAGGGTTGCCAAGCACGCCGCCACAAACGTGCTGCCGGGCGAAATGCGCCAGTCCTTTCAGAACCCCGTGGCCTACACGCTGAACTCGCTGCGGGTAGAGCCGTCTACCGTGCAGACACTGAGCGCCCGCGTCATGGTCAAAAACCAAGCCGCTGGTCGCCCACCACAAAACTACCTGCTGCCCGAGGTTGAAGGCGGCACGCGCGGCAAAAAAGGTTTGGAAGGGGCCCTGCGCTACCAGGGCATTTTGCGCAGCGGCCAGTTTGCCGTGCCCGGCACTGGTGCCAGCCTTGACGCCAACGGCAACGTCAGCGGCGCACAGGTGCGCACCATCCTGTCGGCGCTGAAAAACATCCGGGGCGGTGTAGGTGCCAAAGGCCAGCGTGCCGGGCGTGGCCGCAAGTTGGCCAACGACCTGTTTGCAGGCAAACCCAACGGTGGCAACCGGCCCGACGGCATCTGGCGGCGTGAAGGCAAGCGCCTGCGCATGCTATTCGTCTTCACCGACCGCGCCCCCACCTACAGCCAGCGCCTTGACTTCACTGGCACCGTTCAAAAGGTCGCACAGGACCGCTTCCGCCCCGAATTCGAACGCGCTGCTGCCGACATGCTCAAAAAAGGCCCACGCGCATGAGCACCTACACCGAACTGCTTGGTCGCAAGGCCAACTACCTGGCAGCTGAATCCAAAGCGCTGAAAGCACAGGAATACGCCATGGGGCAGGGCAGCACTGCCCGCCGCCTGGCAAACGCCAACCTGGCTGAAATCCGAGACGGCCTCAAGTATTTGGATACGCAAATCGCCAGGCACCCAGACAACCCCGCTGGCGCACGCCCAGCCATCCGGTTTAGTCGCCTCATCCCGCGCTGACTCACCCCATGACCATCTCATTGCTTGACCGCGCGCTGCTGCCATTTGCACCCAAATTCGTTGCGGGCCGGGTGCGTGCGCGCATGCAGGTAGATGTGATGACAGGCATGTCCGCTGGCAGCCCCGGCCCAGGCGGCAGCGCCGGCGGCAGCGGTGCAGGCACCCGGCTGTGGAATCCCTTTGCACGCGATGCCAAAGGCGACACACTCAAAGGCCTTCAAACCCAACGCGCCGCCGCCCGCGAGCTGTACCGCACCAACCCCATTGCAGCCGGTGCCATCAACACCGACGTGGAACGCGTGGTTGGCACTGGCTTGGCCTTTGTGTCAGCACCGCACCGTGGCGTGTTGGGCTGGTCAGACGACCAGGCACAGGCATGGAAGGCGCACACCCAGGCTGAATTCAGCCTTTGGGCCGACAGCACCCAGTGCGACTGGGCTGGCGAGCAAAACTTCTACGAAATTCAGGCGCTGGTCAAGAGAAGCGCCAAAACCAGTGGCGACTGCTTCACGCTCATGCCTATGGCAGAGCGCACGCGCATGCAGCCCTACGGCCTGCGCCTGCAAGTGATAGAGGCCGACCGCGTGGGCAACCCCATGGGCAGCGCCGACACCGACACCGTGTCTGGCGGCATCAAATTCGACAACGGCCGTCCCATTGCCGCCTACGTGTACGACACACACCCCGGTGCCATCAACTGGCGCGGCAGCCGCTACAAGGGCGAGTGGATGCCGTTCGTGGGTGACACCGGTCGGCGGCACCTGCTGCACCACTACCAAAAGCAGCGGCCTGACCAGCCACGCGGTGTGCCCTACCTGGCTCCGGTGATCGACCTCATCAAGCAAATTGGCCGCTTCACTGATGCAGAGGTCAACGCAGCGGTGCTCAACTCGTTTTTCACCATCTTTTACGAGATGCCGGAAGGCGCTGTCGATCCGAATGCCGAAGCCGTAGAGCAGTCCAACCAGCTCTCTGGCGGGGCTGCCCCCAGTGCAGATTCAAGCGAGCTACGCGCCGGTAGAGCCATTGGCGATGGTCTTGAGGTCTACATGGACCCCGGCGTCAAAGCCAACTTTGCCGACCCAAAGCGCCCCAATCCGAACGCTGAAGGCTTCATCCACATGCTGGTGGGCCTCATTGGCATGGGCCTGGGCATCCCGCGCGAGCTGCTGCTGAAGCAGTTCAACAGCTCCTACTCAGCCAGCAAAGCCGCACTGCTGGACGCGTGGATTCACTTCCGCGTTGAGCGCGCCTGGACGGCGCTCAGCCTGTGCCAGCCCGTGGTCGAAACCTGGATGGCTGAAGCCGTGTTCCTGGGCCGCATCAAAGCCCCCGGCTTTTTTGCCGACCCCCTGCTGCGCTGGGCTTACACCCGCGCAGCCTGGCCGGGCGACAGCATGGGCAGCATCAACCCCAAAGACGAAGTGGCCGCATACACCGCCGCCATCGATGCCCGCCTCATGACCCGCGAGCGTGCCGAGTGGGAGCTGGGCGGCACCGACTGGAACGAATCCTTCGACCAGAAGCTTGCCGAACACAAACGCCTGGCCGCCAATGGCCTGCTGCCCGTGCCGAAGGCCGGTGCCGCTGCCCCACAAGCCACGTCAGCCAAGGTTGATGACACAGCAGATGACGCAGCCGCCGACGGCGACCAACCCGACTCAAAACCATGATGCAGTACCCCCACCTGGCCGCGCGCGTGTTCAACACGCCGCTCATGGTTCACCCCGGCAAGCTCGATGCCCTGATTGCCGGCATGGGCGAGCGTTTGATGGGCCAGCGCATCCAGCTGCCAACCCACTTGCCAGCTGAGCTGGCCGCTGCCGCTGCCCACTTGCCCGCTGACATGTTCAGCACCCGGCGCGGCGAATGGCATGACGACGGCTATGTGGTCACCGACGGCGTGGCCGTCATCCACGCCAGCGGCGCTTTGGTGCACCGCAGCCGGTTCGACATGGCCGACTGCACCAGCTTCATGGGCTACAACGAACTGACCCTACAGCGCGAATCCGCCATGGCCGACCCAGCTGTGCATGCCGTGCTGCAGGTCTTCGACTCTCCCGGCGGCGAAGTGGCAGGCGCGTTCGAATACGCCGACCGCGCCATGGCCCAGCGTGGCAAAAAGCCCATGTGGGCCATTGCCGACACCCTGGCCGCATCAGCCGCCTACCTGGGCGGCAGCGCGTTCGACCAACTGGCCGTGTCGCAGACCGGCTACGTGGGCTCCATTGGCGTGGTCATGCGGCATGTGGACATGTCGCGCCGCCTTGCCAGCGACGGCATCAGCGTCACACACATTTTTGCCGGTAGCCACAAGGTAGACGGCAACGCTTACGAACCACTTCCAAAAGACGTGCAGGCCAGCCTGCAGGACGAAGTCAACGCCCTGTACGACCTGTTCGTGGCCGCCGTGGTGCGCCAAACCGGGCTCAGCGCAGCCGCCGTGCGCGCTACCCAGGCCCAAACCTACCGGGGCCAAGCCGGTGTTGACTTAGGCCTGGCCCACCGCGTGGCCACCACAGACCAACTCATTTCAGAACTGTCCGCACTTCGCGCGCGGACATACCCCGCCGGGCCGACCGCCCGCTCAACCACTGACAGCAAAGGAGCATCCATGTCAGGCACCCACCAGGGCGGTCCACAAACCGCCAGCACCCACCTCACCACCACAGCACCAACCGGCGCAGCGTTCAACCAGGCCGACCTTGACGCCGCCCGCGCAGCAGGCCTGGCTCAAGGCTTGGCCCAAGGCCGCACCGAAGGCGCTGCCGCCGAGCGCGACCGCATTGCCGCCGTGCGCGCCCAAACCCTGCCGGGCCATGAAGCGCTGGTTGACAAGCTGGCAGCCGATGGCCAAACCACCGGCCCCCAAGCCGCCGCAGCCGTGCTGGCAGCAGAGCGCAACCTGCGCGAGACCCAAGCCCGCGCCGAAGTGAGCGACGCACCCAAAGCCGCCAAAAGTGCCGCCGCCCCCGATGCCAGCAAGCCGCCCAAGCGCCTGCCCAACGCATCGGCTGCGTATGACGCACTCAACCGCCGCGCAGCGGCCTGACCCCACCCTTACCTGAAAGGCCACTCACACCATGACCGCAAAAACCGACCACCTGGGCACGGGCGCATTCCTCAAAAGCGAAGGCCCCGGCCACATCTCGCGTGACCCCATCGTCATCGCCAGCGGCACCGGCATCGTGCTGGCAGGCACCGTGCTGGGCAAAGTCACCGCCAGCGGCGAATACGCGCTGTACAACGACGACGGCGGCGCGTCTGACGATGGCACGCGCACTGCAGCCGCCATCCTCTACGCCGACGTGGACGCCACCAGTGCCGCAGTGTCCGCCGTGGGCATCACCCGCCTGGCAGAGGTGTGGACAGACCGCCTCGTTTGGGGTGCTGGTGTGACCACTCCCACCGAAAAAACCAACGGCCTGGCCGACCTGGCCGCCAAGTTCGTCATTGCCCGCTGATCAACCCACCTGATCAACCGCTGACCTCACAAACACCACACAAACCCCTGAAAGGACACCCCCGTGGACTTCTCCCTTGAAACCCTCACCGCGGCCATCAACGAGATGCCGCACCAGCCCACCCAACTGGGTGACTCTGGCCTGTTCGAATACGCTGGTGTATCCACGTTGGACGTCAAAATCGAGAAAAAAGGCTACGAGCTGAGTATCGTCAACACGGCTGCACGCGGTGCATCTGGCGACTTGATGGGCCGCTCGCGTCGTGATCTGCTGCCATTCCTGATTCCTCATATTCCGCTGTTTGACCAGGTCATGGCGGACGAGGTGCAGGGCGTGCGCCAGTTTGGCACCACAGACCAGCCTGAACCGCTGGAAGCCAAAATTAACGAAGTCATGGCGTTGGGTAAATTCCGCCTCGACTACACGCTGGAATACCACCGCGTAGGCGCGTTGAAAGGCATCGTGTACGACAAAGACGGCACTGTGATTTACAACCTGTTCAACGAATTCGGCGTGGCCCAGCAAACGCACGACTTCAACCTGGACAACGGTGATACCGACGTGCGCAAAGAGTGCAGCATCGTGCTCGAAAAAATCAGCGACCACCTGGGCGGCGTGACCATGACCGGTGCCGTATCTTGGTGCGGGAAAGATAAATTCCGTGCGCTGGTTACACACCCCAGTGTTGTGAAAACCTACCTCAATCAAGCACAGGCAGCAGAACTGCGCGGTGCATTGCCTGATACGGTCGACATTGGCGGCATCTTGTTCCGCCTTTACCGTGGCAATGTGGGCGGTGTCTCCATGATTGGAGACGACGAAAGCTACACAGTCCCCACCGGCGTGTCGCAGCTGCTGATTGGCCGCTTTGCCCCCGCGCCGTACAACGAGACGGTCAACACCCCGGGCCTGCCCTTCTACGCCAAAGCCATCGAAAAGCGAAACGGCACCGGTTGGGACTTGGAGATGCAAACCAACCCCCTGCACGTGTGCACGCGCCCACGCGCCATCATCAAAGGCACCCGCACCTGAGTGCAGCCATGATCGACCTCGAAGCGGACATGGCCAACGTGTTTTACGGCAGCGACTTCGCCAGCGCCTTCGTGCGCCAGCGCGCAGGCGTTGCCGACCAAACCGTGCACGGCATACCTGGCCGCCAGGACAAAGACGCGCTCGACGGCCACGTGCTTGCCGCACAACGCCAGCTGCTGGTGCCCGCATCAGCCGGACTCAAGCGCGACGACACCCTGACCGCCGTGGCCGCCGTGCCTCAATGGGCTGCCCAGGCCAACGACGTGTTCGAAGTGCTTGACCTTGAACACGTGGGCGACGGCACCGAGGTGCTTGCACAAATTGGCAAGGCAGGTCAGCCATGAGTTTGACCCTGGCCACCCACGGCGCTGATTGCATCATTGGTGCGGTCATCGTGCAAGCCATACAAGCCCACTTCAGCGTGGCCGGTCCTGAGGTGCTGGACAACCCCACCCGCGCCGTGCTGCTGGAAGAAGGCCCCGAAAAGGTCATCTTCGAAGACCAGCACAACCGCGCAGATGGTGCGAAAAAAGCCGTGCGGTCCTACCACTTCACGGTCGCGGCCCTGTGCCGCACCAAAGACGCCCGGACCGATGCCCATGCCCTGTACCGCGCCGCACGCGCGGTGGTGCTGGGCGTCATGCCCGCGCTCACGGCAGCAGGCATCGGCATCACAGGGGGTGGCGTAGCTGAAGGCGACGTGACCTACCGCCTGGATGGCCTGGACGTGGGCGGCGGCCTGGTTCTGGGTCAGTTCAGTTTGCAGTACCGAGACGGCGTCGGCTGACACCGCCGCCACCGCATTCAAGCCAACGGGCTCACCAGCACACCTGGTGGGCCTTTTTCATTTCTGGAGCCAATCACATGACCACCATTGCACAAGCCATTTTGGGCGCAGGCAGCGTCCGCCTCAACATCTACAACCCCGACACCCAAACCTGGGCAGGCCTGGGCGACCCTGTGGGCGCTGACAAATTCGCCATCACACCCAAGTCTGAGAAGAAGGAAAAAACATCCAAACGCCGCGAAAGCTACGGCCAGGCGGTTGCCAGCGTCGTCATCGGACAGCCCACTGAAATTGCCATCACCCTGTCCGCGCTGGACCGCGAAGCCCTGGCTGCGCAGTTCCAGGGCACGCTGACCGCGTGGACGCAAGCCGCCGCTGTGGCTGCCGAACACAACGTGACCGCCAACCTCGACAAATGGGTGTCCATTGGCCTGCGCAACCTGGTTGCTGCTGGCTTCGCCGTCAAAAACACCGCTGGCAGCACCACCTACGCGGAAGGCACCGACTATGAAGTGAACTGGTGGCGTGGCGAAATCAAAGCCAAGTCCGCCGGTGCCATCACAGCGGCACAGGCACTCAAGGTCACCGCAGCGGCCAACGCCATCGACGGTGCGCAGATTGCGGGCGGCACCCGCCCGCAAATTCGCATGCACGCCGTGTTTGAAGGCGTGAACCTGGTCGACAACAAAGAAATCGAGTGCGAAGTGTGGGAAGCCGTGATGACCTCTGACAAAGAGTTTAACTTCCTGGCCGACGACTTCAACGGCATCGAGCTGAGCGGCACCTGCGTGATTCCCACGGGCAAGACCGAGCCCTACGTTGTCCGCATGAAGAACTGAGGCCCCAGCGTCAACGCACCCGATGCCGTGGGGCTTTGCCCCCGGCACCCACCGCACCCATGAGCACCAGCACAGGCCAGCCCACCACCACCGTGGCTATGGCGCCCGCCCCCCAGACCGTCAGGCGTGGCGAATCCACCGCCAGGCCCAACAGAGCCAGCGGCACACCCAAGGCCATGAGCCACACACACCACCACAAACCCTTCATGTCGCACTCCCATGTCTGACCCAAAGATCAAATACGACATCGAGGCCGCTGTCAAGGGCGAGGCCGATGCGCTGGAACTGGCCAGCGCCCTGCGCCAAGTGGGTGACAGCCTGGAAGGCGACCTGCAGAAAAGTGCATTGGATGCAGCGCAGGCGCTTGAATCGCTGTCAGCCAAACAGCGCGCACTGGGCGAATTCGCCCGCCTCAAGCGCGAGGCCGAAGACATGGCAGCCGCACTGGGCACCGCCACCAAGGTGGTGAACGAGCTTGGCAACGAACTGCCCCAGGCCAGCGCCAATACACAGGCACTGACAGATGCCGAGCGCGCCATGTCAAACGCGCTGGCGGACGCCCAGGCATCGCTTGCACGCAAAAAAGAAGCGCTGAAGCAACTGCGCGACGAAACCACGGGCGCAGCCCGCCGTACCGACGAATTCAAGGCCGCCGAAGCAGGCCTCAAAGCCGCCATCGCAGCCACCACGGCTGAAGTCAAAACCCGCAAAACAGACCTCACGTCCACCACTCAGGGCTTGGCACGGGCCACGGCTGCTGAGTCCGCCCTGCGCAAAGAATACGAGCTGGCCATTGGCGTGGCCGCCAGGGCTTCGGCCGAAGTGGGCAACCGCACCCGCAAGCTGGAAGAGTCGCGCGCTGCGCTGAACGCTGTGGGCATCAGCACCACCAACCTGGTGCAGGCAGACCGCAACCTGCAAGCCGCCGTGGCACAGGTCGGCCAGCAGGTGGCCGACCTGGCCCCCGCCTACCAGCGGGCGGCAGCTGCATCCAGCAGCAGCACACAGGTCCAGGCGCAAAACCAACGCACCTTGCGCGAGGGCATGACGTCGATCAGCACGCAGCTGCAAAAAATCGAACAAATTGCCACCGTGGCGCTGGGTGGCAGCTATGCCGGTGGCCTGGCCAAAAGCGTGGCCGACACAGCTGATGAATTTCGCAACCTGCAGGCACGCGTGGGGCTGGCAACGGGGGAGGGCGAGGCTTTTCAGGCTTCCTGGGCTGGGGTCACCCGCGTTGCACTGCAAACCAACAGCACGCTGTCAGACACGGGCAACCTGTTTTCACGCCTTGTGAAGGCGGCGCAAGAGGGCGGTGCCTCGGCAGAAATGGCCCAGCAGCGCTCCCTGCGGCTCACCCAGACCATCAATGAGGCGACGCAGCTGTCCGGCAGCTCGGTTCAAGCCTCAAGTGCTGCGCTGGCCCAGTTGATCCAGGGCCTGCAGTCTGGCGTGGTGCGTGGCGAAGAATTCAACTCGCAGATGGAGCAAAACCCTCGCCTGATGGAGGCTGTGGCCAAAGGGTTGGGCGTGACCACCGGCGATTTAAGGAAAATGGCTGAGCAGGGCCAGCTCACCGCCGATGTCTTTACGAATGCTTTGCTGGGGCAGTCCGACGCAGTTGCCAAAGAATTTGCCAAACTGCCTCCCACCGTGGGCCGCGCCCTGCAAAACCTGACCAGCGCATGGACCCTGTATGTGGGCGAGTCTGACAAAGGCCTGCTCTCCAGCGCCAACGCGGCCAAGGCCATCAACTTGCTGGCTCAAAACCTGGATGTGCTGGTCAGCACCCTCACCACCGCTGGCAAGCTTTGGGCGGCCATCAAAATTGCAGGCCTTGCCGCCGACTTTGGCCGCTGGGCTGCACAGGCGCTGACGGCCACCGCAGCCATCGAGGCCAACACCCTGGCCACAGCGGGCAACACCGCTGCACAAACCGCCAATGCCACCGCGCAAGCACAGCGCGTGGCCACCCAAACGGCCGGCACAGCGGCCACGGTAGCCAACACGGCGGCACAAAAAGCCAACGCATCGGCTTGGGGCTCCATTGCCACGTTCACGGGGCAGGCCGCCGCCGCCATCAACGCGACCACCACGGCCACCGCAGCTGGCACAGCAGCCACTGTGGCCAAAACCGCGCAGATGGGGCTGCTGGGGCGTGCCATTGGCGGTGTAACCGGTCTGCTGGGCGGCCCCATTGGGTTGGCCGCCACCCTGTTGCTGTTCCACGGCGAAATCAAGGCCGGTGTCGTGTCTGTTGCTGAGTGGGCCGCGTCCTTTACCGAGGCTGGCAAGCGCGCAAAAGAAACCGAACAAAAGCTCAAGGCACTGGAAGCTGCCGACAAACAAGCCGCCATCGCCCGTGAACAACAGGCTGCAGCCACCAAGGCCAGCGAGCTGGCCATGCTGGGCCTCACCAAAGCCGGGTCAGCGCTGGTGGCCAAGTTTGACGAGCTGCGCAAAGGCGGCAAAGCATCGGCCGATGCCATTGCCGACATCGGCAAAGACTTTGACCTGAGCAAACTGCCCGGCATACGCGACGCGGGCACCGTGCTCAATGCCCTGTTGCAGCAGGGCAAGATCACCGCACAAGAATTTGAGGCCGCCTGGGCGCAGGCACTCAGCGGCGAAGACCTGGGCAAGTTCGAAACCAATGCCAAGGCAGCCTTTGCTGGTATTGCCGGGTCAACTGAGCGGCTGGCTCAAGTCACAGACCAAGTGCTGCGCGAAGCCGTGCGCCGCGTCGGCCCCGAATACGAGGCGCTGGCGGGCGTGACCAACCGGGCCAGCGCAGCCGCCATCAACGACACCGACGCCATCATCAGCGGCCTGGACCGCCTGCGCACCCAGGGCGTGGACGTGGCAGCAGCCCTCACAGCCAGCCTGGGGCGCGGCATTGACACCGCCAACACCGTGCAGGCCCTGGACGCCGTGAAAGCACAAATTGAAGCCGTGCGCAGGGTGCTGGGCGACAAAGTGGCAGACGGCCTGCTGAAGCAAGCAGCCGATACTGCCGACGTGCTGAAGAAAAAAATTGAAGATGCGAAACCCGGCATTCAGTCAGTACAGGAGGCCATGCGCCAACTGGGCATCACGTCAGACGCCGATCTGAAGAAAGTGGCCGCATCGGCTCAAAGTGCATACGACGTGCTGAAAACCTCAGGCACCGCCAGCGCACGCGAGATGCAAGAAGCGTTTGCCAAAGCCGCCCAAGATGCCATCAATGCCAACAACGGCATGGCCCCGTCGTGGGTGCAAGCCGAGGCAGCTGCACGGGGCTACAAGATCGTGATAGACGAAGCTGGCAAAGCCACCCTGCAGTTGGCCAACGCCAACCAACAGGCGGCCAGCGGCATGGGCGCTATGTCCGCTGCCGCAGCTGCAGCGGCTGACGCCGTTGAACGGCTGAACATGAAGTACATGCAAAGCAGCCAGTACAGCGAGCGCCAGATCGAGCTGCTTGCACAAGAGATGGCCGCGCAAGAAAAGCTCAACGACGTGAAGCAGCGCGCCATTGATCTTGAGAACAAACGCAAGGGCATCGACCGCGAAGGCTTCAGCGTCGACCCCACCGGCCAGCGCATCGTCGAGTCAGTGCAAACCCCTCAAGAAATCGCGCAGCGCCTGGTTGATGGCGGCATGAATCCGGGGGTGGCCCGCTCACAGGCAGATGCCATCGCTCGGGCCGTGAACGACGAGGTCAAGGGCTTCAACGGCGCGGGCTTCTTCTCGGGCAACCAGGGCTCCAAAAGCCTTGAACAGCGCATCCAGGAAGCGCTCAGCACCACTGTGGGCTTGGCTGGTGTGCCCGGTGCAGCCGGTGGCCCGCAGGCTGCCCAAGCCCCAGCCACAGCTCAATCCGCCGCTGCGCAAGGATTTGGCGGTGTGGCCAAAACCTACAACGTGCAAATTGGCAGCCGTACCGTGCGCACCGCGTCCGATACCGATGCCCAGGCGCTGATCGGTGCGCTCAAAGAAGCCAGGCTTGCCGCATGACCGCCGTGTTGACGCTTACACACCCCACAGCGGGGCCTGGTGGCACGCCACTGGCGCTTGAGCTGCCTGACTCGCTCACCTGGCCCGATGAATTCACTTGGGCGCAGGTTGAGCAATCCACCGACTACACAACTACAGGCGCGCTCATCCTGGATGCATGGGCAAAGCAGGCAGGCCGCCCCATCACTCTGGCGGGCAGCGAAACCTACGCTTGGTGCGAGCGTGGCGCACTGCTGACGCTGCGCGCCTGGGCAGCGCAACCGGGCCTGCAAATGACGCTGGCAGGCCTGCGCGCAGTCAGCCGCCCGGTGGTGTGGAACCACGAGGCCGGCGCACTGTCAGCCGAGCCCATTGTTGATTACGCCGACCCGATCAATTCGGACAACTACGCCATCACCCTTCGATTTTTGGAGCTTTGACGCACATGGTCACTACGGCCCGATACGGGATTGCGCAAATCGATGTCAAGCGTGGCGACAGCCTGGTGCTGGGCTGCACCGCCACGGGTGAAGACGGCTTGCCCATTGACCTCGCCACCATCACCGTGCGCGCCCAAGCCAGACACCGCGGTGCACTGGTGGCCGACTTGGCTGTGCAAGTGCTGCAAGCCAGCGCGGGCACCTATGAACTGACAGCCCCCGGCGACACCACCACGGCAGCCTGGCCCGTGGGCGCGGTAGACGTGGACATTGAGTATGCGCAGCCCGCCAGCGGGGGACGTCGCAACGTGCGCTCCACCCAGACCTTTGTGCTGCACGTGCTGCCCGACGTGACGCAGGAGCCCCAGCCATGAGCACCATTTACACCACGATCAGGCTGGCGGACACCTCGCAGCTGGTCCGCGTGACCACGATCACCCAAGGGTTGCAGGGGCGGCCAGGGCTGCCAGGCCCGCCAGGCGGCACGGCCATCACCGTGACAGCCACAGCCCCCACGGGCGGTCACAGGCTGGTGCTGACCGACGCAAGCGGCCACCTCATCTATGCCGACAGCACGGTGCGTTCGCATGCGCTGGCCGTCATGGGCATGACATCGGGCGCGGCCGACACCGGCAGCCCGCTGAACATCGTCCGATCCGGCTACCTGGAAGAACCGTCATGGGCATGGGCCCCTGACCAGCCCGTCTACCTGGGCCTGGCCGGTGTGCCGACGCAAACACTGCCGCCTGCAGCGGTTTTCAGCCTGATCGTCGGCTTTCCCGTCACTGCAACCAAGCTGTTCGTCTCGATACGCGAACCCATCATTCTTTCTGCCACTCCCTGAAACCCAACCCCAAACCCAACCGTAAAGGACACTCATCATGGGCACTGCATCAACCACCAAGTTCATCAAAAACAACGCAGGCGTGCTGACAGAGCAAGCTGCACTCACAACCAGCGCCGGCGCTGGCGACGCGCAAGCGGTCGTGGCCCTGAACGCAAGCGGGGTGCTGGACAGCACCATTGTCAACAGCAAAACGTCCAGCGCAGGTGCCGGTGACTCCGGCAAAGTGGTGGCGTTGGACGCCGCAGGCCGTATCGACTCGACCATGATGCCCGTGGGCATCGGTGCGGACACAGCCACCATCACCACGTCCGAGGCGCTGGCCGCAGGCGACCTTGTCAACATCTGGAACAGCACGGGTGCCAAGGTCCGAAAAGCTGACGCCACGACCGCAGGCAAGGAAGCCCACGGCTTCGTGCTGGCCTCGTTTGGCTCTGCGACATCGGCCACGGTGTACTTCGAAGGCACCAATACAGCAGTGACGGGTTTGACGCCGGGGCCGCAGTACCTCTCTACCACTGCTGGCGTTGCTTCCGCGACCGCCCCATCTGCAGCGGGCAACGTGGTGCAGCGTGTGGGCTTTGCAACGAGCGCCACGACGATGAACTTTCAGGCCCAGACGCCGTTGGTGCTGGCATAAGGGCTGTCAGACATGGCCGAACACAAGCCGCTTGTTATCGCATCGGGCACTGTGCGACAGCTCCAGGCGGGCGATTACATCGCCGGGGCCGGTGTCATCCCGATAAACAGCCAATCAGCAAACTACACATGTGTGATCGCAGACGCTGGTAGGGAAATACAGCACCCGTCAGCCGATACCACGGCGCGCACGTTCACCATCCCATCAAATGCATCGGTTGCCTACACCCCTGGCACGGCAATCACGTTCGTCAATCAGCACGGCGCGGGGGTTCTGACCATCGCCATTACGACAGACACCATGCGCCTCGCGGGCGCTGGGACAACCGGAAGCCGCACGCTGGCCGCAAATGGGATGGCCACCGCTGTCAAGCAGACGGCCACGGAGTGGATCGTCAGCGGGACGGGGCTGACATGAGCGCGATACAACAGGTTTTGGCTGGGGCCGGTGGTGTTGATCTCGGGCCGGGCGGTATTTGGACTACACAACCTGGGGCACCTTCACTACGGTGGAAGGGTGTTTGCTCTGACACGACAGGTCAAAATTTAATTGCGGTTGCCAATACAACAGGGAGTGCAGCCGACCGGATATACAAATCAACAGATTACGGCGTAACGTGGTCTTTATTGTCTAACTCGCCAACGTCTTTGTGGACAGATGTGGCGTGCGACTCAACGTGCACGCGAATCATCGCGACTCGCACAGACGGCAATCCATCTATATCCACAAATGGAGGGTCATCGTGGTCAACAATTCCAACAGTTACGCTTAATCCGGCGTATTCAGTTGATTGCAGTCCGAGCGGGCAGTATTGGGTATCAGCCAGAAGCTGCAACCACATTTACGTATCTAGCGATTACGGGTCTACGTGGTCTGAAAAGCAACCCGGTTTCACGGCGTATAACAACGTAAAAGTAAAGATCAGCTCCAATGGCCAGCGCATTGGCTTGTGCGCGTATGGGCGATACATCACGACATCTGCAAATGCGGGGTCTACATGGGCTGAGCAAGCAGGCTCTGTGTCAACGTCTTTTACCCAGTTAGGCATGTCTGATGACGGCGCGGTGCTGGTGGCTTCTGTAAACGGCGGTCAAACGTATTCATCCAGGGATTACGGTGTGAACTGGACATCAGCTGGATTGTCTGGTGCCGCCAATGCCGGTACGGCGTGCAGCCCTGATGGCGCACGGATGGTTGCGACATCAGGCAGCTACAGCTACACGTCAAAAGATTCCGGCGTTACCTGGACTTCGCGCGGTACTGGTGTTGGTGCAAACGCAATCAATTACTCGGGCGACGGAAAAAGAATCATCGTCGTCTCAGAGCCTTCAATCTACACATCCGCGTAATGGGCAGCTATGTACTCACATATCCAAGCAGACTCAAACAGCGCATTCCTACGCTTCATCACCGCTGGTGAAAACATCGAATGGGATGCCAACAACTACTGCACCGCATTGGCGCTCGAAAGAGACGGCAAGGCCGCGCAGTTCAACGTGTTCCGGTTTTACACATCGGCTCAGCCCGCTCACGACCTGCTAACTCAAGTTGCGCGAGAGATCGACCCGGCACCCATCAACGGGCTGTGGACGCAGCGGTGGGAAGTGGTTGACCTGGACGCAGAAACCATCGCCGCAAACCAAGCCGCCCAAGCCGCAGCAACGCTCTCAGCATACGACACCGTGCTGACAGAGCATCTGGACAAAACAGCACAGGCCCGTCGCTGGGACAGCCGCATCACCCTTGCCGTGCGTGCTGCATACCCCAACCCATGGCAAGCCGACGCCAAAGCGTTTGGCACATGGATGGATACCTGCAACGCCCTGGCTTACCAGTGGATGAACGAGGTGCAGGCCGGTACCCGCGCAATGCCCGTTTCGACGGCCGCATTCCTGGCTGCGCTGCCGCCCATGGTGTGGCCGGGCCCTGAAACTGTTTGACTGAAAGCGTTTGTATGCCGATCACAGAAAACGACATCAAGATGCTGGCCAGCCAGCGCATGACAGACACGCCGGACGGCGGTGGGCGCATGACCGGCACCGTGGTGCAGTCGGGGGTGGACAACAACATCTTTGACGACGTGAGCAACCTTGATCGCGTCTATGGCAACGTGGGCCTGCGCAAGTGGTTTGCAGCCATTCTCACTGACGACACAGACAAGTATTTGGGCATGCGGATCACCATTGACAAGCCCCCGGCTGACGACAACGTGGAAGCGCTGATCTTCGATGCCTCAAGCACGTTCGACACGCGGGACGAGGCCAAGGCCAGGTTGGAGGCGTACCTAGCCCCCGGTTCACCCTACCAGGGACTGCTCTACGGGCCCCACATCGTCGGCATGATGAGCATCCTGCTGTTCCAGCAGCTTGACCGTGACCTGCCCGGCATCGGCGAGACTCTGCTGCTGCGCAAGACCATCCTTGGGGTCGTCACCGAGCAGTACGTGCGTGTCACCAGTGTTACGGGCGAAGAGCTTCGCTTCACAGATGCGTCTGGGGATTTCGTGCGCCGGGTAGTCACGTGCACCATTGGTGACGCCCTGCGCTACGACTTTGAGGGGTTTGAACCCCAGCGTGCCGACACTGATCTGGTCTACGGTGCCCGCGCACGGGTATTTGAGACGCTGGTGGCCAACGCCGCGCAGTATTACGGCATCCGCCCACTGGCCACCGCAGCAAGCATGGGTGCGTACAACATCAAGGCCGATTCGACCTTCAGCGCCCTGGTTCCCAGCGCACAAATCGAGACGCCACTGATTGATCTCAATGGCGCGGGCTTGAACGTCGGCTACGCCCCCACCGGCACCACCATTTCATACACGGTCAACACCACATTCAGCGCCACAGTCAGCCTGTCACTCGGCGCGGGCGTTGCGCCCGGCACGCTGATGCTCACACTGCCCAGCACAACAGTCATCACCGACACTGGTTACGGCGTGCTGCTGGCCAACAGCGCGGAGGTGGGCGCGGTTGACTACGAAAACGGCATTGCCACCCTGTCTGATGCCGTGTACAACGCCACCGGCAACATCCAGGTGTCCTACGAACTGGGGGCGCCGGTATCGCTGTCCCTGCAGTCCGACGCCATTCCCGTCACGGTCGAGGGGCGCAGCCTCACCTACGTGTTCTCGCTGCACACCAAGCCCGCACCCGGTACGCTGTCTGTCAGCTACATGGCCAATGGCCGCTGGTACGTCATTCGCGACCGTGGCGACGGCATTATCAAAGGCCTGTCAGCAGGGCTGGGCGCGGGCAATGTCAACTACGCCACCCGGTCGGGCAGCGTCACACTGGGGGCGCTGCCCGACGTGGGGTCGCACATCATTTTGCAATGGGGTCAGCAAGAGGCCATCACCACCCAGACACCGGCAGGCAGCATCACCAGCGCAACGCGCCTGCTGTACCCCACAGGTCTGCTGGCGGACGCGAACACCGACAGCGTGACCGTTGCCTGGAATGATGGCTCTGCCAAGACCTTCGGCTGGAGCGCGACTGGTGGCGCAACTGGCAGCGGCGGCACCTTCCGGGCCTACGGGGCTCTGGTGGGCATTGACTTCGACGCGCTGCCACCCTTCAACACCGCCGTCTCCGTCACAGGTCAGAAGCGCGTCAGCACGGCGCAGACCTACGCGGCCAGCAGCACGGCTTCCTTCACGCTGCCGTCGCCCCCGCTGCGCGGCTCTGTCAGCCTGTCCGTCGCGCTTGTGCAGACCTTCCACGTAGCGGACTGGAACGGCTTTGCCACGGTCCTGGCCGTCAGCAATCAGCACGCCATGTTGGCATGGTCAGACAGTCACCAAACCGCCACCGTCACATTCAACGTGGTGCTTGTTGACAGCGCCGGGGACGGCGTGCTCCGCTGCCGCAGCCAGCTGTTAGACCAGAAGCCCTACGCATTCGACCAGCTCGCGCTCGGAACCGTGGACTACACCACGGGCGCGGTCTCTATCCCGGCCAGCGCAGCGGCGCATTCCCCGACATGGGCGGGGCCATCGGTGTTTGGCTGGAAAGCCAACGGCGACGCCCTGGGCACCGAGTGGGTGGGCTTTGCCGGTACGCGCACGGCCACTACTGCCGTCGCTGCGCAAAGCTCGTCCGTCAGTTACCGCACCGGCACGCTCGAAGCGTTTGACCATACCTTCAACGTGGACCAGCTGCAGGCCGAACTGCGCGGCGTGCCAGATGGGAACACGCTCACGTCACTGACGTTCAAGCTGGGCACCGGTGTGTACCGCCGAAGCGTGGCCGATGCATCCAAACTGCTGCTCAACCCAAGCCCCCTCACGGGTGCCGGCACAGAAGTGGGTACCGTGTCTGCTACCGCCGTCACCATGACGACTTGGCCAGCTTTGACCGCCAACAGCATCACAGAGTTCGCCGCTGTGGCAGCGAAGGCCACCGCAGCCAGCGCCGACATTTACATGGCCGACCGGATGGTGTTTCGCGCACCCAATGCCCCGTTGCGCCCCGGTAGCTTCACTGTACAAGGCAGGCTGGCATCCTTTGCGGGCGGCCCCACCACCACGTTCTCCGAGACCGCAGACGAAAACGGCATCATCAGCACATCCGACTTGGTGGGCTACGTGGACTTCAACACCGGCATCTGCCACCTGTACGCGCGTGCGTCGGGTGCCGAGGCCGCCGAAATCCCGTCCATCCCCCGCCCGACCTGGCTGGCCAGCGTTTCCGGTGCGGGCGGCTACCCCACCACCTGGTCACCCGGCCTGTTGGTGACGGCCAGTGTGTCGTTCAACGCCGTGGCGTACAGCTACCTGCCGCTTGATGCCAACATCCTGGGCCTCGACCCCGTGCGCCTGCCCAGCGATGGTCGCGTGCCCATCTTCAAAGCAGGCCGCGTGGTGGTCATCCACAACACCCAGCAGATGGCCCCGGCCACGGTCAGTAACGGGCAAACCCTCAACACCTCACGCACCAGGCTGGCCCGCGTGCGCGTGATCGGCGCAAACGGCAGCGACATCACCACGGGCTGGACGGCTGACCTGGACGCGGGCACTGTCACGTTCAGCAACGTGGCCGGGTACAGCCAGCCCGTGACGGTGGAGCACCGCATTGAAGACGAAGCCCTGTGCGCCGATGCCCAAATCACCGGAGACCTGCGCCTGACGCGCCCGCTGACGCACAACTTCCCGGCCAACACCAGCTATGTGTCCAGCGCGCTGATTGCGGGCACCAAGCAGGCGGCCAGCACGGAAAGCTTCAGCCAATCCACCTGGACATCAGTGTGGTCTGACACCCGCATTGGCAGCCCCATCACCGCGCAATACAACCAGACTCTGCACCCCATTGTTGTGACAAACCGTGGTGCCATCGACCAGCGGTGGGCCTTCATCTTCACGAACAACACCACGTTCCGGGTGGTCGGTGACACCGTCGGCGAAATCCTCACAGGCAACACCGGGGAGGTGTGCGCGCCTCTCAACCCGGCCACCGGGGCACCCTACTTTTCGATTGCACCTGGCGGCTGGGGCAGCGGCTGGGTGGCGGGCAACGTGCTGCGCGACAACACCAAGTCAGCAAACCACCCAGTGTGGGTGTCGAGGACGGTGATGCAAAGCCCAGCAGCGCCACCCGGCACCGATCAGATCGTTATTTCAATCCGTGGCGACATTGACGTTTAAGGACACCGCACCATGAGCACTCCCGTTTTTTATCACTCCGGCATGGCCGGTTTTCCGTCGGGCAACACGCGCACCAACGGCGGCTTTGTGGCCGTGCTGGACGCGTGCCTGGTCAACGGTGCCAACTTGATGACGGCGGTGACCACCGCTCAAGCAGCAGGCGTGGCCACAGTCACGTTTGCGGGCAACCACAATTTCAATGTGGGCGACAAGGTGCTGGTGTCCGGGGCCACGCCCACCGCGTTCAACGGCCTGCAAACCGTGACGGCCAAAACCGCCGACAGCATCAGCTTTGCCATCGCCAGCGGCACAGCCAGCCCGGCAACGGGCACTGTGTCGGTCAAGCACCCCGGTGCGGGCTGGACAAAGAGCTGGACGGATGGCAGCAATGCCGCCTACCGCAGCGCGACCACCGACGGTGGCGTGGGCGCATACATGCAGATCGAAGACGGCAACCCCTACACGGACTCCAACCAGTCGTTCCGCTGGCGCGTGTGCGAGGGGCATACCGGCTTGGATACCGCTGCGCGCCTGGTAACGGACAGTCGCAGGTTCTGGCGGGCAACTGACCAAACCCAGTGGTGGTGTGTGGCTGACGACCGCACGGCCTACGTTCAGTTCTTGGGCGCGAATGCCGGTACGCAGGGGGCTGTGTTCAGTTTTGGCGAGGTCAACAGCTTGTCCACCACGGACGATGGGGCCTGGGTATTTCCAGGGGCAAGCACAACCACTTCGTGGGAAACGGCGGCCACGGGTGTGTCCAGTGCCTGCCGCGCTGACGTGGCCACGGGCAGTTGGCCGTACCAACTGCTCAAAACATGGTCTGGGTTCGATGCCCTGGCTGACACCACCCCCACGCTGCTGGGGGCCGTGCCAGAGGACGGCCAGACGGGGTCTCTCAACACCTGGCAGCGCAGCGGATCGGTGCCAAACCCCCTCTCCGGTGCTGTGGAGCTTGTGCCCGTGCGCGCGGTAGAAAAAGCGTCTGGGAGCCTCAATCCTGGCGGGTGCTTGACACGCGGCGTGTTCCGTGGGGTGTACCAGCTGACGGGCAAGATGACCGATTCATTTTTCGACGCACGGTTTACCGGCGTGCTGCCGAATGCGGACATCGGCGGGGTGTCAAAGGCAATCATGGTTGCCAGGAGTGGGGTGTCGTTCGGTGCGTACCTCGCGTTTGACCTGACAGGGCCTTGGGGATAAACCATGGCAACCTACCGCTACTGGAGGTTGTCGGGGCTGACCGTCCCGTCCGCCTATCTCGAAATTGGGGAGTTTCAGTTCATTCAGGCGAACTCGCTGCTGGCCTCCGGCGCTACCCTGACTTCGGCGCTGGCCCTGTGGGGCGGCACGGTGCAGTCGTTCAACGACGGCAACCCGTCAACGGCCTGCTCGTGGACGCAAGCCACAGCCCAAGACCCGGCGTTTGCGGTGGTGTGGGATTTCGGCGCACCAAAGGACGTCGTCGGGTGCCAGTTTTACGGGTACGACAACAACAGCCGGTTCCCGTCAGTGTTCACAGTGCACGCCAGCACCGACAGCTCGACATGGGACTTGCAGGGCACGTTCACCGCCACTTACCCTGGTAACTTCACTGCCACGTCACCGTTTCTATGGGGTGTGATCGTCTGGCCAGGGCCGATGTTGTTGGGCGATATGTTGCAACTGGTTGCCCGAACGCCAACTGACTTCAGTCAGCCCCAGGCCACCAGCGTGCCCGACATGCAGCAGGCCGCAAAGCCCCTGGCGTTTGGCCCTGGCCGCATCTCGGGCACGCTGAAAGTGCTGACGCTGCCCGCTGCGCGCGAGGTGCGGCTGCATGACCGGCTCACGGGGCAGCTGCTGCGCAAAACCGTGTCAGCGCCCAACGGGGCCTACGCCTTCAATAGCCTGCAACTGGGGCGCAAGTACCTGGTGATCGGGTTGGATGACACGGGCCAAGCCGTGATGCACAACGCCGCCGTGGCTGACATGTTGGAGGCCGGAGCATGATCGTCGCATCACCCGCGCTGGCCCGCGCCATGCTGACAGGCCCTGGCCTGGTGGCGGCGTTGGGCTCTGCGGCCACGGTGGCTTTTTTCGGGTCTGCACGGCCAGAGGTGGCGGGCGATGCGCCCGCCGGTCCTGCACAAGTCATTGTGGTGCTTGCGGCCACCGTGGGCACTTGGGACGATGCCAGTGCCCGGTTGATCCTCGCGCAAAGCGCAGAGGGCCAGCTTACGTCAGGGGGCGCGCCAGTGTGGGCGCGCGCATATGCCACAGACGGGGCTTGGATGTTTGACTGCGACACCCGGCTTGAGGGTGCAGCGGACACCGGCGAGGAGTTGGTGATAGCCGCCCCCGCGCTGTACCCCGGCGCGTTCGTGCGCATATCTGGCGGCACGCTGCGCATCTGAACATGCCCTACACGCCACCCGCCAGCAGCCAGGTTGACCTGACGCTATCCGCCCCGCTGCCAGACAGCGCGGGGCTGGTGTTGGGCGCAACTGCTGGGCCGCAGCCGTACAGCCCACCACCGTTTGATCAGGTGGCGTTGGTGCTGGACCAGCCGCTGCCAACCAATGCCGATCTGGTGCTGGGTGGCAGCGGTGGCGAGGTGACGCCTGATGTGTTCAGCGCGGCCCTGTCAGGCACGTTCGGTCTGCGCATGGCGGCCAGCGCCCGGCAGATACACGCCGCGCAGATGCAGGGGGCGTTCGGGCTTCGCGCCTCGATGTCAGCCGGGTATGACAACAGTGTTTTCCGGGGTCTGCAAACCCCCGTCGCAGCGGGCTTTGACAGTGCCGCCGTTGGGGTCCTGCACCGCAATACCGCCACCTGGGAGCCAGGTACGGCCGTGCCCGTTGACAAGCATGTGCTGTTTGATGAGGCCCCGGCACAGATTTACGTGGTTGGCGTGGGCTGGCGGGCGGCCACCCCCACGCCAGCTGATGCGGCCATTGCCCACCAGCAGGCCGCCACCGCACACCAGCACGCTGGCAGCGCCTGGGGCTTGGGTGCGCCCACGCACACCAGCACACAGGCGCAGCACCAGCAGGCCACGCCTGTACACGACACCCGCGCAGCAGCCTACGGGCACGGCGCGCCCACGCATCGGCAACAGGCCAGTGTGTGGGACGGTGCAGCACGCCCGGCGGGCATCAACGTGCAGGCCCCCAGTCACCGCGCAGCAGCAGCGCACCGTGACACGCGGCACGCGCCGTGGCAGGTCGGCAAGCTGGTCATCAGCACGGGCGGGCCGTGGACGCCTTGGGTGCCACCGCCTCCACCACCGCCTCCCGTCATTGCCAATTTGCGGCTGTGCCAGATGCTGGGCTACGTGCACCCGCTGGCCGTGCACCTGGTGCTGGGGCTTGACCCTTGCGGGGGAGGCAGTGCGCCAGATTCACTTCAATACATCTTGCCCGCGAGGTTTTACATGGCCGTTCACAGCGTTGAGGCGCACCTGTTCCCAAGCCTTGAGCCACTCCCCATTTTTGACGTGAGCCTGCAATCTGACCGAGGAAGCTTTGGCTGGACTGTGACGGCAAGTGGGCCGTCTGGCCCCATGCAGGCGCTTGACCCAACTGCGGCGGTGTTGCCGCCGCGCGTGCGCATCACGATAGACGGGTTGCAGTGGGTGTTTATCGTGGACAGTTTGAATCCAAACGAGTCGTTCGGAAAGACAAATGCAAGCGTCATTTCAGGGCGTAGTGCGACCGCGCTTGTTGGTCCGCCGCATCGGGAATTTTCATGGATGAGCACCACCGACCGGACTGCACAGCAGCTGGCCGCCTCTGCGCTGGAGTTGACGGGTGTTGGTCTTGACTGGGGTATAGACGACTGGCTTGTGCCCGCCGGTGCGTGGAGTCATGTGGGCACACCTTTGTCCGCAGTGCAAGCCATTGCAGAGGCTGCTGGCGGGTACCTGCAGAGCCATCGCACAGACGCTACTGTCATGGTGCGCCACCCGTACCCCACGCTACCAGGGGGTGTGCCAGGTGGGCCATGGAACTGGTCTGCTGCGGCTGCGGCAGACGTTGAGCTGGCTCCAGATGTGATCATTTCCATCGGCGGAGAACGGCGCTACGGGGCAGACGTGGACGGTATCTATGTCAGCGGTACCGCGCAAGGCGTGCTGGCGCACGTCAAGAGGTCAGGCACTGCCGGGGCCAAGCTGGCAAGCATGGTGACCAATCCGCTGATGACGGCAAATATCGCAGCCCAACAGTGCGGGCTGAGCGTGCTGGGCGCTGCGGGCCCAAAAGACATGCTGCAAATCAGCATGCCCGTGCTGACTGGCGGTGCCAATCCAGGCGTGATTGATGTTGGGAAGCTGGTGCAGATCAACGACACCGTGCCCTGGCGTGCACGGGTGCGCGCTGTAGGCGTGCAGGCAAAGATGCCGACCGTGCGCCAGTCCATCACTTTGGAGCGCCATCTGGCGTAACCCACATGACCACAAATTTGTACCGCCAGCTGCGCGAGCTGCTGCCCGAGCCCGCCCTGACCGTGGCCACCCTGACCGTTGCCCATGCCGATGGCACCTGCACTGTGGCGTATCCAGGCGGCAGCCAGCAGCGCGTGCGCGGCACCGGCACGGTTGACGAAAAAGTGTTTGTTCGCGCAGGCGTGATCGAGGGCACCGCGCCCAACCTGCCCAGCGTGACGATTGAAGTTTGAACCCACCAGGAAACAGGAGCCTGAATGACGACAGAGACCGATGACGACGGGGCGCAGCAGCCCACCGCAGAAAAGCCCCCGCCCTATGCGGGGCCCGAGCGGCGAGGCGCGATGCGTCAGTGGCAAGAGAAAGTGGACGGCCGCTTGAAATCCGGTGATCAGCGCATGCAAAGCATTGACGAACGCATGCAAAGCATCCGCGACGATCTTGACAAGAACACTCAATCGACAGCTCGGGTTGAAGCGAACACCGCTGTTGTGGTGGATCTGCTGAACAACGCGCAAGGGGCTTTCAGGGTACTGGAGATGCTGGCAAAGCTTGTCAAGCCCCTGGGCGTGATTGCCATGGCCGTGGGTGGGTTTGTGGGGTTGTGGCACGCGGTAAAAGGCGGGGGGCCACGGCCATGACGACAACCACCGAACAAGCCGTCCGCGTGGGCGTGACGCGCTATTTCCCGCACCTGGCGGGTTCGCTGGTGTTGGCCGGCGCGGGGGCATTCGGGCTGTTGCAAAAGTGGGAGCCCAACCACAACGATCCCGGCTTGGCCTACGCCGACAAGCTGGCCGGTGGCTTGCCAACGGTGTGCAGGGGGCTGACCCCGCACGTGACCAGTACGCCCATCGTTCCGGGTGAGCGCTGGCCAGCGGACAAATGCTACAGGGAGGAGCAGGGGGCCATCGTGCGCATGCAAGACCGGCTGGCCCACTGCTTTCGAGTGCTGCCGCCACAGCGCATTTTTGATGCGGCCAGCAGCCACGCTTGGAACAACGGGGCTGCAGCGACCTGCGGCAGTTTGGCTATGCAGGCGTTCAATGCCGGTCAGTGGGAGCTGGGCTGCCAGCGCCTGGGCCGGTCTGACGCGGGTCGACCGGTTTGGAGCTTTGTCAGCCGCGTAGACCCGTTGACGGGGAAAAAGACGTTTGAGTTTGTGCAGGGGCTGGCCAACCGCCGGGCTGACGAAACCCTGTATTGCCGCACGGGCGCTGTCAGTGGGGTGGCCGCGTGAACGCCGCCGTTTACATGGGCTTGGCGCTGGCCATTATGGCCGGAAACTGGCTGGTGTACCGCCAGGGTGCCCAGTCTGGCCGGGATGAAGTGCGCGCTGAGTGGACCCGTGAAAGTGCGACCCGCGCCCTGCGCACAGCAGAGCAACAGATTGAGCACCGCAACACAGAGCGTGCGCTGATCGACAACGCTGCACGGCAGCAAAGGACTCGAAATGAAACTGACAAACGCATTGCTGCTGAGCATGCTGCTGAGCTTGACAGCCTGCGCAACCGTCCCCAGCAGCGGGCCGCCGACCGACCCGGTGAAGCCGCCAGCCCTGCCGCCGATGGCGTGGGATGCACCGGAGCGGGATTGGCAAGGGGAGATGCGGAGTTTCTTAGCCGGTACGCTGCCGACGCTGCCAAGCTTAAAGCCGAGTTTGAGCGGTGCACCAGCAACTACGATGCTGCCGAGCGTGCGCTGAAATGGCATGGGGTGACTACAGTCCGTGCTTGGCCCGCAGATGCTCACCCAGTTGTGAAGCCCTGACCTGCAGCGGCGTCAAGTCTCGCTCCCGATACACGTCAAGCGGTGCGGTCATGGCCTCAAGCTGCACTGCCTCAGCGAGGGCCAGGCCAAAAAACTGACTGGCCAAAACCTGAACTTCGCGCCCACCTGCAAACTCCACTTGCAGCAGCTCGGTGTCGTCGTCAGGGTCCGACAAATCACCCAAAGGTGATACACACGCCCCAGTTAGCGCGTGAACGATATAGCCGTGATTGTTCTGGGTCACGGCTGCATATTGGGGCAGTTGTCTCAGCGCATCAATGTAGCGACGGGACAAAGAGTGGGCGTGCGTCATCGATCCTCCGGTTTGTGTATTCCCGGATTATGCTGGCCCGACGTCCTGGGAAAGTCTGGCATCGATTTGCGCACAGCCTTGGCCTGCGCGGCGCTGGCTGCGGGGCTGGGCCGTGGGGTACAGATACGCTGAGACAGCCACCAGGTTGATGCTACTCATCATCCGCGCCGATCTCGCGCATCCAGTGCGCGCAGCCGGTGTTGGGTGACGGCGTGACGGTCGTATGCCCACCCTTGTGGCAGATGGACACCTCGCCGTCCACCTGTTTCCACTGCATGACGTATGGTGCCCATCCCACAAAGTAGGCGCACTTGATGCACGCGCGCGGCCCTGGCTTGCCTGGATATGACGGGGCGTTGCAGTTCATTTACCAGCGTAGTTTTTGGCGTAGTTAATATGAAATTCGTGAATTCTCTATAGGAGAACTTGCATTTCAAGGATCACGATATTCATGAGTGATATTGTGCATCGCGTCATGACGCATCCTGTGCACCGCCCTACATTTGCGTGAGCAAATTCGCGTCAGGCGATGGCTTCCATGGCGGCCATGCGTTCCAACTCGGCGTGTACATCGGCCATGCGACCAGATATGACCAACCGTGTTGGCAAAAGGGTGTGGTCGCGCAGGTTGTCGCGGTGCAACTTGACTGTCAACGGCGCTCTGATTCGGGGGCTTGAATCAGTGTGGGGCCACTCGCACGGCGTCACTCTGGGGACGACGCGAGGTGTATTGACTGCAGCATGGTCGCTATCGCGTGAACACTCAGTGAGTCGATTGCATCTTTGCACGACTCGGGGCCAGTGGAAAACACGGCCAAACATACCAAACAGGGATTGCATGTGTCACTCCATATAGATACAAGAGATCGTTTGAATGCAGCTGTGTTCAAGTAAGTACGGTGTTTCGAATGAGTCCGACCGCTAGGCCTTCGATTTCGAACGGTTCGTCAGGCGTGATCTGAATGGTCTTGAAGTCCGGGTTTTCGGCGCGCAACTCGATGCCATCCTTGCCGCGCCACAAGCGTTTGACCGTGACGTCGTCCCCGAGCCGGGCCACCACGATCTGGCCGTTTTTCACGTCTTTTGTCACGTGAACTGCCAGCAAGTCACCGTCGATGATGCCCGCGTCCCGCATTGACATGCCCCGAACCTTCAGCAGGTAGTCGGGGCGCCGCTGAAACAAACTGCTTTCGACGTGGTAGGTCTGGTCCACGTGTTCCTGTGCCAGGATGGGGGAGCCTGCAGCGACCCTGCCCACAAGCGGCAGGGCAAGTTGCATCAGACTTTGGAGAGGGAGTGTCAGCTGATGCAAACGGTCTTCGTGGATAGATCGGAGTGTTTCTGACTTCAGTCGTATGCCGCGCGATGTTCCGCTGACGAGTTCAATGGCACCTTTGCGTGCCAGCGCCTGCAAATGTTCTTCGGCTGCATTGGCCGATTTGAATCCCAGTTCTGCAGCGATTTCTGCACGGGTGGGTGGTGCCCCCGTGCGTTTGACGGCTGACTGGATCAGTTCAAGGATCTGCCGCTGCCGATCGGTAAGCTTGGGGGGAAAGTTCGATGTTTCTCGCATAAAGTACCTCGGCAACTGAGTCAGTAAAAAATCACTGTATTGGTATCCAGTGGCTGTATTTTTAACCAGTAAATCAAATCATGCAAGCAATCGCCGCAAAATTGTTGGTATTGGGCACGGGCGGCACCATTGCGGGCCGTTCGCAAGTGCAGGGCGACAACGTCGGCTATCGGGCTGGCGAGGTGGCGGTGGATGCTTTGTTGCCGCCTGCGGTCATGGCATTGCCGTGCCTGGCCGGGCATCGGATCGAAACGCGGCAGGTTGCTCAGATCGACAGCAAAGACATGGATCACCTCACATGGTTCGACTTGGCCGATGCCGTGCTAACTGCCTGTGCGGACGATGCTGTGAAAGGCATGGTCATCACGCATGGCACTGACACCATTGAAGAAACCTCTTTTTTCCTGGCGCAACTCTGCGCACCGCAAAAGCCTGTGGTGCTGACTTGCGCCATGCGACCAGCCACAGCCATTTCACCAGACGGGCCGCAGAATTTGCTGGATGCCTTGAGCGTGGCCATGGACGCACGTGCTGCGGGCGTTTGGGTGGTGACTTCGGGGGCTGTGCATGCAGCATCGCAAGTTGTCAAGGTGCATCCCTACCGTACAGATTCCTTCAGCTCAGGTGAGGCTGGCCCGGTGGGGCTGGTGGAAGAGGGGCGGGTGCGCTGGCTCCATGGCGCCCCCAGCGCATCAGTGTCGATTGCATCCTCAGCAAGCTGTGGCGCCGTGAAGCCGATTGGGCTGCCCGCACTCGACGCACGGTCGCTTCTGAGTGAGCTCGTGTCCAAGGGGCTGCCCAGAGTCGAATGGGTGGTCAGCCATGCCGGTGTCACGCCAGCAGCCGTCAACGTGTGGTTGACCGCCAGTGATGACGGTCAACCCGTGCGGGGCTTGGTGCTCGTTGGTACCGGAAACGGTACCTTTCACCAGTGCCTGACGGCGCCTTTGCAGGCAGCAGAGGCTGCGGGTGTGAGGGTCTGGCGAAGTACCCGGTGCACGCAAGGTCAGATCGTGCTGGGGCAAGCATCTCTCAATTGGCCTCTCGCAACCCCGTTGGACCCCGTGAAAGCTCGCATCGCGTTGGCATTGGAGATTGCACGGCAAGACATGGGCTGGGCAACCTCATCTGAGCCGGATTGACCATGAAAAAAGCCCCGTTGAACGGGGCTTTGATCGGGGTGGCTGCGGCAATCAGCTGGCCAGTGCCGCCATGGCGCGTGTTGTGATTTCTTCGACAGAACCGGTGCCACTGATGGCGCGGTACTTGGGGGCTGCAGTGGGTTCTGCAGCAGCCCAATCGCTGTAGTAAGCCACCAAGGGGCGGGTCTGTGCGCTGTAGACATCCAGGCGCTTTTTGACCGTCTCTTCTTTGTCGTCCTCGCGCTGCACCAGTGGCTCGCCAGTGACATCGTCCATGCCAGCGGTCTTGGGCGGGTTGAACGTGACGTGGTAGGTGCGGCCAGATGCCGGATGCGAGCGGCGGCCGCTCATGCGTTCCACGATGGCTTCAAAGGGCACGTCGATTTCAAGCACATAGTCCAGCTTGACGCCAGCTGCTTTCATTGCATCGGCCTGTGGAATGGTGCGTGGGAAGCCGTCGAACAGGAAACCATTGGCGCAATCAGTCTGGGCAATGCGTTCTTTCACCAGGTTGATGATGAGCGTGTCACTCACCAGGCCGCCGGACGCCATCACGGCCTTGGCTTCCAGACCCAGTGGCGTACCCGCTTTGACGGCAGCACGCAGCATGTCACCGGTGGAGATTTGTGGAATGCCGTACTTTTGGCAGATGAACGTGGCCTGTGTGCCTTTGCCGGCACCGGGGGCGCCCAACAGAATCAGTCTCATGTGTGTCCTTTGCTCACTTACTGGTTTGGTATGTCTGTCTGCCGCCGGGAAACCTCGGCTGTGCCGGCCACGTTCCAGTCGTTGCCAGCCTAACGCGACAGCTTAACATGCCAGGCCTTGAGCGACGCTTACTGCGCCACGCGGCAAGCGCCCGGGCGGCGTGACCGCCGTTTCAGGTCTTCAGGCCCTTGGCGGCCGCAAGCAACTCACGCACGCGCGCCAGATCTTCAGGGGTGTCCACACCCGCTGCGGGGGCCGTGTGAGTGGTGTGCACGGCAATGCGCTCACCATGCCAGAGCACACGCAATTGCTCCAGCATTTCCGTGTTTTCCAGTGCGCATGCGTGCATGCCCGGTATGGAATTGAGAAAACCTGCCCGGTACGCGTAGATGCCAATGTGGCGCAAGGGCGTGTGCGGTGGCAGCGTGTCGCCATGCATTGGCGCGGACATACCAGAGGACATGCCGTCTCGCCACCAGGCAATGGGCGCACGGCTGAAGTACAGCGCAATGCCATGCCGATCGGTGACCACCTTGACCACATTGGGGTTGAGGAAATCATTCCACTGCGTCAACGGATGCGCAGCCGTTGACATGGCACACAAGGGGTGCGCGGCGAGCGTAGAGGCCACCTGATTGATCAGCGCAGGGTCGATCAATGGTTCGTCACCCTGGACATTGACCACAATGGCGTCATCAGGGATGCCCAGCAACTGGCTGGCCTGCGCCAGCCGGTCACTGCCCGAAAGGTGTGACGCATCGGTCATGACCGCCTGCACACCGTGTGCCGCACAGGCCTGTGCGATGCGTTCGTGGTCGGTTGCCACCACCACTTGCATCGCGGCACTGGTCATGGCTTGTCGCGCCACCCGAACCACCATGGGCAGGCCAGCCAAATCGGCCAATGCCTTGTCGGGCAGACGGGTGGATGCCAGCCGAGAGGGGATCAGTACCCAGAACGGCGGTGCGGGCGGTGAGGGTTCGGCAACGCTCATGCTTCGGAGCCACCCGCAGGCGACGACGAGGCACGCAACGCATCGTGCTCGGCATCGGTCAGTGGCCTGGCCTCTTGTTCCAGCATGATCGGTATGCCGTCCCGCACCGGGTAAGCCAGCTTGGCGCTGGCAGAAAGCAATTCGGTACGTTCGGCGTTCAGTTGCAACGGGCCTTTGGTCACGGGGCAGACCAGCAGTTCAAGCAGTTTGGTGTCCATGACGGGATGATAGCTTCGCATCCAGGGCAGCAAAAAATGCAGGCTCGATGGCCAGCGCCAGCGGCACCGCCCAGAGGTCGTGTGACGTGGTGGCGTGGGGCGGGCCATCCGTCACCGTTGAACTGCGGTCTTCTGCATCGCATGCGTCCGCAGGCCAGCTGGGAAACAGTTTGACAGCATCTTTTTCAGTCAAAATAACGCTTCCACGCTTTAACAGTAAGCAGAGTTTGCTATGAAAATCACGGCCTAACGGGTGGTGATCAGGCAGCGGCCAGGTGTGTGACAGGTGCAGGCCGCGCGCGCGCAACATGCTGAAAAACACGTCGGGCTTAGCAATGCCTGCCAATGCCGTAGCGGGTTGGTTTGCCAGTTCCGCCAGCGGTATGCGGTGCCCTGTCGGGTTGTAGGCATGTGTTGCCAGGGTTTTGGCCGCCTGGAACACCTGCCGCGTGACCAATGAGGCCGCTGCCGGGAGTTCGGGTTGCGGTGGGGCTGACTCATCTGCTTTGGGCGTGGCGTGCAGCACCAGGTCCACCTTGCGCCCGGTCCCGTGCGGCCATTGCTCACGCAGCAAACCTGCTGGCAGCAGCCAACCGTTGCCCAGCCCCCGCTCGTCAAACACGGCAATGCTCACGTCTGCGTGCAGCGCCAGGTGTTGCAGGCCATCGTCACAGACGATGACGGTGGTGGCCGGGTGCGCTGCCAGCAGGGCCTGGGCCGCATGGAAGCGGTTGCGGGCCACGAACACCGGGACACCCGTTGCACGGTGTATCAACAGCGGCTCGTCTCCCACAGCTGAGGCTGCTGATTGCGCGTGAACTGCCAGCGGTGTGTCCTGGTTGCCGTCAGCCTGCCGCCCGTAACCGCGCGAAATGACACCCGGCACATGGCCGCGCTGAATCAGGTGTTGCACGGTGCCAATGACCACGGGCGTTTTGCCTGCGCCACCCACCACCACATTGCCCACCACCACAACGGGAACGTCGCAACGCTGGACCTTGAACACGCCGTGGCGGTAGCCCCAGGTGCGCACTGCCATCAAACCGGCATACACCACGGACAGCGGCCACAGCAAACGTGCGAGCAGGCCTTTGCCCAGCCAGGCCTGTGTCAGCTGCCGTGACCAGCGGGTTGAGCTTGACATGCCAGACAGCGCCAGCCTCAGGGGCGACGCGTGGTGCGTGTGTCGCCAGGCGATTGGGTGGAGAACGTGATGCGGGCCAGCCCGGTACGCCGTGCCGCGTCCATGACAGAGACCACAGCCTGGTGCGTGGCCGCAGCATCGGCATTGATGACGACGACGGCTTCTTTTTCACCTTTTGCCGCTTCAGCCAGCGCTTCAGACAGCGCGCCGACGGTGCCGTTGCCCAGCAAGGCCCCGTTGACCGCGATGCGGCTGTCCTGGGTGATGGTCACATGCACCTCGTTGGGCTGGCTGTGCTGCTTTTCGGCATCGGCCACCGGCAGGTTGACCTGCAACTCTGAAAACTTGCTGTATGTGGTGGTGAGCACCAGAAAAATGACCACGACCAGCAAAATGTCGATGAACGGGATCAGGTTCAGTTCGGGCTCATCCCTGTGGCCAGGCCGAAAATTCATGGTGAATCAGCCTTTGATCTGAATCAGGTGGCGCAAGAACCGCTCGGACGCCAGCTCCATGTCCAGCAAGTGGGCATCCACACGTGCCCTGAAGTAACGCCAGAACATCAGGGCTGGGATGGCCACCATCAGGCCAAACGCTGTGTTGTACAGCGCAATGGAAATACCGTGGGCCAGCTGCGCCGGGTTGCCAGAGCCGACTGCGGCACCCAGGCCGCCAGCACCCACCTGGGCGCCGAAAATCTCGATCATGCCCACCACCGTGCCCAGCAGGCCCAGCAACGGTGCAGCCGACGCGATGGTGGCCAAGGCACCCAGGTAACGCTGCAGCTTGGCGGCCACGGCACGGCCTTTGCCTTCCATGGCCGCCCGCAGGTTGGCGTCGGATGTACGGGGGTGGCGCAGCAACTCCTTGAAGCCTTCGGCCAGAATTTCACCCAGTGCCGAGTTGTGTGAAAGCTGTTCAACCACATCGGGAGCGGGTACCCGCGTCTGCGATACCGCAATGGCTTCATCCAACAGGGTGGGGGGGGCGATGCGGCTGGTTTTCAGGCTCACGAAGCGCTCGATGACCAGTGCCAAACCCACGACGGAGCACAGAATCAGGGGCCAGATCGGCCATCCGGCGGCTTGTATGATGGTCAGCAAGGGGCGCTCCTCAGCGTGTCAAGGTGGGCGGATTATGGCGCAGGCCTTGGCGCAGACAGTCGGCTGGCCCACCCACATTTTCTGTGGATAACTTTGTGAAGAACTGCCCGGACAACCGTCTGAAATGCCCGCCCCATGCGGGTTTGAACAGGTTGATTAAAAATTGGGCATTTCAAAAAGGCTTTTAAAACAATAGCTTAGAACGTATTCGTTGTGCCAGATCGGTGCTGCGAAAAATGCACCCCCGCTTCTTACTTGCTGTGGATACCTGACCGCCGGAGTTGCCCGACCCCATTGACTTCAGTGCTTCAAAAACGCTTGCACCCCGTATGAACGATCCCTACCAAACCAACCCAAACAGCCATGGCGCGTCGCGTCCGGTCTGGCCTGCTCAGCCGCCGGTGTGGCAGGTGGGCGGCCTGATGCGTGCGCTGGCCGATGCCGTGTCTGCCCGCTTCAACCCGGTGCGGGTCCAGGGCGAGGTGTCGGGCTTTGCCAGAGCCGCCAGTGGCCATTGCTACTTCACGCTGAAGGACGCCGATGCACAGGTCCGTTGCGCCATGTTCCGCCGCGCGGCCAGTGGCCTGTCCGTATTGCCCCGCGATGGCGACCGGGTGGAAGTCAGCGGCAAGCTCGACATCTACGGGCCACGGGGCGACCTGCAGTTGATTGTCGACACACTCACGCCAGCCGGGCAGGGCGCTTTGTTCGAGCGCTTCATGCGCCTGAAGGCGCAGCTGGAACACGAGGGTTTGTTCGATGCGGCGCGCAAGCGGCCCGTGCCCACCATGCCGCACTCGATTGGCGTCGTCACCTCGTTGGGGGCGGCTGCCTTGCGCGACGTGGCCATTGCCTTGCAGCGCAGGGTGCCGCATGTGCCCGTGACCGTGTTCCCGGCTGCCGTGCAGGGCGGCCAAGCGCCGACCGAGCTGTGCCAGGCGCTTGACGCCGCTTACCGCCAGTTTGCCGACAACGGTGCACCACAGGTGTTGTTGCTGGTGCGCGGTGGCGGCTCGCTGGAAGACCTGTGGGCGTTCAATGACGAGCAACTGGCCCGCACGCTGGCCCGTGCCCCCATGCCGGTGATCAGCGGTGTGGGACACGAAACCGATTTCACCATCGCAGACTTTGTGGCCGACCTGCGTGCCCCCACCCCCACCGCTGCGGCCGAACTGTGTGCCATTGACCGTGACAGTTTGCTGAGCTTGTTGGCTGCGCTGGAGCAGCGTGCGTGTGCCAGCACCCAGCGACACATTGACACGCAGGCACAGCGGCTGGACCGGTTGGCCCAGCGCATGGCGCGGCCGTCAGACCGGGTGGCCCGGCAGCAGCAGAACCTGCTGATTTGCGCCCACCGTCTACAGCGCGGGTTGATTGAAAGTTGGAAGCATCAAAGCCAATTGATCAAAGCAGTAGAGGCAGATTTGCCACTGAAAATGGCACAGCACCTTGCCCGCCAAACCCAGTTGCTGGGAGGGCACGAGGCGGTGCTGACATCCATGGACCCCAAGCTGGTGCTGAACCGGGGCTATGCCTGGTTGACCACCGATGCCGGCCAACCACTGACCAGCGCATCGCAGGCCCACAGAGGCCAGCCGTTGACGGCAACCCTGGCCGATGGTGAGGTTGAATTGACCGTGCGCTGAAGTAGGGTAGCCGCCTTTCCTACAATGCCCGCAGCGCTCACCCGGTTCGGGTGCGTCTGCATCAACCCACGAGAGGACCCCCACATGGAACACACCCTGCCCGCATTGCCTTATGCCATCGACGCGCTGGCCCCCCACTACAGCCAGGAAACGCTGGAGTTTCACCATGGCAAGCACCACAACGCGTATGTGGTCAACCTGAACAACCTGCAAAAGGGCACCGAGTTTGAAAGCATGGACCTGGAGTCCATCATCAAGAAAGCCAGCGGCGGCGTGTACAACAACGCAGCGCAAATCTGGAACCACACCTTCTTCTGGAACTGCATGAAGCCCAACGGCGGTGGCGAACCCACCGGCGCGCTGGCCGCGGCCATCAACGCCAAGTGGGGCAGCTATGCCGCATTCAAGGAAGCGTTTGTGAAAAGCGCCGTGGGCAACTTCGGCTCCGGCTGGACGTGGCTGGTCAAGAAGGCCGACGGCTCGGTTGACATCGTCAACACCGGTGCTGCCGGCACCCCCCTGACCACAGCCGACATCGCTTTGCTGACGGTGGACGTGTGGGAGCACGCCTACTACATCGACTACCGCAACATGCGCCCCAAGTTTGTCGAGACCTTCCTCGACAAACTGGTGAACTGGGGTTTCGCCGAGAAGAATTTCGGCTGATCGCCGATGGGGCAATGCCCGCCTGACCGCTTGGTCAGGCAGCACCCAACCCCACGCATCCCTTTCATGAACCGGGCAGCCATGCGGCTGAGCCGGTTTTTATGTTATTTTGGCCCTATCCGCTTTACCGGCGGTACTTCTCCGCTATCAAATGCATGTACCTAGGGTGATGGTTTCAGCGGCTGCCGAAGGCTTCGCCACCGAGCTTGCTGCCCGCTTTGATGCCACGCTGGGCAAACCAACCCTGGTTCATTTCCAGCACAAACCGCACGGGTTTGGCTGAGCAGTGGCTGTCGTCCGACAGCGGTGACATGTCGGCCAGGTTGACGATGGTGCCGTCTTCCGCCACGAACGCAGCCGTCAGCGGACTGGGCGTGTTGCGCATCCAGAAACACTGTGTGGCGGGCTGTTCGAACACAAACAGCATGCCTTCGTGCTGAGGCATCCCTCTGCGCCACATCAGCCCGGTGGCCCGGGTGTCGGTGGTGGCCGCCACCTGTGCGTCGATGTTGAACATGCCTGCGCGGATGGTTGTGCGAGGCAGGCTCAGTTGGGGGTTGCCGGTCGTTTCCCGGGCATGCACTGGCATCAGCGCGACAGTGCCGCACAGCAAGGCGGTGGTCAGGGTGGCGTGCAGGGCCAGGGCAAGCAGGGCAGCGCGTGTGGGGATTGCCTTCATGGGGTCGCTTCTTTCAGGGCTGTGGGCAACACATGTTCACACGCCATCCGAATGGGTCCGAGCCCAACCGGCTGGCTGTGTTTTTGCGTCTAAAATTTTCCAGCATCATATGAAATGGTGTCCGAGCCTGTTGGCCACCCGCTGACAGGCCATCAACCGCGCTCACCGGAGACAAGTCCCCATGTACCAGCACATCAAAGTACCCGCCGAAGGGCAGAAGATCACGGTCAATGCCGACATGTCATTGAACGTGCCTGACGCGCCCATCATCCCTTACATCGAGGGTGACGGCACGGGTATGGACATCACCCCCGTGATGCTCAAAGTGGTGGACGCGGCCGTGGCCAAAGCCTATGGCGGCCAGAAAAAGATCCATTGGATGGAGGTCTATGCAGGTGAAAAATCCACGCAAATCTATGGCCCCGACGTGTGGCTGCCTGAAGAGACGCTGGCCGCCGTGCGTGACTACCTGGTGTCCATCAAAGGGCCATTGACCACGCCTGTGGGCGGCGGCATCCGCTCGCTGAACGTGGCGCTGCGCCAGGAGTTGGACTTGTACGTGTGCCTGCGCCCGGTGCAGTATTTCCAAGGCGTGCCCAGCCCCGTGAGAGAGCCGCAGAAAGTGAATATGGTGATCTTCCGTGAAAACTCGGAGGACATTTACGCCGGTATCGAATACGAGGCCGAGAGCGACAAGGCCAAAAAGCTGATCAAATTCCTACAAGAGGAAATGGGCGTCACCAAAATTCGCTTCCCCGACACCTCGGGCATCGGTGTCAAGCCCGTGTCGCGCGAAGGTACCGAGCGCTTGATACGCAAAGCCATTCAGTACGCCATTGACAACAACAAGCCCAACGTGACGGTCGTGCACAAGGGCAACATCATGAAGTACACCGAAGGCGCCTTCCGTGACTGGGCTTACAGCCTGGCGCAAAAGGAGTTTGGTGCCGAGTTGATTGACGGTGGCCCGTGGTGCAGGTTCAAGAGTCCCAAAACGGGCAAGTTCATCACCATCAAAGACAGCATTGCCGATGCCTTCCTGCAACAGATTCTGTTGCGCCCGGTCGAATACAGCGTGATCGCCACACTCAACCTGAACGGCGACTACATTTCCGACGCGCTGGCTGCTCAGGTGGGCGGCATAGGCATTGCACCCGGTGCCAACCTGTCCGACACCGTGGCCATGTTCGAGGCCACGCACGGCACGGCACCCAGATATGCCGGCATGGATTACGTCAACCCGGGCTCCCAAATTTTGTCAGCCGAAATGATGCTGCGCCACATGGGGTGGTTCGAGGCCGCCGACCTCATCCTCCGTTCGATGGAGAAATCGATTGCCAGCAAACGCGTCACCTACGACTTCGCCCGTCTGATGGAAGGGGCCACCCAAGTCAGCTGCTCGGGTTTTGGCGATGTGATGATTGCCAACATGTGAGGTAGCCTGCGGGCTTCGGGCTCACTTGGTCCATCAGGCACATACCTTGCTAGCCGCCAGATGGTGACATCGGGCGGCTTTTTTGTTTACGGCTGTTAGGCGAGCGCAGTGCTCGGATGTTGATCCACCGATAGAATGAAATTCATGGCCACCAAGATCCCCAAGACGACCCCCCTTCCCAATCGGACGGGTGGTGCGGATTCGGTTGTGCTTGAACGCCAACCGCAGCGCACGCGCCCGCCGCAAATGCACCACGTGGTGTTGCTGAACGACGATTTCACGCCCATGGAATTCGTGGTGCTGGTTTTGCAGGAGTTTTTCAACAAAGACCGCGAAGCCGCCACGCAGATCATGCTCAAAATTCACCTGGAAGGTCGGGGTGTGTGCGGGGTGTTCCCCCGTGACATCGCGGCCACCAAGGTCGATCAGGTGCTGGATGCCGCACGCCAAGCGGGGCATCCGTTGCAATGTATTCACGAGCCGATTGAATAGTCGGCCGCCGTCCCCATTTTCTCGTCACAGCTTTGACTTTCAGTCCCAGCCTACCTACCCACCCACCAGGAAAAGCCCATGATTGCCCAGGAACTTGAAGTCAGCTTGCACATGGCCTTCGTCGAGGCCCGCCAGCAAAGGCACGAATTCATCACGGTCGAGCACCTTCTGCTTGCCTTGCTTGACAACCCGAGCGCAGCAGAGGTGCTGCGTGCGTGTTCTGCCAACGTCGACGATTTGCGCAAATCGCTCACCACCTTCATAAAGGACAACACGCCGCAGGTGGCGGGGTCTGACGAGGTGGACACCCAGCCCACGCTGGGTTTCCAGCGCGTCATTCAACGTGCCATCATGCATGTGCAATCCACCGGCAATGGCAAGAAGGAGGTCACCGGGGCCAACGTCCTGGTGGCCATTTTTGGCGAGAAAGACTCTCACGCTGTTTACTACCTGCATCAGCAAGGCGTGACACGGCTCGACGTGGTCAATTTCATTGCCCACGGCATCCGCAAAACAGATGCACCCGAGCCATCCAAGTCGTCGGACGCACCGCCTGAGGCGGAAGAGCAGGGTGAAAAGAACGAAAAAGCATCACCGCTTGAGCAGTTCACCCAGAACCTGAACCAGCTGGCCAAAGACGGCAAGATCGACCCCCTCATCGGACGCGATTACGAGGTCGAGCGAGTCATCCAGATCCTGTGCCGCCGCCGCAAGAACAACCCGCTGCTGGTGGGCGAGGCTGGTGTGGGCAAAACAGCCATTGCCGAGGGCTTGGCCTGGCGCATCACCCAGGGCACTGTGCCTGACGTGCTGGCCGAGGCCAACGTGTATTCACTCGACATGGGCGCACTGCTGGCCGGTACCAAATACCGTGGCGATTTCGAGCAGCGCCTGAAGGGCGTGCTCAAGTCGCTGAAAGACAAGCCGCATGCCGTGCTGTTCATCGACGAAATCCACACCCTGATCGGTGCCGGCGCGGCATCGGGTGGCACGCTGGACGCGTCCAACCTGTTGAAGCCAGCCCTGTCCAGTGGCCAGCTGAAGTGCATCGGCGCGACCACGTTCACCGAGTACCGCGGCATTTTCGAAAAAGACGCTGCGCTGTCGCGCCGCTTCCAGAAGGTGGAAGTGGTCGAGCCCACGGTCGAACAGACGGTGGACATCCTCAAAGGCTTGAAGTCGCGCTTTGAAGAGCACCACAACGTCAAGTACGCCCTGGCCGCACTGCAGGCTGCTGCCGAGCTGAGCGCCAAGTACATCAACGACAGGCATTTGCCTGACAAGGCCATCGACGTGATAGACGAGGCGGGTGCTGCCCAGCGCGTGCTGCCCGCCTCCAAGCGCAAAAAAACCATCAGCAAGACCGAGGTGGAAGAGATCGTGGCCAAGATCGCCCGCATACCGCCCGCCAATGTTTCCAACGACGACCGGGGCAAGCTCAAGACGCTGGAGCGCGATCTGAAGAGCGTCGTGTTCGGCCAGGACAAGGCCCTTGAAGTGCTGGCCTCTAGCGTCAAGATGGCCCGCTCCGGTCTGGGGCGCCCCGACAAACCCATTGGTGCCTTCCTGTTCAGTGGCCCCACTGGTGTGGGTAAAACCGAAGCGGCCAAGCAATTGGCCTACATCATGGGCATTGACCTGCTGCGCTTCGACATGTCCGAGTACATGGAGCGCCACGCTGTCAGCCGCCTGATCGGCGCGCCTCCCGGCTACGTGGGGTTTGACCAGGGCGGTTTGCTGACCGAGGCCATCACCAAGAAACCGCATTGTGTGTTGCTGCTCGATGAAATCGAAAAAGCCCACCCCGACATCTACAACGTGTTGCTGCAGGTCATGGACCACGGCACGCTGACCGACAACAACGGGCGCAAGGCCGATTTCCGCAACGTCATCATCATCATGACGACGAACGCGGGTGCCGAGACCATGAACAAGGCCACCATCGGGTTCACCAATCCGCGTGAGGCGGGTGACGAAATGGCCGACATCAAGCGGTTGTTCACCCCCGAGTTCCGCAACCGGCTCGATGCCACGGTCAGCTTCAAGGCGCTGGACGAGCAGATCATCCTGCGGGTGGTCGACAAGTTCCTGCTGCAGCTTGAAACCCAACTGGCGGAGAAGAAGGTGGAGGTCACGTTCTCCGACGCGCTGCGCCAGCATTTGGCCAAGAAGGGCTTTGATCCACTCATGGGTGCCCGCCCCATGCAGCGCCTGATCCAGGACACCATCCGCCGCGCACTGGCTGACGAACTGCTGTTTGGCCGCCTGACCGACGGTGGTCGTCTGAACGTCGACGTTGAATCCAAAACCGATGACAAGGGTCAAAGCACGTCGGAGGTCAAACTCGACATCACGCCTTTGCCCAAAAAATCGGACAAAGCCAAGCCTGAAGAAGCCACAACCGAGTGATGCTTGCACCATGAGGCCACACCGTTCGGGGTTTACCCGAACGGTGTTTCCCCTGGTGTCGAGCAGATCGCCAGCGTCCGCTTGGATTCGTAAGTCAGCGGTAAGCTCGGGCTTCAGAATGCAACGATGCATTCATCCAGTCGCCCATGTTGACACCGTTTCTGATTGTCAAACTTGTCTGTGAAATCGCGCTCTGGAGCTTGGTAGGGCGCGGTGCCATGGTGTTGCTGACCGCAGGCCGACCACAAGGCAATCTGGTTTACGGCCTGTTGCACACCCTGAGCCAGCCTTTTGTGACGGTTGTGGCGCGTGTCTCACCCCGGTTCGTGTTGCCACGGCACCATGCACTGGCTACGTTTCTGCTGCTGGCTGTGGTGTGGTTGGCCGCTACGCTGGGCAAAGTTCAATGGTGCTTGGAAGCGGGCGTGGCAGCATGTCGTTGATGCGGAATGTAATAACTTGGTGCGGGCACGGGGTGTTTGCACTGCGTTGGTACACCTGGCGGCAGCTAGGGATGCCAGCGCATGCACTCCGCGTACTGGACCAGCAACTTGCGTGCTGGGGCGCATCGGCTTCATGCGTTGGTGCATCTGATGACTGGGCCTTTGCGGGCCTGCACCCAAAAGGTGCTGTGCACCTCAAACACCCGGCCCCCCCGATTCACCTGCTGGCGGCCCGTGCACATGTGCTCGGGCAGTTGGGGCGGTGGCAAGACGCACGCTTGCAACTGGAGCAGGTGCTGCTCTTGGAAGTTGACAACGCCACACACGCATTCAACTTGGGTTATGTGTGCGCGCAATTGGGCGATGCCGATGCGGCAGCCCGGGCCTTCCGAGTTTGTCTGAATCTGGCCCCACGAATGGACCAGGCCTGGTTCGGTTTGGGAGAGGCGTTGTTTGCCCAAGGGGACTTTGCGGGGGCTGAAACCGCATGGACGAAACAGGTTGGCATGCAGCCTCTGTGTCCAGACGGGTACACGGGGCTTGTGCGGTTGTGCATACAACGCCACGATATGGTGGCTGCCCGGTCGTGGCTGGATCGCCTGCGCGAGTTCGAGCCACGCCACGCCTTGGCGCTGGAACCGCTGGTTGCCCAGCTGGCTGCCACTGACCCTGCATTGCTTGTCCACCCCTCAGCATGAACAACCAGCCCACACCCAACCAGCGTCATTACTGGCGCAAAAGCCTGTCCATCACGGCTGTGTTGATGGCAGTCTGGTTCATGGTGACATTTGGCGTCGCTTTTTTTGCGCGCGACCTCAATTTCAGTTTCTTTGGCTGGCCCTTCAGCTTCTGGGTGGGTGCTCAAGGTGCGATGGTGGTGTATGCGCTGATCGTGGGTGTGTACGCCTACCTGATGAACCGCCTGGACGAGGCCCACAGCCTCAATGAAGACTGATGGACTGCCCAAGTGCCTGATATGTTTCGCCACCATCCGGGTGAGGCCGAAGCGGCCAGTGCCCAGTTTCGCGGCATGGTCGATGGCGTGTACCGCTGGTACACGATGTGGTTTGTGCTGTTTGTGGTCGCCTTGGGCGTGGCCGAGCAGTTCGGGCTGCCGCGCGAGTGGATAGGCTTTATGTTCCTGCTGGCAACCGTGGCAGTGTATGGCGGCATCGGCATCCTCTGCCGCACCACCGATCCGGTGGAATATTACGTGGCGGGCCGCCGGGTGCCCGCCATTTACAACGGCATGGCCACCGGGGCCGACTGGATGTCTGCTGCGTCGTTCCTGGGACTGGCAGGCACTTTGTACCTGACGGGCTACAACGGCCTTGCGTTCATTCTGGGTTGGAGTGGTGGTTTCTGCCTGGTAGCCTTGTTCCTGGCGCCTTACCTGCGCAAGTTCGGGCAGTTCACCATCCCCGACTTTCTGGGTGAGCGCTACGGCGGCGACTGGCCCCGGCTGCTGGGCATCGGTGCGGCGCTGCTGTGCTCGTTCACCTACGTGGTGGCGCAGATTTACGGTGTGGGGCTGATCACGTCGCGCCTCATTGGTGTGGCGTTCGAATTGGGTATTTTCCTGGGGCTGGGGGGCATTCTGGTGTGCTCGTTCCTGGGGGGCATGCGGGCCGTGACGTGGACCCAGGTGGCACAGTACATCGTCATCATCGTGGCCTACATGATCCCGGTGGTGTGGCTGAGTGTCAAACAGACCGGTGTGCCCTTGCCCCAGGCCATCTACGGTTTTCAACTGGAGAAAGTCACCGCCAAAGAAGCTGACTTGATGATCGACACCAAGGAGCTGTCGGTCAGGCAGGTGTATGCAGACCGGGTTGTCTCACTCGAACACAAACTGGCCGATCCCGCTCGCTCCCTTGCGACTGAACGTGCAGCCGCGCAGGCTCGGGTGGCTGAGCTGCGCGCAGCGGCTGCGCCGCAGAGGGACCAGATTGCGGCAGAAAAGGCGTTGTCCAAGCTGCCCCGTGAGCCCGACGCTGCGGTGACCATGTGGCGTCAGGCTCGGGACGAGGCGGTGTTGAAGTCACAGCCACTCAATGGCATGCCGCGCCAGGCGCAGCAATTTGCAGGTGACCCTCACGGCACACCCGATGAGCAGGCTCAGTTTGATTTGTCACGGCGCAACTTTCTGGCCCTGGTGTTTTGCCTCATGGTGGGCACGGCTGCACTGCCGCATGTGCTGACCCGTTACTACACGACCCCGAACGTCCGGCAGGCCAGGGAGTCTGTCACGTGGTCGCTGTTTTTCATCGTGCTGTTGTACTTCACTGCGCCAGCCTTGGCCGTGCTGGTGAAGTACGAGGTGTTTCACGTGCTGGTGGGGACATCGTTCGACGCGTTGCCGTCTTGGATGGAGGCTTGGAACAAGGTCGATCCGACGCTGCTGTCCATCACCGACGTGAACCACGACGGTGTCCTGCAACTGAATGAAATGAGCATTGGAGGCGACATCATCGTGTTGGCCACGGCAGAAATTGCAGGGCTGCCCTACGTCATTTCAGGGTTGGTGGCGGCGGGTGGGCTGGCCGCCGCGCTGTCCACAGCAGACGGGCTGCTGCTGACCATTGCCAACGCGCTCAGCCATGACCTGTATTACAAAATGATCGACCCCAATGCCGGGACGGCGCGCCGCGTGACCTTGTCCAAAATGGTGTTGCTGGTGGTCACGCTGGCCGCCGCCTATGTGGCAGCGCAAAAGCCAGCGGACATTTTGTTTCTGGTGTCGGCGGCGTTTTCGTTCGCCGCGGCAGCGTTTTTCCCGGCGTTGACGCTGGGCATTTTCTGGAAACGCACCACCGGCCCAGCAGCCTCGCTGGGCATGGTGGCCGGGCTGGGCATCACGTTCTATTACATGGTGACCACGCAGCCATGGTTGCGCGAGGTGTTTGGTGTGACCGGACCCGTCAAGCTGTGGTGGGGCATCGAGCCCATATCCGCCGGGGTATTCGGTGTGCCGCTGGGCTTTGCCGTGATGATTCTGGTCAGCCTGATCACGCCGCCCCCGCCGCCCAAGGTTCAAGAGCTGGTGGAGTACGTGCGTTACCCGCGTTCCTGGCGGCGCTGACCGACCCCTGTGTGCGGTGGTTCAGGCTTCAAACTGTTGCGCGTTTTTGCCCTTGAACGGTGCGTAGAACGCCTTGATGTCGGCCATGTCTTTCTCGACATCACCGGTGGGCCGGAAGATGGGCCCCAGGCCGCTGGTCTTGCGGCTGTAGTCCATGTAGGCCATGACGATGGGCACCTGGGCATTCAGCGCAATGTAATAAAAACCTGTTTTCCAGTAGCGCGTTTTGCTGCGCGTGCCTTCCGGTGGCACCACCAGCTGGAAGGGCTGAGGTGAGTTGCGCAGGCTGTCGGCTGACGCCGCCACCAGGTTATTGGACTGTGACCGGTCCACCGCAATGCCACCCAGCCATCGCATGACCCCACCAAACGGGAAGCGGAAGATGCTTTGCTTGCCCATCCAGCGCACGTTCAGGTTCAGCGCGAAAGCCACCATCAGCGTGTAGGGCAGATCCCAGTTGCTGGTGTGCGGGGCCGCAATCAGCACGCTGCGCTCGCCGTCGGGCGGCAGGCTGCCTTCAATCTTCCACCCCGTCAGCTTCAGAAAGCCCACCGAAAACGCCTTGATCAGGCTGTTGACGACAGGGGTGTCAAAAATGGTGCGTGACATGGAGACTGCCAAGTTGGAATGTCGGCATTATCTGGTGGCGTGCTGTCTGTACGCTTTCGTACGCACCGTTGTGTGCGCCAAATTGGGTCGCGTGCTGTCATGTGCCCAGCGGTGGTGCGGGGCGTTTGAACGGTGTGCGTTGCGCCAGTTCAGTCATGTAGTGGGCCATGCCGTCGCCTTCGCGTTGCAGGTAGCGGTCAATGGCCTCGGCAAACGCCGGGTGTGCCAGCCAGTGCGCGCTGGTGGTTTGCACGGGCATCAGGGCGCGGGCCATTTTGTGTTCGCCTTGCGCGCCACCCTCGAACCGGGTGACGCCGTGGGCCAGACACCACTCGATGGGCTGGTAGTAGCAAGCCTCGAAATGAAGGCTGTCCACCCGTTCCAGCGCACCCCAGTAGCGACCATAGGCAACGCTTGGTTCAAATTCAATGCTTTTTTGGTGCTCACCGCATATCTGAATTTGATTGACAGCTATCAAACTGCAAGCAATCGGTGTGGCTGTGTGGTCTGAGGTGCCCGCACGCGTGGCCACGCACAGCAGCCAGTTGTCTGGCTGGCTGGCGGCCAGTGTGGCAAAAAATGCACGGCTCAGGTAGGGCGCATTGCCGTGTTCCAGGTAGGTGCGCTCGTAGCAGCGGTAAAAAAAATCCCAGTCTGCTTCGGTGATGGCATGCCCTTGAAGGGTGTGAAACTGCACGCCTGCTTCGCGTACCTTGCGCCGTTCCTGTTTGATTTTTTTGCGTTTTTCCTGGGTGAGCGATGCCAGGAATGCGTCGAAGTCTGGCCAGCCAGCTGTGTTCTCCCAGTGGAATTGCACGGTGTGGCGCAGCATCAGCCCGGCTGCCTGCGCCGCAGCCACATCGGCCTCGTGAGCAAACAGCAGGTGCAATGACGACAGTTCCAGGCGCTCGCTCAAGCTGACCAACGCGGCGGCCAAAGTCTGGCGTGCCACTGCATCCACCGCCAGCAGGCGCGGGCCCGGCACGGGCGTAAAGGGCACCGCCACCACGCCTTTGGGGTAGTAGGCCAGCCCATGGCGGTGGTAGGCATCGGCCCAGGCCCAGTCGAACACGTATTCGCCGTAAGAATGCGTTTTGACGTACAGCACGCAAGCGGCGCACAGTTGGGCATCGGTGGGTGGGTGGGTGGACAGCTGGTCTGGATGGTGGCGCGCAGGGTTGTCGGGCGGGTGGCCAGCTGGTTCGGCGGCCCATGAGGCGGGCCGCCACTGCGTGAGCAGGTGCAGCGTCCACCCCGTTTCGGGGCTGGCACAGCCGGTGTCTTGCAGGGCGGCCAGGTAGGCGGGGGTCATGAACGGCGTGCAGTCGCGGCCCTGACCGCGTTCGGCATCGAGCAGTGCAACCCAAAGGTCTTGGGGCAGGGCGTCGAGGCGATCGAAAACCCGGATGACATAATCGTTTTGCACCCACGAGTGCACTTCTTCTGCCGCTGTGGGTAACCCCATTTCTGTTTGCTTCATCGCAACCTGATCTCGTTTTGAAACCGCCCCGTTCGGGGGAAACCATGCGCTTCGCAAGGAGTGCGGATTGAAACATGTCGTTCAAAGTCTGTCTGGCTCAGTTGAATTTTGTCGTGGGTGATGTCATGGGCAATGCCCAGCGCATCGTCAACGCTGCCCACGAAGCGCAAGCCCAAGGTGTGCACTTGCTGGCCACACCCGAACTGGCGCTGTGTGGCTACGCGGCTGAAGACCTGTTTTTGCGCCCAGCTTTTCTCGATGCCTGCGATGATGCACTGGCCTTCATCTGCCGCGAGACCGTCGGACTGAATGGCCTCACAGTGGTGGTGGGGCACCCCCAGCGCCACCACGCCCAGATGGATGACGCTGACGTGGCCGCACTGGCACCGGTGGCAGGCGGACGCGGCAAAAGCGTGTCGGTCACCTGTCTGCACAATGCAGCCAGTGTGTTGCGCGGTGGGCGCGTGGTGCACACCTACGCCAAGCAGCAACTGCCCAACTACCAAGTGTTTGACGAACGGCGCTACTTCACGCCGGGTGAGCACACGCTGGTGTTCGACCTGCCCCATGCCGACGGCAGCACCTTGCGGTGTGGCCTGCTGATTTGCGAAGACGCCTGGTTCGATGCCCCTGCTCAGGCAGCCAAAGCCGCCGGGGCGCAGGTGCTGTTGATCATCAATGCATCGCCATTCCACACCGGCAAGGGGGGCGAGCGCGAAGGCACCATGCGCGAGCGCGTGGCCAGCACCGGTTTGCCGCTGGTCTACACCCACCTGGTGGGCGGGCAGGACGAAATCGTGTTTGAAGGCCGCAGCTTTGCGCTGAATGCCGATGGCACTGTGGCCATGCGGGCTGACAGTTTTGAAGAAAATATGGCTCTGTCACTTATTCACGTAGACAAGTCAGCTATTCTTTTGTCAGGCCGCATTGCGCCCGAGCACACCACCGAGGCCGACCTGTGGCACGCCTTGGTACTGGGCGTGCGCGACTACGTGGGCAAAAACGGCTTCCCCGGTGCGCTGCTGGGGCTGTCGGGCGGCATCGATTCGGCGCTGGTACTGGCCATTGCCGTGGATGCTTTGGGGGCCGACAAGGTGCGGGCAGTCATGATGCCGTCGCCGTACACGGCCGACATCAGCTGGATCGACGCGCGCGACATGGCCGCCCGCCTGGGCGTGCGCTACCAGGAAATCAACATTGCGCCCGAGTTCGAGGCGTTCAAGGCCAGCCTGGCCACCGACTTCGCGGGTCGGGCCGAAGACACCACCGAAGAAAACTTGCAGGCCCGCATACGGGGCACGCTGCTGATGGCTTTGAGCAACAAGTTCGGCAGCATCGTGCTGACCACGGGCAACAAAAGCGAAATGGCCACTGGCTATTGCACGCTGTACGGCGACATGGCAGGGGGTTTTGCCGTCATCAAAGACGTGGTGAAAACCATGGTGTTCCGCTTGGCTTGGTGGCGCAATGCCCACGACCCGTATGGCACCGGGGCCAACCCCATACCCGAGCGCATCATCACCCGCCCACCCAGCGCCGAATTGCGCCCCGACCAGAAGGACCAGGACAGCTTGCCCGAATACGAGGTGCTGGATGCCATCATCCAGCGCTACATGGAGAACGACGAACACCCGGCCGCGATCGTTGCCGCTGGCTACGCCCAGGCCGATGTGGACAAGGTCACCCGTCTGATCCGCCTGAACGAATACAAACGCCGACAGTCTCCGGTGGGCATCCGTGTGACGCACCGCAGCTTTGGCAAAGACTGGCGCTACCCCATTACCAGCAAGTACCGGGGGTGAGCAATTGCGTTGACGCCAGGAGACACCCCGTGCAAATCATCATCGCAGGCAGCGGCAAGCTGGCCACCGAGTTACTGACCCGTCTGGATTGGGGAAGCGACTGCCAGCTGACGCCTTGGGGTCCTTTGTTGCCCCGTGCAGAGCGGGCCATCGTTGTGCACGCGGGTTCGGGCAGGGAGCTGGATGCCATCACCGAATTCTGTGCGGCCACCTGCTCACCGTTGATCGAGTTGGCCACGGGGTCTGCGTTGGAGGGGGCATTGCCTGCCTTCCCCGTGGTGCTCTGTCCCAACACCAACATCCTGATGCTCAAGGTCATGTACATGCTGGAAATGGGTGGACACCTGTTTCGTGGCACCCCGATCACGTTCACCGAGTCGCACCAGGCGCCAAAGCAATCGGTGCCCGGCACCGCCGTCAGCATGGCCCAGTCACTGGGGTTGACGGCAGGTGACATCCGCTCGGTCAGAGACCCCAAGGTCCAACAGACGTCGCTGCAGATTCCGGCCGCACACCTGGGCCGGCATGCATTTCACCGGATCGACATTGAAGATGGCAGTTGCAGCGTGAAGCTGGAAACCCTTGTTGTGGGCGAGTCGCCCTATGTCAGTGGGGTGGCTCAGATTGTGGCGGCCACACGGGCCCATGGGCTTGAAAACAGGGTGTACGCCGTTGCAGAGTTCATTCGCAATGGGTGGCTTTGAAGGGGGCATGTACCATTCGGGCATGCCTTGCGGCCTGTGGGCATCTGCGCTGATGCGCAACGCGCCTTGCGTCAGCGCACCAGTCTGACCACCGGCACCATCTGTCCCACGTCCAGCCCAGCGGCATTTGTCATGGGCGGTGGACTGAATTCGGTGAGGGTGGTGCGGGCTTTGTCGTCCAGCCAGCCCAGCTGGTCCAGCACGCTCACCACAGCCGCCATCAGTGCTTTCAGGTTGCCGTCGCTCACTTTGGCGGCCAGCGCCATGCCTCGACTGCGGCTGGCTATTGTCTGCACGCCGTCAGCGCCCACCTTGCACACCCAATCACCCCGGCCTGCATGGGTCAAGACCATGTCGTTGCGACCTTCTCCGCTCACCATGGCGGGGTGCTGGGCCATGGCGGTGGCGATGCGACGGGGGCCATCGCCATAAAGGGGGTCGGGTTCGGTCAGCGTCAGGCACGCAAATGCCTGCGCCAGCGCGGGCAGCGGCACGGCAAAGTTGGGGGCACTGCAGCCATCCACGCCCATGACCAAGGCATCGGCTGCCACGCCGGTGAAGTGGGTGACGCTGGCTTGAATGGCTTGCTGCACGGGGTGGGTGGCTTCCAGGTAACCGGTCAGTGGCCACCCTTCGGCGGCTGCCAGCATGAGCATGCCGGAGTGTTTGCCCGAGCAGTTGTGGTGCAAAGGGTTGAACCGTTGGTCTGCGCCGGGCACACGGCCCGTGGCCGCAAACAGGTAGGGCACGTGGCTGCCGCAGGCCAGATGGCCAGGGGATGCACCGGCTCGCGCCAGCAGGTTGGTCACGCCTTCGGTGTGTTCGGCAGCGCCGTTGTGGCTGGCGCAAAGCAGGGCCGTTTCGCGCGGCGTCAGGTGGTAGCGGTCAGCATGCTTGGCAATCAAGGGCATGGCCTGAAAGGGCTTCAGGGCAGACCGTGTGAACATGGGCGCGCTGATGTCGCCTGCATGGGCCAACAGCGTGCCTTGCGCATTGACCACGGCAATTGACCCGTAATGCACCAGTTCAGGGTGCCCGCCACGGTGCACGACGGTGATGGGCACGTGTGCGGGCATGTGGGCAAAGGTGTGGGGGGGGTTCATGGCTTGGGCATAATGAGTTCAATACGTCTTTTTACAGGAATATCGTCATGAAGCAGATCACAGCCGTCATCAAACCTTTCAAGCTTGAAGAAGTCCGCGAAGCCCTGGCCGAGCAAGGTGTGACCGGCCTGACCGTGACCGAAGTGAAGGGTTTTGGCCGTCAAAAAGGCCACACTGAGTTGTACCGCGGTGCCGAATACGTGGTGGACTTTCTGCCCAAGGTGAAGGTGGAAGTGGTGGTCAAGTCTGACGACGTGGACCGCTGTGTCGATGCCATCATCAAAGCGGCTCGCACGGGCAAAATCGGTGATGGCAAGATTTTCGTGTCGCCGGTGGAGCGCGTGGTGCGCATCCGCACCGGTGAACAGGACGAAACCGCCGTTTAACGGTCAAACGGTTCGATGAGCATGCGGGGTGGGCACCCCGCACAGCTCAGAGCTTGGTCGCCAGGCCCTGGCTTGAGCCAAACCCGGCCTGCTGCACCAACGCAGGCAGCAAGCGGCTGGGGGTGGCGTCGGTGTGCAGCAAGTTCATTTGCCAGGCCCCGACAAACTCTGCTTCGACGGTCTGTGCCATGAATGCCAGCAAGGCATCGTAATAACCGGCTGTGTTCAGCAGCCCCAGTGGTTTGGAGTGGTAGCCCAGTTGCCGCCAGGCCCACACCTCGAACAGTTCTTCAAACGTCCCCACCCCGCCCGGTAGCGCCAGAAAGGCATCGGCGCGGTCGGCCATCATGGCTTTGCGTTCGTGCATGGTGTCCACCACGTACAGCTCGGTACAGGTGGTCAGCGCGCACTCCCGGTCGACCAACGCCTTGGGAATGACCCCGTAAACCGTGCCGCCTGCGGCCAGCGTGGCACGCGCCACCACGCCCATCAGGCCCGCATTGCCACCGCCATAGACCAGCTCGCCACCGTGCTGCCCGATCCATGTGCCCACTTCGGCTGCGGCTGCTTCAAAAAGCGGGTTGCGGCCCGGGCGGGAACCGCAGTACACGCACAGCGAAAAAGTGGGCTGCGATGGAGAAGTGGTGGGTGTCTGTGTCATGTTGAGGCAGGCTGATGAAAGATTTTGGGCTGTGTCAAACCAGCCTTGCCCACAGTGCACCAGTCCATGTGCCCGCGCACAGCAGCAAGCTCAACAGCACGGCGGCGCTGCCCATGTCTTTGGCGCGTTTGGACAGGTCGTGCCACTCGGGGCCGATGCGGTCGATGGCCGATTCGATGCCCGTGTTCAGCAGTTCCACCATCATCACCAGCAGCACGGTGCCCACCAGCATGGCCACCTCGACCCATGTGGTGCCCAGCCACCAGCCAGCCGGTAGCATCACCAGTGACGCGATAGCTTCCTGGCGGAAGGCGGTTTCACCCCAGCCTGCGCGCAGGCCTGCCAGTGAATAGCCGAAGGCGTGTGCCATGCGCCGCCAGCCAGTGCGCAGTTTCTGTGGGTTGACGGAGGTGTCGGGTTGCATGGTGATCAGGATTGGGGCAGTGTGGGCGCGTCGGGTCATTCAGCGTTGATCAGCCGCGTACCGGCCCAGATATCGTGCAGGTACTGGCGCTGCGGCTGAAAGCGCGACAGCAGGGCATATACGCACACCCAGCCGCTGATCAGGACATAGGTTTCAGGCCCGGTCACCCCCGTCAGCCATGCGGCGGCGAGCGGTGGCAGAAACCACAGGTAGCTCAACAGGTAGCGCAACAAGGCGCGCTGCTGCGTCAGAGGCTTGCCGTGGGCGTCCACCACGCGAATCTTCCAGGTTTTCATGGCCAGTGTCTGGCCTTTTGACCACAGCCAGGTGAAATAAATGCCCAGCACCACGAACAGAAATGCCTGGATGGGGTTGCGGTTGTCCAGGGCATGGCGCGTCTGGCTCAGGGCTGAAAACAGGTAACCCGCGATGAACACCACCGCAAACAGCAACATGCCTTCGTACACCCAGCAGGCGAGGCGTCTGGAAAGTTTAGGTGCAATCAATTCAGTAGCTGTCATGCTTTATATGGTTTGCATTAATGGCAATATTTATTTGAATTTTCCAGCTTGGGATGCAGGTTGGCGCCACTGTCCGGGGTGCAGGCCTGAGGGGTCAGGGCGCTGATTGTCTCATTGGTCACGGGGCGTCACGCCGCCTGTGCGCACCGGGCTGATGGCGTGCGGCGCAGCGGCCGTGCGCAGACTTGGCATGGGTTGTTCGTTTCGGGCACCGAGCCAAGTTTAGGCATATGCCCATGTTGCAGTGCGATAATGCGCGTTGCAATTCAAAGGCAAACGGATCAAGGTCGCGCAGTCAATGGTGGCTGCCCATGGTTTTGGTCTCAAGTTCCGACGCAGCCTCACGAGGGCGCGCGAAGGGGCACCCAAGGTATTTCGTCAGAGAAATTCTCGAAAGGTTCATCTCAAAATGGAAATCTCCAAAGCCGAAATGGCATCCGCCGCCGCCGCTGGCGCGCAAATCCCCGAACTCCGTGGCGCTGAAATTCTCGTCAAGGCCTTGCAGGCCGAGAACGTGAAATACATCTGGGGTTACCCCGGTGGTGCAGTGCTGCACATTTACGACGCTTTTTACAAGCAAGACACCATCCAGCACGTGCTGGTTCGTCACGAGCAGGCAGCTGTGCACGCGGCCGATGGTTACGCGCGCGCCACCGGCGACGTGGGTGTGGCGCTGGTCACTTCGGGCCCTGGCCTGACCAATGCCGTGACTGGCATTGCCACTGCCTACATGGACAGCATTCCCATGGTCATCATCAGCGGGCAGGTGCCCACTGCCGCCATTGGTCTGGATGCGTTCCAGGAATGCGACACCGTGGGCATCACCCGCCCCATCGTCAAGCACAACTTCCTGGTCAAGGATGTGCGCGACATGGCCATGGTCATGAAGAAAGCCTTCCACATCGCCCGCAGTGGCCGCCCCGGCCCTGTGGTGGTGGACGTGCCGAAAGACGTGTCGTTCAACAAAACACCGTTTCCGGGCTACCCCGAGTCAGTGGAAATGCGCTCGTACAACCCCGTGCGCAAAGGCCACGGCGGCCAGATTCGCAAGGCTTTGCAACTGCTGTTGAACGCCAAGCGTCCTTACATTTACACCGGTGGTGGTGTGTTGCTGGGCAACGCTGTGCAGGAGCTGCGCACGCTGGTCGACATGCTGGGTTACCCTGTGACCAACACGCTGATGGGGCTGGGTGCTTACCCCGCGACCGAGCGCAAGTTCCTGGGCATGTTGGGCATGCACGGCACGCTGGAAGCCAACAACACCATGCAGAACTGCGACGTGTTGCTGGCAGTGGGCGCGCGTTTTGATGACCGCGTCATCGGCAACCCCAAGCACTTTGCGCAGAACGAACGCAAAATCATCCACATCGACATAGACCCCTCCAGCATCTCCAAGCGGGTGAAGGTGGATGTGCCCATCGTCGGTGACGTGAAAGACGTGCTGACCGAGCTGATCTCCATGATCAAGGAAAGTCAGCAAAAGCCCGACGACAAGGCCCTGGCAGCCTGGTGGGACACCATCGAAGGCTGGCGCAGCCGCGAATGCCTGAGCTACGACAAAGGCAATGGCGACGTCATCAAACCGCAGATGGTCATCGAGACCCTGTGGGGCATGACCAAAGATGCCGACGCGTACATCACGTCAGACGTGGGCCAGCACCAGATGTGGGCCGCGCAGTACTACAAGTTCAACGAGCCACGCCGCTGGATCAACTCCGGTGGCCTGGGCACCATGGGTGTGGGCATTCCCTATGCCATGGGCATCAAGCTGGCCAAGCCCGAGAGCGAAGTGTTCTGCGTGACCGGCGAAGGCTCTGTGCAGATGTGTATTCAAGAGCTGTCCACCTGCCTGCAGTACAACACGCCCATCAAAATTTTGTCGCTGAACAACCGTTACCTCGGTATGGTGCGCCAGTGGCAAGAAATTGAGTACTCGGGCCGCTACAGCCACAGCTACATGGACGCGTTGCCCAATTTCGTGAAGTTGGCCGAAGCCTATGGCCACGTGGGCATGCTGATCGAGCGTCCACAAGACGTCGAACCTGCACTGCGCGAAGCCCGCAAGCTCAAGGACCGCACCGTGTTCATGGACTTCCGCACCGACCCCACCGAGAACGTGTTCCCGATGGTGCGTGCAGGCAAGGGCATCACGGAAATGCTGCTGGCCAGCGAAGATTTGTAATATTTCACAGCTTCACCGCTTGCTACACGGGCGGTTTCAGCTACATTTTTTGACGAATCTATTGACCGCCAAGCCGGTTGGTTACCGCCAGCCGGGGAGGGCGGCGAGGGTGCAAGCTCTCGCTCAGTCGAAATGAGGAATCTTTTGAACATGAAACACATCATTGCAGTTCTGTTGGAAAACGAGGCCGGTGCGCTGTCGCGCGTGGTGGGCTTGTTTTCTGCCCGCGGGTACAACATCGAGTCCCTCACCGTTGCCCCCACCGAAGACCCCAGCCTGTCGCGCATGACGATTCAGACCACCGGTTCTGACGATGTCATCGAGCAGATCACCAAACACCTGAACCGCCTGATTGAAGTGGTGAAAGTGGTTGACCTGACCGAAGGTGCCTACACCGAGCGCGAGCTCATGATGGTGAAGGTGCGTGCGGTGGGCAAGGAGCGCGAGGAAATGAAGCGCATGGCCGACATCTTCCGTGGCCGCATCATCGATGTGACCGAGAAGAGCTACACCATCGAACTCACGGGCGATCAGGGCAAGAACGACGCGTTCCTGGAAGCCATTGACCGCACCGCGATTCTGGAAACCGTGCGCACGGGTGCCAGCGGCATCGGCCGGGGTGAGAGAATCCTGCGCGTTTGAATCTGACCGTTTGACCGGTTTTCAAGCTCATCCCTTCTGGCTCCGTTGGGGCTGGGCTTGTCGAAGTCCTTGTTCGGCCTTGGTCGGGCAAGGCGTGACCTCAGAGCCCTTCGACAGGCTCACAACCAACGGACCACTTACAACACACAAGGACACAACATGAAAGTTTTCTACGACAAAGACTGTGATCTGAGCCTGATCAAGGGCAAAACGGTTGCCATCATCGGCTACGGCAGTCAAGGCCACGCCCACGCGCAAAACCTGAACGACAGCGGCGTGAAGGTCGTGGTTGGTCTGCGCAAGGGTGGCGCATCATGGGACAAAGTCGGCAAAGCCGGCCTGACCGTGATGGAAGTCAACGACGCGGTCAAGTCCGCTGACGTGGTCATGATCCTGTTGCCCGACGAGCAAATCGGCGAGGTCTACACCAACAATGTGGCCCCCAACATCAAGCAAGGTGCTTCGTTGGCGTTTGCCCACGGCTTCAACGTGCATTACAACCAAGTCGTGCCCCGCGCCGATCTGGACGTGTGGATGGTGGCCCCCAAGGCCCCTGGTCACACCGTGCGCAACACCTACACCCAAGGCGGCGGCGTGCCCCACCTGGTGGCCGTGCACCAGGACAAGTCCGGCAAAGCCCGTGACCTGGCACTGAGCTACGCCATGGCCAACGGTGGCGGCAAAGCCGGCATCATCGAAACCAACTTCAAAGAAGAAACCGAAACCGACCTGTTCGGCGAGCAAGCCGTTCTGTGCGGTGGCGCGGTCGAGTTGGTGAAGATGGGCTTCGAAACCCTGGTGGAAGCCGGTTACGCCCCCGAAATGGCTTACTTCGAGTGCCTGCACGAGCTGAAACTGATCGTTGACCTGATCTACGAAGGCGGCATCGCCAACATGAACTACTCCATCTCCAACAACGCGGAGTTTGGCGAGTACGTGACCGGCCCTGAAGTCATCAACGACGAGTCCCGCGCAGCTATGCGCAATGCCTTGAAGCGCATCCAGAACGGCGACTACGCCAAGATGTTCATCCAGGAAGGCCGCTTGAACTATCCAAGCATGACCGCCCGCCGTCGCAACACCGCCGATCACCAGATCGAAGTGGTGGGTGGCAAGCTGCGCGCCATGATGCCTTGGATTGCCAAGAACAAGCTGGTAGACCAGACCCGCAACTGATGCTGCGATCCCGCTCGGGCGGGTGTCTCAGACCGAAGGCCGCCTTGTGCGGCCTTTTTCAATGAAGGGGCAAGGCGCTGCCCGTCGTACACTCGGCGCAAGCGATCAGTAAGGCGACTTCTGAATGGCACCTCAACAGGACAAAGTGACACGGCATGATTGACGGAAACGACACGGACGCGGGCATCACAGCGCCCCCGCGCAAACGCAGCAAGGGCATTTACATCCTGCCCAACATGATCACACTGGCTGCGCTGTTCGGCGGGTTCTATGCCATCGTCATGGCCATGAATGGGCGGTTTGATCTGGCCACGCTGGGTATTTTTGCTGCCATGATTCTGGACAGCCTTGACGGCAGGGTGGCCCGCCTGACCCACACGCAGAGCGCATTCGGTGAGCAGATGGATTCGCTGTCAGACATGGTGTCATTCGGCGCAGCGCCGGCCTTGGTCGCTTACGTGTGGTCACTCAATGGGTTGGGGCGCTGGGGCTGGATTGCCGCGTTCGTGTATTGCGCCTGCGCAGCCTTGAGGCTGGCGCGCTTCAACGTCAACACCTCGGTGGTGGACAAGCGGTTTTTTCAAGGGTTGCCTTCGCCAGCGGCCGCTGCGCTGGTGGCTGGGTTCATATGGCTCATGACCGAGGCCGGTGTTCAGGGGCGTGACCTGATGTGGTGGGTGTTCGGTATCACGCTGTACGCCGGGTTGACGATGGTCACCAACGTGCCGTTTTACAGCTTCAAAGACGTACACTTGAAGAAAAGTGTGCCCTTTGCCGTAATCGTGATGATCGCATTGCTGATTGCCATCATCAACATAGACCCCCCTACCGTGTTGTTCGGCCTGTTTGTGGTGTACGGTTTTTCTGGCTATGCGGTGTACGCTTGGCGCAAAGCCAAAGGGCGTCCCAGCAGCGTCATCAGCACTTCGACTGACGAACCCGATGAACGGGGCCTGCACGATTGACCCTACAGATGCCGCCTTGGGTTTTCACTGACGGGCAGGTTCGAGGCTTTATGCTACATTCTCAGGCATGAAACAAGTTTCTTTCGCACTACTACTGGGTGTCCATCACGGGCAGATTTGGTAACGCGCGAGTGAATTCCAACAACGGCCCGTTTGCACCTGCAGCGGGCCGTTTTGTTTTGGGCTGTGGGTTTTTTGAAGCGTGGTCCACGAGGCCACACACCGGAGAATGCTGATGAGCGACCAATTGATCATTTTTGACACCACCTTGCGCGATGGCGAGCAGTCGCCTGGAGCGTCCATGACCAAGGACGAAAAACTGCGCATTGCCCGCCAGCTTGAGCGCTTGAAGGTGGACGTGATTGAAGCAGGCTTTGCTGCCAGCTCGAACGGTGATTTCGATGCTGTGAAAGCCATTGCCGACACAATCAAAGACTCCACCATTTGTTCGCTGGCCCGTGCAAACGACCGCGACATCTCCCGTGCAGCCGATGCCTTGGCCGGGGCCAACCGTGCGCGCATTCACACGTTCATTGCGACCAGTGCGTTGCACATGGAAAAGAAACTGCGCATGACCCCCGAACAGGTGCTGGAGCAGGCCAAACTCGCCGTGCGGTACGCACGCAGCCGTGTGGGTGACGTGGAGTTCAGCCCTGAAGACGGTTACCGCAGCGACGTTGACTTTTTGTGCCGCGTGATCGAGGCCGTCATTGCCGAAGGTGCCACCACCATCAACGTGCCCGACACCGTGGGCTACGCGATCCCCGAGCTGTACGGCCACTTCATCAAAACATTGCGTGAGCGCATCCCTAACTCGGACAAAGCGATCTGGTCAGTTCATTGCCACAACGACCTGGGCATGGCCGTTGCCAACTCGCTGGCTGGCGTGAAGATTGGTGGCGCGCGCCAGGTTGAATGCACCATCAATGGCTTGGGCGAACGAGCAGGCAACTGCTCGCTTGAAGAAGTGGTCATGGCTATCAAAACGCGCCGTGACTACTTTGGTCTGGATGTGGGCATTGACACCACGCAAATCATGCCCGCCAGTCGCATGGTCAGCCAGACCACAGGCTTTGTGGTGCAACCGAACAAGGCCGTGGTAGGGGCCAACGCCTTTGCACATGCCAGCGGTATCCATCAGGATGGCGTGTTGAAGGCGCGGGACACCTACGAAATCATGCGCGCAGAGGATGTGGGCTGGTCTGCCAACAAAATCGTGTTGGGCAAGTTGTCTGGGCGCAATGCCTTCAAACAGCGGTTGCAGGATCTCGGTATCCAGATGGAGTCTGAAAGCGAAATCAATGCGGCTTTTGCGAAGTTCAAGGAATTGGCCGATCGCAAGTCAGAAATTTTCGATGAAGACATCCTTGCACTGGTCAGCGATGAATCGGTCACAACGGAAAAAGAGCAGTACGGTTACGTGTCTATGTCACAGCGCAGTGAGACGGGCGAGCGGCCGCACGCGGTGGTCGTGATCACGGTTGATGGGAAAGAAATGCGCGGCGAGTCGGATGGCAATGGCCCGGTAGACGCATCACTGAAAGCCATCGAATCCCATGTGAAGAGTGGCGCTGAGATGGTGCTGTATTCGGTCAACGCTATCAGTGGCTCAACCGAAAGCCAGGGGGAGGTCACGGTGCGCTTGCAGCACAGCGGTCGCGTGGTAAACGGTGTGGGAGCCGACCCTGACATCGTGGTTGCCTCTGCCAAGGCTTATCTGAGTGCACTCAACAAGCTGCACAGCAAAGCTGACAGGGTGGCGGCTCAAGGCTGATTTTCAATCACGCACTGTTTGTCGAGACCTTGCAAATCGGAAAAGGGGGCATCAACCAGCCCCTTTTGCTTTTTTACATGAGCTTGTGGTGCCAAGTTTTTGATATTGCTACTGTTTTTGCTAAGTCGTATACTTGACATCTCTTGATGCGTCCGTCCAAAGAAAGCAATCACATGGCAGCACATTCCTCACTGATCGGTCGTTTGTTTGTTTCGGCCTTGGCTATGGTGTGTTTGCATGCTACATCTGCCCATGCTGCACGGATTGATGTTGGCACTGCCAAGTCAAAAAGCGCAGTATCAATTGCGAAGAATAAAGGTGGTGCTGTCAAAACAGGTGCATCCATCGCAGGCAAAGGCAAACGCGTGGTTGCTGTGCTATCCCGTCGGCAAGTGCACCGCACGGCTGTGGCGCGCACAGAGGTGCGATCGGTTGCAAGACCTACTTTCGGGCAATTGGCTGGTTTGCATCAGACTGTTGATTCACTGGGCTTGAAGTCGAATGCAGTGATGGTGCTCGATCAGCAAACCCACGAAGTGCTCTTCGACAAGAATGCGAAGGCTGTGTTGCCGATCGCATCTCTGACCAAACTCATGACCGGATTGGTTGTAACCGATGCAAAGTTGCCGCTTGATGAAATGATCACCATCACCGAGGCTGATGTGGACACGTTAAAGGGCAGCAGTTCACGTCTGGCCGTGGGCACCACCCTGTCTCGCGGCGAAATGCTTCACTTGGCGCTCATGTCGAGTGAAAATCGGGCCGCCCATGCGTTGGGCCGTACGCACCCGGAAGGCTTGAACAGGTTCATCGAACTCATGAACAGCAAGGCCAAGTCTTTGGGCATGACCGATACGAATTATGTTGACCCCACAGGACTGTCTCCCCAGAACCAGTCGAATGCCAAAGACTTGGCCATGCTGGCAACGGTTGCCTATGAGCGGCCAATCATCCGTGAATTGTCAACATCAATCGGGCATGCTGTTGAAGCTGGCCGTCGCACATTGCATTTTCGCAACTCAAATCAGCTGGTCAGCAACCCGCAATGGGACATAGGCCTACAGAAGACGGGTTACATTGCAGAAGCAGGCCGTTGTTTGGTCATGCAGGCAACCGTTGCCGGGCGTCAGCTGATCATGGTGTTTCTGGATTCAGCCGGTAAACTGACCCGCATTGCCGATGCCGAGCGGGTTCGCCGCTGGGCTGAAAGCCGCTGACCCGGCTTGATCAGGCGCTGTAACCGAGTGCGCGCGAAATGTCCGCAGCGGTTGCCTTGAGTTTGGGTAACCAGTTTTCGTCCAACCTATCTGCGGGCGCAGAAATGGAGAGGCCGGCAATCAGCTTGCCGTGGTCGTCCCGGATGCCTGCGGCCATGCAACGTACGCCCAATTCAAGTTCTTCGTTGTCGCGTGCGATACCGCTGATGCGGGATTGTGTCAACTCCGCTTCCAGCTTAGGCAATTGGGTCAAGCTGTTGCGCGTTTGGCCAGCTAGGCCAGTTCGTGTGGCGTATGCTCGCAATTTCTGTGGGTCGTCTGCGGCCAGAAACAGCTTGCCAACGGATGTCAGGTGCAGCGGCGCCCGCCCGCCAATGGCCCGGACAACCTGCATGCCCGAGCGCTCGCTGTAAGCACGCTCGACATACACAATTTCGTCGCCCTGACGCACGCTGAGATTCACGGGCTGCTGTATCAATTTGTGCAATTCCCTCATGGGTATCAATGCGGCATCGCGCACACTCAGTCTACCCTTGACCATGTTGCCGAGCTCCAGCAAACGCATGCCCAGCCTGTAACTGCCTGCCTCGGGTCGCTCGACAAAGCGGCCGATAGTGAGGTCGTTCAGAATGCGGTGAGCCGTGGACGGGTGAAGCCCCGCCTGCTCGGCAATGTCTTTGAGTGACACAGATTGTTCATGCGCAGCCAATATGTCGAGCAGCGTGAACATCCGTTCCAGCACTTGAACGGTGGGGGTTGTGGGTTGGGATGCGGGTGATTTAGTCATGTGACACCAGTATCACGGATTTTATAGCGTGAAATTGTGTCTTACCTGTTTTGTTCATGTATCGGATTCAGTTGCGGGTTGCCACTGGCCTTCCGACAGCAACTCATGCGGACGAAAGTTTGCCTTGTAAGCCATTTTGGGGCTTGCGCTGATCCAGTAACCCAAATACACATACGGCAATTTCAGCTGGCGTGCTTGTTCAATCAGCCACATGACCCCGTGGGTGCCATAACTGGCTGACGGCAGGGGGTCGTAGAACGTGTAGACAGCTGACAACCCATCGGTAACCACATCCACGATGCTGACCATGCGTACCCTGCCATTGCGGGCAGCCAGGTCACCATCCACTGTCGGTTCTGAAAATTCGATGAGGCGCGTGTTGACCCTGGTCTGCAGCAGAAACTGGGTGTATTGGTCGATGCTGTCCTGATCCATGCCGCCACCTGCATGACGCCCGTTCTGGTAGCGCAGGTACAGTCGGTAATGTTCTGGGTGAAAAGCGGTCTCCAGCACCCGTGTGGTCAGGTCACTGTGCTGTTGAAATGCCCTGCGTTGGCTGCGTGTGGGCTCAAAGGCGTCCACACAGACACGAAGCGGCAGGCAAGCCTGGCACCCGTCGCAATGCGGCCGGTAGGTGAACACGCCGCTGCGGCGAAACCCCTGCGTGATCAGCCTGGAATAGGTGTCCGCGTGGATCAGGTGGTTGGGCGTGGCAACTTGCGATCGCGCCATGCGGTCCGGCAAGTAGCTGCAGGCATAGGGCGCGGTCGAATAAAACTGCAGCGCATCCAGTGGCAGTTCGTTGGGGAATGTCATATGGCGGCCCCCAGCACCAAGCTCCAGCAGCTGGGGAGAAATCCCCAGCTGGTTGGCGCCTGCGGTGTCAGTTGTACCAACCAATCTTCAAACACTCGACGTGGCACGGGCCTGGCACCCAGCGAGGCCAAGTGCGACGTTTGCTGCTGGCAATCTATGGCGGGCATGCTGTTTGCGCGGCAATGCGCCACCAAGCCGGCGAGGGCCATTTTGGAGGCATTGCTCACCTGGCTGAACATGGATTCGCCATACACCATGCGTCCCACAGACACCGCGTACAGGCCACCCACCAGCGCACCGTCAATCCAGGTTTCAACGCTGTGCGCATGACCGCTGTGGTGCAGCTTGATATAGGCCTGAATGATGTCTTCGGTGATCCATGTGCCCGATTGACCATGGCGTGGACTGCCCGCGCATGCCCGGATCACCCGCTCGAATGAGGCGTTGATGCGAAGGTGAAGGGTGCCCTTCTTCAGCATGCTTCGAAGCTGCTTGCGCAGCGAGGCAGACAGCACAAAATCAGCCGTTTGCAACACCATCCTGGGAGACGTGCTCCACCACAAGATAGGTTGGTCGTCGCTGAACCAGGGGAAAATGCCGCGCGTGTATGCAGCCTTCAGTGTTGCCACATCCAGTACGCCACCGGCGGCCAGCAGCCCAGGTGCAGGTGACGTGGCTGACCAGGCTGTTTGTGTCGATGGGAACGGCTCGCCCGGGGCCAGCCAGGGCAACACGGGTTGTGCGGATGATGTGAAAGAAGCGGACATGATGCCCGAGTTTCGCCCAAAAACAAAAAAGCCCAACAGAGTTGGGCTTTTTGATTTGGCTCCTCGACCTGGGCTCGAACCAGGGACCTACGGATTAACAGTCCGGCGCTCTACCGACTGAGCTATCGAGGAAAATTCGGTACAACAGTGAAATTTGGCTCCCCGACCTGGGCTCGAACCAGGGACCTACGGATTAACAGTCCGGCGCTCTACCAACTGAGCTATCGGGGAATAGCCTCGAATTATACGATGACTTTTGCCATCATCCGATCAGGCTGTGAAATGAATGGCATTGCATTGCTGAATGCGCTCAAAAACCGGCCTCCAAACTCAGGACTACTGTACGCGGTGCCGCCGGGAACAGGTAAATGTGGCTGTACTGGTAAGGCGATTCTTTGAAAAACCGGCGGTTGAATGCATTCTGTACGCCCAGGCGCCAGGTTGCCGCCTGGCCAGCCAGTCGGGTCTGGTACTTCAGGCCCAGGTCAACCTTGGTCCAGGCGGGCAACTGCAGTGAGCCGTCAGGCAGCACGTTGCGGCGCCCTTCATGTGACACCAGTGTTTGCACGCTCAAGCCTGGCACCGCGCTGATGGCGTAACCCAGACCCAGTCTGACCACCCGGGTGGGCACGTTGGTAGGGCGCTGACCGTTCAGTTCGGGTGAAATGGTGCTGTTGCGACGCTCGGCTGACAGCCACATGGCGCTCGCATCCAGCGTGAACGGGCCCACGCGGCGCTGCGTGCTCAGTTCCAAGCCAGTGTGGCGGTCGTCGCCATCCATCTGGCGTGTGCAGCTACCTGCCACATCGCACGTGCCCGCATCACCCGCGTGCGGACGGGAGATGCCGAACAACGTGGCAGCGGCCTGGCCGCTGACGCTGGCCGACTTGACACCCAACTCCCACTGCTTGCTTTTCAAGGGGGCCAGCGGCTGACCCGCATTGGTGTAGCGGCTGCGGCCAGGTGCCACGTCGGACTCGATGCCTTGTCCGGTGCTGGCGTAAACCGTGTAGTCGGGGCGGAATTGCCAAGCCAGTGCCAACCAAGGGGTGGTGAAGTGTTGTGTGTATGCCGTGGCACGCGAACCGTCGGTGCGAACGCTGTCACGCCCGATCCGACTGTGCCGGACACCCATCCAGGTGCTGAACGCAGCCGACCATGCCATGTGGTCGTAGGCAAACACTTCGGTGCTGCGTTCGGTGCGGTTGGTGTACGGATCACCAAACGTGGCATCGGCGGGTAACTCAGGCAAGGTGTATATGTTACCGGTGCCGACCGCATAGTTGTTGTCGGCCTGGGTTTGCCCACGCTCAGTCTGGCGGCTTTGCTGGATGCCGGCCGTGATGTGGTGCGTGGCCCATTCAGAAACCCACTTGCCTTTCGTTTGCCATTGGACGGCCTCGGCCACACGTCGCTCGTTCAGGCTGCGGTAGTCGTACAGGTCGAAGTCGCCGTTGGGGCAATAGCGGTCGGCGTAGTAGGTGTCAGTGGCGGCTGCGTAGCAGCCATAGGGGTAAGCCAGAAAGTCATTGGCCTTCAGGGACTGGCGCGATGCGTGTGCCTGCCAGCTCCAGTCGGCGTTGATGGCTTGTTCGTACCGCACGCTGCCTGTCAGCCCGCTCATCACGCCGGGTCGGCTCCAAGGCTGGGTATTGATGTTGGTAAACGGGTTGGGCGCGGGCAGTGTGTTGCCAGTCAGACTCAGGCCAGGCACGCCGGGTTGGCTGCGGCGGCTGTGTTCCAGGTCCACCTCCAGCAGGCTGCCGGGGCGCAGACGCCAGTCCATGGCCAGTGCGAACAGCTCACGGTGGCCGCCAGCACCCGCCACGTGGTTTTTCATATCCTCGGCGCCCACGTTCAACCGGTACCCCACGGCGTTGTCGGTGCCCAGGCGGCCACCCAGGTCAACGTGGGCCAGCACGTTGCCATGGTTGTTGGCCTCCAGTTTCACGGTGCGCAGGGGTTGTTGGGTGGGACGCTTGATGACATGGTTGACCAGCCCACCGGGTGCGCTGGTGCCCGCCTGAATGCCGCTGGTGCCTTTGAGCAACTCGATGCGCTCGCGGTTTTCCAGGCCCAGTGCGGTTTCGGCGCTGATGGGCAACCCGTCGCGGCGGAAGTTGTAACGGGCGTCCAGCACAAAACCGCGCAGGGTCACGTAGTCCCAGTAGCCTATGGCGTTGTAAGCATCGGTGGCCGAGGCGTCCAGCTGCAACACGTCGCTCATGCGGCGAACGTGGTGATCGCTCAACGTGCTCGCGTCGATCACTTTGACGGCCAAAGGCGTGCGCAACAGGTCTTCATCACCAAAGCCAGATACAGCGCTGGTGAGCGGTGCGGTCCGTGTGGACACGGTGACCGTGGTGAGTGTGGGTACGTCGGTGCCGGGCGTTGGGCTGGCGCTTTGTGCCCAGGCCTGGGGCAACGCGGCCAATGCGTACAGTGCCGCAGCCTGTGCCAGTGCGGTGCGCGAAAAAGAAACGGGTACGTGTGTGGTGTGTGCCATGTGTTGCGTGGTCAAACGTCAATGGCAGGGCGGCTTGCATACGCCGGTTGGATGCCGCGCTGTACCTTGTTTGAAAAGGGGAGCGTGGCAATCTGTGTGAGTCACAGCGGCGTGGAGAGCATGCTTCCCTGCGCGAGGATTACCTCAATCAGGTTCAAAGGGACTTTCTCAGTCGCACCTTGCGGTGCAACACCCCCAGCGGGTGCCCGGCAATGCTGCCGAGCGGCTCGAATTGTAGCGGTGTGGACCGGATCAGGCCCGCACCGGTGCCAGCGCGGGGCGCCTGTTCAGCCGTGGCTGGGTGTGACCACGCCCAACAGCTGTTGCAGGCGACTGCTGCTGCTGGTGTATTCCAGTGGTGTTTGGCGGCTCGGGAACAGAAAAGCCGCCGCACCAAAGGCCGCCAGGACACATTCGTGAAAACCGCACACCAGCAGTTTTTTCTTGCCGGGGTAGGTGACGATGTCGCCGACGGCAAAAATGCCGCGCTGGCTGGTCTCGAACGTTTCGGTGTTGACCATCAATTGCTTGCGTGCCATGGCCAGGTCCCAATCGGTCAGGGTCCCCAGCTTGGGGCTGATGCCCAGCATGACCACCAGCAGGTCAGCGTCCAAAGCCTCAGTCTCGCCGTCGGGCCCGCTGATTTGCAGCCCGGCCATGGCCGCAGGCTCGCCCGCTGTATGGGTAACGCCAATGACCTGCCCGACTTTGAATGCCAATTCACCACTGGCACACAACGTGTTCATGTGCGCCAGCGATTGGGCGTCTGCCTGGATCACGTCGCGGCGGTGCAGCAAGGTGACCGAGCGCACGCCGTTGGTTTGCCGATTGGCCGCCGTGGCCAGTGCCCAGTCCAGTGCCGCCTGGTCACCACCGGCCACCACCACGGTGCGACCCGTGACGTCCAGCGTGAGCGGTGGGTGGTGAAACACATGCGACCCTTCGAAAGGCACCAGCGCAGGCACTGGCAACTTTTTGGGCACGAATGCACCCACACCTGCGGCAATGAACACGATTCGAGTCAACAGCACAAGGCCACGGTGGGTGGTCAGCAGAAAACGCCCATCGGGTTGAACGGCCAGCGCCGACACCATGTGTGCCAGGTGGTAAGTGGGCTTGAACGGCGACACTTGCTGCACCAGTTGGTCAACCAATGCCTGACCGGTCACGGCGGGCAGCCCGGGAATATCGTAAATGGGCTTGTCGCCGTACAGCTCCGCCGGTTGGCCGCCGGGCCGGGCGAGCGCGTCCACCACATGCGCGTGGATGCCCTGCAGCCCGAGCTGAAACACCTGGTACAGCCCGACGGGGCCAGCACCGATCACCACGGCGTCCGTCTCGATGGGGGCAATCAAGGGTGTTTCCATAGGGGGCTTTGTGTGGAGGGCAATCAGATTGGATCACGTGGCGGGCAGCACAGCCCCAAGTCAATTGGGGTCGCCCAAAACAAACAGCGCCCACGAGGGGCGCTGGTGTGTGGGGGCTGGCCGCTTGAGCTGGCTGGGCCGCTACAGCCCTTGCGGCCTGAGCCAGTCGGAACCATTGCCGGTTCAGCGTACCAGTTCGCCCAGCTTGCCGGTTTTGTCTTTCCAGTCGTCGGCATCGGGCAGGGCGGCTTTGCGCTTGGTGATGCTTTTCCAGTTGGGCAGCAAGGCCAGGTCGGCGTTGAGCTGGGTCATGTGGGCCTGGTCTTTGGGCAGGTCTTCCTCGGCAAAAATGGCGCTCACCGGGCACTCGGGGATGCACACTGCGCAATCGATGCATTCATCGGGGTCGATGGTGAGGAAGTTGGGGCCTTCGCGGAAGCAGTCCACTGGGCACACGTCCACACAGTCGGTGTATTTGCAGCGGATACAGGCTTCGGTGACAACGTGAGTCATGGTTTTTGTGTGGGTAACGGATTAAAAGGGAGCGATTTTAAAGTTTGCCGATGCTATGGGCAGTATTAACCCTACGCATTGACTTTCAGCAAACAGCGTGCAATCAGTTCACCAGCACGGCGCCCGACGTGCGGTGCGTGGCGGTGTCCACCAGAATCAGCGCGCCCATGACCCGCGATTGCGTGTACGGCACGGCAGGCAAAGCCTCTTGCAGCAGCAGTTCCACGTGACCGATGGCATTGGGGTCGAGCTGCGTGGCGTCTTCTTCGGCCAGCGTGTTCACGTCCAGTTTGTGCACCACGCGGCGCACTTTGGCCTTGACCCAGCGGTGACCCTGCAACGCCCAGTACACACGACCGGCCACCAGGGGTTCGTCGTCCATCCAGGCAACGGTGGTGGTCAGTTCGCGCAGGCCCGGGTAAGGGCTGACGGCAGCGGGCGTGTCGCCGAAATCGTCGTCGTCGGCCACATTGGTGCTGGCAACGGGGGCAGCCAGCAGCCAGTCGCCACGCGATACATCGACCTCGCGGTCGAGCACGATGCCGGCACTGGTGCCCGCATCGATGGCTTTGGCGCGGCGTGCGTGGTCCAGCACCTGTGCCACGACAGCCTTTTGCCCGCTGGGGAACACCTGCACCTCGTCACCTTGCGCAATGGCTCCTGCGGCCACGCGGCCCCAGAACACGCGGCGACCGACGCCCGCTGCCGTGCTGGCGGCCGATGAGGTGGTTGACCCGGCCGTGGCCGTGTCAGCATTTGCGTTGTCGGTGTCGCTTGTGGCACTCGTGTCGTTTGCACCGTTGACAGGCATGGCCGCCAACTGCGCTGCCAGCGCAGGCGTGAGTTTTTCAACCCACTGCACGGGGAAGGCGAACGGTGCATCAGTCGGGCTGTCGGTGGTGGGCAGCGCTTCCAGAATTTCCAGCAACGTGGGGCCGGTGTAGCCGCACCAGTCTGCGGTGGCACCGGCTTGTTCAGGCGCGGCGTCGACCACGTTCCAGCCCAGCAGGGCAGATACGGGCACCGTGGCCACGGCATGGATGCCTGCGGCCTGGGCAAAACCCTTGAGCGCAGCCTGGATGTGTGCAAAGGCCAGCACCGGGTCGGTCACGGCGTCGAGCTTGTTCACGGCAAACACGATGCTGGGCACGCGCAGCAACTTCAGCAGCAGCGAGTGGCGGCGCGTTTGCGTCAGCAGCGGCAGGGCGGGGTTGGCCCAGTCGAGCTTGGTGGCGTCCACCAGCACCACGGCGGCGTCGGCGCTGCTGGCGGCCGTGACCATGTTGCGGGTGTACTGCTCGTGGCCGGGGGCGTCGCCGATGATGAACTTGCGGGCCTCGGTGCTGAAGTAGCGGTAAGCCACGTCGATGGTGATGCCTTGCTCGCGCTCGGCGCTCAGGCCATCGGTCAGCAGGGCCAGGTCGGTCGTGCCGGAACGCGTCACGCCGGCCAGGTGGTCTTGCAGCACGGCTTTGCTGTCAACCAGCAGGCGGCCGATCAGCGTGCTTTTGCCGTCATCGACCGACCCGCAGGTGATGAAACGCAAGGCATTGGCCGTGTGTGCCGATTGTTTTGAATGAAAAATGGCTTCTGCGCTTGTGTTCATTATGTTGTTTGCTACGAAATATTAATATTCAAAGCCCTGTCTGACCGACACGACTGCATCGGGCCTGTGCGGCTGGACAGCGGGCAACCACTGGGCGCGTGCAGGTCAACTGCCCCGTGGGTTCAGAAGTAACCGTCTTTTTTGCGCTTTTCCATCGACGCTTCGCTGGTCTTGTCGTCCATGCGGGTGGCACCGCGCTCGCTCACGTCGGTGGCCAGGGTTTCGATCACGATGTCATCGGGCGTGGCCGCTGTGCTTTCCACCGGGCAGGTGCACGTGATGTCGCCCACGGTGCGGAAACGCACGTCGCGCACCACCACGGCTTCGCCCTCACGCGGGGGGGTGAGTTCGGTCACGGGCACCAGCAGGCCTTTGCGCTCCACCACGTCGCGTTTGTGCGTGTAGTAGATGCTGGGCAGGGCGATGTTTTCGCGGGCAATGTATTGCCACACGTCCAGCTCGGTCCAATTGCTGATGGGGAACACGCGGAAATGCTCGCCGGGTTGCAGCCGGGTGTTGAACAGCGTCCACAGCTCGGGGCGCTGTGCCTTGGGCTGCCATTGGCCGAAGCTGTCGCGGTGGCTGAAGATGCGCTCTTTGGCGCGGGCCTTTTCCTCGTCGCGGCGGGCACCGCCAATGAGCGCGTCGAAGCGGAATTCTTCAATGGCCTCCAGCAACGTGACCGACTGGTGCACGTTGCGGCTTTCGCCAGGGTGGGCCAGGCGCACGGTGCCACGGGCCATGGAGTCTTCCACACTGCGCACGATCAGCTCGGCGCCCATCTCCTGGGCGCGGAAGTCGCGGAAATCGGTCACTTCCTTGAAGTTGTGGCCGGTGTCGATCATCAGCAGCGGGTAGGGCAAGCCGCCGCCTTCCGATTTTTTGCCAAACGCTTTTTCAGCGCACTTGAGCATGACCAGCGAGTCTTTGCCGCCCGAAAACAGCAGGGTGGGGCGCTCGAAGACGGCGGCCACTTCGCGCAGGATGAAGATGGTTTCTTCCTCCAGCGCGTCCAGGTGGGTGTTGTTCAGGGCGTGTGGGTGGGCTTGGCTCATGGTCAGCAGGTGTTCGGGTGTACGGGCGTTCATGCGGTCGCTCCTTGGGAGGTGTTTTTCACGTGCAGGCCGCACTCTTTGGCGGCACCGCCCTCCAAGGAGGTTTCCCACCACCAGCGGCCCGCGCGGAAGTCTTCACCGAGGCTGATGGCCCGGGTGCAAGGTGCGCAGCCGATGCTGGGGAAGAAGCGATCGTGCAACGGGTTGTAGGCCACATTGTGCAGGCTGATGTAGTGCCACACGTCGCCCCAGGTCCAGTTGGACAGGGGGTTGAGTTTGGTGCGGCCCGTGCTGGCTTTTTCACTTTCATCAGTCAGCAGCACCTCAGCCCGGGCGTTGGACTGCTCCCGGCGCAGGCCGGTAATCCAGGCCTCTTTGCCCGCCAGGGCGCGTGCCAGGGGCTCCATTTTGCGGATGCCACAGCAGGCCTTGCGCAACTCAATGCTTTTGTACATGGCCTCAGCCCCCTCGCGGGCCACAAACTGCACCACCGCTTCGGTGTTTGGCTTGTAAATGGTCACTGGCGCTTGACTGGTTTGAACAGTTTGCTCCAAAAGTCCAAGCGTTTCGGCGTGCAGCGCACCCGTTTCCAGCACGAACACCGGAATGCCCAGGCCCAGCTGGTTGATGAGGTGGGTGATGACCACGTCTTCCGCCCCCAGGCTGCTGGCCTGGGTGATGGTGAACTGGCCGTTGGCCTGGAATTGCACGGCCGCCTGTTGCAGCAGGGCCTGTGTTTCAGCCAGTTTGGCGGTGTAGGTGGCCGACGGTTTGGCATGCAACTGGGTGGCGGGCAGCGGCTGGGGGGTGAAGGCCGATGCCTCGCCGGGCAGGGCCGACAGGGTGGAGGTGAGGTCGCTCATGCGGCGCTCCCTTCGGCGTGTGCGCTGTCCGTGAAATGGGGTTGGATGTGCACGGCATCGCCTTGGTAGAAGCTGGCATAGAGGCCCAGCAGTTTTTCGCCATGCGCCAGGTTCTGGTCGGCGCGCAGCACGGCCTCGGTGAAGCCGGTGCGGGCCATTTGCTGCAGCTGGTCCACCAGCACGTCGCCGGTGGCGCGGATGTCGCCCTGGAACCCCAAGCGGCGGCGCAGCAAAAAGGCCTGGCTGAAGGCCCGGCCGTCGGTGAACTTGGGAAATTGCAGGTCCACGCGGGCCACGCCCGAGAGGTTGAGCGAGCGCGGATCGGCGTCGTTGGCCAGGGTGACGACATTTTCTGCACAATTTTGTGCTTCAACGCTTGTATTTATTGTGTTTGCAGCTATCAGTTTCATATTTTTGCCTTGGAGGGTCAGCGGTGTCAAGCGTCGATGTCGCGGGCGGCTTGCCCATGGGCCAGGTGGCGCTCATGGGCGGCATCTGCAGCGGGCGCTGGCTCGTGCCGGGCGGTGATGTGACGCACGGCGTTGGCTGCGGCTTTGTAGGGCTCGGCACCCACGCGCTTGTAGGTCCCAATGAAGGTTTCGTTGCCCGTGCGGAGGGTTTTGTAGGTGTCCATCAGGGCTTCCATCACATCCACCACCTCATCGGCGGCGAACGAAGGGCCAATCACCTTGCCGGCCATGGGCGTGCCGCTGAGGGCTGAGCCGTCAGACCCGCCCAGCGTCACCTGGTACCACTCCTGGCCGTCTTTGTCGACGCCCAGAATGCCGATGTGGCCGCTGTGGTGGTGGCCGCACGAGTTGATGCAGCCACTGATGTGCAGGTCAACTTCGCCCAGATCGTGCAGCTCGTCCAGGTCGGCAAAACGCTCTGAAATGGCCGCAGCCACGGGAATGGAGCGTGCGTTGGCCAGTGCGCAGTAGTCGCCGCCCGGGCAGGCAATCATGTCTGTCAGCAGGCGTATGTTGGGCTTGGCCAGGCCCAGTTTGCGGGCCGCGCGCCACAGCTCTGGCAACTGGTCGCAGCGCACCCAGGGGAGCAGCAGGTTCTGGTCGTGCGTCACGCGCACCTCGCCAGCGCTGAACTGGTCGGCCAGGTCGGCGGCGCGGAACAATTGCTCGGCGGTAGCGTCGCCAGGGGCCTGGCCCAGGCGCTTGAAGCTGAGTGTGACGGCGCGCAGGTCGGGGTTTTTGTGCGGGGCCACGTTTTGCTGCAGCCAGCGGCCAAACTCCACGTCGTCTTCGGCAGCTGCTTTCAGGATGTGGGCAATTTTGGCGTCGGCGCTCTTTTTGTCACAGCACAGCGTGGGCGCCACGAAGCAGGCCAGCAAGCGGTCCAGTTCGGCCTGAGGAATGGTGTGGGGGCCACCGTCTTTTTCCAGGATGTCGCGGTATTCCTGCTCCACCTCGTCAAAGTAGCGCTGGCCCTCGGCCTTCACCAGAATTTTGATGCGGGCCTTGTACATGTTGTCGCGGCGGCCCCAGCGGTTGTACACGCGCACCACGGCCTCCAGGTAATTCATGATCTGGTTCCAGGGCAGGAACTCACGAATGACCGTGGCAATGACGGGGGTGCGGCCCATGCCACCGCCCACCAGCACCTTGAACCCCACCTCGCCATCGGCGTTGCGCAGCACCTGCAGGCCCACGTCGTGCCAGGCGGTGGCGGCACGGTCTTCGCGCGCACCGTGAATGGCAATTTTGAATTTGCGCGGCAAAAAGGCAAATTCGGGGTGCAGCGTGCTCCACTGGCGAATCAGTTCGGCATAGGGGCGGGGGTCCACATCCTCGTCCACGGCAATCCCGGCACGCTCGTCGCTGGTGGTGTTGCGGATGCAGTTGCCGCTGGTCTGGATGCCGTGCAGGTTCACGGTGGCCAGCAGGTCCATCACATCGGCGCTTTTTTCCAGCGGAATCCAGTTGAACTGCACGTTCTGGCGCGTGGTGAAGTGGCCGTAGCCAGCGCTCAGGCGGGGGCCGGGTGTGGTGCCGATCTGGTCCTGCTTGGCCTGTGCCTCAGCCAGCAGTTCAGGGCTGGGGCGGTCGTAGTCGCGGGCTATTGTTGCAAGCACACGCAGCTGTGCGCTGTTGAGTTCGCCGTAAGGCACGGCCACGCGCAGCATGGGCGCGTAGCGCTGCACGTACCAGCCGTTTTGCAGGCGCAGGGGGCGAAAGTCGTCACCGCTCAGGGTGCCGGCCAGGTAGCGTTCCAGCTGGTCGCGGTGCTGTGCAGCGCGGCTGCGTATGAACTGTCGGTCAAATTCGGTGTAGGCGTACATCGTGGTCAATCAATCAAAACAAATGGGTGGCGGTGCGCTGTGTCAGTGCAGCGCGGGCGGTCAGTCTCGGCTGGGCAGTCGGGTGCAGCAGGTTCGTCGGCGGGGGAGGACCGCCGACGGGGGTCAGATCATCACCAGCTTGGTACCGGCCCAGGCCAGCAGCACAGACAACACGCCGCGGATCAGGCGTTCAGGTGTGCGGGTGATCAGGCGCGAGCCCAGCCAAATACCGGGCAACGACCCGGCCAGCAGTTTGGCAAGCAAAGGCCAGTCGACCGAGCCCAGCGAGGCATGGCCCAACCCGGCCACCAGCGTCAGCGGCACGGCATAGGCAATGTCGGCCGCCACGATGCGGGGCAGGGGCAACATGGGGTACAGCAGCAGCAAAGCCGTGACGCCGATGGCACCTGCACCCACCGATGTGAGCGTGACCAGCGTGCCGATCACCGCACCCAGCATCAGGGGCAATGCCCAGTGGCGGGGCGTCATGGCCTGGGCTTCCTGGCCAGCCACCAGCGTGCGGGGCAACTGTTTGCCGCGCGCGGCCTTGTACAGGCTGGCAGCCGCTGTCAGCAGCAAGGCCACACCCAGGGTAGATGTCATGAGCTTTTGAACCGCTGGGTTGGCTGGCCCCACTTCGCGCAGCACCCACAGCGTGATCAACGATGCCGGGATGCTGCCTGCACTCAATGTGGCCACCACGCGCCAGGGCACCAGGCGCTGGCGGGTCAGGCTGACGGTGCCGCCCAGCTTGGTGAAAGCTGCAAACAGCAGGTCTGTGCCCACAGCCAGGTAGGGTTTGACGCCGAAGAAGAAGATGAGGATGGGCGTCATCAACGAGCCCCCGCCCACACCCGTCAAACCGACGATGAGGCCAACCGCAAATCCCGCAAAAATGAAAGCAATGTCATGCATGGCCGGGACTGTAATCAGGCTTCTTCATAATTCAAACTACATTTTTGCTATTCAAATATGTCCATTTGGAATTAAGAAAATGTGCCCCTTGCATTCGGGTGTTTCCTGTGCGAACAGGCCTCAGCCATGGAGTAGCATTGATGACAATGATGTCCTCACGTGCCAACGCCAACAGCGCCAGGGTTGACCGATCCGGTCCACAAACCGATCCGGGGCTGGCCGACACACTGCCGCCCGATGCCATGGACGTGCTGACGTTTTCCAAACTTGACATCGATCTGGACGTCGCACTGCAGGCCGATGCTGCCGTTGATTTGGACCTTGACCTCGGGGAGATGGGGTTCACTGACCCGATTTTCGATGTGGGTGGCGCAGCCGCTGCGGCAGCGGTCCCCGCGTACCCAGGGTCTGCAGACACGGCGTCCGCATCGATCGACCGTCCCGTTGCAACGACTGTTGACTCGATTGCCGCAGCAGTACCCGCTGTCGCAGGCGATTGGCCCGAAACTGAGCGACGACTGCCCCCGTCTTGGGGCGACAGGCGCGTGATGGTCGTCAGTGCCGACGAATCCGAGCGCATGTACCTGCGGGCGCGCCTGGCTTTGGCGCACTTGGTGTGGGTTGATGAGGCCGCCACCACGACGCAGGCGTTGGCCGCGCTGGCGGTCAGGCCCTATGCCATGGCTTTCGTCAACCTGGATTCCGTGGCCATTGATGGCAGTACGGTGGCCCTGCACTTGCGTGCGGGCAACCCGTTGGCTGCGCTGGTGCTGACGTCGAATGGCGTGTCAGGTGGTCACCCGTTCAATTTGCTGGCCCGGTGGCGGCGTTGGCAGTTGGGTCGTCACATGGGTCATGACCACAACGCCGAGGTGCTGGCCAAACCATTGGAGCCGAGAGAGGTGATCGAATTGCTGTCTCGGCTCACCACCCCGCTGGTTGTCTAGGTTGTGGCGGGGGCCGACGCAGGTTTGTCCCCTGCCTTTTTCCCGGTGGTTTTCCTGGCGTGTTTCAGTGTAAAGCGCGCAGGGTCGAGTGCAGCCGCGTGACGTTTGGTCACGGGCAGTGGCTCACCGCTGAGCCGGGCCACCAGCAGCTGCGCGGCCAGCATTGACAGGGTCAGACCCCTGGACCCCAAGCCCGACACGGTCCACAAACCCGCCACACGTGGCACGGTTTCCAGCAAGGTGCTGGGTTGAATGACCCCTGGCGCGGGCAGCGCCCCCACCATGGGCAAGCGGTCAAGCGACGCGCAGCGCACCTCAGCCCATTCCACCGTTTCGCCGTGTGTGGCCTGCTCCAGCAGGCGCGCGTGCGCAACCGGATGCATGGCGGCCAGGCTGTCGGCATTGCGGGCATGTGCTGCTGGCGTGGTGTCCCTGTTGTCCTGGCCGCGTTCGTAGGTGGAGCCCATGGCCCAGACGCGGTTGGCCACCGGGTGGTCTGCATCGTCGTAGGCGGGCACGAACACGCCGTGTTGGCGCAACGAATGGGGTGCCAGCGGCGCACCTCTCAGCGGTGCCAGGGTCATTTGCCCTTTCACGGCGCGCAATGGCGTGGACAGGTTCATGTCGGCTACATGCGGTGCCAGCAAGGCTGCCGAGCCGTAGGCAGCCGTCACCACCACATGGTGGGCCTGCGCCAGCGGGTAGCCGGCTGTGTCAAGCACCTGCCAGAGTTGAGGGTGAGGGTTTGAACTTGAAGGTGAGGGCACCTGTGCCAGAGCTGCCGCGTGCGCATTCCACCGGGTGGTCAATCGGCCTGTTGCCTGGGCCTCTGCCAGCCAGGCATTGACCAGTGCAGCGGGCCGCACCAGTGCGGCGGGCAAGGTCAGCGGTGCGGCAGTGTCGGTTTGGGCTGCACCTTCGTCGGCCTCGATGCCTTTCAGGTTCGTGACCTGTGTGCGTTGCCAGCCGTGGCCTTCGGGCACGTGGGTCATCAGCTCACGCAGGTGCAGCGGCATCCCTGTGCGTGACAGCTCGGACATCAGGGTTTCGCGCGCCGTCACGTGTGCGCTCAGCATGCCCACAGGCAAGGCCGATGCCGCCTGGGCCGGACCAGGATGCTGGTCCAGCAGGCACACTTGCCAACCTGCTCGCACCAGACACAGCGCGACGGCTGCACCAGCCAGGCCTGCACCGACCACGACGGCACTGGTGGCAGGCACGGGTGCGGGCATGGGCACGGGCCAACGCGGCTCGTACCTTGCCTGGCAGGCCAGGCCAGACGGCTCACCTGGCCCCAAGGGCGTCGTCACGGGCTTGAACCCGGCGGCCAGCCACTGCTCCCAATCAGCGGGTGACGGTGGGGCTTCCCAGTTCAATTCAGCCTGTTGTGCACACAAGCGGGCCACCATGCGCGGCAGTGTCCGATGGGCAGGTGCGGTGCCCGGGTTGCCCATCCACACGCTGTGCGCATGGCAGACACATTCGGGCAACACCGCTGCGGGTTGGCCCACGCACACCACCATGTTCACGCCACCCAAGGCCAGCGGGTGAAAACCCATATCCAGCGTGTCGGGCCAGTGCGTGGGCGTGCGGGTGCCCCATGCAGCGGGTAAATCTGCCAGAAGAGGGGCGATGGTGTCGGGTGGCACCACCAGCATGGCGTGCCGAATGGGTTGGGTGCCACGGGTGGGCGCATGTGCGCCCGAGCGGGTCAACCAGGCGAGGGCGGCTGCCACACCGTGTGTGTCAGCGCCAATCAGCGCAAGCAATGTCATCGAATGGGGCCGCGTGAAAAATGGTGCGGCAAATGGAGCAAGCCCACGCATGGCGTGGGCTGCTGGGGACAATCAGGCGGTGGGCGGCACGTAGCCTTGCACCGCATCGGCACCCGCGCCGAAGAAATGGTTTTCCATCTGGCGCGCCAGGTACTGGCGTGCACGGGCATCGGCCAGGTTCAGGCGGTTTTCATTGACCAGCATGGTCTGCTGCTTGAGCCAGGCAGCCCATGCTTCCTTGCTGACGCTTTCCCACAGGCGTTTGCCCAGTTCACCGGGGTAGGGCGGGAAGTCGAGGCCTTCGGCTTCTTTGCCGAGTTTGATGCAGTTGACCATGCGTGCCATGAGTGAGGTTCCTTGGTTACCAAAAACAATGCGCGGATGGTAGCGTCACTGCTCGACGAATGCCCGCTCGACCACATAGTCCCCAGGGGAAGTGGTGCTGCCTTCTTGAAAGCCGCGGGCGTTGAGAAGCTCTCGCATGTCTTTATTCAGTGCAGGACTGCCGCAAATCATGACGCGATCGTGCGCAGGATCCAGTTTGGACAGGCCCAGATCGCTCTCGAGCTTCCCGCTGGCCAGCAGATCGGTGGCACGACCACGGTTCTTGAAGGGCTCGCGTGTCACGCAAGGGTAATACAGCAGCTGTGCCTTCACCATGTCACCCAGGTATTCATGGTTGGGCAGATCCACATTGATGTATTCAGCATATGCCAGCTCATTGACCTCGCGCACACCGTGGAAAAGGATGACTTTTTCGTATTTTTCGTAGGTAGCCGGATCGCGGATCAGGCACATGAACGGTGCCAAGCCTGTGCCTGTGCCGATCAGGTACAGGTTCTTGCCGGGGAGCAGGTAATCGATGAGCAAGGTGCCGGTGGGCTTCTTGCCGACAACGATTTTGTCGCCCACCTGGATGTGTTGCAGCCGAGAGGTGAGCGGGCCATCCTGCACCTTGATACTCAGAAATTCCAAGTGCTCTTCGTAATTGGCACTGGCAATGGAATAGGCTCGCAGCAACGGCTTGCCATTCACCTTGAGGCCAATCATGGTGAAATGCCCGTTCGAGAAGCGCAGGGCCTGGTCCCGCGTGGTGGTGAAGCTGAACAGGCGATCCGTCCAATGGTGGACACTGAGGACGGTTTCTTCCAGAAATGCGCTCATGCAAAACTCTTGGTGAAGGTGGAAAACTGGGAACTTGGCGAGTGTAAGCTGCCTCATATGCCAGATCGTTGTGACGTAAGTCACGGCCAGGCATATGCGCATGCGTTGATTGATCTGCCTCAAGGGTTGGTGAATGTTTCTGCTTGCGTCCGCCTGTGCCGGCTTTCCCAGCGAATTCATGGCTTTCTTTCTACCCCTCATCGCCCGTTACCGGCTCCCCGAGCGCCAGATGGCCATTGGGCCCCAACTTTCATATGAATCTGATTGAATTGTTCGACCGTCGGCCCCGTGCCGTGTTGGCCGCTGTGGCGGGCCTGTGCATCAGCTTGCTGGCGTTTGGCATGTATTTGCAACACGTGGTGGGGTTGGAGCCCTGCCCGATGTGCATCGTGCAGCGCTACGCGATGGTGCTGGTGGCGTTGGTGGCGCTGCTGGGGGCCGCTTGGCCATCACAGCGGCTGGGCGCAGGCATCGCTGCTGCCGGTGTGGTGCTGCTGGCCGGGTTTGGTGCCTTCGTGGCGGCACGCCAGAGCTTTTTGCAGTGGTACCCGCCGCAAGAGGCCTCTTGCGGACGCGACTTTTACGGGATGATTGAAACCTTCCCCCTGCAGCGTGTGGTGCCCATGATTTTCAAGGGCAGCGGCGATTGCGCCGCCATTGACTGGACGTTCCTCACGCTCACCATCGCCAACTGGTCGTTTTTGAATTTTTGCCTGGTCGGTGCGGTGGGTTTGAGCCTGGTGTGGCGCACGCTCGTTGCCCGGCGCTGATTTACCAGGATATTACAAATGTATAGCTGTCATTGCATGTCACAAAAGCGATATGCCGCTTTTTTTATATAATTTTTTTGGCGCAAACGGCAACACGCACATGAAACCGATGCGCACTGCAGCAACGCAGGTTTCAACGGCGGCACGTCAGTCACCATCCAGCGGGATGTGACGATTACAGCGCTTACCTGAACACCCTGCCTACTGCGGCCCACAGCGCCAGATTCACAGCAACAGTTCCCACTGCTCGCCGACCAGGTCATGGCCGTAGCCACGGTAGGCTTCGCTCGACATCAACTTGAACCCACGTTTGGCGTAAATGTTTCTGGCCATGGTGAGGTTGGCGTTGGTCCACAACACGAGCTTGGCATAGCCTTGACTGCGGGCGTGGGCGATGCAGGTGTCTGTCAGCAGGGCACCCAGACCCAGTCCACGGGCCGCAGGCAACACCAGCAGCAACCGAAGTTGCGCCTCGGTGTCGTTGCGGTGCACGACAAAGGCCGACCCCACGCGTTGGCCGTCCACCTCTGCCATCCAGCCACGTTCACGGGCTGGGTCGTGCTTGGCCATCATGTCGGCCACGATGCGTGCCACCAGGGCCTCGAACTCGACATTCCAGCCGTATTCAGCTGCATACAGCTCGCCATGCTGCTGGATCACCCAACCCATGTCACCGGGCCGAGGGGCTCGCAGCGTGGGCACGTAGCCCACATGGTGTTCAACCGATGGCGACGGTGGGCTGGCGTGGGGGGTGTTTGACATGCTTGATGGGCAGGGCGGGGTGGCAGACATTCCCTGGCAGGGCGTTATACCGTCATGCCGCCAGACACCTCAATCACCGCGCCATTGATGTAGCTGGCTTCATCGCTGGCCAGAAAAGCGTACACGTTGGCAATTTCCTCCGGCTTGCCCAGGCGACGCAACGGCACGCGGTGCTCCATATCGGCAATGACCTTGTCGGGGATGGTGCTGAGGATGGGCGTGGCAATGAAGCCAGGGGCCACGGCATTGACACGCACACCTTTTGGGCCGAGCTCGCGGCTCCAGGTTTTGGTGAAACCGATCACGCCAAACTTGGTTGCGGCGTAGTTGGTCTGGCCAAAGTTGCCATAGATGCCTACCACGGAACTGGCGTTCACGATCGAACCCGAACCTTGCGCCACCATGATGTCGGCCACCAGTTGACTGCAATGGAACACACCGCGCAGGTTGACATCGATCACGCGGTCAAATTGTTCCAACGTCATTTTTTGCAACCGCGCATCCTGGGTGATGCCTGCGTTGTTCACCAGCACATCGATGCGCCCGAACCGGTCTTTCACGGCCGCCACGACAGCTTCGACCATAGGGCGCTGTGTGACATCCATCACGTAACCAACCGCCTGCGCACCCAACGCTTGGCATTGAGCCACCGCAGCATCCACGGCCGCTTGTTTGATGTCGCATACCACGACGATTGCACCTTCCGTGGCGAACTTGAGTGCTGTGGCCAGGCCGATACCTTGCGCTGCGCCTGTGATGATGCTGACCTTGTTGGCAAGTCTTGTCATGTGGAAAGTACCTGTATGGTTGTGGGATGAGTTGGGGAAATTCGGGCGCGCACAACTGCCTGTTGTGTGGCATCCTCGGTTTCGAATTGTGCGTTAACAGCTGACGGATGGTGTGTCTCCCGCATGGCAGCGAGCGTGGTGGTGAGCCCATGATCGCTGTGGTCGTTTTCAAAAAGTGGGTTTGATCAAATCGACGGCCTGGTGGGCACTGATATTTTATCTACGATGTATATTATGTTAAGTTGCAACGATTGCGGTAACCTTTGAAACATGAACGCGACCATGCCCCAACCGCTCAAGCTTTCAACCTTTGCGTCACACCGCTGGCAGTGCCGGTGGCGCACGGGGCTCGCGGCGGGTTTGGTCACGTTGCTCGCCGCTTGCGGTGGCAGTGAGGACGCGAAGAACGACCCCGTCAACCCTCCCGTTGTGGTGACACACGCCGATGCAAAGGTATGGGACATTTCGCGCGCGATGGGGCCTGGCATCAACTTCGGCAACATGTTCGAGTCGCCCTCCGAAGGCGAATGGGGTCTGACAGCCAAGCCCGAATACATTCAGGCTGCCTGGAACGCCGGGTTTCGGACCGTGCGGTTGCCTGTGCGTTGGAGCAACCATGCGGCTTCACAATTCCCATACACCATTGACGCCGCATTCCTGAACCGCGTCACCACCGTTGTTGATCAACTGCTGGCGCGCGGCTTTCACGTGGTGCTGAACATGCACCACCATCGCCAGCTGGATGGCGATGCACTGGATGCCGGTGAATTTGCAGTGGACGAAGCCATCTTGGAAGAACGCTTTGTGGGCATTTGGAGCCAAATCGGACATCACTTGGGCTCACGCAGCGACAAGCTGTTGTTTGAGCTGTACAACGAACCCCATGGGCGCATGACGGCCTCTAAATGGAACACGTTGGCAGACACCACGCTGAAGCAAGTGCGCATCAGCAACAAAGAACGCGTCGTCGTCATTGGCCCGGCCAGTTACAACGACCCCTATGCGCTGGGTACGCTGACCATGCCACTGGATGCGTACCTGATGTCGACGGTGCATTTCTATCAGCCGTTTGCTTTCACACACCAAGGGGCCACCTGGGTCACTCCGCCACAGCCCACGGGAGTCGCCTGCTGCAGTGCCGAGCAGGCCAATGTGATCTTCAATGGCATTCACCATGCCAAATACTGGTCTGACGCGATGGGTTACCCGGTGCTGCTGGGTGAGTTCGGAGCCTATTCGGCAGCTGACATGACCTCGCGGGTCACCTATACCCGGCTGGTTCGTCAGTCAGCGGCGCAGGCCAACATGCCTTGGGCGTATTGGGAATTCGGCAGCAGTTTTGGCGTTTACGACCCGGTGGCAAACACGTTCCGCGCAGAGCTGACCAACGCGCTCATCGGCAACTGACGGTTGTTGCAGGGCTGCGCACTTTTGCCTGTCCACAGTCGCCACTTCAATCCCAGAACAGCAAGGCATCGCGCCCCTGCACCACCAAATCGACGGTGCGCCCCACGGGCAGCAACACCTTGGTGGACACGTGCCCGAAAGGCAATCCGGTCAGTACCGGCACGGACCTGCCACCATTGACCAATGTCGCACCCACAGCCTCCACAGCGAGCTGTGAACGCAACCAATCCACCACCGTGGTCAATTTGAAGCCCCGGTCGTGCCCTTCCGCCAGTTTGTAACGGTTGAACTGGCCCAACACCACCGCCCGTTGCCTGCCCAGGATGCCCGCATGCAGCAGTTGCGTCAGCATGCGCTCGATTCTGAAGGGATGTTCGTTCACATCTTCCAGAAACAGGATGCCGCCCTCCACATGGGGCAAATAGGGGGTGCCGATCAACGAGACCAAGACCGACAGGTTGCCCCCCCACAGGGTGGCCTCTTCAACTGAAAAATCGCCTTTGTCAGCCGCAGACACACGCCAGCCAGTGCCCTCGCCCTGCCCGCACAGCAGGTCATCGAAGCACGCCTCCATGATGTCGTCAGGCAACGGGTTGGCTTCATCACCCAGTTTCGGGTCAGCACCGAAATCTTCGCCCAGAGCTGGACCAGCCCACGTGACCGCGCCGGGGCCGAATGCAGGGGCAAGGTCGCCAACCTTCTGCTGTTGACGCTGCAGATGCGCCATCAAACCCATCTGCAAGGCGGTGAAGTCGCTCAACCCGATCCACAACATGCCGCGCTCGATGGATTGGGCCATGGCGTCATACGGCAGTTGCGGCAGGATGCGTGTCAGCCCGTATCCGCCACGGGAGATCAAGGCCACGTCAGCACCGCTGGCCGCAGCGCGGGTGATGGCAGCCACACGGGTGGCATCGTCGCCAGCAAAACGCATGTGACTGCGTCGGGCATCGGCGTCCACTTCGACTTCATGCCCCAGTGCCTTCAACCTGCGGAGCCCTCGGGTGAAGGCGGCCGTGTCACGCACCGCACTGGAGGGCGAATAGATGTAAATGTGTTTGGTGTTCACGTGGTGAGTATCCCATCAGGCGGTTGCTCGGTTGTCTGCTCATGACAAAACGCTGGGCAGATCCCAAGCTTTCTCTCCACCCTCGGCGCTGTACAACGCAAAAGGTCGGCGGGCGCTCAGTCAGTAAACCAGCGTTCGGCAACGGCCCTGCCCCATTCAGGCACAAAGTGACCGGCTTCGGGTATCAGCCACGGCTGTGCACAACCTGCTATCAGCGGGTATTGGTTGGACATCACATCCTCATCCCACACAGGGTCCTGTTGTCCGATGGCCATGCGCGCCCGGCCAGTCCACGTGTGTTGCCAGAAGTCTTTTGCCGCTTGGGACACGGCCGCACCGTCGTCATATGGTTGCTCGGGCACAAGCGTCGGGAATGCACGCAATGCCGTGCAGTGTCCGCGATCAGGGAATGGGGCCTCGTACGCAGCGCAGGCCTGCGCGTTCAAAGCCGCCCTGCCACGAGACAACAGCCACGCCTTGCTACCCGGCTGCCGAGCGCCCTGCTCGCGCCAGACAAGAAACCCAAGCGGCAATGGCTGCTCACCCGTGGCCAACAGGGTGTTCATGACCAGCAAACCTGTGTAGCGATGGGGTGCCGCCATGGGCAACGTCAACCCCAGTGTGCCCCCCCAGTCGTGCACCACCAGCACCACGTTGCGAAGGTCGAGGCGTTCCACCAGCTCCAGCAAAGCCGCCCTGTGCCAGCTGAAGGTGTGAGCGCGTTCTTTCTTGGGCTTGTCGCTCTTGCCGAAGCCGATCATGTCGGGGGCCACCACGCGCGCACCCGATGCAAGGAACACCGGGATCATATGGCGGTACAGGTAACTCCAGGTCTGGCCCCCGTGCAAACACAGGAATGTGGTTTGGGGTGCTCCACCCTCCCCTGCGGTTCGCGCGCCCTCGTCCAGGTAATGCATGCGCAGGCCGCTCAGGCTGGCCAGGTCGGATATGTAATGCGCGGCCCAGGGGTAATCAGGCAAATGGGCAAACCGGCTGTCTGGGGTGCGCAGCGCATCGTCCCGAACAGGGTGGGCATTCAACCGCTTGGGGCGAAAGAATGCCTGCAAAAGCGATGCACCTTCAGCGGCCAGCACCCCCCCAGTGACCCGTGTCTGGTGGTTCAGGGTGGGTTGGGCAAACAGGTCGATCACACCACCGGCCGCACCTGTCTTGCTGTCTGGCGCGCCAAACACCACGCGGTCAAGCCGCGAGTGCAGCATGGCGCCGCTGCACATGGCACAGGGCTCCAGCGTGACGTACAGGGTGCACCCCTCCAGCCTGTAGTTGCCCAAGGCCCGTGCCGCACTGCGCACCGCCACCATTTCTGCGTGTGCCGTGGGGTCATGGTCACCAATGGGAGCATTGCGGCCGACACCGACGACCTGCCCCGCCTTCACCACCACGGCACCCACGGGCACTTCACCCGCTGCTGCGGCTTGTTGCGCCTGTGCCAGCGCAAGTTGCATCCAGCGGGTATCTTCGGTGCTTGCGGGCTGGTGGGGGGCAGGATGTGTCATGGGGGGAAACAATTGTCAGCTGAGCCGAGTCTGTACCCATTCATCTGACCTCAATCGAAAAACCGTATTTTCAGCACAGGACAGCACGTTTGATCACCGAACCTTTCTTCTATTTCGTGGCCATTCCGGCCGTTTTCTTGCTGGGCCTGAGCAAAAGCGGGTTTGGCGCCGGCTTTGGTTCGCTGGGTGTGCCGTTGATGGCGCTGGCGGTGACCGTACCTGAAGCCGCCGCCATTTTCATGCCCCTGTTGTTTGTGATGGATGTGTTGACGCTCAAAGCCTTTCGCAAAGAGCTGGACTGGGCGCTGTTTCGCTTCATGTTGCCATGGGGGCTACTGGGCATTGGCGTGGGGGCGTTGCTGTTCAAGGCGCTTGACTCGCACACCGTGGCTGGCGTGGTGGGCGTGTTTGCCTGGGTGTTTTTGGCACAGCGCAAGCTGTTTCCACCCCGGGCGGACTCCCCTCCCCCCGGCAAGTTATGGGGTGCGCTGATGACCACCACGGCGGGCTTCACCAGCTTTGTGTCGCACACAGGCGGCCCACCCATCAACGCGTATGTGATTCCGCTCAAACTGGCACCCACGGTGTTCACGGGCACGCTGGCGGCGTTCTTTTTTGCCATCAACCTCAGCAAATGGCTGCCCTACGCTTGGCTGGGCCTGCTGGACATGCGCAACTTTGGCACCTCGTTGGCGCTGCTGCCGTTTGCACCCTTGGGGGTGTGGGTGGGTGTGAAGGTGGCCCGAAAAATCAGCCCACTGTGGTTTTACCGGCTGGTGGATTGGGGTATGTTTTTGACCGGCGCCAAGCTGATTTGGGATGGCTTTTTGGCCAGATAGACGTCAAAAAATGCCCCAGCTGTTGCTGTTGCTGTTGCTGTTGCTGTTGCTGTTGCTGTTGCTGTTAAACAATAGTTTGCTATGGAATAAAATATATAGCAAACTATTTAATATTGACAAGAAGTAGGCACTTTTTTTATTCAAAAATCACATTCAGGCCTGTGAACTGCTTCATGAACAGGCCTGTGATCAACCCTTGATGAGCGGGCCAGCGCTTATTTTTTGCCTGCAGCCAGCTCGCGCAGAACCTCTTCGGTGCGTTGCTCATGGGTCATGTGGGTATCGGTCGTTTGACTGGCCTTGCCGAGCCCACGGCTCCCGTTGGGAACAGCGCCAGGGTTTGCTGGCGTTGCTTTGATGAACGCCAGCACATCGAGAACGGCTTGCTCCCGCGCTGCACGGTTTTCGCCCACCGTGAACCCCCGGTTGTTGCAGGCCGCAAAAGCCCGGTTCCACTCGCCGAAGCCCTGAATGGGTTGGCCGGTTTTGTAGTCGCGCGCTTCGCCCAGGCCACCGCCTTTCACGTCGGTCACGAACACCTCGATGGCGCAGTTCTTGGCCGTCACGCCCTGCGCCAGGTAGGTGCGAGCGATGCTGCCGTCAAAGTTGTGGTGCGCATCGGGGTAAATCTGCCAGCGGATGTCGGCACCGCCCCGGTTCAGCTCGGTGAAGTACGCCGCACAGGCGTCTGCCGGGGCGCCATCGTCCGCACCGCCCAGCAGTGCAAGCATGGGCGCCGGGCGGGCGCTGCTTCGGTCAAACCGAAAGCGGGTGTTGCAGTTGCCTTGGTACAACGTGACATGCCCGGCAAATTTCAACCCGTCGCTGATCACGGCTTGGCGCACCATGTCCCACTGGGTTTCAAACGCCGCAGTGCCGCCCCGTGATCCGCCCATGTGGAATATGCGGCCCGCATCAATTTGCGGGTGGCTGGCCAGCAGCTTGAGTGCATTCAACGCGTCGGCAACGTTGGCGGCCACATCGACCTGGCCTTGGTGGTGGGTGGTGCTGTCAATGCCACGCGGCTTGAAACTGTCGGGGATGAACACCGCTACACCCGCAGCGTTCAGGGCTTTGGCCCACACGTCGTAGAGCTTGGGAGTCACACCGCCACTGTCGTGGCTGATGACCACCGCCGGCACTTTGCCACCCTGCTGGGTTGGCAACAGCAAATCGCCATGCACCTGAACTGCTTTGGTGTTGTCCAGGTTTTTGCGGACAAATTGCCAACGGTCAGGTGGCGTGATGCTCTGGAATTCAACTTTTCCTGAGAACGGGCCTTGCCAGGTTGTGGCCGGGTTTGCCGGGGGGCCTGGCGGTGTGGCCACCGTGGCCGCAGCAGCGGCAGACAGGCCTGCAACCATCAGCAGGGTGACTGCAAGCTGTTTGATGCCTGGGGGCATCATGGGTTGCCCCGCGCCGCCATCGCCAGGGCAAAGCCGCCAATCACTCCCACTCGATGGTGGCCGGTGGTTTGCTGCTCACATCGTACGTCACGCGGTTGATGCCACGCACTTCGTTGATGATGCGGCTGCTCACCTTTTTCAGCAGCGCATAGGGCAACTCGGCCCAGTCTGCCGTCATGAAGTCTGACGTTTGCACCGCGCGCAGGGCCACCACGTAGTCGTAGGTGCGGCCGTCGCCCATCACACCCACGCTTTTCACCGGCAGGAACACGGTGAAGGCCTGGCTGGTCAGGTCATACCAGGTTTTGCCGGTGTCTGCGTCCACAAAGTTGCGCAGTTCTTCGATGAAGATGGCATCGGCCCGGCGCAACAAGTCAGCGTATTCCTTTTTCACTTCGCCCAGAATGCGCACGCCCAGGCCGGGGCCGGGGAACGGGTGCCGGTACACCATGTCGTGCGGCAAGCCCAACGCCACGCCCAGCTCGCGCACCTCGTCTTTGAACAGGTCGCGCAGTGGCTCCAGCAGCTTCAGGCCCAATTGCTCGGGCAGGCCACCCACGTTGTGGTGGCTTTTGATGGTGACAGCCTTCTTGCTTTTGGCGCCGCCAGACTCGATCACGTCCGGGTAAATGGTGCCTTGGGCCAGGAACGTGGCACCCTTGTGGCCGTCGTTGCCCGCCTTCAATTTGGCGGCCTCGGCTTTGAACACGTCCACAAACAGGCCACCAATGATTTTGCGTTTGGCTTCAGGTTCAGCCACACCGGCCAGCTTGCCCAGGAACAGGTCGCTGGCGTCCACCCGAATCACCTTGGCGTGCAACTTGCCTTCGAACATGTCCATCACCATGTCGCCTTCGTTCAGGCGCAGCAGGCCATGATCGACGAACACGCAGGTGAGCTGGTCGCCAATGGCGCGGTGAATCAGTGCAGCCGCTACCGATGAATCCACCCCGCCTGACAACCCCAGAATGACCTCTTCGTCGCCCACCTGGGCGCGGATTTTTTCTACGGCTTCGGCCACGTGGTCACGCATGACCCAATCAGGCCGCGTGCCGCAAATGCCCAGCACAAAGCGCTCCAGCAATGCCTTGCCTTGCACGGTGTGCGTGACTTCGGGGTGAAACTGCACGGCGTAAAAGTGACGGGACTCGTCGGCCATGCCCGCAATGGGGCAGGCATCGGTGCTGGCCATGAGCTTGAAGCCGGGTGGCAGCTCGGTGACCTTGTCGCCGTGGCTCATCCACACCTTGAGCATGCCGTGGCCTTCAGGTGTCGTGAAGTCGGCAATGTCTTTCAGCAGCTCGGTATGGCCGCGGGCACGCACCTCGGCGTAGCCGAATTCACGGGTATGGCCAGCTTCGACCTTGCCACCCAGCTGCTGGGCCATGGTTTGCATGCCGTAGCAAATGCCCAGCACGGGTACGCCAAGCTGGTACACAGCATCTGGCGCTTTGTCGTCCACCTCGTAGACGCTGGCATGGCTGCCCGACAGGATCACACCCTTCAGGCAGCCATCTGACGCGAACGCGCGCACCCACTCGTCGGTCACGTCGCAAGGGTGCACCTCGCAGTACACGTGTGCTTCGCGCACACGGCGTGCAATGAGCTGGGTGACCTGTGAGCCGAAATCGAGGATCAGGATTTTCTGGTGCTGCATGGTGCTTTGGATAACTGGGGGCTGAAAACAAAACAGGCCGCCACCCGTCAAAAGGGAGCGGCCTGCCGGAAGGTGGCCATGTGGGGTATCACTCGGCCCGGTAATTGGGCGCTTCTTTGGTGATCTGCACGTCGTGCACGTGGCTTTCGCGGATGCCAGCAGTGGTGATCTGCACAAACTCGGCGCGGTCATGCAGTTCTTCCACCGTGGCGCAACCGCAGTAACCCATGCTGGCCTTGAGGCCGCCGGCCATCTGGTAGATGATGGAGACGACCGACCCTTTGTAGGGCACCCGACCTTCGATACCCTCGGGCACCAGTTTGTCGGCATTGGGGTTGGTGGATTCGTCGTTTTCCTGGAAATAACGGTCCGCAGAACCCGCTTTCATGGCACCGATGCTGCCCATGCCACGGTAGCTCTTGTAGCTGCGGCCCTGGTACAAAATGACTTCACCGGGGGCTTCTTCAGTACCGGCAAACATGCCGCCCATCATCACCGTACCAGCGCCTGCGGCGATGGCCTTGGAGATGTCGCCGCTGTAGCGGATACCACCGTCGGCAATCAGCGGCACGCCTGTGCCTTTGAGGGCGGTGGCAACGTTGTCGATCGCTGTGATCTGCGGCACACCGACACCCGCCACGATGCGCGTGGTGCAAATGGAACCGGGGCCAATGCCCACCTTCACGGCGTCGGCACCCGCTTCGGCCAGCGCCAGGGCAGCTGTACCCGTGGCAATGTTGCCACCGATGACTTCAATGTGCGGATAAGTCTGTTTGACCCAACGCACGCGGTCGATCACACCCTTGCTGTGGCCATGTGCCGTGTCTACCACAAGCGCATCCACCCCCGCCTTGACCAAGGCTGCCACACGTTCTTCGGTGCCCTCGCCCACACCCACGGCCGCGCCGACGCGCAGCTTGCCCAACGCATCGCGGGCGGCATTGGGGAAGTTGAGCTGCTTGTTGATGTCTTTGACGGTGATGAGGCCTTTGAGCTCGAACGCGTCGTTGACCAGCAGCAGACGCTCCAGCTTCACCTTGTTCAGCAAAGCTTTGGCTTGCTCGGGGGTAGTGCCTTCTGGCACAGTGACCAAGCGCTCACGCGGCGTCATGATTTCGCTGACAGGCAAATCATTGCGGGATTCAAACCGCAAATCGCGGCCTGTGACGATGCCCACCACCTTGCCCGCATCCACCACGGGAAACCCGGACACCCCCAACTCGTCTGACAGCTGCTTGACCTGGCGTACGGTGGTGCCAGGGGTGATCACCACCGGGTCACGCAGCACACCTGACTCGTACCGCTTGACCTTGGCCACGTGTGCAGCCTGTTCAGCGATGGACAGGTTTTTATGAACGATGCCAATACCACCCTCTTGGGCAATGGCGATGGCCAACCGGGCTTCGGTGACCGTGTCCATGGCCGCCGACACCAGCGGCAGGTTCAGCCGGATGTTGCGAGTGAATTGGGTGGCGAGGGAAGTGTCCTTGGGCAGGACTTGGGAGAACGCGGGCACCAACAACACGTCGTCGAAGGTGAGGGCATTGCCGAGGAGGCGCATGTCTGAAAGCTCCAAAAGACGTATTGTAGCGAGCACCTGTCGGCCCATCTTGACCACACAGCGTGCGAACCCACCACAGGGCATGCTCGCGCTACACTGCGCCCATGTACCCAAAGCGTCGTCTGAAATCAAGTTTGCTGAGCATCCTGGCGCTGGCTTTGATGGCCGCACCCGCATGGGCTCAGTGGCAATGGCTGGATGCCAACGGGAAAAAAGTGTTCAGCGACCTGGCACCGCCATCGGACGTGCCTGACAAGAACATCCTGTCGCGCCCAGGTGTGCCGACAGCACGCAAAGCGGTGCCGGATGCGGCCAAGGTGAGTGTGCCAGGCGTTGATTCACCCAAAGCGCCTGACCCCGTGACCGCCAAAGGGGCCGCAGAACTGGAGGCCAAGAAAAAGCAGACTGAGGAAGCTGAAAAGGCAAAACAGAAAGCCGAAGCACAGCGTGTGGCAGCGGCAAGGGCTGACAATTGCCAGCGTGCGCAAACTGCATTGGCCAGCTTGAACACGGGTACGCCCATGCGAACCATGAACGCGCAAGGCGAACGTATCTACATGGATGACAGTGCGCGTCAGGCCGAAAAAATACGGCTGCAAACAGCGATTCAACAGAACTGCACGCGCTGAAGCTGCTTAAACCCGTTGCGGCAAATCAGTACCCAGGTTTGGCACCTGGGCGGCGCGTGGCAAACAAGCCTGCAGCCTTGGCACCTTGCTTGTGAAACCGCTCGCGCCGGGCACGTTTGGGGTCGACACTGAGTGGTCGATAGATTTCCACCCTGTCGTCAGGCTTCAACAGAGTCTGAAGTGTGGCTGGGTGATTCCAGATACCAAAAGTCAAATCATTGCCTGCATCCAGAGCAAACCTCTCGCGCCAACGGCTGGTGATCAGCGCAGTGGCCACAGTGCTGCCGTTGGGCAGGTCAAGCGCAGCTTCCACGGTCACCCGGCAGGCAGGTGAAAAAACCAGCGTGACGCGCATCAAGGCGTGCCCAGTCCGTATACCTGATCGGCACGTTTCACGAAGGCATCGACCAAACTGGATGCAATTTTGTCAAACACCGGGCCCACAAGTTTGGATAGCGCTGGGCTTGAAAAGCCGTAATTCAACCTGAACTCAACCTTGCATGCACGCTGTGTGCCGTCACCCAGGGGGGTGAATTCCCAGGTGCCGTCCAAGCGGGAAAATGGCCCATCGACCAGTTGCATGATGACCTTGCGATCGTGTTCATGGGTATTGCGCGTGGTGAAGCTTTGCTTCAACCCGCTCAGGGCCATGCCCACTTTGGCCGTCATGCCTGTGGCGGTTTGCTCCAGCACATTGGCATGGTCGCACCACGGCAGAAACTGGGGGTAACGGTCGATGTCAGTCACGAGCGCAAACATTTCAGATGCGCTGTGCCACAACAGAACAGACTTGTGAACGCTTTTCATACAATCAAAAACAGCGTCGGCGATTGTAGTCGCCGGTGCAGTCTTCAAACCCCTCAATGACCACATCCAAACCCACCACCGCTGCTGGCAACCACACATCGCGCTTCGAACGCAAGGCTGCCAAGGCCGATAGCAAGACCCCGGCCGTACGCATTGCCGACAACAAAAAGGCCCAGTTCAACTACCACATTGAGGAGCGGTACGAGGCTGGAATGGTGCTGCAAGGTTGGGAAGTCAAGGCCCTGCGCCAGGGCAAGGGGCAGATCACCGAGGGCTACGTGGTGATCCGTGAGGGCGAGTTGTTCGTCATTGGCTGCCAGATCAACCCCATTCGGACCACGTCCACCCACGTCACGGCCGAATCGGCACGCACCAAAAAACTGTTGCTGAACAGAGAAGAAATCCGCCGCCTGACGGGCAAGGTTGAGCAAAAGGGCTACACCCTGGTGCCGCTGAACCTGCACTGGCGCAACGGACGGATCAAGTGTGACATCGGGCTGGCCAAAGGCAAGGCCGAGCACGACAAGCGGGACACCATCAAAGACCGCGAAGGCAAGCGAGAGGTCGAGCGCGCCATGAAAAACCGCACACGCTGATTCATTTGCGGCGGCAGGGAATAAACCGGCACCAGGGTGCGTTCATGCAGTCACAGGGCATTTGTTTCCCTGTGTTCAAGTCCGATTCACCCCTTATGGAGTTTTTGCCATGCGCATGTTCACTGCCCTTGCCGCGCCCGCGTTGCTCACTGCCGCGTTCATCACCGGATGTGCCGCCATGTCAACCACCACACCGGTCCACGTGACCGACGGCATGTTGGTTGGCCCCAACCACATGACCCTGTACACCTTCGACAAAGACATGGCGGGCAGTGGCAAATCCACCTGCAACGGGCCCTGTGCCACCAATTGGCCACCGCTGATGGCCACCGACGCCGACAAGCCCCGCGGCGACTTCAGCATCGTGACCCGGGATGATGGCAAGAAGCAATGGGCCGTCAAGGGCAAACCCCTGTACTACTGGGTCAAAGACGCCAAGCCCGGCGACAAAACCGGTGACGGCTTCAACAAGGTCTGGCAAGTCGCCAGGCCCTGAGCCACGCCCGCTTGGCGGCTCAAAACCAGGCTACCCGTAACAAACATGCGTGACCAACTCTGGGCACACCTGCCTGCACTTCGGCGCTATGCCCGGATGCTGACGGGTGATGTCTGGGCCAGCGACGACCTGATCCAAGACACCCTGGAGCGCGCCTGCCGCAAATGGGCGCTCTGGACGGTGGACTCCAACCTGCGTGCCTGGCTGTTCACGTTGATGCACAACGTCCATGTCAGCCAGATACGTCAACAGCGGCACCGGCCACCACCGGCCATGATGCAGGACGCGGAGACCTGCGAGTCCGAGCTGGTCAGCGCCCCCGATACCGCCGATGACAGGTTGGACCTGCAAGCCTGCCTGATGCGACTGCCTGAAGACCAGCGCCAAGTGCTGCTGCTGGTGACATTGGAAGCCATGAGCTACCAGGATGTGGCAGCCACGCTGGGCGTGCCCATCGGCACCGTCATGTCCAGGTTGCACCGGGCACGCGCCCGGCTGAAAGAACTGATGACCCTGCAGCCAGTGCCCGGTACCGTGGCCGACGTGCAGGCATTGCCCCCCAGAATGAGGCGGCTGAAATGACCGTACATCCACAAGGCAACCACCCACCCCTCGTTTCTGACGACGAGCTGGCTGCGTATTTCGATGGCCAGCTTGACGAGTCAACGGCCCGCGCTGTGGCTGGCAGGCTTTCGCAAGCTGACCATGAAACCTTGCAGCACTGGTCCGACCAGCGTAGCCAGATGCGAGCGCTGGCAGACAGCATTGACGCCGAACCACTGCCCACACACCTGTTGGCCACAACCCATCAGTTGAACGACGCGTACCGGCAGGTTCGCCGCTGGCGCCAGTGGGGCGGCATGGCCGCAGGCGTCTTTCTGGCGTTTGGCGTGGGCTGGTTCGGGCGTGGTGTGGGACAAGAGCCGACGGCCATTCAAGCGGCTGTTCCACCTCACCTGCAGCAGCCCAACGCATTCGTGATGCAGGCATCCATTGCCCACGCGACCTACGTGCCCGAAGTGCGGCACCCGGTGGAAGTGGTGGCTGCCCAGCGGCAGCACCTGGCGCAATGGCTGACCAAGCGGCTGGCACGCGACATCAAAGCGCCCGACTTCAGCACCGAGGGGTTTGAACTGATGGGCGGGCGCCTGCTGCCCGGAGACGATGGCGCCAGAGCCCAGTTCATGTTTGAACGGCCTGACGGCTTGCGAGTGACGCTTTACTTGGGCGCGGTCAAAGCCGACTCAGCAGGTGCCACCCTTGCAGGCAGTGCCTTTGCCTTCCGCAGCGAAGGTGGCACGGCCAGTTTCTATTGGGTGGAAGAAGGTTTCGGTTACGCGCTGACCGGGCCATTGCCACGGAACGAGCTGTTGAAGCTTTCCGAGCTGGCCTACGCCCAGCGGTAAGACAGTCCGGTCAATCAGCTCAGTGCGGCCAAAGGGTGCGCCGCTGCAGGCCAAGGGCTGCTGAAAAACGGGGTAACCATGTCGGGCGTGACGTCTTCAATCCGTGCTGGGTGCCAGCGCGGGGTATTGTCTTTGTCAACCGCCAATGCACGAATGCCCTCGACGGTTTCGCTGCTGGCGCCACCGCGCCCCAGATGCGCCGTGTGAAAGCAGTGGCGCACCAAGTCGCGTTCCATGCGCAGGCCGTCGGCCAGCCCCATCTTGCGTGCACGGCGCACCTGCTCCAGCACCACATTCAACATGAGGGGCGAGCGCTTGCGCAGTGTGGTGAGTGCGTCTTGTGCGAAGGCCGAGGCATCCCGTGCCAGCGCGTCAACGATGTGTTGCACCGTTGGCAATGAAAAATATTGATCAATTTGTGCTCTAGCGCTTTTATACGTAGGCGTGTGTGCTCCGAATTTTGAAGAAACCAGGTGCTCCACAGCATTGGCACTTTCAAACGGCGTGGTTTGCAATTCGGCCCACACCACACTCAGCCGTGCCGAATCCAGGAAACCATCGGCCAAGCCGAACGCAATGGCGTCGCCCGCGCCGATGGTTTGCCCCGTCAGCGCCAACCATTCGCCCACACGCCCAGGGCAACGGCTGAGAAAGAAGCCCCCACCCACATCCGGGAACAGGCCAATACCGGTTTCAGGCATTGCCATCTTGGTGCGTTGCGTGACCACACGCAGACTCGCCCCCTGGCTGATGCCCATGCCGCCGCCCATCACCACACCGTCCATGAAAGCGATGTACGGCTTGGGGTAGGTGTGAATCAGGTGATTGAGGCGGTACTCTTCCGTGAAAAAATCTTCCAGGCGCGGATCGCCAGCCAATGCCGCCTGGTGGAAAAACCGGATGTCGCCCCCCGCACAGAAGCTGGAAAAGGCACCTTCTTTGCCAGAGCCGCGTATGGCCACCGCAAACACAGCCGGGTCTTCGCGCCAGGCCAACAGGGTTTGGGTGAGGCTGCGAACCATCTCCAGAGACAAGGCATTCAGTGCACGCCCCCGGTTGAGCGTGATGCACCCTACCCGCCCGTGCAACTCGGCCAGCACATGCGCCTCGTTGGCAGGAAAGGGGGGGGCTGCGGATGCATGATCGGGGGACGCGGCGGTGTGGGTGTCGGCAGTCATGTTGGGCACCTGATGATCACTTCGGGCAACCTGCATCATGCCACGATGGACGGTCTTTCGGTGTCTGTTTCAGATGCCTTCGGACGGCTGCGCCAACCCAGGTATTCGTTCACCAGCAAGGCCCCGATCACGAGTGTGCCGCCCCACAACACATTGCCGCCGGGTGCCTCGCCAGCCCCTGCCCAAGCCAGCAGCGTGCCGAACAGCACCTCCAGCAATGCCAGCAGGGACACCTCGGGGGCACTCAGCACGCGCGCGCACACCACTGACAGCACACAAGGCACCGCAAGCTGGAACGTACCCAGCCCGGCAAGCAACAGCAGGTCGTGTCCACTGGCCGCCATGGGCCAGGCCAGCGGCAACGTGAGCAGCGTTGAAATGAGTGCGCCGACCAGCACGGCCGGCACCAAGTCGATCGGCGGGCTGCCCTGCCCGCTGTCGCCATGCGCCTTCAACCGGTTGCGCTGCACCAACGTCCAGTTGGCTGCGGCTGCCATGGGCACACAGAACGCCACCAAAGTGCCGGCGACACTGCCAGCCGCCAACTGGCTGACAAACATCGAGCCGATGCCCGCCCCCGCCACGACGATGGCTGTCCACGTTCGCCCAGGCAACCTGTGTCCGGTCACGAAGCGCGACACCAACGCAGTCAGCAGTGGCCCGGCTGCAAGGGTGATCAGCACGTTGGCAACTGTGGTCAGTGTCAACGCCACCATGAATGCCGTGAACATGATGGCCCAGCAGGCACCGGACGCCCACAGCACCCAACCCGCACGCGCCATGCGCGCCCAGATGGCCCTGCCCTGCCACAACGGCAGGATGACCAGCAAGGCCATCGCCGTGAAGAAGCTGCGCCAGAACGTCACCTCGAATGCCCGTGCAGCCTCCAAGTGCCGAGTCACTACCCCGGCTGTTGACCACAGCAGCGCCACCAGCACCATCAAGGCCACCGCACGGCCATGCGTCAGTTTCATCAGTTTGGTTTGCATACCCGTCCTGAAATGAAAAACGGGGCCTGAGCCCCGCTTGATTTATGAGCCGTCGCGACTGGCCCGCTTGCGATCTTGCTCTTTCAGGTGGCGCTTGCGCAGGCGCACGCTCTTGGGTGTGATTTCGACCAGTTCGTCGTCTTCGATGAATTCAACGCCGTATTCCAGCGTCAGGTCGATCGGTGGCGTGATCTTGATCGCGTCTTCCTTGCCGGACACGCGGAAGTTGGTCAGCTGTTTGGTACGCGTGGCGTTCACGATCAAGTCGTTGTCGCGGTTGTGGATGCCCACGATCATGCCTTCGTACACGGGGTCGTTGGCGCGCACGAACATGCGACCGCGATCATCCAGCTTGCCCAGTGCGTAGGTGAAAATTTCACCGTCGTCCATGGAGATCAGCACGCCGTTTTTGCGGCTGGCGATCTCGCCCTTGTGAGCTTCGTAGCTGTCAAAGATGTTGGCGATCAAACCGGAACCACGGGTCAGGTTCAAGAATTCATTGGTGAAACCGATCAACCCGCGCGCTGGGATGCGGTATTCCAGGCGCACGCGGCCACGGCCATCCGGCTCCATGTTCACCAGTTCGCCCTTGCGCTCGCCCAGTGCTTGCATCACGCCGCCTTGGTGCTGCTCTTCGATGTCGGCCGTCACCAGCTCGATAGGCTCATGGCGCTCGCCATTCACATCGCGGTACACGACGCGGGGCTTGGACACCGCCAGTTCGTAGCCTTCGCGGCGCATGTTTTCCAGCAGGATGGTCAGGTGCAGTTCGCCACGGCCCATGACTTCAAAAATGCCGTCTTCGTTGGTTTCCTTGACGCGCAGGGCCACGTTGGATTGCAGCTCTTTCTGCAAGCGGTCCCAAATCTGGCGGCTGGTGACGTATTTGCCTTCGCGGCCAGCCAGGGGGCTGGTGTTCACGCAGAAGTTCATGGTCAGCGTGGGTTCGTCAACCTTCAGCATGGGAAGTGGCATGGGCGTCAGCGGGTCGGTCAACGTCACGCCAATGCCGATGTCGGCAATGCCGTTGATCAGCACGATGTGACCAGGACCGGCTTCGGTCACCTGCACACGGTCCAGGCCCTGGAAGGTCAGCACTTGATTGATACGGCCCTTGAATGCCTTGCCTTCTGGGCCTTCCATAACCATCACGTCCATGGATGGTCTGATGGTGCCCTGACTGATGCGGCCCACGCCGATGCGACCCACGAAGGTTGAAAAATCAAGGGCAGAAATTTGCAACTGCAATGGTGCCTCAGGGTCACCGGTTTGTGCGGGCACGTGCTTGAGCACCGTGTCAAACAGGGCAGACATATCTGGGCCCCACTGTGCGCCGGCTTCGCCTTCTTCCAGCGATGACCAGCCATTGATACCCGATGCATACACCACAGGGAAATCAAGCTGTTCGTCGGTGGCACCGAGCTTGTCGAACAAATCGAACGCGGCATTGACCACTTTGTCGGGGTTTGCACCGGGCTTGTCGACCTTGTTCACCACCACGATCGGCTTGAGGCCCAGGGCCAGCGCCTTCTTGGTCACGAAGCGCGTCTGGGGCATGGGGCCTTCTTGCGCGTCGATCAGCAGCAACACACCGTCCACCATGGACAGGGCACGCTCCACTTCACCACCGAAGTCCGCGTGTCCGGGGGTATCGACGATGTTGATGTGGGTTTCTTTCCAGCTGACGGCGCAGTTCTTGGCCAGGATGGTGATGCCCCGCTCGCGTTCGATGGCGTTGTTGTCCATCACGGTGTCGACCACTTTTTCGTGCTCGGCGAAGGTGCCCGACTGGCGAAGCAGTTGGTCCACCATGGTGGTTTTGCCGTGGTCAACGTGGGCAATGATGGCGATGTTGCGAATTTGTGTCTGGCTCATGGTCCGTCCTGGTCAGTCTTTGAAAAAGGTTTGTACCGCTGTGCAATCACGCAACGGCGTTGTGTGTGTGGGGGCGCTCTGGCGCTGAATCTGATCGATGTCCTGTGGGTTCAGCAGACGCTGGGGAATCAGCTCGCCGCCCTCTATGTATGCGCTGCCCAGCAGCACGTGGTGAGTCGGTCCGTAAACGGACACGGTGGCGGTATCCGGCAAAGCCGTGCGCCGCCGCATGCCGCTTGAAAAACGGGCCGAATTGTCGCTGTCAAGGATGACGGGCGTGTGATCGGCCAGCAACACATCGACATTGTGCAGGCGCTGTTCGCGCTGATCGGGTTCCAGCGCCTCCAGCTCCTGCAGCGTGATGCATTGGTCCTGGGTGAAATGGCCGGTTTGCGTGCGACGCAAGGCGCGCAAATGCCCCACCGTACCGAGCGCTTTGGCAATCTCTTCGCCCAGCGTGCGGATGTAAGTGCCTTTGCTGCAAAGCGCATCAATAGAGATAGCTGAAAACCCTTCCGCATCAAGTGACGAGGCCATTTTCAGTTCAAATATCTCTATGCTGCGCGGCACGCGTTCGACATCTTCCCCTGCCCGCGCGTACTCGTACAGGGCTTTGCCATCCTTCTTCAGTGCCGAATACATGGGCGGCACCTGCAGTTGCTTGCCCGTCATGCGATGGGCCACTGCATCCAGATCGGCCTGCGTGAGCGCTGGCACGGTTGCGGTGGCAATCACATCGCCTTCGGCATCGCCGGTTGCGGTGGCCTCACCCAGTCTAAGGACAGCCTGGTAGCGCTTGTGCGCATCCAGGTGCTGTTGGCTGAACTTGGTGGCAGCGCCAAAGCAAAGCGGCAAGACGCCTGTGGCCAGCGGGTCCAACGTGCCCGTGTGGCCCGCTTTTTCGGCGCACAGCAACCACTTGGCCTTTTGCAAAGCCTGGTTACTGGAAAGACCCAGTGGTTTGTCGAGCAACAACACCCCGTGCACAGGGCGCCGCTGCACCCGTGTGCGTGGCGCGACCATACCTATTCTTCTTTAGCTCTGGAAGAGACGGCCTTGGCGATCAAGGCATTCATGTCGGCTGCACGCTCGGTGGTGCGGTCGAAATGGAAATGCAACGACGGCACCGTGTGAATGTGCAATCGCTTGAACAAACCATTGCGCAGGAAGCCAGCGGCCTGATTCAAGGCCAGCTCGGTTTGATCCGGGTCGCCAATCAACAGGCTGAAAAACACCTTGGCATGCGCGTAATCAGGCGTCACCTCGACAGAGTTGACGGTGACCATGCCCACGCGGGGGTCTTTCAGCTCGCGTGCGATCAGTTCGGTCAGGTCCCGCTGGATCTGATCGGCGACGCGGTAACTGCGGTTAGGTACAGACGATTTTTTCATGCAGCAAGGTCGCACTTCACAGCGTGCGGGCAATTTCCTTGACTTCGAAGAATTCGAGCTGATCGCCCTCTTTGATGTCGTTGTAGTTGCGCAGCTTGATACCGCACTCGAAGCCTTCCTTCACTTCGCGCACATCGTCCTTCATGCGCTTGAGCGAGTCGAGTTCGCCAGTGTAAACCACCATGTTTTCGCGCAGCAGGCGGAACGATGCGTTGCGGTTGACATGGCCCGATGTGACCATACAACCCGCCACCGTACCGATCTTGGATGCCACGAACACGGTGCGGATCTCGGCCATACCGATGATCTCTTCCTTCTTGTCGGGAGTCAGCATGCCCGACATGGCCAGCTTCACATCATCGACAGCGTCGTAAATGATGTTGTAGTAGCGGATGTCAACATCGTTGCCTTCAGCCACTTTGCGTGCGTTGACATCGGCACGGGTGTTGAAGCCGATGATGACCGCCTTGGATGCAATGGCCAGGTTGATGTCGGACTCACTGATGCCGCCTACGCCTGTGTACACCATCTGCACCTTGACTTCGTCGGTAGACAGCTTGAGCAACGACGTGGCCAGCGCTTCCTGCGAACCTTGCACATCGGCTTTGATGATGATAGGCAGCACTTTGACTTCACCCGCCGTCATGTCGGAGAACACGCTTTCCAGCTTGGCGGCCTGTTGCTTGGCCAACTTGGTGGAGCGGTACTTGCCCGCGCGGTAGGTGGCAATCTCACGGGCACGGCGCTCGTCAGACATGACCATGAATTCGTCACCGGCCTGCGGCACTTCCGTCAAACCCTGGATTTCCACGGGAATGGATGGACCGGCTGACTTGGTGGGCTTGCCATTTTCGTCGAGCATGGCCCGAACGCGACCAAAGGTCTGGCCAGCCAGCACCACATCGCCCGTTTTCAGCGTACCTGACTGAACCAGCACGGTGGCAACAGGGCCACGGCCCTTGTCCAACTTGGCTTCAATGACCAGGCCCTTGGCCATGGCATCCACCACTGCGCGCAGTTCCAGCACCTCGGCTTGCAGCAGCACTTGCTCCAGCAGCGCATCGATGCCCATACCGGTCTTGGATGACACGGCCACGAATGGCGAATCACCGCCGTATTCTTCGGGCACCACTTCTTCGACAACCAGTTCCTGCTTCACGCGGTCCGGGTTGGCGTCGGGCTTGTCTGCTTTCGTGATGGCCACCACGATCGGTACTTTGGCCGCCCTGGCATGTTTGATGGCTTCCTTGGTTTGCGGCATGACACCATCGTCAGCAGCCACCACCAGAATGACGATGTCGGTGGCCTGCGCACCACGGGCACGCATGGCTGTGAACGCCTCGTGACCAGGGGTGTCCAGGAACGAAACCATGCCACGTGGCGTTTCAACGTGATAGGCACCGATGTGCTGAGTGATGCCACCCGCTTCGCCAGAAGCAACCTTTGCACGACGGATGTAGTCCAGCAAAGAGGTTTTACCGTGGTCAACGTGACCCATGACGGTCACCACAGGTGCACGCGGCAGTGTCTCACCAGCTTGCGAAGACGACACTTCGTCATCGGTGAAGGCTTCCGGGTCATCGAGTGCAGCTTGCACGGCGTTGTGCCCCATTTCCTCCACGATGATCATGGCGGTGTCTTGGTCCAGCGCCTGGTTGATGGTGACCATCTGGCCCAGTTTCATCAAATGCTTGATGACCTCTGAGGATTTCACGCTCATCTTGTGAGCCAGCTCGGCCACCGTGATGGTTTCCGGCACATGAATTTCCAGCACCTTGGTCTCGCTGGGGGGCGCGAAAGACGATGCACCGTTGTCACGGCTGTCGCGGTCGCCTTTGCGGCCCTTGGGTCCGCTGCGCCAGTTGGAGCGACCATTCGACGTGTCACCACGGGTCTTGATCTCTTTTTTCTTGGCTGCATCGTCTTTCCATGTAGACGACAGGTTCTCTGACTTGACTTCCTTCTTGCCTGCACCAGCTGCACCTGCACCTGCCGTCGTGCTGACTGCGGGACGCACCGCACCGGGTGTGCCAGCCGGTTTGTGCAACGTGCCTTTCAGGCCTGCCTTGGCATCGCCAGCTGCGGGCTTGACTTCGGGTGGGGGCTCAGGCTTCTTCGCCACCAGCACCTTCTTGGGTGCTGACATCATCTCGCGAATGGCAGCAGCTTCGGCTTCTGCCTTGCGGCGGCGCTCTTGCAAATCTTTGGCGCGTGCGGCTTCAGCCGCTTTTTCTTCCGTTGCCTTGGTCAAGGCCGCTCGCTTGATGTCGTCTGCACTGGGGGCTGCTGGGGCCGCAGTGGGTGCAGCCACCACAACAGGTGCCACGGCCTCTACGGGCTGGGGCACTTCAACGGGTTCAACCACGGGTGCAGCGGCTTCCACAGCAGGCTCGGCTTTCTTCTCGAACGAATGACGGGCAGCGGACAGGCGAGTAGCCTCTTCCTGGGCACGGGCCCGTGCGGCTTCGCGATCACGTTCACGTGTGCGCTCGGCTTCTTCCACCGCGGCCTCACGGGCTTCCTGCTCTTCGCGTTCCCGGCGTTTTTGGGCCAGTTCTTCTTCCTGCTGGCGCAACTGCTCGGCCTGCTGGCGTGCTTCTTCTTCACGACGGGCCAATTCAGCCGGATCGATGGCAGGGGGCGCGGGAGGCTCAACCGCGATGTCTTCGTCGCGCTGAATGAACGTGCGCTTCTTGCGTACTTCGACCTGAATCGTACGTGCGCGCCCAGTGGCGTCAGCTTGCTTGATTTCAGTGGTGGACTTCTTGGTCAACGTGATTTTTTTGCGCTCACCAGAAGCCGTTCCGTGGCTGGTTTGCAAAAAACTCAGCAACTTGTGCTTATCCGCTTCGGACACGGCATCGTTCACGGATGCCTTGGGCACACCTGCGCTGGCCAACTGCTCCAGCAAGGTATGGGTAGATTTGTGCAGCTCGGCTGCCAGGTCTGCGACGCTGATACTGGTCATGGGTGTTTCTCCGTTGCCTCCGTGATCAGGACTGAGCCTGGGCGTCATCACCGGTAAACCAGTGAGCCCGTGCCTTCATGATCAGGGCTGTCGCATCCTCGGCACTCTGGCCTGTGATGTCTGACAATTCATCGGTGGCCAGATCGGCCAGATCGTCGCGGCTGTTCACACCAGCTTCTGCCAGTTGGGCAATCAGCTCAGGTGACAGGCCTTCGATGTCACGAAGGTCTTGCGACACCTCGTCCACACTTTCCTCTTTGACCAGTTCCATGGTCAGCAAGGCGTCTTTGGCGCGGCTGCGAAGCTCGTTGACGGTGTCTTCGTCGAAGGACTCGATGTCCAGCATCTCCTGCAGCGGCACGTAAGCCACTTCTTCAAGGCTGGCAAAACCTTCCTCGATGAGGATGTCCGCAATCTCTTGGTCAACGTCCAGCTTGGCCATGAACAGCTTGCGCACACCGTCGGTTTCTTCGGCTTGCTTCTGGGCCGATTCGTCGGCCGTCATGATGTTGATACGCCAACCGGTCAGCTCGGAAGCCAAACGGACGTTCTGGCCGCCGCGACCGATGGCGATGGCCAGGTTCTCTTCGTCAACCACCACATCCATGGCATGGCGTTCTTCATCGACCACGATGGATTGCACGTTGGCAGGCGCCAGCGCACCAATCACAAATTGCGCGGGGTCTTCGCTCCAGAGGACGATGTCCACGCGTTCGCCTGCCAGCTCGGTGGTCACGCCGTTGACACGGGAACCACGCACGCCCACGCATGTACCGATGGGGTCGACCCGCTTGTCACGTGACAGCACGGCAATCTTGGCACGCGAACCAGCGTCACGGGCGCAAGATTTGATTTCAAGCAAACCCTGCTCGATTTCAGGCACTTCTGCGCGGAACAACTCCATCATGAACATCGGCGCGGAGCGCGACAGCAAAATGGGCGCGCCACGCAGTGTCAGATCCACTTCGGTGATGATGGCGCGAACGCGGTCGCCAGTGCGGAAATTTTCCTTCGGAATCATTTCACCGCGCTTCAGGCGGCCCTCAACGCGGCCACTTTCGATGATCAAGTCACCCTTGTCCATGCGCTTGACGGTGCCGACGAAGATTTTTTCGCCGCGCGACATGAAGTCGTTCAGCAGCATTTCGCGCTCGGCATCGCGAATCTTCTGGAGGATGACCTGCTTGGCAGCCATGGCACCGATTCGGCCAATGGGTACGCTTTCAACGGGTTTTTCGATGAAATCGCCGACTTCAATATCCTCGATCTCATCGCGGGCATCGGTCAGGAGCTCTTCAGCATCGGGGTTTTGCAGACCGGCTTCGTCAGGCACCACCAGCCAACGGCGGAAGGTTTCGTAGTTGCCACTGTCGCGGTCGATCACGACACGCATGTCGACATCGCCCGAATACAGTTTCTTGCTGGCCGAGGCCAGTGCAAGCTCCACAGCGCCGAACACAACATCGCGCTCAACGTTCTTTTCGCGCGAAATCGCGTCGACCAACATCAGGAGTTCACGGTTCATTTCTGTGGCCTGCCTTTCTTTCTTCTGCCGTCAAATACATTCAAACAATCAAGTTGTGGAAGGGTTGCTGTCGTCTGGCGCTGCGGTCGCTGGCGCTGACAATTTTCTGCCCTTGAAATCGACAATCGGGGCCAGCCGTGCCTCGCGGATTTCGTCCAGCGTGAACTGCATGGCTTGCATGGGTACGGGTGCCCGCTTCTTGCTGACCCGGGCACCGGGCTTTGGGGCCGGGGCATCTGACCAGACGATTTGCCACTGACCCGCTTCAGCCGTGGCTTCCAGCGTGCCGCGAAATTTCTTGCGGTTGGCCGCCACTTCCGTGCCGGTGGCACCTATGGGTTGGCGCAGCGTGACGTCGATCGTGCTGCCGACAAAGCGGGCAAAGTCGGCCTCGTTGCGCAGGGGGCGATCGATACCGGGTGAGCCGACTTCAAGGCGGCGGTAATCGACCTGCTCGACTTCAAGCAAAAATTGCAATTGCCGGGTGACTGTTTCGCAGTCTTCGACCGTGACGGACTGTTCCGGCGCACCCGCCACATAGGGCATGTCTATGGTGATACGCAACAATCCGCCCGCAGAACGATCAATCTCCACGAGGTCGTAGCCCAAACCCGTAACGGTTTGCTCGACTGTTGCTTGCCATGTCATGTGTGTGGTGCGAGGGTCAGTTGGGTTGTCAAAAAGGCTGCATCGAAAAACGTGCGGCCAAAAAAAATGGGCGGTGATTACCCGCCCATTTGGTCGTGAAGCTCGCATTCTAACCGGACAAAGTCCCCTGGACAAGCCAACAATGCGAATCTGGTGAAGCAAACCTCACATGCCCAGCACCCATTGGATGATGTTTTTTGCAACAAAGCCCAACATCCCGAAGGAAAGTACCAGAAAAAGAATGAACGTCCCGAATTTGCCGGCCTTGGCTTCGCGGGCCAAGTTCAGCACGATGAACAGCATGTACAAAATGAAGGCCGTGACGCCCACGGACAGACCAAACCCGGCAATCTGGGCCTCGTTGTAGCCAAAAAGGGTGTTTTCCATGATGTGATTTGCGAAGCACTGCGGCCAATCGAACGCGCCGCCAACTTTCGAGTATCGCTTATGCCGCAGCTGTCAAATCGACGTAAGCATGCCAGCTGGCATGTGCCAGCAACGGCACCACCACCACCAGGCCCAGCAAAGCGGTGGCCATGCCAGCACCCACCAGCACCATGATCAGCGTTGCCCACAGCGCCAGGGGCAACGGGTAGGCACCCACCGCACGCCAGCTGGTGAGCACGGCCTCACGCACGCTTGCTTTGGTGTCCAGCAACATCGGGATGGCCACGACGCTGGAGGCAAACACGGGTGCTGCCAACAAGCCCCCCAGCAGCAACCAAGCCTCGAACAGGCCGATTTGCGGACTCAGCATCACGTGCCGGATGAAATCGGCGGGGCTGTGGATGGGCACAGGGGCCATGGCTGTGATCAGGGCCGCTGAGGTCATGACCCAACCTGTGCCCGCGAGGTTCAGCAGCAGCCCAAAGACCACCAAGCGGCCATCGAACGAGCCCCAGAGCCGGAAGACCTCGCGCATGCCCACCGCACCACCGCTGGCACTGTTGCGGCTGATCAGGTACAGGCCCGATGTCAGGATGGGTGCCACGATCATGAAGCCCGAAAACGCACCCGCCATCAGCCAGAAACGGTCGTGAGCGATCCACACCACCAGCCACCCGAAAACAGCCAGAGCCAGCCCATGCACCAGGCCCGGCACCGGGTGGCGCATGAAGTCACCCCACCCCCTTTTCAACCAGTTCAATGGTGAAAACAGATCGATGCGGTCAGTGGACATGATGGATTGCATGGGAGCCATTTTGATGGAGCTGCGCAGTGTACCGAGAGCAGATGGGCACTTTGTCCGGGTAAACACCGACAACACGCGTCAGTGTTGCGACGCTGCCACCAGCGTTTGTGTGTAGGGGTGCTGCGGCGCGCCCAGCACCTGTTCCCAGGTGCCCGCTTCTACCACTTGGCCGTTTTTTAGCACACACACATCGTGCGCCATGGCCCTGATCACATCCATGTCGTGCGTGATAAGAAGGTAGCTCAGGCCCCGCTCTCGCTGCAAGCGCTGCAGCAGGGTCAGCACCTGCTTTTGCACCGTCACGTCCAGCGCGCTGGTGGGCTCGTCGAGCACGATCACCTCGGGCTCCACCACCAATGCACGGGCAATGGCAATGCGCTGACGCTGCCCGCCTGAAAACTCATGTGGGTAACGGTTGATCAATTGCCGTGCAGACAGGTTGACCGCATCACCCAGCCCGACGCTGGCCAGCGCATCCAACACCTTTTGCTGACGTTGTGCCGCCGACAGGCCGGGGGCATGCACCAGCAGCCCTTCGCCCACGATCTGCTCGACCGTCATGCGGGGTGACAGAGATGAAAATGGGTCCTGGAACACCACCTGCACATGGCGCCGCTGCTGGCGGTTGGCCTGGGCCTGCTTTGACCACTCCAGTCCTGCCACCTGAACGCGACCATGAAAGGCCACCAGGTCCAGTGCCGCCAGTGCCAGCGTGGACTTGCCCGACCCCGATTCGCCCACCACGCCCAGCGTGCGCCTGGCGGGCAAATCGAAATCCACGCCTTGCAACGCCACGAAACGGCCGCGCTTGAACCAACCCCGCATGCCCGGCAATGGAACGGGGTAATCGACACCCAAGCCGCGTGCGGTCATCGCCGGCTGGCGGGGGGGGGCAGCAGGTGCCGACAGCGGGTGCGTGTGCACAGTAGCGTCCGTGACTGGGTCGCGTTGTGGTCGGCTGTCCAGCAACTTGCGTGTGTAGGGATGTTGGGGGGCGGCAAACACCGCTTCCACAGGGCCCTGCTCTACCAAAACACCTTTTTCCATGACGGCCACCCGGTCGGCAAAACGGCGCACCAGTTGCAGGTCGTGCGTGATGAGCAGCACGGCCATGCCGTGTTCGCGTTGTTTCTCTGCCAGCAAATCGAGTATCTGGCCGCGCAACGACACATCCAGCGCAGTGGTGGGCTCGTCAGCCAGCAACACCTTGGGGGATGCGGCCAGCGCCATGGCAATGACCACCCGCTGGCGTTGCCCGCCGCTGAGCTGGTGCGGGTAAGCCTTCGCCTTTTGCGCGGGCTCAGGCAAGCCAGTGGATGCCAACAAATCAATAGCTATAACCATTGATTCATCAAGCGACAGGGCCTTTTTTAACGTAATAACCTCGGCAATTTGCTGCCCGATGGTCATCAGCGGGTTGAGCGCTGTCATGGGCTCCTGGAACACCATGGCCACGTCGGCACCACGCACGGCGCGCTGGGCATCACCCGTCAAGGCCAGCAGTTCGGTGCCCGCCAGCTTGGCCGAGCCAGAAATGCGCGCACCGGGAATCAGCCCCAGCAAGCTGAGCGCCGTCAGCGTTTTGCCCGAGCCCGACTCACCCACCAGCGCCAGTTTTTCGCCTGCCGCCAAATGCAGGTTGACACCCTTGACCACCTCGTGGTCACCGAAGGCGATGCGCAGCCCCTGAATGTCGAGCAACCGGTTCATGCCCCCTCCCCGTCCTGGCTGGCCTTGCGGGGGTCGAGCGCGTCGCGCAGCGCATCGCCCATGAAAGTGAGGAGCATCAGGGTGACCACCAGCACGCCGAAGGTGGACAGCGAAATCCACCACGCGTCGATGTTGTTTTTGCCTTGCGACAGCAGTTCGCCCAAGGACGGCGTACCGGGCGGCACGCCCAGGCCCAGAAAATCGAGGCTGGTCAAGGCCAGGATGGCCGCGCTCATGCGAAACGGCAAAAACGTGACCACCGGCGTCAGGCTGTTGGGCAAGATGTGCCGCGTGATGATGTGCCAATGCCCCAGCCCCATGGCCCGGGCCGCGCGCACATAGTCGAGCTGGCGGTTGCGCAAAAACTCGGCCCGCACGTAGTCTGACAAGCCCATCCACCCGAACAGGCTGAGAAGCGCCAGCAGCAGCCCCAGGCTGGGCTCCAGCACGGCTGAAAAAATGATCAGCAGGTACAACTCGGGCATGGAACCCCATATCTCGATGAAGCGCTGAAAAGCCAGATCGGTCTTGCCACCGAAATAGCCCTGTATGGCACCGGTGATGACCCCCAGCAACACGCCCGTGAACGTGAGCGCCAGTGCGAACAGCACGCTCACGCGAAAGCCGTAAATCAATTGCGCCAGCAGGTCGCGCCCCCGGTCGTCGGTGCCCAGCCAGTTGTCAGCCGTGGGGGCCGATGGGTTGGGCGATTTGGCAAAGTAGTTCAGCGTTTTGGGGCCGTAGGGATTGGGGGCATACAGCGCCCAGTTGCCAGGCTCCGCCAGCTTCTGTTGAATGAACGGGTCCAGGTAATCGGTGGGCGTGGGAAAGTCGCCGCCGAAGGTGGTTTCGGGGTAGTCGTGCCACATGGGCGCGTACCACTGGCCCTGGTAACGCACGGCCAACGGGCGGTCGTTGCTGACCCCTTCGGCCATGAGGCTCAGGCCCACCAGCACGGCAAAACACAGCAGGCTCCAGTAACCCAGTCGGTTGCGTTTGAAGCGCTGCCAGGCGCGGCGGGAGGGGGATGGCGATGGGGAGGCCGGAGCGGACGTACCAGCGTCAATGGCAGAAGCACTCACAGCAGTCTCCGCAGCACGGGTTGGGAATGGCGACTGCCCGGACAACTGCGCTGGTGCTGGATGCACGGAATCGGTCGCCGGTGTGGCGGAGGTTGGTGCGTTGGATGGAGTGGGGTTCATCGGTGCAGCCCCTTCAATCGAACTTCACGCGCGGGTCCACCCACACGTAGCACAGGTCGCTGATCAGCTTGGTCACCAAGCCAATCAGCGTGAAAAAGTACAGCGTGCCCAGCACCACGGGGTAATCGCGGCGGATGACGCTCTCGTAGCTCAGCAACCCCAGGCCGTCGAGCGAAAACAGCGTTTCGATCAGCAGCGACCCCGTGAAAAACGCCCCCACGAACGCCGCCGGGAACCCCGTGACGATGGGGATCAGCGCGTTGCGGAACACATGCCCGTACAGCACCTGCCGCTCGCTCAGGCCTTTGGCCCGCGCCGTCAGCACATACTGCTTGCGGATTTCTTCGAGAAACGCATTTTTCGTCAGCATGGCCGTCACGGCAAAGCTGCCCAACACCATGGCCGTGACGGGCATGGCAATGTGCCAGAGGTAGTCGGTGGCCTTGGCCAGCCAGCCCAGTTCGTCCCAATTGGACGACGTGAGCCCCCGCAGCGGGAACCACTGCAACTGCCCCCCGAACACCACCAACAATGCCACCCCCAGCACAAAACCCGGTATCGCGTAACCGGCCAGCACCAGCAGCGTGGTCAGCAAATCGAAGCGCGAGCCCGCGCGCACCGCCTTGGCCACGCCCAGCGGCACGGCCACGCCGTAACTGATGAAAAACGTCCACAGCCCCAGGCTGATGGAAACGGGGAGTTTTTCGACGATCAGGCTCCACACGTCCTTGTTCTGGAAGAAACTGGTTCCTAAGTCGAACGTGGCGAACTGCCCCACCATCTGCACGAAACGTTCGGTGGGTGGTTTGTCAAAACCATACAGCGCCTTGATTTGTGCCAGTCGCTTCGGGTCAACGCCCTGCCCGCCCCGGTAACCCAGGCCACCGCCTTCGGCTGAACCGCCACCACCGCTCAATGCCGCGCTGGCCTTGGCTTCGGCCAGGTACTGCTCCACCGGCCCGCCTGGCACAAACTGAATGACCACAAAAGTCAGCAACAACACCCCGAACAGGGTGGGGATCATGAGCAACAGGCGTTTGAGGATGTAGGCAAACATGGGGGCAAAAAGATTTTATATATAGCAAACAATGCTTGCCAGTAAAGCGCTAGATTGGTATTTTGTCATAAAAATAATTTTGATAGCAAACTATTGAATATTTAAAAGCGGTAAATCACTTTTTTACTCATATATCAAGGTGATGTCCTGTGCCACCACGTGTCCATCACCCATGCCTCCGCCCCCTGGGTGTAGGGCGGCACCACATCGGGTCGCGCCAGCCGCCAGGCGTTGTAAGCCAGGCGGTGTGTGCCGGCTGACCATTGCGGCACCAGGTAGTGGCTGTGGGCAATCACGCGCTCCAGCGCCCGGCAGGCGGGCAGCAGCTCGGCCTTGGTTTTGGCCGCCGTCATGGCGGTGATGAGTGCATCCACCGCCGGGCTGGCCACGCCCGCAAAGTTGCCCGAGTCTTCGGTGTTGGCGGCTTTGCTGCCGAAAAGATCGGCATATTCCTGCCCGGGGTTGTGCGTGCCACCGAACGCCATGCTGGTGATGTCGAATTCGAACTTCTGCAATCGCTGCTGGTACAGCGCAAAGTCCACCGGGCGGAACTTCAGCGTGATGCCCAGTTTTTCGAGGTTGCGTATCCAGGGCGTGACCACGCGGGCACCGCTTTCGTTGCTGTCCAGGTACTCCAGTTCCATGGCCTGGCCCTGGGCGTTGCGCAGTGCGCCGTCGGCGAAGACCCAGCCCGCATCGGCCAGCAGTTGCTTGGCTTGCAACAGGTTGCCACGCAGGCTGTGTTCGCCATCGGTACGGGGTGGCAGTGCCATGGGGCCGAACACGGCTGGGGGCACCTGGCCACGCCAGCGCGACAGCAAGGCCAGTTCGTCTGCCGACGGTTCGCCCGACGCCGCGCAATCGGTGTTGCCGAACAACCCGTTCACGCGCTGGTAGGCGTTGTAGAACATCTGGCGGTTCATCCACTCGTAGTCCAGCGCCAGGCCCAGCGCCTGGCGCACGCGCACGTCTTTCAACATGGCGCGCCGGGTGTTGAACACGTAGCTCTGAAAACCCGTGGGCAGGCGGTGCGCCAGCTCGGCCTTCACCAGCTCGCCGGTGTTGAACTTCTTGCCCGTGACCCGGCGTGCCCAATCGCCCGCCGAAAAAAAGCGCATCAGGTCGAACTCGCCCGCCTTCAGCGCCTCCAGGCGGGCGGTGTTGTCCTTGTAAATCTTGACCGTGATGCGGTCAAAGTTGCCCGACCCCACGCGAACAGGCAGCTCGCGCGCCCAGTAAGCGGGGTCACGCACGTAGGTGATGTCTTTGCCAAACCTGACCGGCCCAATGGTGTACGGGCCGCTGCCAATGGGCGTGTCGGTCACCACCTCGTTGAACGGCTTGGGTTTGCCGTTCTCCATGCCCCACTCGCGGCTGAACACGGGCAGGCTACCTACCGTCAGCGGCAGTTCGCGGTTGGGCTTTTTGAAGCGGTAGCGCACGGTGCGCTCGGTCAGCACATCCAGACCGGCCACGTCTTCCAGGGCGGTTTTGTAGGCGGGTGAGGTGTGCGGGCCCATCAGCGTGTCGAAGCTGTGCTTCACATCCAGGGCCAGCACGGGCGAACCGTTGTGGAACCTGGCCTGCGGGCGCAGACGGAACGTGGCGCTCAGGCCGTCGGGGGCCACCGTCACGTCTTCGGCCAGCAGGCCGTAGCCGGCAGCGGTTTCATCGAGCGAGCCCACCAGCAGCGAGTCAAACATCAGCCCAGCCAGGTAGGCCGGTGCCGAACCTTTGATGGTGAACGGGTTGTACTTGTCAAACGTGGACGAGCGCACGTTGCTGACCAGGCGCAACTCGCCGCCCTTGGGGGCCTGTGGGTTGACGTAGTCGAAGTGCGTGAAACCGGCCGGGTACTTCAGGTCGCCCCACAGGGCATAACCGTGTGCCCCCCACGCGGGCAACGCAACCCACACAGCGCTTGCCAGACTGAGCACCCAACGCCCCCAAGCGGGTCTGGTTGGGCGCGTGACCCCGCTGCTGTTTGAATGCGAAAACCTGAAACCTTGCATGCGACAATTTTGCCTAGTTTTGACCTCGCATTCTGAGGCACGTTTCGCCAGCCGCATGCACCGTGGGTCAAATGCACTGGCAAGGCACGCGCGCTCAAACGGCTCAGCAAGAAATATGACTGTTTTCAGCCTCTACCTCTTGTCTTCATTCAACAGTTAGCTACATTCAATTCCATATGCTCAGACGACTGTTTCTCGCCGCACCAGCGCTTGTCTGGGGCACCACACCCTTCGCGGCCCAGGTGCCACCGGCACTGTTGCTGGCCAATGTCTACAAACCCGGCGCACGCGTTGCCGACTACTGGGTCAGCGAAAAATACGATGGCGTGCGGGGCTACTGGACAGGCCAGCAACTGTTGACCCGTGGTGGCGAGGTCATCCACGCACCGGCCTGGTTCACGCAAAACTGGCCGACTCACGCTTTCGAGGGCGAGTTGTGGGCAGGCCGAGGCCGGTTTGCCGATGCGGTGTCTGCCGTGCGGCAACTCACCCCGAACGATGCAGCGTGGCGCGCCATCCGCTTCATGGTGTTTGACATACCTGCCCTGGCCGAGCCCTTCACGGCTCGTATCTCGGCGTATCACGCACTGGTTCAGCAGATGGGGCAACCGTGGGTGGTGGCCGTCGAGCAGCGCAGGGTGGACACCCATGCCGCGCTGCACGCCCAGCTGAAGGCGATCGAACAAGCAGGCGGCGAAGGCCTGATGCTGCACAAGGCCGACACGCTCTACCGCGGCCAGCGCAGCGACGACCTGCTCAAACTCAAACCCAGTGACGATGCCGAAGCCAAGGTGCTGGCACACGTGCCGGGCCAGGGCAAACACCGGGGCAGGCTGGGTGCGCTGTGGGTGGAAACGCCTGAAGGCATCCGCTTCAAGCTGGGTACCGGTTTCAGCGATGCCCAGCGCAGTGACCCACCGGCCATCGGCTCATGGGTCACCTACCGCTACCGGGGCACGCATGCCGGCAGCGGTGCCCCCAGGTTTGCCAGCTTCCTCAGGCCGGTGCTGGATTGAACATCAACCGGCTCTCACGCAGTCCGCGAAGTAGGCCTTTTTGCCATCGGCCCCCACCACTTCCACCAGACCGTGGATGTCGGTTTCGAAGCCTGGGCATTGGGCGTTGAACTCGCGCGAGAACTTCAGGTAATCGACGATCTTCTTGTTGAACACCTCGCCGGGGATCAGCAGCGGAATGCCGGGTGGGTATGGCGTGACCAGGCTGGTGGTGATGCGGCCTTCCAGCTCGTCAATTGGCACGCGCTCGGTGGTGCGGTGAGCGATGTGGGCAAACGCATCGCTGGGCTTCATGGCGGGCGTCAGGTCGCTCAGGTACATGTCGGTGGTCAGGCGCGCGATGTCGTACTTGGCGTACAGGGCGTGCACGTGCTGGCACAGGTCGCGCAGGCCCATCTGTTCGTAGCGTGGGTGCTTCTGACAGAACTCGGGCAGGATGCGCCACAGCGGTTGGTTGCGGTCGTAATCGTCTTTGAACTGCTGCAGCGCGGTCAGCAAAGTGTTCCAGCGGCCTTTGGTGATGCCGATGGTGAACATGATGAAAAAGCTGTAAAGCCCGGTTTTTTCCACCACCACGCCGTGTTCGGCCAGAAATTTGGTCACGATGCTGGCGGGGATGCCGCTGTCAGCGAAGCTGCCGTCCATGTCCAGACCGGGCGTGACGATGGTGGCCTTGATCGGGTCCAGCATGTTGAAGCCGGGGGCCATTTCGCCAAACCCGTGCCAGGTGTTGGCGGCTGCGGCTTCTTCGCTCAGGCCTTCGGTGCGTTTGAGCACCCAGTCAGTGGCGTTGCCCATGCCTTCTTCGGCCAGCTCTTGCGGACCCCAGACCTGGAACCACCATTCGTTGTCGCCAAACTCGTCGTCCACCTTGCGCATGGCGCGGCGGAAGTCCAGCGCTTCCAGGATGCTTTCTTCCACCAGCGCACGGCCACCGGGTGGCTCCATCATGGCGGCGGCCACGTCGCAGCTGGCGATGATGGCGTACTGCGGGCTGGTGCTGGTGTGCATCAGGTACGCCTCGTTGAACAGGTGACGGTCCAGCTTGGTGCTTTGCGAGTCTTGCACCAGCACGTGGCTGGCCTGGCTGATACCCGCCAGCAGCTTGTGGATGGACTGTGTGGCATAAACCACAGACTCTTTTGGCCTCTGGCGCTTTTTCCCCATGGCATGATAGCTACCATAAAAGGAGTGAAACGCCGCGTGTGGCAACCAGGCCTCGTCAAAGTGCAGGTTGTCCACATAGCCGTCTAGCATGGACTTGATGGTTTCGGTGTTGTACAGCACACCGTCGTACGTGCTCTGTGTGAGCGTGAGGATGCGCGGCTTGACCGCATCGGCATCCACCCCCGCCAGCAGCGGGTTGGAGCGGATCTTGGCCTTGATGGCATCGATCTCGAACTCGCTTTGCGGAATCGGGCCGATGATGCCCCAGTGGTTGCGCGTGGGCTTCAAAAACACGGGGATGGCCCCGGTCATGATGATGGCGTGGAGGTTGCTCTTGTGGCAGTTGCGGTCCACCAGCACCACGTCGCCTGGGGCCACCGTGTGGTGCCACACCATTTTGTTGCTGGTGCTGGTGCCGTTGGTGACGAAGAAGCAATGGTCGGCATTGAAAATGCGGGCCGCATTGCGCTCTGATGCGCCGATGGCACCGTTGTGGTCCAGCAGCTGGCCCAGCTCTTCCACCGCGTTGCACACGTCGGCACGCAACATGTTTTCACCAAAAAATTGGTGGAACATCTGCCCCACCGGGCTCTTCAGGAATGCCACACCACCCGAGTGGCCTGGGCAATGCCAGCTGTACGAGCCGTCTTCGGCGTAGTCCAGCAGTGCCTTGAAAAACGGCGGCTGTATGCCTTCCAGATAGCTTTTGGCTTCACGGATGATGTGGCGTGCCACAAACTCAGGCGTGTCCTCAAACATGTGGATGAAACCATGCAGCTCGCGCAGGATGTCGTTGGGCAGGTGGCGGCTGGTTTTGGTTTCGCCATACACATAGATGGGCACGTCGGCGTTCTTCCAGCGCACCTCTTCAATGAAACCGCGCAGGTTCAGCACCACGGGGTCAATGTCCGGCCCCGGGGTGAACTCTTCATCGTCAATCGACAGGATGAACGCGCTGGCGCGTGACTGCTGTTGCGCAAACTGGCTCAGATCACCATAGGTGGTCACGCCCAACACCTCGAACCCCTCCGACTCGATGGCCTGCGCCAACGCCCGGATGCCCAGGCCGGACGTGTTTTCTGAACGGTAGTCTTCGTCAATGATGACGATGGGGAAGCGGAATTTCATGGCGCGGTCTGTTTCACGGGATGAGAGGTTCGGCCGGATCAGCATCTGGTCGAAAAAGTAAGCGCGAAGTGTACGGAAATAATGTGTCGCACGAAGGCAAGCACGCCCCCAATGACCTGGCCCCTGAATTCTGTCGCGCTCAGCCCACAGACCAGCGGCTTTCTGAGCCGTGCTGCGCGCCAGCGGCCCCCGTTCTGCCAAGGAGACACGAAACTGACCTGCTATAATTCAAGGCTGCACGGAGAGGTGGATGAGCGGTTTAAGTCGCACGCCTGGAAAGCGTGTGTGGGCTAATCCCCACCGCGGGTTCGAATCCCGCCCTCTCCGCCACGAATTCAAAAAAGCCCTTGATTTTCAAGGGCTTTTTTGTTTTTGTACTTTGTTGCACCGATATGAATTCTGTATACGGGAGAATTCAATATGCGTTTTTCCCGACAAGGCCTTTGAAAACCGTCATCAAGATGATTTTCAGGTCGAACCACAATGACCAGTGTTCGATGTAATAGATGTCAGCCTGCACACGGGCTTCCATCTTGTCTACCGTGTCGGTTTCACCCCGCAAGCCATTGACTTGGGCCCACCCGGTGATACCCGGCTTTACCTTGTGGCGCAGCATGTATCTGGGGATGAGTTCACGGTAGTGCACGTTGTGTGACAGCGCGTGTGGCCTCGGGCCCACAATGCTCATACTGCCCTGCATGACGTTGATGAACTGTGGCAGCTCATCCAGGCTGGTAGAACGCAAAAAACGTCCCAGTGGCGTGATCCGGGGATCGCCTTTTGTCGCTTGCGCAACAAGGTTGCCCTCGTCATGCAGATACATGCTGCGGAACTTGTAAATCAGGATCGTTTCTCCGTTCCACCCCAGCCGCTGCTGCTTGAAGATGGCAGGCCCCTTGGATGTCAGCCTGACCGCTATGCCAATCGCAATCAGCAAAGGCGAGATCAGCAACAAAATCAAAAAGCCGAGCACCTTGTCTTCCAGCCATTTGATCAGCACATTCCCGCCCTCCATGGGCGAGCTCGAAATGTCCAGCATGGGCACGCCGACAACGATGGACACCCCATGGTTGACCAACTGCAACATCGTCAGGTCGGGCACCAGCCGGATGTTGGCCGTGCTGTGCCTCAGTGTGTGCAACACATTCTCAGCTGCGCGCATGTCGCCTGGGTGCTGACAGATCCACACTTCATCGGGATTGAGCTTGGCCACGGCTTCTTCAAGGTACCGGGCGCTGTCGCCAGGTGTGACACCGACCACTTTGTACCCCGTCCATGCCGATGCTTTCACACGGCGGCGTATGGCTGCGACAGATTTACCTGTGCCCACAAGCAACACACGAAGCTCGTTCACCCCTTTGCCTTGCAGCCAGGACATGAACATGTACAAACCGGTGCGCCCAACCCACGTCAACAGCAACGATGAAATGCCCCATGCTCCCAGCCACATGCGAGAAAAACTTTCGCTGGACTTGGTCAGCACCAGCCAGGTCATCATGAGGCCCCATGTGATGGCCCATGCCAGGGCCACCCGCCCGAGCATGGCGGGCAACTGCCCGCCACGCCACGCCCGGTAGACCAGGGACGATATCAACAACATCAGGAAAGACGATGCAATCACCAGCTGAAGCACTGACGTGTCCGCTTCGGTCAGGTGCTCGCCAAAACGCCAGAAATAGGCAACCGCACTTGCGATGGCAAATGCGCACCAATCCCCTACCTGGACAGCAAAGCCCATGAGAGATGCGGATTTACGTAACGGAGCAAGTGCCAATCCAAATTCCTCAAAAAAACGGGGTCAGTCAGCGCCGAAATGCATAGCGCCATGCGGCGAGCCCGGATGTTGCCACACCTCGCGGACAGATCTCGTTCAAAGTGAACAGTGCCAACAAAAAAGCCACCCGAAGGTGGCTTTTTTCATGCAACAAACCGAATCAACGGATCACAGCCAAAGTGGTGCGTGCACCGCCTTTGTAGGTCATCAACGTCAGGGCGCCGTTCTTGATGTCACCCTTCTCGTCGAAAGAAATGGTGCCGGTCACGCCTTTATAGCCTGTGGTGGCAGCCAATGCGGGCAGGTACTTGGCTGGGTCAGCGGAGTTGGCGGTCACCATGGCGGCCGCAATGACCTTCACAGCGTCATACACGTAGGGGGCGTACACCTGCACTTCGGTGCCGAACTTGGCTTTGAAGTCAGCACGGAATTTTTCCATGCCAGCTTTTTCTTCACCTTCGACACCACCGGCTTCCGCGCAATAGACTTGGTCGTCGGCCATGCCGTCACCAGCCAGTTTGGCCAGTTCGCTGGAGCAAATGCCGTCGCCGCCCATGAACTTGGCCTTGATGCCCAGTGCTTTCATCTGTTTGAGCATGGGGCCTGCAACGGCATCCATACCACCGAAGAACACCACATCAGGCTTCTTGCCCTTCAGAGTGGTCAGGATGGCGTTGAAATCGGTTGCTTTGTCGTTGGTGAATTCGCGTCCCACCACTTTGCCGCCAGCGGCAGCAACGGCTTTTTCGAACTCGTCGGCAACACCTTGGCCGTAAGCGGTGCGGTCATCGATGACAGCAACGTTTTTGGCTTTGAGCGTTTCGATGGCGTATTTGCCCAGGGTGGAGCCCAGGTGCACGTCATCCGCCACCATACGGAAGGTGGTCTTGAAACCTTGACGTGTGTACTTGGGGTTGGTGGCAGATGGAGACACCTGCGGCAGGCCTGCCTGGCTGTACAGCGTGGAAGCGGGAATGGTGGTGCCAGAGTTCAGGTGACCGACGACGCCATTGACTTTGGCATCGATCAGTTTCTGCGCCGCAGCGGTGCCCTGCTTGGGGTCGGCAGCATCGTCTTCTGCCAGCAGTTCGAATTTGGCCACTTTGCCATCAATCTTCACGCCAGCTGCGTTCAGCTCTTCGATCGCCATTTTGGCGCCGTTTTCGTTGTCTTTGCCCAGGTGAGCAATGGCGCCGCTGGTAGGACCAACGTGACCGATCTTGACAACCAATGCCTCAGGTGCTGCGGGTGCTGCAGGTGCAGCTGCGGGTGCAGGTGCGGGGGCCTCTTCCTTCTTACCGCAAGCAGCCAGAATGACAGCCGCAGAAATAACGGCCAGTTTCATTTTCATTTGCATAAAAGTCCTTGAAGCTAAATATCGACGATGACAAATTGAGCGGAGCAGTCACGAAACTCCACAACCGACACGATACCTGAAAAAATGAAACCTTTTTTCGGCGCCCTGCTGCTGTAGGGTTGATGTAAGGGTAAGCCCCAGCCAAACGACCGGCAACGCACGTTCAAACCCAAGACAGCTCACGCTGACGCGTCGAATCCTTCGGGCATCCACCCCAGTGACGTGAAATGCCGCCAGCGCTGACGCGCTTGGGCCCTGGGACCTTCATCCGGTGGCACGATTTCGATCAGTCGCCCAAAATTTCCCAGGTGCACTGACACACTGGGCTGCATGTTGATGAATACATCAGCCGTGTCAACTTCGGACAGTTCGCTGCACAGGTACACGGGAGAACGGTCCCGCACATGCTGCGGTGCACCCTGCACGGCATGTGGCATGAAGCTGAGCGGCATGGCCGTCCACAACGCGTGATCGACCTGTGCCGCCCATGTCGGCGGTGCGCACAACAGGACGCGCATGCGCCGCGCCATGGCTTTGCGAACCAACCGGCAGGCGTAATCCACCGGGTCCGCTACATTGAAATGAAAAGTGACTTGCAAACCAAATGCGAATGGGGTTGATGCAGGCCGTCCGCTCAATTCGCCTGCTTGGGCGCTTTGAGGCCAGCTTTTGCCAACTGCACCCTCGCAGCTTCGTCGAGCACATACTGAACCAGCAGCCCAACAGGTCGCCCGGTTGAGCCTTTGGCCGCACCGCTTTTCCATGCTGTCCCGGCAATGTCCAGGTGAGCCCAGTTCAGTTCACCGACGAATTTTTGCAAGAACTTGGCTGCAGACACGGCCCCGCCCGGTCGCCCTGCCACGTTGGCCATGTCGGCAAAATTGGATTTCAAGCCTTCGCCGTATTCGTCATCCAGAGGCATGCGCCAGCAAGGGTCTTGTACAGCCTCGCCTGCCAGCATCAACTGTTCAGCCAGCAGCTGACTGGCTGTGAACAAGCCCGTGCGCACATGCCCCAGCGCAATGACACAGGCCCCTGTGAGCGTGGCCACATCGATCACAGTACTGGGCTTGAGCTTGGCAACATAGGTCAGTGCATCGCACAGGATCAGACGCCCCTCCGCATCGGTATTCAGGATTTCGATCGTCTGTCCACTCATACTGGTGACCACGTCACCGGGTTTGATGGCGCGCCCATCCGGCATGTTTTCGCAGGACGGGATCACCGCCACCACGTTGATCGAAGGTTGCAATTCCGCAATCGCCTGCATGGCCCCCAGCACACTGGCTGCCCCCCCCATGTCGAACTTCATTTCGTCCATTTCGGGGGCTGGTTTGATGGAAATGCCCCCCGTGTCGAACGTGATGCCTTTGCCCACCAATGCCACAGGGGCCTGCTGCTTGCTGCCACCGTTGTACCGAATGACGATGAAGCGCAGCGGCTCATACGACCCTTGTGCCACGGCCATGAACGCACCCATGCCCAGTTCAGCAACTTCTTTCGGCCCCAGCACCTCGACGCGCACGTGCTTCATCTTGTCCAATTTGCTGGCAGCGTCGGCCAACAGGGTGGGGGTAGCATGGTTGGCCGGTCGGTTGGCCCATTCTTTGGCCAACTCGATGCCCTTGACCAAGGCCTGCGCTTGCACCAGCTCAGCCTCAATCCCGGCAGACTCGGGCTGTACCACCGTCAGGTGCTTCAGGTATCGGGTTTTGCCCTTTGACAAAGTGGTGCTGTAAACATAGGTGGCTTCGGCAAATGCCACAGACGCTGCCCTGAAGCCACCTGGCGCAACGTTCAACAGGCCTGTGAACAGCATTGCTTTTTTCACATGCGCAGCACGCAACGTTGCCGCAGCAGCCAGACAGGCCTTGCGCAAGGCTGCGGCAGACCCATCGCCCGCTCGCACCACCACCAACCGCCCTGCCACACATTGCGTGCCCAGCGTGGCACTGACCAGCTTGCCCACCCCGTCTTCCAAGTCGCCGGTTTTGGCAACTTTCTGCACCCACTCCAGCAAGCCCGCACCGGCCGAGCCCACGCAAGCGGCAGGTGGTGAATCGGGCCACAGCACCACAAGTGCATCAGCCTTGGCCGAGGCGGCCATGTCAAGTGTCAGGGGTTTGAATTCAAAGTCCATAATTGTGGTTTCCTGTTGCCAAGATGTTATTCCATTCCTCGATTCGCAAAGAGCTCGCCCACAGCTTTGCCGCCACGCTGCTGGTGCTGCTCACCATCGTGGTCACGATGATGCTCATCCGCACGCTGAGCATGGCTACCGCTGGCAGCGTGGACCCCAAAGAGGTGATGCTGGTGTTGGGCTACACGGTACTGGGGCGCTTTCACATCATCCTGACGATGGCCCTGTTTGTGGCGGTGGTGTCGGTCCTGTCGCGCATGCACCGTGACAGTGAAATGGTCATCTGGATGGGCAGTGGACGTGGCTTGGCGGGCATGGTGTCACCGGTCTTGCGGTTTGCCTGGCCCACTTTGCTGAGCATGGCCGTACTGGTGGGCATTGCTTGGCCATGGGCCAACAAACAGACCTCAGATTTGCGGGATCGTTTTCAGCAACGAAGTGATCTGCAACGTGTGGAGCCTGGCCAGTTTCAGGTCAACGCGGCGGGCAACCGGGTGTTTTTCATCGACAAGGACACTGCCAACGGCACGACGGGACGCAATGTGTTCGTTTCATCCATCGAGCCTCGCGGTGAAAGCACGGTGTCGGCGCAGGCAGCCACCATTTCGACGGATGATCGGCAACAGGTCCTGGTGCTGCGAAAGGGGCAGCGCCTGGAAGCCTCGCCTGACCTGCAAAGCGTCAAAGTCAGTGAGTTTGACGAATACACGGCTTTCATCAGCGAAAAACTGCTTGCACTGCCAGACGATGGTGCGATGAAGACCAGATCCACGCTTGAACTCATACGCAACCCGTCCTTGCCCGCACAGAGTGAGCTTGCCTGGCGGGCAGGCCTGGTGCTGTGCGCTTTCAATTTGTTGCTGGTGGGCATGGCGGTGGCTGCAGGCAACCCGCGTGCCGGCCGCAGCGGCAACATCGCATTCGCCACGTTCACGTTTCTGTTTTACTTCAACATGCTCAATATTGGAGAGACCTGGGTCGCTCACGGCAAGGTCAGCACGCTGGCGTGGATGCTGTCGCTTCACGGCAGCGTGTTCGTGCTGGCGCTGCTGTGGATGATCAAGCGCCACGAAAACATCAGCCTGCGCGCCTGGGTGAAACAGCGGGCGAATCGGCAGGTACCCGAGCCAATGGCTGCATTGAGCACCGGTCAGGGCTCAGCATGAACGTCCTGCGTCGCCTGATTTACCGTGAAGTGGTGCTGGCTGTGCTGATGGTCAGCGTGGCGTTCTTGGGCCTGTTTTTTTTCTTCGACCTGATCGAGGAGTTGCCTGGCATTGGCAAAGCATCGCCACTGGACCCCAAACTGATTTTCCAGGTCAGCCATGCACTGGTGTTCGTGGCCTTGCTGATCCCCAGCCGGTTGTACGAGCTGCTGCCCATCACGGTGCTGATCGGTACCATTTTTGTGTTTGCCCGCATGGCGCAGGGCTCCGAGTACACCATCCTGCGCACCAGTGGCCTGGGGCCGTGGCGCGCCTTGCGCCTGATGACCGTGCTCGGCATGGCCTTCGTTGCGTTCACATTCATCACGGGTGATTACATTGCCCCGGCATCGGGCAAGGCCGCGCAGCTGTACAAGGCCCGATTTGACGGCCGCACACCCGCCGGGCCAACAGGTGCCTGGCTGAAAGAAAAGCAGGGTGAACGCCAGTTTTCTGTCAATGTGAATGCCTTGACCGACGCGTCGGAAATGAAGCAAATCCGCATTTTCGAGTTCGATTCACAGGGGCATCTGCTTTCGCGCACACATGCCTTCGCCGGTCGCATCACGCAAGAGGGTACTTGGGTGCTGCAGCAGGCCACGCGCAGCACGTTCACCGCAACGGAAGCAGGGCAGGCACCGCTGCTGAAGCAAACCTTTGTCGAGTCGTTCACCTGGCCCACCGAATTGACAACTGAAATGGTGTCTGTGGCACTGCTCAAGCCCGAACGCATGTCCACCACCGATCTTTACCGGTACGTTCAGCACCTTGACGCAAATGGGCAAAGCGCTCAACGCTATGAAATTGAATTCTGGCGAAAGGTGTTTTACCCGCTGAGCTGCCTGGTGATGATGGTGCTGGCATTGCCGTTTGCGTACCTGCACTTCCGCTCGGGCTCCACTGCAGGCTACGTGTTCGTGGGTGTGATGGTGGGCATCAGCTTCTTCATGCTGAACAACGTGTTCGGTTACATCGGTCGCCTGAACAATTGGGAACCGTGGCTGGCGGCTGCGCTGCCGTCGCTGCTGTATTCGTTGGCCTCGCTCACGGCATTCGGTTGGCTGGTAATCAAACGATGACATCGCTGCCACCCCGCACCGGCATCGTTTTGTTTGCGCACGGGTCGCGCGACCCGCTGTGGCGTTTGCCCATCGAAGCCATCGCCCAACGCATCCGGGCTGACCAGCCCGACGCGCCCGTGTTGTGTGCCTACCTGGAACTGTGCGAACCTGATTTGCCCACCGCATTGAACGCACTGGTTGCAGCAGGCGCGCAGCGCATCCGTGTGTTGCCCGTGTTTTTCGGTATGGGCAAACATGCCCGCGAAGATCTGCCGCAACTCGTTGCCCAGTGGTCAGGCGCCCACCCGTTGGTACCCATTGACCTGCTGCCACCTGCCGGCGAGCACCCTGCCCTGACCGCTTTGCTTGCCCGGCTTGCAGCGTCCGACCCCACCTGACCTCGCTCACGCGCAGCCATGACACCCGCTGCCCACACAGATTGCCCTGATTCGCCATGAACCTTCACCAGTTTCGCTTCGTGCAAGAAGCGGTGCGCCGCAACCTCAACCTGACGGAAACGGCCAAAGCGCTGCACACGTCGCAGCCGGGTGTGTCCAAAGCCATCATCGAGTTGGAAGACGAGCTGGGCATCCAAGTGTTTGCCCGCCACGGCAAGCGCATCCGCCGCGTCACCGAGCCCGGCCAGCAGGTGCTGAAAAGCATCGACATCATCCTGCGCGAGGTGAACAACCTGCGCCGTATCGGTGACCAGTTTTCTGCCCAGGACAGCGGCACGCTGTCCATCGCCACCACCCACACGCAAGCGCGCTACGTGCTGCCCAACCCAGTGGCCAAGCTGCGCCTGGCCTACCCCAAGGTGGCCATCAGCCTGCACCAGGGGTCGCCCGACCAAGTGGCCCAGATGTTGTTGACCGACGTGGCCGACATCGGCATGGCCACCGAATCGCTGTCCGCCTACGAAGAGCTGATTACCCTGCCCTGCTACGAGTGGCAGCACGTGCTGGTGCTGCCACTGGGGCACCCGCTGGCTGACAAAGAGCGCCTTTCGTTGGATGACCTTGAAAAACTGCCGTTGGTCACCTACCACCCGTCATACACCGGGCGGTCGCGCATCGACCAGGCGTTTGCGGCGCGTGGGCGCACGCCGAACATCGTGCTGGAAGCCATCGACTCCGACGTCATCAAAACCTACGTGAAGCTGGGCATGGGCGCAGGCATCGTGGCTGAAATGGCCGTCAACACCGACAACCGCGAACCCGACCTGGTGGCACGCCCCCTGGGCCACCTGTTCGGGCACAACGTGGCCCGCGTGGCCTTCAAGCGCGGGGCCTATTTGCGCAACTACGTGCTGAAATTTGCCGAACTGCTGAGCGATCGACTGAGCAAAGACCTGATTTACAAGGCCATGGAAGGCCGTGATGACAGCTATCAGATGTGAGCGATTTTCCTACTATTGATAGCGAAGTATTCTTGTATATAAAGCTGTAAACCTATTTATATTTATGGTTTTGATTGCTGATATGTCATGACA
>JAVBXK010000065.1 GCA_030824555.1 bacterium
CCGCAGCGCGTGGCAAACGCTGCGGTGCCTGGGCGCTGCTGTCCTGGCTGCATGCACCGTTCTGGTGTGTCAACTGCCCGCGCACGCAGCCGCTGCCGATGGGAAAGCCGCCCCCGCCATCAAGCTGCGCATCGTCGGTGGGCTGGGCAACGTGAGCCAGTACCTGCACTTTGAAGAGCCGTTCTGGAACAAAGAATTTGCCACGCTGACGCAAGGCCAGGCCACAGCCACCCTGGTGGCCTATGACAAAGCTGGCATGCGCACCCACGAGGTGATGCGGCTGATGCAACTGGGCGTGGTGCCCTTTGGCACAGCCATCATGAGCGGCATCGTGTCCAACGACCCTGAACTGGCCGCCCTGGACCTGGCGGGTATGAACCCGGACATGGCCACGCTGCGCCGCTCGGTGGCCGCTTTCCGGCCGCATCTGGAGCGTGTGATGCGCGAGCGCCACGGCATCGAGGTGCTGGCCATCTACGTGTACCCCGCGCAGGTGACGTTCTGCACGCGCCCGTTCAAAGGCCTGTCTGACCTGGCCGGGCGGCGCGTGCGCATCAGCAACCCCACGCAGGCCGACCTGATTCGGCCCTTCGGGGCCATTCCCGTGCAGACTGAGTTTGCCGAAGTGGTGGCCAACATGCGCAGCGGCAACGTCGATTGCGCCATCACCGGGGCCATGTCGGGCAACACCATCGGTCTACACGAGGTCGCCACGCACTTGCACAGCGGAGCCATCACATGGGGGTTGTCGGTGTTCGGTGCCAACCAGGCGGCCTGGCACGCCTTGCCTGAAACGGTTCGCACCGTCATCAAAACCCAGCTGCCCAAAGTGGAACAGGCCATCTGGGCTGACTCCGAGAAGCAGACCCTGGAAGGCGTGGCCTGCAACACAGGCCGTGGCGAATGCGCACTGGGCAAACCCGGCCGCATGACCGAGGTCAAAGCCACCCCACAGGATGACAAACGCCTGCGCGAAGCGTTCCGCACCAGCGTGCTGCCCGCCTGGATGGAACGCTGCGGCAACGCCTGCGTGCCCGTGTGGAACACGGTCATGGCACCGACCATCGGCATCAAAGCCGAGACGCTGCCAGCCGCCAAGCGTTGAGCGCGCCCATGCAGGCAAGCAACCGGGTCACACGGGCCACGCGTGTCATCCGCGCAGCGGCCGCGTTGTTCGCGGTGGTCACGTGCCTGCTGACGTGGTCACTGCTGGACCGGGGCGAGAAGCTTGCACTCAAGGCAGGCAGCGAGCAGGTGGAACGGGCCGTCAGTGCCACTGAAACCGATGTCAACCGCAGCCTGGTGAGCCTGGACATGTTCCTGGCCGACATGGCCCGGTGGACGCAGCACATGTCCACTGACACGCTGACCCAGAGCCCCCGACCCGCACGCACCCAGACCCCGGCCACCACCGCACTGGGCAATGCCAGCAGCCTGAACCTGCTGCTGCGCGCGGCACTGAACCAGAACCTGTTGCTGCGCGACGTGGCACTGCTGGGCGAAAACGGCGAGGTGCGGCTGAGCGCCCGCGCATCGACCCCACGCCTGGGGCTGGCGCTGCCACCCGGCTTTCTGACCAGTGTGCTGACGCAACCCTTCCCGGCACTGCTGGTCAGCTCGCCCGTGGCGCATGCACTGTCCTCTGAAAACGTGCTGTACATGGCCCGGTCGGTTCGACTGGGTGACGGCACCACGGGCGCTGTGGTGGCCGAGGTGCACGGGCCGTTGTTTTCGTCCATGCTGGACTCGGGCGTAGCCGACAGCGCACTGGTGGTCACAGTCGAGCGGGGAACGGGCCAGTTGCTGGCCAGCTTTCCCACCGCAGACAACCTGGGCGGCCGGCTGCTGTCGCCCAACCTGGACCAGCTGGAAGCCGACGGCACCGCGCGCCCGGCGCAAGGACGGCTGAGTGCCACCGACGTGCTGCTGGCCGTGCGCCCCACGCTGTACCCCGGCCTGTCGGTGTCGGCCAGCCTGCCGCTGGACAACGCGCTGGCCGACTGGCAGAAAGACCGTGCCGCCATCCTGGCGGTGGCCGCAGCGATGCTGGCCCTGACAAGCCTGGCCACACTGGCAGCCCACGGCTACATGCAACGCATGGCCAAGGCCCAGGCCGAGGTGGACCAAGCCAACGCGCGGTTGCACACATCCAATGCCGATCTGGCCCGTTCGCTCTCGTTGGTGCAGGCGACACTGGAATCCACCGCCGATGGCATTCTGGTGATCGACCCATTGGGGAGTGTTCAACTGCACAACAAACAGTTTGCCCAGTCCTCAGGCATCCCTGAATCGGCACTGACCGGCGGCATGCGTGTGGAAGAGGTGCGCACCCACCTCTATGCGCGGTTGCTCAACGCAGACGAGGCGGCGGAAACGTCTCGCAAGGCCTACAGCGATCCGTACTCGGAAACCCGTGACACGGTGCGGTTCAAGGACGGCCAGGTTTTCGTGCGCCATTCCAGACCACAGCTGCTTGACGGCAAACCGGCTGGACGGGTGTGGTGTTACCAAAACATCACCGCTTTCACGCACGCCCAACAAGCGCTGGAGGCAGAGCGCACGGCGGCCACGCAAGCGCACACCGAGCTGGCCGCCACACTCGAAGCCCTGCCAGACCTGTTGTTCGAACTCGACGAACAGGGCACCTACCTCGATTACCGAGCGGGGCAAACCGAATTGCTGGCCGTGCCGCCGCAGGAACTGCTGGGGCAGACCGTGCACGCCGTGCTGCCCCCCGCAGCAGCCGAACAGGTGCTGGCTGCCTTGGCCGATGCCCGGGTCAACGGCCACTCCTTCGGTCGCGAAATCGAGATTCCGCTGCCACAGGGTGACCGCTGGTTTGAACTGTCGGTGGCCCGCAAGCGCACGGCCGACGGGCAGCCACGGCGGTTCATCGTGATTTCGCGGGACATCACCCAGCGCAAAGAGCACGAAAACGAGCTCCGGCTGGCCGCCCTGGTGTACGAAAGCAGCTCGGAGGGCATGGCCGTGACCGATGCCGACGGCCAAGTCATCACCATCAACCCGGCGTTCACGCACATCACGGGTTACCTGCCCACAGACGTGCTGGGCAAGAACCTGTCACTGCTGAACTCAGGTCGCCAGGGCACCGAGTTTTACCGCGACATGTGGGCCGCGCTGCACGACACCGGGCATTGGCACGGCGAGTTGTGGAACCGCCGCAAGAACGGCGAGGTGTATGCCGAGTCGCTGTCCATCAACACCATCACCACGGCAGACGGCACCCAGACGCGGCGCATTGCCCTGTTCTCCGACATCACGCAGCGCAAGACGCAGGAAGAGCTGATCTGGAGTCAGGCCAACTACGACACGCTCACCGGCCTGCCCAACCGCCGCATGTTCCGCGAGCACCTGGACGTGGCGCTGGCCAAAGCCTCGGCCAGCGGCCACCGGCTGGCTCTGATGTTCCTGGACCTGGACCGCTTCAAGGAAATCAACGACACCCATGGCCACGATGCGGGCGATGTGCTGCTGCAAACCGCCGCCCAACGCCTGCGCGGCTGCGTGCGCGAAACCGACATGGTGGCCCGGCTGGGGGGTGACGAGTTCACGCTCATCCTCACGGGCATGGACAGCATGGAGCGGCTGGACGCCATTTCGCATGCCTTGCTGACCCGCCTGGCCGAACCGTTCCACCTGGGCAAGGAAACCGAGTACCTCTCGGCCAGCGTCGGCATCACCCTGGCGCCCGACGACGGCACCGACAGCGAAACCCTCATCAAGCAAGCCGACCAGGCCATGTATGCCGCCAAGCGGCTGGGACGCAACCGGTGCGAGCGGTTCACCCTGGCCATGCAGGAAGCCACCCTGATGCGCTCGCGCATTGCCCGTGACCTGCGCAGCGCCTTGCCCGAGCAGCAATTCTGGCTGGCCTACCAACCCATCGTGGACCTGCGCACAGGCACCGTCCGCAAGGCCGAGGCGCTGATTCGGTGGCAACACCCCATTCACGGCCTGATCAGCCCGGCCACCTTCATCCCCATTGCCGAAGAGGCCGGCACCATCCACGAAATTGGCCGTTGGGTGTTTGAAACCGCTGCGCGGCAGGTGGCGGCCTGGCAAGCCAGCCTGCACCCGGCGTTCCAGGTGAGCGTGAACAAGTCGCCCGCCCAGTTCAAGGAAGGCAGCCTGAAGGCGGCGCAATGGAACGCGGTGCTGCACGACCTGGGGCTGCACGCCCAAAGCATCGTGCTCGAAATCACCGAAGGCCTGCTGATGGACGCATCGGCCACCACACGCGAGCACCTGAGCACCCTGCATGCGGCAGGCGTGCAGATTTCGCTCGACGATTTCGGCACCGGCTACTCGGCCTTGTCATACCTGCACCAGTTCGACTTGGATTACCTGAAAATCGACCAGTCTTTCGTGCGCAACCTGCATGCCACCAGCAAAGACTTGGCACTGTGCAAGGCCACCATCGTGATGGCGCACGAGCTGGGCATGAAGGTGGTGGCAGAAGGCATCGAAACCGAGGCACAGCGCGACTTGCTGACACAGGCGGGCTGCGACATGGGCCAGGGCTACCTGTTCGCCAAGCCGCTGCCAGCGGCCGAATTCGAGGCCCTGATCAGGTCAAAGTACAATGGTTTTTTCAATAGCTGACTACGCTTGTATATAAAGCGCTGAAGGCATTTTTTATTCACAAAATGAACACACACAACGTCTACACCCAACTTGAAACCCTGGGCATCACCCTGCCCCCGGTGGCCATCCCCGCTGCAGCCTACGTGCCGTTCGTCCAGACAGGCAAACTGGTGTTCCTGAGTGGCCACATTGCCAAGCAAAACGGCCAGCCCTGGGTGGGCCAGCTGGGCCTCAACATGACCACAGAAGAAGCCAAGGCCGCCGCCCGCTCGGTCGCCATCGACCTGATGGGCACGCTGCAAGCCGCTTGCCAGGCAGCAGGTACCGATCTGAACGGCGTGAAGCGCATCGTGAAGGTGCTGAGCCTGGTCAACTCCACCGCCACCTACACCGAGCAGCACCTGGTGACCAACGGCTGCAGCGAGCTGCTGGGCCAGGTGTTTGGCCCCGCGGTGGGCGCGCACGCTCGCAGCGCATTTGGCGTGGCGCAGTTGCCACTGGGCGCGTGCGTGGAAATCGAGCTGATTGCCGAACTGGCCTGACCGGCCACTCTGCCACCGGTGACAGCGGTAGCGGCAGCAACGGTGATGCGCGTCAGCTGCTTCAGCTGTTGGCGGCAGCCATCACCTCGCCCACCTCAGTCAGCCCCATGAAGGCCTTGTCCAGCCCGTCCTGGCGCAAGGTGTGCATGCCCTGCCCCACGGCCAGTGCCCTGAATTCACCGGCCGGGGCACGCTTGCGGATCAGCCCCCGGATGGCGTCGTTCACGCTCATGAGCTCGTGCACGCCCATCCGGCCCTTGAAGCCCGTCTGGTTGCAGGCCGGGCACCCCACCGCACGGTACAACACCACGTCATCCCCAGGGTGTTTGCCCAGCGTGTCCACCTGGGCCTGCTGCCAGCGCCCCACCTGAGCGGCCAGTACGTCGGCAGGCACCCCGTCAGCGGACCCGTGGCCGCCGTGCAGCGCAGCCAGGTGCGCCAGCTCGTCTAGCCCCACCACGCGGGGTTCCCGGCACTGCTTGCACAGCCTTCGTACCAGCCGCTGGGCCAGCACGGCCAGCAGCGAGTCTGAAAAATTGAACGGGTCTATCCCGATTTCCAGCAAGCGCGTGATGCTTTCGGGGGCCGAGTTGGTGTGCAGCGTGGACAGCACCAGGTGCCCGGTCAGCGACGCCTCCACCGCGATGCGGGCCGTTTCCTCGTCGCGCATCTCTCCGATCATGATCACATCGGGGTCGGCACGCAGGAACGTCCGCATGGCTGCCGCAAACGTCCACCCGATGCGGGCGTTGACCTGCACCTGGCGCAAGCCGGGGTGGGTGATTTCGATCGGGTCTTCTGCCGTCCATATCTTGCGACCCACCGAATTGATGTCGCTGAGCACCGAATGCAGCGTGGTGGTCTTGCCACACCCGGTCGGCCCGCAAATCAGGATCAGGCCATAGGGGCGGTGCACCCCTTCGCGCAAGGCGGTCAGGTGCGCCGGGGTCAGGCCAATGTCGTCCAGCGGCAAGGGCTTGCCCGCACTGAGCAGGCGCAGCACCACGTCTTCGCGGCCCTGCGAGGTGGGCACGGTCACCATGCGCAGTTCGACCGCCACGTGGCCAAAGCGGGCAAAGTCGATCTTGCCGTCCTGCGGACGCCGGTGTTCCGAAATGTCGAGGTTGGCCATGATTTTCAGCCGACCGACCAGCGCGAAGCGATACCGCGCATCCAGCTCCAGGTAAGGGCGCAACTCGCCATCGACACGCAAGCGGATAGTCACCGGTCTGGGTGGTTCGTCAGACTCGATGTGGATGTCCGATGCCCGCGTGGCCACGGCCTCTTCGATGATGCTGTTGATCAGCCGCACCAACACGCTGTCGGACTCCGACACCACGTCAGCTTGCGGGGTGTCGGCTATGGAGCCGGCCTGCTCCAGGTCGCCCACCAGCTGCAACGCGGTGTGCCGGGGTTCTGCCCCCTCCAACGCGCGCAGTTCGCCGGTGGTGGGCTTGAACATGCGCTCGGTGTAGCCGGTGTAGGCCTTGTCCTGGGCGGGCTGCAAGGTACCGGGTGCAGCCAGCACCGGCAGAATCGTTTTCTGTGTGATGAATCGCAACTCGTCCATCTGCCGCTTGTCCCAATGGCTGGCGAACAGCACCACCAGCGTGTCGTCGCGCAGCATCAGGGGCAACAGGCCTTCACGCTGCGCATGCTTGCGGGACACCATGGCCGTGGCCAACGGATCAGCCGGCAAAGCCCCCGGGTCCACCACCTGCGTGCCCAGCCATTTGGAAAACACGGTCTGCAGCTGAGCGTCCGTCAACAAACCTTCGTTGACCAGCATGCGCCCCAGCGGCTCGTGAGGCATGTCAGGCGGCACAGCCTTTTGACGCAGCAGCACCGCCTGGATGTCTGCGCGAGGCACCAACCCGCTTCGCAACACCGCCTGCCCCAGGTGGCGCACACCCGCCTGCCCGCCCGCACCCGCGTGCACCTGCGCCCACAGGTCTTGAAGGCTGTGGGGGGTGAGGATGCCGCTGGCGTGGCCGTCACCATCAGTGCCCGGCAAGCCGGGCGGCGTCACATCAGTGGAAGGGGTCGTCATGGGGCCAGTATCGCTTTTCAGGGCCTGCCCAGATACCCCTCAGAGCACCCGGATAACCCTGATGGGTTTGAACCCCAGGTCGGCTGCTTTGCCCTTGCGCCCACGCGGTGCGCGGGCGTTGTTGAGGCTGCGGATTTCAAGCGTTTCTTCGCGCTCTTTGCCTCCGCGGCCAATGCCTTCGATGCGCACGCTGCGTGTGTAGGCTGCTGCACCGGCCAGCGTGTCTTTGTCTTCCAGCGACAGCAGCATCAGGCCCCTGCCCCCGTTGGGCATGGCTTTGAGTTCGGTCAGCTCGAATGTCAGGATGCGCCCGCCTGTCGAGGCGCAGCACACGTGGGTGGCGGCTGCCGCACCATCGGCCACCGGCACCGCACCCGTTGTGACCCCAGAGGCCGTCGCAGCCGCACCGGTACCCGAACCAGCACCCCCGACCACACCCGTACCCGCCGACACCACAGACGGCGCGCACAGTGTTTCCCCCTCGGGCAAGGTGACAAATGCCTTGCCGCCCTTGTTGCGCGCCACCATGTTCTCCACCTGCGCCACGAAACCGTAACCACCGCTGCCCGACAACAGCAGCGCGGTACTGCCCGCCCCGGCAAAGTAGTACTGGGGCTGGGTGCCTGCCTCCAGGTCGATCAGCGTGGTGATGGGCTGGCCATCGCCCCGTGCGCCTGGCAGCGAGGCCACGGGCACCGAGTACACGCGCCCGTTGTTGCCCCAGACGATAAGCATGTCCACCGTGCGGCATTCAAACGTGCCATACAGGCCGTCGCCGGCCTTGAACGCGAAGCTGGCCGCTTCGTGGCCGTGCCCGGTGCGCGCACGCACCCAGCCTTTGGCCGACACCACCACGGTCACGGGCTCGTCCACCACCTTGATTTCGACCACGGCCTTCTTTTCGGCCTGAATGAGCGTGCGCCGGGCATCGGCAAAGGTTTTGGCATCGGCCTCGATCTCGCGCACCATCAACCGCTTGAGCGCGGCGGGGTTTCCCAGGATGTCTTCCAGCTTGGCTTGGTCTTCGCGCAGGCCTGCCAGCTCCTGTTCGATCTTGATGGCTTCCAGCCGGGCCAACTGGCGCAGGCGGATTTCGAGGATGTCCTCCGCCTGGCGGTCACTCAAATTGAAGCGTGCGATCAGCGCAGCCTTGGGCTCGTCGCTCTGACGGATGATGGCAATCACCTCGTCGATGTTGAGCAGCACGATCTGCCGCCCCTCCAGGATGTGGATGCGGTCCAGCACCTTTTGCAGCCGGTGCTGCGAACGCCGCACGATGGTGGCCTGGCGGAAGGCAATCCACTCGGTCAGCATCTGGCGCAGCGACTTCTGCGTGGGCCGCCCGTCCAGCCCGACCATTGTCAGGTTGATGGGGGACGACGTTTCCAGGCTGGTGTGCGCCAGCAGCTGGGTGATCAGGTCGCTTTGCTGGATGCGGCTGCTCTTGGGCTCGAACACCAGGCGCACGGGGGCGTCTTTGCTCGACTCGTCGCGCACGGCGTCCAGCACGGCCAGCACACTGGCCTTGAGCTGGGTCTGGTCTTGCGACAGGGCTTTTTTGCCCGCCTTGACCTTGGGGTTGGTCAGCTCTTCAATTTCTTCCAGCACACGCTGGCTGCTGACGCCGGGCGGCAACTCGGTCACCACCAGCTGCCACTGGCCACGGGCCAGGTCTTCAATTTTCCAGCGCGCGCGCACCTTCAGGCTGCCGCGACCGGTGCGGTAGGCATCGGCAATGTCGCTGGCACTGCTGATGATCTGGCCGCCGCCGGGGTAGTCAGGGCCGGGCAGGATGGCCAGCAGCTCGTCGGCGGTCAGCGCCGGGTTTTTGATGAGGGCCACGCACGCATCAGCCACCTCGCGCAGGTTGTGGCTGGGGATTTCGGTGGCCAGGCCCACCGCGATGCCACTGGCACCGTTGAGCAAGACAAACGGCAGGCGCGCGGGCAACTGTCTGGGCTCTTGTGTGGAACCGTCGTAGTTGGGAATGAAATCAACCGTGCCTTCGTCAATTTCGTCCAGCAACAGGCTGGTGATTTTGGCCAGCCGGGCCTCGGTGTACCGCATGGCGGCTGCACCGTCGCCATCGCGGCTGCCGAAGTTGCCTTGCCCGTCGATCAGGGGGTAGCGTTGCGCGAAGTCTTGCGCCATGCGCACCAGCGCGTCGTAGGCGGCCTGGTCGCCGTGCGGGTGGAAACGGCCCAGCACATCGCCCACCACGCGGGCGCACTTCACCGGCTTGGCACCCGTGTTGCCATTTGCCCCGCCAAAACCCAACCCCATGCGCGACATGCTGTACAAAATGCGGCGCTGCACGGGTTTCTGGCCGTCGCACACGTCGGGCAGTGCGCGGCCCTTGACGACGCTGAGCGCGTATTCCAGGTACGCACGCTGCGCATAGGCGGCCAGGCTGTCACCGCCGTCACCGGGCTGCAAAGCAGGTGCAGCAGGTGGCACAGGCCCATCGGGCGGCCCGGTGGGTGACGCATCGCCTGGGTTGGCGGTCAGTTCGTCGGTTTGCAGCAGGTTCAGCGTGTCATCCGCCGCAATGTCTGCCGCAGCGTCAGCCGCAACGTCAGCTGCTGGCACCTGTGAGTCCGCAGTAGCAGTGGCATGGTCGGGCTCGGGGATCGGATCGATCAGGGGCAAATCGTTCATCGGATGGAAAAAGGTGACGCATCCTGCGCACGGGCGCGAAGCTGCAAGGTTTTCGGGGGCAGCAGAAACTGGTAAATCTGCATCACGGTACGCACGTATTGGCGGGTTTCGGCCACGTCGGGCACCTGTCGGCCTGCTTTGCGCACCGCGCCCGCACCGGCGTTGTAAGCGGCCACAACCAGATCGGTGCGCTGTGGAAACTGGGTCTGCAGCCGGGCCAGCAACCGGGCGCCGGTGTGGATGTTGATGCGCGGGTCGGCCAACTGGTCTTCCACCGTGCGGGCCTCGGTGGCCTGCACACCATGCTCCTGCGCGGTGGTGGGCATGATCTGCATCAGCCCCACGGCACCGCGCGGGCTGATGGCCAAAGTGTCAAACCCCGACTCGGCCGCGATCACCGCCTGCAACAGTTCAGGAGGCAACCCATGGGTACGCGAGGCCTCGCGTATGTGGTGGCGCACCGCCTTGTACGCAGGCGACACGTCAAAAAACGCCAGCAAACTGGCAGGGGCCACCACGGCGCCGGTGGCCGGTGGTGCGGTACCCACCAGCGCCGGGGTCTCCCAACCCGACGCGTCCAGCTGCAACGCAGGTGCCGTGGGACGCGCAGCCGCATTCGGCAGCACGGCCTCGCCACGGTAGAACAGCTCATACCGCTCGTCCACACGCTCGGCAGCGAAATGGGCCACGCCACGCCCGTCAACATGACCCCAAACCTGTGCCTGCGCAGTGTTGACGGCGCTCAGAGCTATACAAAATGAAGCAATCGCAGGCCAGGCCATGCGCCGCATCACCCGCGTGCCAAGCGGCGGCGGCAACCCAGCCATGCGCCACCCTGCAGACATCACACATCCACCTCGACCGAGTCGCCGTGCAGCTCCATCAGCTCGCGCCGGGCAGCGGCCTCGCCCTTGCCCATGAGTTTGGTGATGTGACTTTCAGTAGCAGCAAAATCAAATGGACCCAGCGCCACAGGCAATAAACGTCTTGTATCCGGGTTGAGGGTGGTGTCCCACAGCTGTTCGGCGTTCATCTCGCCCAGGCCCTTGAAGCGGCTGATCTGGCACTTCTCGCGCGGCACACCCTCTTTGGCGAACTTGTCGAGCGCGGCTTGCAGCTCGCCTTCGTCCAGCGCGTACACCTTGCTGGCAGGCTTTTTGCCCCGCGCAGGCGCGTCGATGCGAAACAGCGGTGGGCGGGCCACGTACACGTGCCCCGCGTCGATCAGCTTGGGGAAGTGCCTGAAAAACAGCGTCAGCAGCAGCACCTGGATGTGCGAGCCGTCCACATCGGCATCACTCAGGATGCACACCTTGCCGTAGCGCAAGTTGCTGAGGTCAGGCGAATCGTTGGGGCCATGCGGGTCCACGCCAATCGCCACCGAAATGTCGTGGATTTCGGTGTTGGCGAACAGGCGGTCGCGGTCCACCTCCCAGGTGTTCAGCACCTTGCCGCGCAAAGGCAGAATGGCCTGCGTTTCCTTGTCTCGGCCCATTTTGGCGCTGCCCCCGGCGGAATCGCCTTCGACCAGAAACACTTCGTTGTGGGCCAGGTCGCGGCTTTCGCAGTCGGTCAGCTTGCCGGGCAACACGGCCACACCCGAGCCCTTGCGCTTTTCCACCTTCTGCCCGGCTTTCTGGCGACTCTGGGCGGCTTTGATGGCCAGCTCGGCCAGCTTTTTGCCGAAGTCCACGTGCTGGTTCAGCCACAGTTCCAGCGCGGGTTTGACGAAGCTGGACACCAGCCGCACCGCGTCGCGCGAGTTGAGCCTCTCTTTGATCTGGCCCTGAAACTGCGGGTCAAGCACCTTGGCGCTGAGGACGTAACTGGCCCGCGCAAACACGTCTTCGGGCATCAGCTTCACGCCTTTGGGCAGCAGGGCGTGCAGCTCGATGAAACCCTTCACGGCCTGAAACAGCCCGTCGCGCAGCCCGCTTTCGTGCGTGCCACCGGCAGACGTGGGGATGAGGTTGACGTAGCTCTCGCGCACCGGCGAACCGTCTTCGGTGAACGCCACCGCCCAGGCCGCACCCTCGCCTTCGGCAAAGCTGTCGTGCCCGGCGTCGGCGGCACCTTCGCCTTCAAACAGCGGGATGACCGGCTCGCCATTGAGAGTTTGCTGCAAGTAGTCGCGCAGGCCGCCTTTGAATTGCCAGGTTTGGGTGTCTTTGGTTTTTTCGTTGGCCAATGTGACGCTCACGCCAGGCATCAGCACAGCCTTGCTGCGCAGCAGATGGGTCAGCTCGTTCAGCGGCAGTTGCGCCGATTCGAAGTATTTGGCATCGGGCCACACACGTACCACCGTGCCCTGCTTGCGGTCACGGTTGGGGCTGTCAGCCGCAGTGGCCGCCGCCCCCAACAGTGCAGGCCTGAGCACCAGCGGTTCGACCACATCGCCCCCGGCAAACACCAGCCGTGCCACCTGGCCTTCGCGGTAGCTGGTCACTTCCATGCGGGTAGACAGTGCGTTGGTCACGCTCACGCCCACGCCGTGCAGGCCACCCGAAAAACTGTAGGCCCCGCCCTTGCCCTTGTCGAACTTGCCGCCAGCGTGCAAGCGCGTGAACACCAGCTCGATGACCGGTGCCTTTTCTTCCGGGTGCAAACCAAACGGGATGCCACGGCCATCGTCTTCCACGCTGATGGCGCCATCGGCGTGCAGCGTGACCTTGATTTTTTTGCCGAACCCGGCCAACGCCTCGTCGGCAGCGTTGTCCAGCACTTCCTGGATGATGTGCAGCGGGTTGTCGGTGCGTGTGTACATGCCCGGCCGCTGCTTCACAGGCTCCAGGCCTTTGAGCACGCGGATGGACTGTTCTGAATACTCGGACGATGTCTTGACGGGGGCAGGGCGTTCCATGGACGCGGATTGTATGCGTCCCGCCCAAAATCACTGTACACAATCACAGCCAACAACTCGCCAAAGCCCAATTTCTGCCAGGCGCAACCCGTGCCCTGCCCCGTTGGCCATGGCATGCAGTCACCCCTGACACAGCATGCCTGCCGCCGATTGGCTACAGTTCCGGGGATGAATCCCTCCCCCACCAAACTCCCCATCTGGCAGGTACTGGCCTGCGGCGCGGCCATCGTCACCCTGTCGATGGGCGTGCGCCATGGCTTCGGGCTGTGGTTGCAGCCCATCACCCAGGCGCAAGACTGGACCCGCGAATCGTTTTCCTTCGCGCTGGCCGTACAGAACCTGTCCTGGGGCGTGTTTGGCGTGTTTGCAGGCATGCTGGCTGACCGTTTCGGTGCGTTCCGCGTGCTGCTGATGGGCTCGGTGCTGTACGCACTGGGTCTGGTGGGCATGGCGCTGTCGCCCACGGTGTGGGTGTTCACGCTGACCACGGGTGTGCTGATCGGCGCGGCGCAGGCGGGCACCACTTACGCCGTGGTGTATGGCGTCATTGGCCGCAACATCGCGCCGGAACGCCGGTCATGGGCCATGGGGGTGGCGGCAGCGGCCGGGTCGTTCGGCCAGTTTCTGATGGTGCCGGTCGAGGGCTGGCTCATCGGCAACCTGGGTTGGCAGACTGCTTTGCTGGTGCTGGCAGCTGCCACCCTGGTCATCGTGCCGCTGGCCCTGGGCCTGCGCGAACCCACAGCCGCACAGGCCGGGCCAGGCCACCGCGAACAAACCATCGTGCAAGCCCTGCGCGAAGCATTCCAGTACCGGAGCTTCCAGCTGCTCATGGCCGGTTACTTTGTGTGCGGTTTTCAGGTGGTGTTCATTGGGGTGCACATGCCCAGTTACCTGAAAGACCATGGGCTGGCCCCACAGGTGGCCAGCACGGCACTGGCGCTGATCGGCCTGTTCAATGTGTTTGGCACCTATGCGGCGGGGGTGATGGGGCAACACTTGGCCAAGCGGCACATCCTGGCAGCCATTTACCTGCTGCGTTCGGTGGCCATCGTCATTTTCCTTTGGGCACCGCTCACGCCTGCCAGCGTGTACGTGTTTGCCAGCGTCATGGGCGTGCTGTGGCTGTCCACCGTGCCCCCCACCAACGCCGTGGTGGCGCAAATTTTCGGCGTGGCCCATTTTTCGATGTTGGGTGGCTTCGTGTTTTTCAGCCACCAGATCGGCAGTTTCATGGGCGTTTGGCTGGGTGGTGTGCTGTACGACCGCACCGGCAGCTACGACATCGTCTGGTACATCGCCATTGCCCTGGGCGTGTTTGCCGCGCTGGTGAACCTGCCAGTGCGTGAACAAGCCATCCAGCGAGGCCCCCTGCGGGTGGTTGCCTGATGAGCGCCCCATCTGCCCCCGCAACCGAACACACGTCTTCCATGCACACGCTCCCTGGCTGGGCTGGCTGGGCTGGCTGGCTGGTGGGGTTGGTTGTGCTGGCCTTGTTGCTGGCGGTGTTCGGTCTGTACATGCGACCCGACTTCCTGCTCACGCTGGCTGACCAGCTGTGGTCGTGTCTGTGAGCACGGGTCACGGCACCGGACTGGCTGCAGCCCATGGCACAGGATTGCCATCGCCCTGGGTCACGCGCTGGGCGCACCTGTTGGTGCCAGGTGGACAGGTACTCGATCTGGCCTGCGGCGCGGGCCGTCATGCGCACTGGTTGGCCACACAGGGCATGCGCGTGACCGCGCTTGACCGCGATGCCGCTGCGCTGTCGGCTTTGCGTGCCCATTGGCCTGCATCAGCCCCCCACCCTGCCAACGTGATCGAGGCTGACGTTGAAGGCGGCCCCTGGCCGTTGGCGGGCAGGCAGTTTGATGCCATCGTGGTCACCAACTACCTGTGGCGCGCGCTGTGGCCCAACCTGTTGGCAGCACTGGCGCCGGGTGGTGTCTACATCCATGAAACGTTTGCGCATGGCAATGCGAGCGTGGGCAAGCCGTCACGGCCCGACTTCCTGCTGCAACCCGGCGAGCTGCTGCAAACCTGTGCCACCCTGCGAACCATCGCCTACGAAGACGGTTTTTGCGCCGAACCCGCACGGTATGTGCAACGCATCATCGCGGTGCGCGAGGCCGCTGCGCCCACCCCTGAACCACCCCCACGCTACCGACTGGACGCGTACCAGGCCGACACAGCTGGTGACACCACCCGCAACGGTCAGCAGGCTTCAGGCCACTGAAGTGACCAAAGCGACGCACCTTGTCGATAGAATGATCCGATTTACCTCTTCCCACTCACCTCAGCCATGAACCCAATCACCGGCAGCATCGTCGCCCTGGTCACCCCCATGCTTGAAGACGGCAGCGTGGACTACCCCACCCTGCGCAAGCTCATCGACTGGCACATCGCCGAAGGCACCGATTGCATTGGCGTCGTGGGCACCACAGGCGAGTCGCCCACCGTCAATGTCGAAGAGCATTGCGAAATCATCCGTGTGGCAGTCGAGCAGGCTGCGGGTCGTGCGCCCATCATGGCGGGCTGCGGCGCCAACTCCACGGCCGAAGCCATCGAGCTGGCCCGTTTCGCCAAAAAAGTGGGCGCTGACTGCCAGCTGCAGGTGGTGCCCTACTACAACAAGCCCACGCAAGAGGGCCAGTACCAGCACTTCAAAGCCATTGCAGAGGCCACAGGCGACTTGCCCGTGGTGCTGTACAACGTGCCCGGCCGCAGCGTGGCCGACATGGCCCATGCCACCGTGCTGCGCCTGGCGCAGGTGCCAGGTATCGTGGGCATCAAGGAAGCCACCGGCAACATCGAACGTGCGCAGTGGCTCATCAAGGAAGCCCCTCAGGGCTTCGCCATCTATTCCGGCGACGACGCCACTGCCGTGGCCCTCATGCTGTGCGGCGGCCAGGGCAACATCAGCGTGTCGGCCAACATCGCCCCGCGCCTGATGCACGAGATGTGCATGGCAGCCATCGCTGGCGACCGCGCCAAGGCCATGGCCATCCAGCTGCAGTTACTGCCGATTCACAAACACCTGTTTGTCGAAGCCAACCCCATCCCCGTGAAATGGGCCATGGCGCGCATGGGCCTGTGCGGCCCGACGCTGCGCCTGCCCATGACGCAACTGGAAGCCGCCAACGCACCGGTGGTTGAAGCTGCCATGAAAGCCGTCGGCCTGCTGGCCTGACAAAACGCTGCCTTGCCGGTCACTTTGTACCCAACGCCTGAACACAACATGACAACCACCACCCCGTCAAACACCACATCTCGGACCCACCGCCTGGGCGCTGCCTGGCCCGTCGCCGTGGTGTACCTGGCCAGCCTGAGTGCCTGCTCCATGCTCCAGGAAGACAAGGTGGACTACACCAGCGCCAAACGTGTGAGCACACTGGAAGTGCCGCCCGATCTGACGCAGCTGAACCGTGAAACACGCTATGCCGTGCCTGGCGGTATCGTCTCGGCCAGCGGCTACCAAGCCAGCGCACCCAAACAAACGGTGGCCACGGCAGCCAGTGAAGTCGGTGATGTGCGCATTGAGCGTGCAGGCAACCAGCGCTGGCTGGTGGTCAAACGCCCTGCCGAGAAGCTGTGGCAACCCGTGCACGATTTCTGGCAAGAGAATGGTTTTGTGTTCACCCTCGACCAGGAAACCTTGGGCCTGATGGAAACAGACTGGGCTGAAAACCGCGCCAAACTGCCCCAGGATTTCATCCGCAACACCCTGGGCAAACTGCTGGACAGCCTCTACTCAACCGGCGAGCGAGACAAGTTCCGCACGCGCATCGAACGCAATGCGGTCGGCGAAACCGAGATTTACATCAGCCACCGAGGCATGGTCGAGGTATATGCCGACAAGGGCAGAGACACCACCATCTGGCAACCCCGTGCACCGGACCCCGCGCTGGAAGCAGAGTTTCTGCGTCGACTGATGGTGAAGCTGGGGGTGTCACAGGAGGTGGCCAAAGCACAGGCGGCGTCGGCACCGACCCAATCACGCGCGCGACTCGTTGGCGCTGCAAGTGCCCCCACCGGCGTGGAAGTGGACGACTCGTTCGACCGTGCCTGGCGACGCGTCGGCCTGGCGCTCGACCGCACCGGCTTCACGGTGGAAGACCGTGACCGCGCCAAAGGCATCTACTTTGTTCGCTATGTCGAGCCTGCCGACCCCGCAGCCAAAGAGCCGGGTTTCCTGGGCAAACTGTTCAGCCCGTCCAAGCCCGATGCCAAACCACAGCAGTACCGAGTGCAGCTTCAGGGCAACGAGCGCCTCACCACGCTGGTGGTGCAAAACGCACAAGGTGGTACCGACACATCCGGGACGGCTGCACGCATCCTGAAACTGCTGGCAGAAGACCTTCAATGACGCGTTTGCTGTGATGCGGCTGCGCCCCGATCCGCAGGGCACCACCTACCCGTCAGCCTGAACAGCTGGCGGCTGTTGCGCACGGCAAGTGCTGACAAGCCAAAAAAAAGCCGCTGACAAGCGGCTTTTTTTCGAGTCTGGCAGAAGGATTACTGCTTTTTCTCTTCTGGTTTTTGCTCTGCGGCAGGTGCGGCAGCAGCTGGTGCTGCAGCGGCGGGAGCAGCGGGCGCAGCGGCTTCTGCGGGTGCAGCAGCTGGTGCGGCAACAGGGGCAGGTGCTGGGGCTGCCACGGGGGCAGGCGCTGGCGCAGGTGCTTCTTCTTTTTTGCCACAGGCAGCGAGGGCAGCGGCGGCCACCAGGGCGGCCAACAGGATGTTCTTGTTCATGTCAGAGTAGATAAGTGGATGTGAAAAACAGCCGTCTATCCGAAAATCGGATGTGGGCAGCATCAGTCAAACTGATAGATCTATTGTATTCAAGCTTTGTCAACGGTATTTACCCTGACGGCAATTTCCGGCCGCATCAGGGGTTGTTCGTTGCACCTGGTTACAGGTGCTGCCAACGATCTGGCAGGCCCTCACTCACAAACCCAACACACTGGACGGGAAGGCGGGCACGGCACGCGCCCAAACCTCGTCAAAGCGCAAGCGCACTGCGGCACGCAAAGCACCATCAGGGCCGCACACCGCCACACTGCGCAACGGGTCAAGCCGGTTCAATGCCCATTGCGGGGTCCACATGCCTGAAGGCATGTCTTCGGCTGACAACCCAGGACAAGCCCGGGCTTCGATCAGGTGGTCCCACGTGCGCCGCCAGGTCACGAAACGGGGTTGACGGGCCTGCACGAGCCTGAAGTCACGTGCCAGCAGGTACAGCCGCCTGCCACTGGCTGCCCACGCGTCCAGTGCGGCCACCGTCGCTCGTTCGCCCAAGGGCCAATCGGCAAAGTCGGCATCGGCCCACCACCAGTCCGACCAGCCCTGCTGCGCTGCGGCATCGAAGGCCTGGCGCAGCACGCGGTCAAACGCCTCGCGCCCCTGCAGTCGACCTGCGGGCAGCTCCAGGCCTGCAGACCGGTCAGCGGCACCGTCGGGCAACGCTGGGTGGGTCACACCGAGTGCAACCAGCCTGCGCCGTGCCACTCGGCCAGCAGTTCCACTGCACCCTCGCTCGCCTTGGCCACGTCTGACTGCGTCAGCGCACGGCGATCAGCCAGCTTGCGCATCAGCCGCGCATCGGCACCGCCAGCACGGAAGCCGTCGCCGTTGATGTAGATGTGCTTGTCGTCGTACATCATGCGGGTGCGGCGGTCCAGCGCGACGGCACCGGGCTGCCAATCGGCATCGGGCTCGTCAAACCAGACCTTGGGCTTGGGCTCGGTCATGACCTCGCCCAACGCACAAGCCAGAGAATTTTTTTCGGCCAGCAGGCGCTGCAAAGCGTCCTGCGCAAAGGCCTGCAAGGTGTCGGGTATGGCCGCTGGCGTGTCGGTGGCGGGCTGGGCGGCGTCGCGGTACAGCGTGTCGTCCTCAAAGGCATCGGTCATGCGCAACAACAGTTCGCCGGCCAGACTGGCGCGCTGGGGCACGCGGAACCCCACCGAATACGTGCTGCAGTCCTCGCCTTGCGCCACACCATCGTGCGCCCAGCCGGGCGGCAGGTACAGCATGTCGCCAGCTTCCAGCACGTGCTCTTGTTCGGGGACGAAATTCGTCAGAATTTTCAAGGGCACGTCGGCCTGCAGGCTCATGTCCTTCTGGCGACCGATGCGCCAGAGGCGCTTGCCCGAAGCCTGGATCAGGAACACGTCGTAACTGTCGAAGTGCGGCCCCACACCGCCCTGGTCGGTGGCCCAGGAAATCATCAGGTCGTCCAGCCGAGCGTCGGGGATGAAGCGAAAGCGGTGCATCAGGTCGCTGACGGCGTCCACATGCAGATCCACGCCTTGCACCAGCAGCGTCCAGCCTTGCTGACCAATGGGTGGGAACGACGACTTGGTGAATGGCCCGTGCCCCAGCGTCCAACCTGCGTCGGCCTTGACTGTTGAAGCCGCCAAAGACGCACGGCGCTTGGTTGCACGCGCCGCAGCAACTGCCCCGGCTGTGGCTCTCGCGGGTGCGGTGGGGTTGTACTGGGTCTGCACGATGAGGCGCGACTCGGCATCTTCCTGCATGGACAGCGCGAACAATTCGGCGCGTGTCAGCAGCGGCTTGAACCCTGGAATGGCCTGGCGCACCAGCAAAGGCTTCTTTTGCCAATGGCGCTTCATGAACTGATTGGCCGACAGGCCACCCAGCAAGGTCTGGGCCTCGTCAACTGAAACGGCTGCTGCGGGTGTGGCGGCAGAAGAGGTGTCCAGCTTGCCGGACGAAGGTGTTTTGCGTGTGCTCATGGGACAATTGTCCGATGAAAATCACTGATCAATGCGTCGTTGCCCTCACCTGGACGCTGAAAGACACGCTGGGCGAAACCCTTGACACCCTGGACGAACCCGTTGAATTTCTGGTAGGTGGTGACGACCTGCTGGACAAAATTGACGACGACCTGCAAGGCCACGTGGCCGGTGACGAACTGGCGCTGCACCTGGAGCCCGACGTGGCGTTTGGCGACTACAACGACCAGCTGGTGTTCCTGGAGGCACGCAACCTGTTCCCGGCCGAGTTGGAAGAAGGCATGGTGTTCGAAGGCCTGCCACCCGGTGGCAGCCCCAGCGCACCGGCCGACTTGCTTTATTTCGTGACCGAAATTTACCCCGAGCACGTGGTGCTGGACGCCAATCACCCGCTGGCCGGGTTTGCCATCAGGCTGGAGCTGAAGGTGCATGCCGTGCGCGAAGCCACGCTGGACGAAATTGGCAAGGGCACACTGGGGTCAGGCTTTTTCCGCCTGCAAGCCGATGTCGGCCGCGCGGCCCATGCGCACGATGCAGAGGATGATGGCGATGGCGAAGTGGGACACCACCACACGCACCACCCACATTTGCACTGAGAAGCGGCGCTACCGCTTATGGGCATTGACTTGTATGCTACTGAATAAATTATTCAAGCAAAAAAGCCATCTACCGCTTTATTGACTAAGCAAGTTTGCTATGCCTGACATAGCAAACAAACATCTCCGCGCCAGGCACCGCCTGGCCGCATCAGGCTTTGCCCGTGGAGCCGTAACCACCCTCACCACGCTGGCTGGCCTCGAACTCGTCCACCAGCGTGAAGCTGGCCTGCACCACCGGCACGATCACCAGTTGCGCCAGACGCTCCATGGGTTGCAGGGTGTAAGGCACGTCGCTGCGGTTCCAGGCGCTGACCATCAACTGGCCCTGGTAATCGCTGTCGATCAGGCCCACCAGGTTGCCCAGCACGATGCCATGCTTGTGCCCCAGGCCCGAGCGCGGCAGGATCAGCGCCGCATAGCCGGGGTCTTTCAGGTACATGGCCATGCCGGTGGGGACCAGTTGCCAGGCGTTGGGGGCCAGTTCCAGCGGTGCATCCAGGCAGGCCCGCAAATCCAGCCCGGCTGAACCGGGTGTGGCGTAGTCGGGCATCTGCTGGCGCAGGCGTTCGTCAAGAATTTTCAGTTCAACGTTCATGTTGCATTTCAGTTGCCACGGTCAGAGCGTGCGGTGGCCAAACGTATCAGTGAAACAGGTTGTACTGCATTACGTAGACCGCCGCACCTGCAAAGTAGCCGATCAGCGCCAGGCCGCTGATGCGCTTGACGTACCAGACGAAGTCAATCTTTTCCAGCCCCATGGCGGCCACACCCGCAGCCGAACCGATGATCAGGATGGAGCCGCCCGTGCCCGCGCAGTAGGCCATGAACTCCCACAGAAAGCTGTCGGGCGGAAAGTCCGTCAGGCTGTACATGCCCATGGACGCAGCCACCAGCGGCACGTTGTCCACCACGGCACTGACCATGCCGATGATGAGCACGATGATGTCTTGCCTGCCCACCGACTGGTCCAGCCACTTGGCCAGTGACGACAGGATGTGCGTGTGCTCCAGCACCGCCACAGACAGCAGGATGCCGATGAAAAACACGATGGAACTCATGTCGATGCGCGTCAGCGCACGGGCAATGGTCAGGCGCTGCTTCTTCAGGTCGTCTTCCTGGTTGCGGTGAACCAGGTCACCCACCATCCACAGCATGCCCAACCCAAACAAAATGCCCATGAAGGGGGGCAAATGGGTGATGGACTTGAACACCGGCACGGCCACCAGCACGCCCAGACCCAAAAAGAACATCAGGTTGCGCTCAAATTCAGTGGTGTCGGGCAGCAGGCTGTCATCCAAACGGGGTGGGGCCTCCACAGGGCGGTCACCCAGCACCTTGGCAGTGACGGCGAGGGGCACCAGCAGGCAGACAATGGAGGGCAGCAGCACACCCTTCATGATTTCCACTGCCGTGATCTGCCCGCCGATCCACAGCATGGTGGTGGTGACGTCACCAATGGGTGACCATGCGCCACCCGCGTTGGCCGCAATGATGATGATGCCGGCAAAAAACAGCCGGTCGTCACGCTTGGCCAGCAGCTTTTTCATCAGACTGACCATGACGATGGTGGTGGTCAGGTTGTCCAGAATCGAGCTGAGGAAGAAGGTGACGAAGCCGATCATCCACACCAGCGAGGCCAGCTTGGCCGTATTGATACGCGAGGTGATGACTTCAAAGCCGTTGTGTGCATCCACCACTTCGACGATGGTCATGGCCCCCATCAGGAAGAACACGATTTGGGCGGTGCCCATGAGCGATTCGTTCAGGTCGTGGCTGACTTTGGTGGCATCCCCCGTGGCCAGAGCGTACAGCGTCCACAGCAGGCCTGCGCCGAGCAGTGCCGAGGCCGATTTGTTGATGTTGAGGGGGTGTTCGAGCGCGATGGCCGCGTAGGCCAGCACAAACACCAGGACGATGGCAGTCAGCATGGAGGGGGCTCCTGATCAGGTTTGAATTGTTTGAAATTATCAACCGGTCAAAACGAAATCACCCTGACGACGCAAGGAAGTCAGGGTGATTCAGTTCAGCTTTCCGGTTATTTCTTCATGGAATCGGTCAGCGCCTTCATGGCTGCGTCATTTTCAGTGTCGGCTGGCGGCTTGGGCATGCCGTCTTCACCGACAGCAGGCTTTTCGCCTTCACTCTCATTTTCGGGTGGATCGCCATTGTCCATGCCGGGCATGTTGTTGAGCATGTTGTCAACCGTGGCCTGGTCGACCGTGACTGCCTTGTCCACGTTGCCAGTGACCACGCCGGGGAAGGAAATGACCACCCCCACCATGATCAATTGCAACACGATGAATGCGATGGAGCCCTTGTAGATTTGCGCCGTGGTGACCGCAGGGATGCGCTCTTTGGTGATGGCATCGGTGTAGTCAGACCGGGCGGCCACGCTGCGCAGGTAGAACAGCGCAAACCCGAACGGCGGTGTGAGGAACGAGGTCTGCAGGTTCATGGCCAGAATGATGCCGAACCAGACCAAGTCGATGCCCATTTTGTCGGCCACGGGTGCCAGCAGCGGCACCACGATGAACGCGATTTCAAAGAAATCGATGAACATGCCCAGAATGAACACCAGCGCATTGACCACCAGCAGGAAGCCCATCTGACCGCCGGGAATGCCGTCGAACAGGTGCTCCACCCAGATGTGACCGTCAGCCGCGTTGAAGGTGAAACTGAACACGGTTGAGCCAATCAGGATGAACAGCACGAACACTGCCAGCTTGGTGGTGTTTTCCATGGCCTGGTTCATCAGGCCCCAGCTCAGACGGCCGCGCGAGCCCGCCATGATCAGCGCGCCCAGCGCACCCATGGCACCCCCCTCGGTGGGTGTGGCAATGCCCAAGAAAATGGTGCCCAGCACCAGGAAAATCAACACCAGCGGCGGGATGAGCACGAACGTGACCTGCTCGGCCAGACGCGACAGCAACCCGATTTTCAGCACGCGGTTCACGATGGCCAGGCCCAACGCCAGGAATGAAGCCACGGTGATGGACAGAATGACGATTTCGTCACCCGCAGCAGGCATTTCGCGCCCGATCCAGGGACTGATGATGCCGTCATGCGCCTGTGACCAGGCATAACCCGCCACAGCACAAATGGCCACCAAAATACCCAACGAACGGTGGCCACTGGAACCGTCTGGTTCGTTGTAGATGCGGGCCTCGATGGGCAGCGCAGGCACCCAGTCGGGTTTCACGATGGCCACTGCGGCAACGAACAGCAGATACAGGCCCACCAGCATCATGCCGGGCAACATGCCACCGGCGTACATGTCGCCCACCGAACGGCCCAACTGGTCAGCCAGCACGATCAACACCAGCGAAGGCGGAATGGCCTGCGCCAGCGTGCCCGACGCGGTGATGGTGCCCGTGGCAATGGTGCGGTTGTAGCCGTAGCGCAGCATGATGGGCAGCGAAATGAGGCCCATGGAAATGACCGCAGCGGCCACCACACCGGTGGTGGCTGCCAACAAGGCACCCACCAGAATCACGGCCACAGCCAAGCCACCGCGCACGGGGCCAAACACTTGTCCCACGGTTTCCAGCAGTTCTTCGGCCATGCGGCTTCGCTCCAGGATGATGCCCATGAGCGTGAAGAACGGAATGGCCAGCAGCGTGTCGTTCTGCATGATGCCGAACACCCGCAGCGGCAGGGCCTGGAACAGGTTGGACGGGAACAGGCCCAGCTCCATGCCCACCAGCCCCGAGAACAGGCCGGTAGCGGCCAACGAAAACGCCACCGGAAACCCGCTGAGCAAGAACGTCAGCAGCGTGACGAACATGAACGGGACGAAATTGGCGGTAAAGAATTCAACCATGTCAGTTCACCTTGCCTGCAACGGATGCAGCCTTTGCTTGCTCGGCCAACAGCGCTTGAGCCAGTTGCTCTTCAACGGATGGGCCGTCGTGCGCCAACACATCGGGCCCGGCCCCGGTGAGGAACGCCACGCGCTTGATCAGCTCGGACACAGCCTGCACCGCCAAAATGACGAAACCCAGCGGAATGACGCCGTATACAGGCCAGCGCACCAGGCCACCTGCGTTGGAGGACATTTCGCCAGACACCCAGGCGTTCTCGAACACGGGCCAGCTCAGCTTGACCATGAGGAAGCACAAGGGAAACACGAAAACGATGATGCCGATCACGTCGACAATGTTGCGGCCACGGGCCGAAAATTTGCTGGAAATGAAGTCGATGCGGACGTGAGCGTTCTTCATGAACGCATAGCCCGAACCCAGCATGAACACGGCAGCAAACAGGTACCACTGGATTTCAAGGAACCCATTGGAGCTGACGTTGAAAATTTTGCGGATGATGGCGTTGGACGCGCTGATGAGCGTGGTGGCCAACAAGAACCACATCATGGCCCTGCCGATGAGGTTCGACATGCCGTCGATCAGGCGTGAAAGTGAGAGCAGAGGTGTCATGGTTGACTCCGGGAGCCGGGGAAAAACAAAGCCGCGCAGTGTAGGTGCACCGGGCTGAGAAAGCGCTGACGGCTTGCGCAAGGTTGCCGCACAAAAAACCCCGCGAGCGCGGGGCTTCTTGTTCGGTATGCGGGCCGCTGTTTACAGCTTGGCGCTTTGCATGAACCGGTCGAACTGCGCTTCGGTGAAGCGGAACCACAGGTTCTGGTCTTTGCGGAACGCAGAGTAATCCTCGTAGATTTTTTTCCACTTGGGATTCTTGGCGTTCAGGTCGTCGTACAGCGCCATGGACTGCTTGAAGGCCTCGTCCATCACCACTTTCGGGAACGGCAACACCTTGGCGCCACCGGCCACCAGGCGCTTCAGGGCACCTGGGTTGCGGGCGTCGTACATGGCCTGCATGGTGGTGTGGGCGTTGGCAGCCGCACATTCCACAATGGCCTTGTTCTCGGGTGACAGGGCTTCATAGGCCTTGTTGTTGATGTACAGAGACAGCTGTGCGCCGCCTTCCCACCAACCTGGGTAGTAGTAGTTCTTGGCAACCTTCTGGAAGCCCAGCTTTTCATCGTCGTACGGGCCGACCCATTCGGTGGCGTCGATGGTGCCTTTTTCAAGCGCCTGGTAAATTTCGCCGCCAGGGATGTTCTGGGGCACGCCCCCCATGGCTGTCAGCACCTTGCCAGCGAAACCGCCGATGCGCATTTTCATGCCCTTGATGTCGGCCAGCGTCTTGATTTCCTTGCGGTACCAGCCACCCATCTGGGCACCCGTGTTACCCATGGGGAAGTTGACGATGTTGTAGGCCGCGTAGAACTCACGGAACAGCTTCAGGCCGTTGCCGTCATACATCCAAGCCGTGAGCTGGCGGCTGTTCAGGCCGAAGGGGATGGCGGTGTCCATGGCAAAGGTTTCGTCCTTGCCAAAGAAGTAGTAAGGCGCGGTGTGCGCGCACTCGACGGTACCTTGCTGCACGCCGTCCACCACACCGAAGGCAGGCATCAGCTCGCCACCAGGGTGCACAGTCACTTCAAATTTGCCACCCGACATGGCCTTGACCTGCTTGGCAAACACATCTGCAGCGCCATAAATGGTGTCCAGCGCTTTGGGGAAGCTGGATGCAAGACGCCAGCGGATGGCGGCTTGCGCGTGCACAGCAGGTGCTGCACCTGCGGCCAGCACACCGGCAATGCCTGCGTGCTTGATGAGGGAACGACGATCCATAGTCTTGACTCCGTGGTTTGTTGAATCACTTCCTGCACCGCTTCAAGGTGGCGCAAGAGACTGCACAGTCACGGGCATTGTAGGAACGTCCCCCCCCGAATTCGTGGGGGTTTTCCCTCGAAAGCAGGCCGCCAATTGGCTGCTTTCAGCTTCTTGCAAGGTTGACAGGCTGCGAACGCGCCGCTCCTGAAAAATTGCTCAGCTGCAGGCTGAATTCATTTCAATCCGAGCGTTGCCGCCGGGCCCATTGAGCCCGGCGCGGAGCACCCGCAACCCGACGCGGCAGATCAGGCAGGCAGCCATTGCCTGACGGACGCTTCAAGGCCAGATGCGTCCAACCCTTGCAAGGCCAGCAGTTTGACAGGGTCACCATGGTCGATGAACACGTCGCTCAGGCCCAGGCGCAACACGGGCTTTTGTACGCTCAAGGTTTGCAGGGCTTCCAGCACGGCTGAACCCGCGCCACCCATGAGGCAGCCCTCTTCCACCGTGACCAGAGAGGTGTGCGTTTGCGCCACACTGGCCAGCAGCTCGGTGTCCAGCGGTTTGGCCCAGCGCATGTTGACCACGGTGGCATCGAGTGCCTGGGCTGCTTTGAGCGCTTCGCCCAGCAGGGTGCCGAACACCAGCATGGCCACACCACTTTGCCCCGTGCGCCGCACCTCACCCTTGCCGTATGGCAAGGGATCAAGGTGAGTGGGCACGTCCACACCCATGCCGCTGCCGCGCGGGTAGCGCACGGCCACCGGGTGGTTTTGCTGGAAGGCAGTGGTCAACAGGCCACGGCATTCGGCCTCGTCAGCCGGGCAAGCCACGGCCACATTGGGGATGCAGCGCAAAAAAGCGATGTCGTAAGCACCGGCGTGCGTGGCACCGTCAGCACCCACCAAACCGGCACGGTCCAAGGCAAACACCACGGGCAGGTTTTGCAGCGCCACGTCGTGGATGAGCTGGTCGTAACCACGCTGCAAAAAGGTGGAATAAATGGCCACCACGGGCTTGAGGCCCTCGCACGCCATACCCGCGGCAAACGTGACCGCGTGCTGCTCGGCAATACCGACATCGTGGTAACGGTCGGGAAACTGGCGGTGGAACTCGACCATGCCCGAGCCCTCCCGCATGGCGGGGGTGATGGCCACCAGCCGCTGGTCGTGTGCAGCCATGTCGCACAGCCATTGGCCAAACACTTGCGTGAAGGTGAGCTTGGGTGCCACGGCGGGCTTGACCAAGCCCACCGCTGGGTCGAACTTGCCGGGGCCGTGGTAGGCCACGGGATCGGCCTCGGCCAGCTTGTAGCCCTGGCCTTTTTTGGTGACCACGTGCAAAAACTGCGGGCCCTTCAGGTGCTTGATGTTCTCCAGCGTGGGAATGAGGCTGTCGAGGTCGTGGCCGTCAATGGGGCCGACGTAGTTGAAGCCGAACTTCTCGAACAGCGTGGCGGGCACCACCATGCCTTTGGCGTGTTCTTCCAGGCGCTTGGCCAGCTCGAACAGCGGCGGCGCATTCTTCAGCACCTGCTTGCCCACTTGCTTGGCTGCCGCATAGAACTGACCGCTCATCAGTTGCGCCAGGTAGCGGTTGAGCGCACCCACGGGGGGCGAAATGGACATGTCGTTGTCGTTCAGCACCACCAGCAGCGGCACGTCTTGCACCCCGGCATTGTTCAGCGCCTCGAAGGCCATGCCAGCGGTCATGGCCCCGTCACCGATCACGGCAATGGCGTGGCGGTACTCGCCCTTCTGGTGGGCGGCCATGGCCATGCCCAAGGCGGCCGAAATGGAGGTGGACGAGTGTGCGGTACCGAAAGTGTCGTATTCGCTTTCGTCGCGCTTGGGAAACCCGCTGATGCCACCGAACTGCCGCAAGCTGTGCATGCGGTCGCGCCGACCAGTGAGGATTTTGTGCGGATAGGTCTGGTGCCCCACGTCCCACACGATGCGGTCTTCAGGTGTGTTAAACACATAGTGCAGCGCAATGGTCAGCTCCACTGTACCCAGGTTGGAGCTGAGGTGACCGCCAGTCTGGGCCACGCTCTCCAGCACGTACTGGCGCAACTCGGTGGCCAGCCCCGGCAGTTGGGCGCGTGACAAAGCCCGCAGATCGGAGGGTTGGTCGATGTGTTGCAAGAGGTTGTTCATGTTGAAGTCAGCCCGTCCCTGGGTGAGATTGTTGTTGTGTGTTGTCGGCAGCGATGGCTGCTGGCGTGCACTCGGTGGCGGGCATCAGTGCGTGCGGCCACCGACCAGATCAGCCAGCGCATGCAGGGCATGGGTACGGGGCAAGCCACTGGCTGTCAGTGCGGCACGTGCCTGGTCCAGCAGTGCTGCGGCATAACTTTGAGCGGCTGGCAGCCCCATCAGGCTGACGAAGGTGGGTTTCTCGTGCTCGGCATCTTTGCCGGCTGTTTTGCCCAGCGTCTGGGTGTCAGCCACCACGTCAAGGATGTCGTCCACCACCTGGAAGGCCAGGCCCAGGTGTTGGCCGTAGGCGCTCAGGTGCACAAGGCCCGACGCGGTCACGCCCCCGCATGCGGCCCCCATCAGCACGCTGGCCTGCAGCAATGCACCGGTTTTGAGGCTGTGCATGTGTTCCAGCTGAGGTTGAGTCAATTGCAAACCCACGCTGGCCAGATCGATGGCCTGCCCCCCCGCCATGCCGTGCACGCCAGCTGCCTGCGCCAACTGCCTGCACAGCTGCGCGGCAAGCATGGGCGGCACGGCGCCGTCTTCGGGTACCAGCAATTCAAACGCGAGTGCCTGCAGCGCATCACCCGCCAGCAAGGCCTGCGCTTCGCCAAATTGCACATGCACAGTGGGTTTGCCCCGGCGCAGCACGTCGTTGTCCATGCAGGGCATGTCATCGTGCACCAGCGAATAGGCGTGAATCAACTCCACCGCACAGGCTGCGCGCGTGGCGGCCTCAAGCGTGTCGGTCGGGTTGGCAGGGCTGCCGGTTTCGGCGGCGGCCAGCACCAGCAATGGGCGCAGGCGTTTGCCACCGTCGAGCACGGCGTAGCGCATGGGGTGACCCAGGTCAGCCGGGCTGTCGGCCGTGACCCAGCTGGACAGCGCCATTTCCACCCGCCCGAGCTGGCGTGCGGTCCACTGGTTGAAATCGAATACCGGCGTGCCGGTCAGGGCCGCCGACATCAGTTGGCCTCCCAGGGCTTGAGTTCGCCGTTGTCCAGCACCTTGATCTGTGCTTCCACGTTCTGCAGCAGTCCCCGGCAATAGCCCAGCAGTTGGGTACCGCGTTGGTATTGGGCCAGCAGCTGGTCCAACGGCAACTGCCCGGCATCGAGGCGGGACACCAGTTGCTCCAGCTCAGCCAGCGCCAGCTCGTAGGTGGCAGGCATGGGTGCTTCGCGAGCATCCGGGGCAGTCGCGCGGGCTTTGGTCATGTTGAGCGAGGTGTTCGGGCAAAGCGTGGATTTTAGGCGTTCGCCTTGCCGCACCTTGACAGGTGTTAACCGCCCCTGGGCCAGCAAGGGTAAACTACCCACCCCTTTTTCACCCTATCGGGGTTGCACCAAGGTCGCCTCTCTCCACCCTCCCGCGCCAAGCCGACAGTCGCCAACGATTTTCGTGATGCGCTTACCCTGCCCCTTCATAGGGGGAGTCTCTAGGTCAGGACCTTCATGTCTGATTTAAGTCTTCAACTGCAGCAGGCCGCAAGCCAACTTCCAGTTTCCAGTTATTTCGATCCTGCGCTGTACCAGCGCGAGTTAGAGACGATCTTTCAACACGGGCCCCGTTATGTGGGGCACGCCAACACCGTTCCCAACGTGGGTGACTACTACGCCTTGCCCCAGGAGGGCGAGGGCCGCGCACTGGTGCGCACCGAAAAAGGGGTGGAGCTGGTGTCCAACATCTGCCGCCACCGCCAGGCCGTCATGCTCAAAGGGCGTGGCAACCTGGGCGACAACGCCAAGGGCCATGCCGCCGGCAACATCGTCTGCCCCCTGCACCGCTGGACGTACAGCGGTGGGTCTGCCATGGGCAAGTTGGGCGAGCTGATCGGCGCGCCTCATTTTGCGCAAGACCCCTGCCTGAACCTGGACCGCTACCCGCTGCGCGAGTGGAACGGCATGCTGTTCGAAGACAACGGCCGCGACATCGAGGCCGACCTGGCTGATATGGGCCCCGCACAAACGCTGAGCTTTGAAGGCATGGTGCTGGGCCACGTGGAGTTGCACACCTGCAACTACAACTGGAAAACCTTCATCGAGGTCTATCTGGAGGACTACCACGTGGTGCCCTTCCACCCCGGCCTGGGCAACTTCGTGACCTGCGAGGACCTGAAATGGGAATTCAAGCCCGAATACTCGGTACAAACCGTGGGCATCCAGCACAGTTTGGCCGCCAAGTCGGGCAGCGCGGTGTACCAGCGCTGGCAGGACGTGCTGATGCAATACCGCAACGGTGACCTGCCCGAGCAAGGTGCCGTGTGGCTGACCTACTACCCCCACATCATGGTGGAGTGGTACCCACATGTGCTGACGGTGTCCACCATGCACCCCATGGGCACCGACAAAACGCTGAACATGGTGGAGTTCTACTACCCCGAAGAAATCGTGGCATTCGAGCCCGAGTTCATGGCAGCGCAACGTGCGGCCTACATGGAAACCTGCATCGAAGACGACGAAATCGGCGAACGCATGGACGCGGGCCGCAAGGCGCTGCTGGCACGCGGGGTCAACGAGGTCGGCCCGTACCAAAGCCCAATGGAAGACGGCATGCAGCATTTCCACGAGTGGTACCGCCAGCGCATGGGCATGAACATGGACGTTGGCACGCCCACAGCCTGAGCCAGAGCCACCCCGCATGGCCGCTTTCAGCCCGAAAGCGGCCATTTTTTTCGTAGCTGACTTCACATACAAATAAAGCGCTAAAGGCGTTTTTTATACACAATGCAAGCCCTCTGGATGCTGCTGGCCTCGCTGTTGTTTGCCACCATGGGGGTGTGCATCAAGTTCGCGTCCACCCACTTCAACAGTTTTGAAGTGGTGTTTTACCGGGGGCTCATCGGGCTGGTGTTCATGGCAGGTGTCATGCGTGCACGCGGGGTGAGCTTGGCCACCCCCGTGCCAGCCATGCACCTGTGGCGCAGCATGGTGGGCACCACTGCGCTGACCACCTGGTTTTTCAGCATTGCCGCCCTGCCTCTGGCCACGGCCATGACGCTGAACTACATGAGCAGCGTGTGGATCGCTGCCTTCCTGGTGGGCGGTGCGCTGCTGATGCAGCGCCAGGGTGAACCCATCCACAACCAGGGGCCGTTGCTGGTGTCGGTGCTGGCCGGGTTTGCCGGTGTGGCCATGATGCTGCGCCCCACCATGGCCGACAACCAGTTGTTCGGCGGATTGCTGGGGCTGCTGTCGGGCATTTTCTCGGCGCTGGCCTACCTGCAAGTGTCAGCGCTGGCCAAGGCGGGCGAGCCCGAAACCCGCACGGTGTTCTATTTTTCGCTGGGGGCCACGCTGGTCGGTGGTGTCGGCATGCTGCTGATGGGCACCAGCGCCTGGGACGGCCTGCACGCCTGGTGGCTGCTGCCCATTGGGCTGCTGGCCGTGCTGGGCCAGCTTTGCATGACGCGCGCCTACGCCAGCGGGGCCACACTGGTGGTGGCCAACCTGCAGTACATGGGCATTGTGTTTGCAGGCATTTACAGCATCGTGATTTTTGGCGACCAGCTCCCCCTGCTGGGTTGGGCTGGCATGGGGCTGATCATTGCCAGCGGCATCGTCGCCACCATGCTGCGCGCCAAGGCTGCACC
>JAVBXK010000011.1 GCA_030824555.1 bacterium
GACACCCCTTGAAACCCCGTTTCTGACGGTTACGTACCGGGTTCTTTTCAGCCCACTGTCAGCTCAGTTCGCCAGCCTGTTTCTGCCGTTCTGTTCGTCAGCCCTTTTCCTCCGTCCGGTTCGTCAGCTTTGTGCCGGGCCGTCCGAAGTTACCCGTGCCCCGAGCACGTTTGTTGCCATGTCGCCAGTCACGTCTACCCAGCCCCTTCACCTCACCATTGCCACCCGTGAAAGCCGGTTGGCGCTGTGGCAGGCCGAGCACGTCAAAGCCCTGTTGGAAGGGCTGGGCCACACGGTCACGCTGCTGGGCATGACGACGCGTGGCGACCAGATCCTGGACCGCACCCTGAGCAAAGTGGGTGGCAAAGGGCTGTTCGTGAAAGAGCTGGAAACGGCGCTGGAAGAAGGCCGTGCCGACCTGGCCGTGCACTCCCTCAAGGACGTGCCCATGCTGTTGCCCGAAGGCTTTGCCCTGGCCTGCGTGATGGAACGTGAAGACCCGCGCGATGCCTGGGTATCGCCGCATTGCGCCGGGCTGGCCGATTTGCCTGCCAACGCGGTGGTGGGCACCTCCAGCCTGCGCCGCCTTGTGTTGCTGCGCGAGGCGCTGGCCCGCCTGGGTCGCACCGACGTGCGCATCGAACCCCTGCGTGGCAACCTGGACACCCGTTTGCGCAAGCTGGACGATGGCCAGTACCAAGCCATCGTGCTGGCCGCTGCCGGTTTGAAGCGGTTGGGGCTGGCGGCGCGTATCCGCCACATTTTTGAGCCCACCGAGATGCTGCCTGCGGCAGGGCAGGGGGCCTTGGGCATTGAAATCCGCAGCGAGCGTGCTGACGTGGCGGCTGCCCTGGCACCACTGGCGCACATGCCCACTTGGCTGAGCGTGGCTGCCGAGCGTGCGGTCAGCCGCGCGATGGGGGGCAGCTGCTCGATGCCGCTGGCCGCGTTCTCGCAATGGGACGCTGCTGGCCTGCTCACCATCCGTGGTGCATGGGGCGAGGAGTCTGGCACCGCTGCGCTGGCGCGTGCCGAGACCGGCCGTGTGGTGACCAGCCTGAACGAAGCCGAAGCCCTGGGCACGCACGTGGCCGATCAACTGTGTGCAGCAGGTGCCCGGCGCATGGCGCCTGATGCCGCGCCCGCTGCAGTCTGACCGACGTCCCCACGCCTGACCCCATGACCCTGCAAGTGGTGGTGACCCGGCCCGCCCGAGAGGCCGCAGCCTGGGTGACCACCCTGTCTGCGGCCGGGTTCGACCCCGTGGCGTTGCCCCTGCTGGCATTTGACCTCCCTGCCCATGCCGACCTGCTGGATGCCGCGCGTCTGGGCTTGGCCGGGTTCGATGCGGTGATGTTCGTCAGCCCGCAGGCTGTGCAAGCCTTTTTGGGTGGAAATTTTGATAAAAATTCGGCCCTACCGCTTTCTCTTATTGACTTTGTTGCTATCAACGACGATTTGAAGTGTGGGCCGTTGCGTTGTTGGGCGCCGGGGCCTGGCACGGCACAGGCGCTGGTGCGTGCAGGTGTGCCTTTGGCGCGCATCGACCAACCTGCGCCCGATGCCGCCCAGTTCGATTCGGAGGCGCTCTGGTCGGTGGTGGCACCGCAGGTGGTACCGGGTTCGCGTGTGCTGGTGGTGCGTGGCGAAGTGGACACCCCCGCCGGTTTGCCAGCGGGTGGCCAGGGCATTGGCCGGGAATGGTTGGCCGATCAATGCCGTGCCGCTGGGGCCACCGTGCAGATGTGCGCTGCCTACAGGCGGCAGACGCCGAGCTGGACACCTGATATGTGTGCCGCTGCCCGCTTGGCCGCCACGAACGGTGCGGTGTGGCTGTTCAGCAGCTCGGAGGGGGTGGCCCACCTGGCCAAACTGCTGCCGGACCAGCGTTGGGACGAGGCCATGGCATTGACCACGCACCCCCGTATTGCACAGGCAGTCAGCGGTTTGGGCTTCGGGCAGGTGCAGGTGTGCAGACCCGCGCAGGCCGATGTGTTGCAAACCTTGAACAACTGGTCCGCCAGTGTGCCCCACAGCGGGCAACCCGGCCCCCTGACCCCTAAAATGGCTCGCACCCCATGACCGATGCCAAACTGAACCCCGTCCCCTTACCCGCAGAGGCACTTCTGGCCGCCGGTACGGCTACTGCATCCTCCTTGGGTGCGACAGAGGCTGCGCCTGCCGACACGCCCGCTCCGTCTGCCGTGCCGCCCGCGCGCACCGCGTCGCCCGGGGCTGGTCCGGTGCAGCCGGCCAGCGGCGGCTGGTTTGCCACCACCATGCTGATGGTGGCCCTGCTGGCGCTGGTGCTCAGCGGCTTGCTGTGGCAACGGCTGGACCGCATTCAGCAGGAGCTGGCCAAGCGTTCGGCCGATGTGGCGGAAGAAACTGAAAAATCACGCGATTCAGCCGATCAGGCGCTGGAGCTGGCGCAGGAGCTGCAGGCGCGCGTGAGCGTGGCCGAGGTCAAGCTGTCTGAAGTCAGCCTGCAGCGCACGCAGCTTGAAGAACTGATGCTCAGCGTGTCGCGGTCGCGGGACGACACGCTGGTGCTTGACATCGAGTCGGGCGTGCGCCTGGCCATGCAGCAAGCAGAATTGACGGGCAGTGCCCAGCCCTTGTTGTCGGCTTTGCAGGCAGCAGACCGGCGCATTGCCAAAGCGGCACAGCCACGGTTGAACCCGGTGCAACGCGCCATGGCGCGCGACATGGACCGCATCAAAGCCTCCCCCGTGGCTGACTTGCCGTTGTTGGCCAGTCGTCTGGACGAGCTGGCCCGTGCGGTGGACGAATGGCCTTTGGTCAATGCAGAGCCCAAGAAGCGCCAGCCCACGCAGGTTGGCAAAACTGCCAAAGAGCCCGTGCAGCCATCTGCGTCTGTGCCCCCCCAGGCACAGAAGTCAACGGGTACGTCATCGGACGGCGACAGCGCATCCTCCGGTCCCGGCGCTGTACCGGGCAGCACGGCAGTTCCCTCTGAGGTGGTGTCAGCGGACGACAAGACAGCGTCTGCACCCACTTCATCAGCACCTGCCAAAGACAACGCATCCACGGCACCTGAAGCCAAACCAGCCCCTGCAGCCGTTGCGCACAAGAAGACCTCGTCAGACAAGGCCCAGAAACCGGGTGTTTCGGTGCCCACCAAAACCGACGAGACCGATGCCTCCAGCATGCTGCGCTCGGCACACACCGTGTGGACACGGTGGTGGGCACAGTTGACCGAGCATGTGTCGGTGGCAACCCGAGATCTGGTTCGCGTCAGCCGCATTGACGAGCCTGATGCGGTGCTGCTGTCGCCTGAACAATCTGTTTTCTTGCGTGAAAACCTCAAGTTGCGTTTGCTCAATGCGCGTTTGAGCCTGTTGTCGCGCCAGGTTGCGGCGTCTCGCGCGGACATGCAGGCCGTTAAAACGGCCATGCTGAAGTATTTTGACCCCCAGTCGCCCGTGAACAAGCAGGCGCAGCAGGCGTTGAGTGATGTGTTACAGGCGTCCAAATCGCTTGAATTGCCCCGCCCGGATGACACACTGGCCGCGTTGGCCAAGGCAGCGGGCGGTCGCTGATGCCCATGAAAGCCGTATTCTGGTTGGTGGGGCTGTTCGCAGCGGCGGCAGCGCTGGCGCTGCTGATGGGCCAGAACGGTGCCACGGTCACCCTGTTCTGGCCGCCTTACCGGGTGGACATGTCGTTCAACCTGGTGTTGGGTGGTGTGCTGTCACTGTTTGTGCTGATTTACCTGGCACTGCGGTCGTTTGCTGCGTTGCGTTCGTTGCCGCTACAGGCTAAACGGTGGCGTGCCTTGCAGCGCGAACGTGCGGTTTATGCTGGGCTGATGGATGCTTTGGCCAATCAATTGGCCGGCCGTTACGTCCGCGCGCGCGGTGCTGCCAAGTCTGCGGTGGACCACGTGACGCCGTTAATGCAGGCTGGTCATACCACCGCTTCACACACGCAGGCGTGGGTGCTTGCCCATTTGCTGGCAGCCGAGGCAGCGCATGCCTTGCAGGACCAAGAGGCACGCGACGCTCATTTCGAGTTGGCGCTGCAGCGGACGTCGGATGCCGAGGCGATCACCCTCAAGGAAGGCGTGTTGCTGCGGGCGTTGACCTGGGCCGTTGACAACAACAAGGCTGCCACTGCCCAGCGCTGGCTGGCGCAGATGCCACAGGGTGTGGCCAGACGCACTGCCACGCTGCGGCTCAAACTCAAGCTCACGCGCCTGACACAAGACCATGTGGCTGGCTTCGAGACTGCGCGTCTGCTTGCCAAGCACAGGGCCTTTTCTGAGGTTGCATCAGCCAGTATCTTGCGCAAGTTGCGCATGGCCGCGTTCAAAGATTGCCACGACGCCGAACAACTGCGTGCCGTGTGGCGAGGCATGGACCGTGCAGAAAAACACGATCCTACGCTGGTGCTGGCCATCGTGGCCCGTTTGCAGGAAGTGACGGCTGGCGATGCCGATGCCAGTTTGGCCATGGTCTGGGCGCGTGAATGGGCCGAACCTGTGTTCAACCAGTACACCAGTCTGCCAGACGCCTTGCGGGCACCGTTTGTTCGGGTGATGCAAGGGCTGATTCCTGCCATCGATGCGAGCTGGCTGGGCCGGGTCGAGACGCTTCAGCGGGAACACCCGGCCGATCCTCATCTCATGTTCCTGGCGGCTCAAACTTTCTTTCACCAGAAACTATGGGGCAAATCCCACGTGCTGTTCCAGCAAGCTGCACGTTCGCTGACAGATGACTCGCTCAAGGCCCAGGTCTGGTACCGACTTGCACAGCTTGCCGAGGAGCGTGGTGATGCACCCGCTGCGCTGGCTGCCTGGCGGGAAGCGGCTGCATGGGCTGTCAGCGGCACCAACTTGTCGCACTGACCATGACTCGCATCATCCAGAGCTTGGCCGATATGACGGCCCACCGCAACCGCGAGTTGTTGGACCTGGCGCTTGCCGAGGCGCTGATGGACGTGGTCACACCCCAAAAAGTGGTGTTTGTCATGGGCATCACGCAGGATGGCGAAACGCGTTGGCTGGAGCGGGCCCGCTACGAACGTGGGATGCCTCCTGTGCTGATCGATCCCATGTGGGCGCATTTCCAATCGTTGGACCCTGCTGACGCGCACCCGCTACGTCAGGTGTGCTTGCACAGCATGGCGGTGCAGCAGCAGCCTCCGTCCGGTGACCGCACGACACACATCACGATGTTCCCTTTGTCTGGCGATGGGGGCCTCGAAAGTGTGCTGGAAGTGCATTCGACCGATCCCATGTCTGCGCAAACCCTGCAAGTGGTGCACAGCATGCAACGCGTGTATCACAACATGCATGCATTGCTCGACTACAGCGAACGCGATTCACTGACCAATCTGCTCAATCGCAAGTCGTTTGACGACACCTTTTTCAAGGCACTTGGCGAGCGCCCGGTGGACACCAGCGGAGATCATGCAGACTGCGGGTTGGTCGTGCAGCAGGAGCGTCGACATGCGCCACCGGTGGAGAGCTATTGGCTCGGTATGCTGGACATTGATCATTTCAAGCAAGTGAACGACTCGTTCGGACATCTGATCGGTGACGAGGTGCTGTTGTTGGTCGCTCGCTTGCTGCGCCACGGCTTCCGTTTTCATGACCGGCTGTACCGTTTTGGTGGCGAAGAATTCGTGGTGTTGATGCGTTGCCCCGATGCCAACCTTGCGTTGTCGGTATTCGAGCGGTTTCGCAAAAGCATGGAAAGCTTTGCCTTTCCGCAGGTAGGCCGCATCACGGTCAGCATTGGTATCAGTCGACTCACGGCATCTGACACACCTGCCATGGCCCTGGATCGTGCCGATCAGGCGGTCTACGCAGCCAAGTCTTCAGGACGCAACCGTGTCATTGACCATGCTGAATTGGTCAGGCAGGGTCAAGCCAGCACGGTGATCAAGACTGGCGACATCGAGCTCTTCTGAGCACGCTCTGCGGCTGATGAACGCCAACCTGTTGCAAACTGGGTTGATGTGCAAGACTAAAAAAAAGGCCCCGCAAGGGGCCTTTTTTGTCAGTGAGGTCCGGGTCAGCTGTTCGGGTTGTCGAAGGGCAGTGTCATGGCTGACAGGTCTTTGCGGGTTTCCACCAAAACCAACGGGCCTTCGTCCAGTACGTCAACTGCCTTGCGTTCACGAGGTACGTGCACGATAGCCGGTGCGGCTGCCATGGCGGCCTGGGCTTGGGCTACCTTGTCTGCATCGGATGCAATCCATTCCAGCCCTGCGCCTTGGGCTATGGCTTGCAAGTCTTGCAAGGCCAGCACATAGGATTGAACCTTGGGCAATGCCTTGGCCGACTCGATGGGGGCAGCGGCTGCAGGGGCAACTTGTGCGATGGGTTGCAAAATGGGCGCAGGCAAGTCCACGGCTGCTTCGTCGGCAATTGCTGGGGCCGCGCTGACGGTGTCGACTGATTCTTCTGCAGCTTCGTCGCCACGTTGGCGTGAGCCATTGCGTTCCCGGCGATCACGGCCATAGCGGTCCCGTGTGCGCTTTTCACGTGGCGCGCGAGCGGGCTCTTCCGAGCCGTCCGCATCGACAGTCGGTGCAGTTTCCTCCGATGAACCCTGTGGTGTGGCATCTGCCGGCGGTGTTTCAGACTTCTCTTGCGGCTGTGCCACGTCTGCTGCGGGGGCCGCAGGTGCTGCAGGCGTGTTGAAGTAGCTGTAACGCGGTGCTTCGTCGGGCTGCTCGGCTGGCGCTTCGCTCGAAGTCATGGTTTGGCTGGTATCAGGCAGCGTGTCGACTGCCGTGCCTGCATCGGGTCGGCGTTCGCGCCGAGGACTGCGGTCCCGACGGCCCTCGCCACGGCCTTCGCCTCTGTTGTCTCCGCGTTCACCGCGATTTGCCCGGTTGGCTGGCGCGGCGTCCTCTGTCGCCGTGTCAACTGATTGCGTCACAAGCGTGTTTGCGGCTTCCACGGGCGCGTCGTTGCCCAGCAAAGGGTCACGTGCAGGACGGTCGCCGCGGCCATTTCGACCACGGCCTTCACCATTGCGATCTGCCCTCGGTGGGCGTCCTTCGCTGATGGCCCCGGCACGGCCTTCCGGACGGGTGTCGTTGCGATCACCCCGGGGTTGCTCGTTGCGGCTTTCGCCGTTTCGTCCATTGCGACTACCGCGACCGCCACGACCACTGTCTCTGCCATTGCGGCCGTCACCACGTGTGGAGCCGTCGCGGGTTGCGTCGCCACGTCCGGCGTCGGCGCCTGCTGCTGCTGATCCTGCGACAACGGGCGCAGCAGCTGCTGGCTGGTCAACAGGTGTTGGCGCGGGTTCACTGCCCAGCAGTTTTTTCAACCAACCGAAGAAACCACCGCTGCTGGCAGGGGCTGCCACAGGCGCTGGGGCAACAGGGGGTACCGGTGCCACCACCGCGACGGGTGCTGGTACGGGTTCTGGCTTGGGCGCCATGACGGGTGCGGGGCCATCAGGCAGCACGCCCTTGATGAGCGGCTCTTGCTTGTTGCTGCGTTCCTGGCTACGACGGGTGAAAGTCGTTGCTTCGTCAGCTTCTTCAGCCAACTTGTAGCTGGCATCCAGGTTGTCCAGGCGTGGATCGTCGTGTTTCAGGCGTTCCAGCTTGTAATTGGGGGTGTCCAGGCTTTTGTTGGGCACCAACAGCACGCTGATGCGCTGCTTGAGCTCGATCTTGGTGATTTCGGTGCGCTTTTCGTTCAGTAGGAAGCTGGCCACTTCGACAGGCACTTGCGCCAGCACGGCGGAGGTGTTGTCTTTCAGCGACTCTTCCTGAATGATCCGCAGGATTTGCAGCGCGGAGCTTTCCGTGTCGCGGATATGGCCGGAGCCGCCGCAACGTGGGCAAGGAATGGAGGCGCCTTCGCTGAGGGTGGGGCGCAGGCGCTGGCGACTCATCTCCAGCAAGCCGAATTTGCTGATGGCCCCGAACTGCACACGGGCGCGGTCTTGGCGCAGGGCATCGCGCAGGCGGTTTTCCACCTCGCGGCGGTTTTTGCTCTCCTCCATGTCAATGAAGTCGATCACGATCAGACCACCCAGGTCGCGCAAACGCGCTTGGCGGGCTACTTCGTCGGCGGCTTCCAAGTTGGTCCGGGTGGCGGTTTCTTCGATGTCGCCGCCCTTGATGGCGCGGGCCGAGTTCACGTCAACGGCCACCAGTGCTTCGGTCTGGTCGATCACGATGGCACCGCCGCTGGGCAGTTGAACCGTGCGGGCGTAGGCGGTTTCGATCTGGTGTTCGATCTGGAAGCGGCTGAACAGCGGTGCGTCGTCGCGGTAGCGCTTCACGCGGTGCCCGTGCTCGGGCATCACGTGGTTCATGAACTGGTGCGCCTGCTCGAAGATGTCGTCCGTGTCGATCAGGATTTCGCCAATGTCGCTGTTGAAGTAGTCGCGAATGGCACGGATGACCAGGCTGGATTCCTGGTAAATCAGGTAAGCGCCTTTACCGCCTTTGGTGGCGCCATCAATGGCGGTCCACAGTTTCAGCAGGTAGTTCAGGTCCCATTGCAGCTCGTTCGCGTCGCGGCCAATGCCGGCGGTGCGGGCGATGATGCTCATGCCGTTGGGGTATTCCAACTGGTCGAGGGCGGCTTTGAGCTCCTGGCGATCTTCGCCTTCGATGCGGCGGCTCACGCCGCCGCCACGCGGGTTGTTGGGCATCAAAACCACGTAACGACCAGCCAGGCTGACGAATGTGGTGAGTGCAGCGCCCTTGTTGCCGCGTTCTTCTTTTTCAACCTGAACCAGCAGCTCCTGGCCTTCTTTGATGACGTCCTGAATGCGGGCCTGGCCAACCGACACACCGGTCGAAAAGTACTGGCGAGAGATTTCTTTGAAAGGCAGGAAGCCGTGGCGATCTTCGCCGTAGTCCACGAAGCAAGCCTCCAGGCTGGGCTCTACCCTGGTTACGACTGCCTTGTAAATGTTGCCTTTGCGCTGTTCGCGCCCTTCGATTTCAATTTCGTAATCGAGCAATTTTTGCCCGTTGACGATGGCCAAACGGCGTTCTTCCGCCTGGGTGGCGTTGATCAACATTCTTTTCATGGTTCACGTTCCTTCGCATGGCTAGGGGGTCGCTACAAAGCACTCGACCAAACATCGAGCGCAACGGCTTGCCAGGGAACGACAGGCGCAAAGAACGGGGAAAGGAATTGCCGGAGAGCAGCCTGAACTTGTGCCGTCAGCGCGCAACCGGTCGAAAACACCGGTCGGTGAGAGGTTGGGTCCAGGGCGTAGGCGCGTGGAGGTGGGTGAACAGACCTTGTAGGCCTTTGCCAGATGTCAGCATGGGTTCACTTGTGTCCCCACCCAGCACAGAGTCTGGATGGTTTGGGGTATTCCGTAGTCGGGTTCAGAGCAGGCTTGACGTTCCGGCCGCTGTCGTCAGTGGTGCGGCCCGGCATTGACAAAGGACTCGCAGAACTGACCAGCGGTTGGCGTCTCTTTGTGGTTCGGGTCCATCCCGCGTACGGCCTTAAACTTCAAGGCAAATCAATTACTTGGGTATTCCAGAACTCACCGCAACATTATAGGTTGACGGTCGGGGTTTCACGGAGACCGAGGGTTTACACGGAACAGGTCGCTTTTTGAACGCTTTGCAAGTCAACCACATCACGGTCGATGACGATTCGGCCGGGCAACGCCTGGACAATTTCCTGTTTCGACACCTGAAAGGCGTACCCAAAACCCATGTGTACCGGATCATCCGGTCGGGTGAGGTGCGCGTCAACAAAGGGCGTGCTGGGGCAGATACCAAGCTTCAGGCGGGCGACGTGTTGCGTGTCCCGCCCATCAGGGTGGCTGACAAGCCTGCGGCGACCGATGCGATCAGTGTGCCGGCTCGGACGTTTCCGGTGCTTTACGAAGATGATAGTTTCCTGGCCATTCACAAGCCGGCGGGTGTGGCGGTGCATGGTGGAAGTGGTGTCAGCTCTGGTGTGATTGAGCAACTGCGAAAGGCCCGGCCTCAGGCAGCATGCCTTGAATTGGTGCATCGCTTGGACCGAGAAACGAGTGGTGTGCTGTTGGTGGCCAAAAAGCGGAGTGCCTTGCGTGCGCTGCAAGACCAGTTCCGGGTGCGTGAAACAGGCAAGACCTATCTGGCCTTGGTGAAGGGCACTTGGCCAGTCAAGTTGAAAGTCATTGATTCGCCGTTGCACAAATACCTGTTGCCGGATGGGGAGCGGCGCGTCAAAGTGGTGGAGCCCACGCACCCCGACGCCATGCGCAGTGTCACGCTTGTCAAAGTAAAGGGGGTTTCCGCTGATCTGGGTGCGGGCATGTCCGGCAGCGTTGCACCCATTGGAGGATCATTGCTTGAAGTGACGATCAAAACGGGGCGAACGCACCAGATCAGGGTTCACCTTGCCTCATCAGGGCATTGCATTGCCGGTGATGATAAGTATGGTGACTTTGAATGGAACCGTTCACTTGCGAAGACGGGTGCCAAGCGGATGTTTCTGCATGCTTGGCGTTTACAGGTCAAACACCCTGTTTCAGGTGAAGAATTGACATTCTTGGCACCATTGCCAGACGATCTGAAAGTCATGCTTACCTCATTCGATCCTGACGTGTTGACTGGCTATTGAATAGGCTTGCTTCGAGTTTTTATTTATTACAGTGGGGGGTGCATTGTTTTCCTGAAATAAATTAGAATTCACCATCGCTTTGCGGGCGCAACACCATTGGTGTGCGCTGTTTTTTGCGATGACACATGTTGATTTAATAAAGGACATCGGATGGCGACTTATTCAGAACTCAAAGCACAAGCCGAAGCATTGCTGGCCCAGGCCGAACAGGTTCGCAAGCAGGAATTGTCTGCTGTGGTGCAAGACATCAAGGCCAAAATGAAAGAATATGGCCTGACACTGGCCGATTTGGGGGCAACGGGCACCGCTGTCAAAAAGCCTGCTAAGACCAAATCCGATGCGCCAGCCAAATACCGTGGCCCCAATGGTGAACTGTGGGCAGGTGGTCTGGGTCGCAAGCCTGAGTGGGTACGTACTGTGTTGGCCCAAGGCAAGAGTTTGGATGAATTCCTGATTTGACAGCCTGTTGCGCAGCTGCTTGTCAGTTTGTGCCATGTGACCAAAAATAGAGCCCGGTTTTGACCGGGCTTTTTTATGGGTGCAAGGGTGGGCGGTCTTTTTTTGCGTCGGGGGAGATGTTTCAGACAGATGGCTAAGTCGGTCACAATCTGTTCCATGCAAACCTGCCTTGACCAGCCATGCCACTGAACCGACCTGCCAAGTTTGATCTCATTGCTTTTGATTGGGATGGCACCTTGTTCGATTCGACGGCCATCATCACACGGTGCATCCAGGCTGCGGTGGTGGATGTCGGTGGTGCGCCACCGTCTGACGAGGCCGCCTCGTTCGTGATTGGTATGAACCTGCAGCAGGCGCTGGCACACGCTGCTCCTGACGTCCCGCCAACCCAATGGAAGGCGATGGGTGAGCGGTACCGGCATCACTATTTTCAGCATCAGCACGACATCAGTTTGTTTGACGGGGTGCTGGGAATGCTGCATGAGTTGAAGGCGCGGCACCATTGGCTCGCAGTGGCCACCGGGAAAAGTCGCCTTGGGCTTGACGAGGCCCTTCATGCAGTCGAGTTGCAAGGTATTTTTGACGGTTCACGTACTGCGGACGAAACGGCTGGCAAGCCCCATCCCCGGATGTTGCACGAGCTGATGGCTGAATTTGGCGTGGAACCTGAGCGGACGCTGATGATCGGCGATACCACCCATGATTTGCAGATGGCGTTGAATGCTGGATGTGCCAGTGTGGCTGTCAGCTATGGTGCGCACAGCACCGAGGGTTTCTATTCGCTGGAGCCACTGCTGATTGCGCACAGTGTGTCTGCACTGCACCGTTGGCTGGTTGCCAATGCTTGAGTCATGACCCATTTGCAGCCCGGTTCCGACTGGCATGTGCTCTGTCCGTCTGAAGACTTGACGGAGCAAGGCATGGCCTTTCCTTTCGATGTGGTGTACGCCGGACAGGCGAGTCGGGCGTTTGCTGTTCGATTTGGCGGCCACGTTTACGCCTACCTGAATCGCTGCACCCATGTCCCGATGGAGCTTGACTGGCAGCCCAATCAGGTGTTCGACATCACCGGTAGTTGGTTATTGTGCGCGACGCACGGTGCGCATTTTCGTCCTGATACCGGCGCTTGTGTGAGTGGACCCTGTCGCGGTGGATTGGTGAAAATCGCGTTGTCTGAGCGAGACAATCACGTGTGGTGGCAGGCCCAATCCATGCTTCGGCCCGTTGTTTTTCCGGCGACTGGTGATTGACCAGTGAAAGTGTCAGAAATCTGATATATAAATGGCATTCACTGCTTGTCTGTAAATGTTTTTAAGCTATGAATAATGAAGAAATGAAGGCGTCGGATGCATCCTGGGAGCGGCAGACACTCGAAAAGTTGGCCTTTGCCATGGTGGCCGAGCAGCAAGCTGCCCGGCGTTGGAAATCTTTCTGGCGTTTGGTCTGGCTGGTGGTCGTGGGTGCGGGCATCTGGTTGGCCATGGAAAAGGCGCCTTCGTCCACGCCCAGCGCTTCACCGCACACAGCAGTGATCGATATAAAGGGGGAAATCGGTGCGGAAGGTGAAGCCAGTTCCACCAACATCATCGATTCATTGCGCGCTGCATTCGATGATGTAGGCGCGCAGGCAGTTGTGTTGTCGATCGATTCACCTGGCGGCAGTCCTGTGCAAGCTGGGCTGATCAACGATGAAATCATCCGCCTCAAGACACTGCATAAAAAGCCGGTTTATGCCGTCGTGGGTGACACCTGTGCATCGGCGGCCTATTACATAGCTGCAGCAGCCGACGAAATCTATGTCGACAAAGCCAGCATTGTGGGTTCCATCGGGGTGTTGATGGATGGATTCGGTTTCACCGGTCTGATGGAGAAAGTGGGCGTGGAGCGCCGGTTGCTCACAGCGGGTGCCAACAAGGGATTTCTCGATCCGTTCAGTCCCCAGACCGACAAGCAGCGTACGCATGCACTTGAAATGCTGAATGAAATACACCAGCAATTCATTGCTGTGGTCAAAACCGGGCGGGGCGATCGGCTTAAAGAGACGCCTGACATGTTCAGTGGCCTGTTCTGGAGTGGTGCCCAATCCATTACCATGGGTTTGGCAGACGGATTGGGGTCCGTTGATTACGTGGCCCGTGAGATCGTCAAAGCCGAAGAGATTGTCGATTACACCCGCAAGGAGAACGTGGCTGAGCGCTTGGCCAAACGGTTCGGTGCGGCATTTGCCCAGACAGCGGTCAAGTCAATCGCCTCGGGTCAACTTGTATTGCGTTGATGTTGTTGTTTTGTTTATTTTGAATGACTCGAAGAAACATGTCCAAGACACTGATCCCGAAAATCACCAAAGCAGTTTTCCCCGTCGGTGGCATGGGCACCCGATTCCTGCCAGCTACCAAAGCCATCCCGAAAGAAATGCTACCTGTGGTGGACAAACCGCTGATCCAATATGCGGTGGAGGAGGCATATGCTGCGGGTATCCGACAGATGATTTTTGTCACGGGGCGTCACAAACGCTCGATTGAAGACCATTTCGATACCGCGTACGAGCTGGAAGCCGAGTTGGAAGGTGCGCACAAACAGTCATTGCTGGATGTGGTGCGCTCCATCAAGCCCGAAGACATGGATTGCATCTTTGTGCGACAACCCCGTGCATTGGGGCTGGGGCACGCTGTGTTGTGTGCTGAAAATCTAGTGGGCAACGAGCCCTTTGCGGTGCTGCTGGCCGACGATCTGATGGTGGGATCCCCGCCCGTGCTCAAGCAGATGATCCAGAGCTTTTCGACGGCACCGGGCACGGTACTGGCAGTGCAGGATGTGCCTCGGGAGCACACCAGTCGCTACGGCATCGTGAGCGTCAACAACGACCAGCGCTCTTATGCTGCGGTAGATGCCATCGTCGAAAAGCCGGCACCTCAAGACGCGCCTTCAACGCTGGGCGTGGCAGGGCGCTATATCTTGTCACCCAGTATTTTCCAGAGCATCCGCGCGCAGCCCCGTGGCGTGGGTGGCGAAATCCAGTTGACTGACGGCATTGCCGGTCTGATTGGTCATGAGCCCGTCTATTCGCTGCGCTACGCCGGTACCCGTTACGACTGTGGTAGCAAGGAAGGTTTTTTGCAGGCCACGATCGACCTCGCACTGGCAAACCCGGAGTTGGCCGAAACCGTGAAAAGCCACATGCGAGCAGTCTTGGGTCTCTGACCGCACCCTGTGCTGTTGCCTTCGGTCGCTGTTGTGATTGGCGGTCAGCTGCCGATCATGAACACGCAGGGCCTGGCCCAATTCAGTTGGCTGCGCTTGGTGGGCCATTCGTTCACGGGCCCACTGAATGCGCTTGGGCCGCTGTGGCCACCCTCGTTTGCCAGTGCCAACCCACACGCCACGGCCAGACGCGTCGTCGGCTTCAGCGTACTCAGCAGTGCTTGCATCAGGCCTTCGTTTCGGTAGGGGGTTTCGATGAACAGTTGGGTTTGCCCGGTTTTCAGCGACAACGTTTCCAGTTCTTTGATGCGCCCCATGCGCTCCGGGTTGCTTTGCGGCAGGTAGCCCACAAAGGCAAAGCTCTGCCCGTTCATGCCACTGGCGGCCAATGCCATCACCAGCGACGAAGGACCGGACAGCACGCACACAGGCACGCGCAGTTTGTGGGCTGCTCGCACCACCAATGCGCCAGGATCGGCCACAGCGGGCATGCCCGCCTCGCTGACCAGCCCCATGTCCTGCCCAGCCAGGGCAGGGGCCAGCAATTTGTCCACATTGACTTTGCTGGCATTGTCGGCACCGAAATCCCCTTTTTTATGGAGCTCGCGCGGCAACTCTTGGATGTTCATGGTTTGCAGCGCCTGTTGCAACGGCGTGTGGCCATTGACGCGCTTCAGGAATGCTCGCGTCGATTTGGCGTTTTCGGTCACCCAGTGCTCAAGGCGTACTGCAACGCTCAATGTGCCTGCAGGCAATGTCTGCTCAATGGGGGTCCAGGTGTCATCGCTGCACCCAAAATCGAGCGGAGTCGGTACCAGGTACAGGGTGCCTGGCGTTTTTGCGCGTACGGCGTCGGAGTGGGCGGGGTGGGTCATGAGGCGTTGGGGCGATCTGGGTGTCAGCCCAGCAGGCGGATGCCGGCCGCACGGATCATGCGGGCCGTGCGGATCAAGGGCAGGCCAATCAAGGCTGTCGGATCGTCGCTGGTGATGTCGTCCAGCAAGGCAATGCCAAGGCCCTCGCTTTTGGCGCTTCCAGCGCAGTCGTAGGGTTGTTCGGTGCGCAGATAGTGTTCAATTTCCGCGTCACTCAGCGATCGAAACCTGACTTTCACCTCGGCCAGGTCGACTGCCAGGAATCCAGTGCTTGTGCACACTACCGCGAGTGCAGTCTGGAACACAACCGTTTGCCCGCTCATTTCGCGCAGTTGGGTCACAGCCCGCTCATGGGTGCCCGGTTTGCCCAGTGCTTTGCCGTTCAGGTCGGCCACTTGGTCGCTGCCGATCACGACGGCATCAGGGTACTGTGCGGCCACCGCCTCTGCCTTGGCCAATGCCAGGCGCAGCGCAATGGCTTGCGGTGATTCGGCTGGCAAAGCTTTTTCGTCAACATGCGATGCACAAACCGTGAACGGCACTGCCAACCGTTGAAGCAGTTCCCGTCTGTAAACGGATGTCGATGCCAGTATCAACTGGCGTTGTGGCGCGGAGGGTGTCATGTGGAGCAGTGCAGCACGGGCAAAGGAAGTCAGCGATTCTCTTACACTGCCCACATGAGCCCGAAATTCAACCCTGCCCAACTGAACCTCCAGGCATTTGCCGCCATGTCTGGCCACCTGGATGGCCGGTGTGACCGCGCCACCGATGGCGCCGAAATTGACAAAACGTTTGCCCGTCTGGCTGCGGAATCGTGTGTCCCGCACGGATTGGCGCACGTGACTTGGCACGCGCAAGCGGAATTGCGTGATGCAGTGGGTGCAGAGCCGCAAGTGTGGGTGCACCTGGATGTGTCTGCTGCGCTGCCCATGATCTGCCAGCGATGCATGACGCCTGCGCTGGTCGATGTGTCATCGCAGCACTGGTTCCGGTTTGTGGCCGATGAAGCCACAGCCGAGGTTGAAGATGACACCAGTGACGAGGATGTGCTGGTGCTGACGCCTCGCTATGACTTGCTGGCGCTGGTGGAAGATGAGTTGCTCATGTCTGTGCCATTGGTGCCCATGCACGAAAATTGCCCGGTCCCCGTGCTGACCCAGGTGGCCGACAAAGATTTTGTCGATGAGCCTGTTGAACGTGTCCATCCGTTTGCGGATCTGAAGCTGAAAATGCAGTCATCTGAAGGTTGAATACGCAGGTCACTGGCCGTTGCATGGTCGCTTTTTGCAGGTGGCGTGCGTCCTTGCTATAATTCGTGGTTTCGTGCGGAGGCCTTTGGTTTGGTCTGACTCGCACTTCCTCCAACCCATTTACCCTCAGGAGCGGATCATGGCCGTCCAACAAAACAAAAAATCTCCTTCCAAGCGCGGCATGCACCGTTCGCACAATGCACTGAACGTGCCTGGTATCGCAGTGGAGCCCACCACGGGCGAAACGCACCTGCGTCATCACATCAGCCCCACCGGCTTCTACCGTGGCCGCAAAGTGCTGAAGACCAAAAACGAGGCCTGAGCTTCTTTGCTTCAAGCCAAGGCCCGCATGGTTCATGCGGGCCTTTGTTTTGTGCGCGCCGCATTGCTGGTGCGCAGTCTCAAATGGGTAATTCATGATCACCATCGCTGTGGACTGCATGGGCGGAGACCACGGTCTGTCTGTGACGCTGCCCGCCTGTGAGGCTTTTCTGCGTGCGCACCCCGATGCGGCGTTGCTTCTCGTGGGGCAGCCAGATGCCATCCGTGGCCAGACCGGTCTACTGGCCAATCCACGGTGCACGTTGGTTGCGGCCAGTGAAGTGGTTGCCATGGATGACCCTGTCGAGGTCGCCTTGCGCCGCAAAAAGGATTCGTCCATGCGGGTGGCCATCGCCCAGGTGAAGGACGGACACGCCATGGCAGCCGTGTCAGCGGGCAACACGGGCGCGCTGATGGCCATTGCACGTTATGTGCTGAAAACCATTGTCGGCATCGATCGCCCCGCCATCGCGTCGGAGTTGCCCAACCAGACGGGCGGCTCCACCATGATGCTGGACCTGGGTGCCAACGTCGATTGCACACCCCAGCACTTGCTGCAGTTTGCGGTCATGGGGTCGGCATTGGTGTCGGCGCTGACGGGGCGTGAGCAGCCCACTGTCGGGTTGTTGAACATCGGTGAAGAGGTCATCAAAGGCAGCGACATCATCAAGCAGAGCGGTGAGTTGCTGCGCAATGCGGGGGCTGCGGGGGACATCAACTTCTATGGCAACGTGGAAGGCAATGACATTTTCAAAGGCACGGTTGACTTGGTGGTCTGCGACGGTTTCGTTGGCAACGTGGCACTCAAGACGAGCGAGGGTCTGGCCAGCATGATCGGTAACTTCCTGCGTGAAGAGTTTTCGCGCAACATCTTGCGCAAATTTGCGGCCTTGTTGGCATATCGTGTGCTGACCTCGTTCAAAAACAGAATGGACCATCGGCGATACAACGGCGCTGCGCTGCTGGGGCTGCGCGGCTTGGTGTTCAAGAGCCACGGCTCGGCCGATGCGTTCGCTTTCCAGCGAGCGCTGGAGCGGGCTTATGATGCAGCCCGACATGATTTGCTGCAGCGGGTTCAGTCCCGCATTGCCCACGCTGCCCCTTTGTTGACGGGGGCGCTTGAGGCCAGCGGGTCGGCAACCGCATAAACATCCCATCTGTATGGCACTTTATTCCCGTATTTCCGGTACTGGCAGTGCGTTGCCCGCGCGCCGCCTGACCAACGCAGACTTGGTCACCTTGCTGGCTGAGCGTGGGTTGGAAACCAGCGACGAGTGGATCGTCGAACGCACTGGCATTCGCGCACGCCATTTTGTCGATGCCGACACCAATGCCAGCGATTTGGCGTTCAAGGCTTGTGAAGCAGCTCTGCAGGCGGCCGGGTGCCCGCTGTCCGACATCGACCTGATCGTGGTGGGCACGTCCACGCCCGACATGGTGTTTCCATCGACAGCCACGATCCTTCAGAACAAGCTGACCCAGGCTGCGCTTGCTCGCGGTGAGGCGGGCGGGGCAGGCGGTGCGGCGTTTGACGTGCAGGCCGTGTGCAGCGGTTTTGTCTATGCATTGACGCTGGCAGATGCGCTCATCAAGACGGGTACGGCACACAAGGCCCTGGTGGTCGGTGCCGAGGTGTTTTCCCGGATCCTCGATTTCAACGACCGCACTACCTGCGTGCTATTCGGAGATGGCGCGGGCGCTGTCGTGCTGGAGGCGTGTGAACACGACGGTTCAGGCCCCGGCATTCTGGCTACCGACATCCATGCCGATGGCAAGCACACGGGCATCCTGTGTGTGCCGGGTACAGTCAGTGGTGGCCAAGTGTTGGGTGACCCTACCCTGAAAATGGATGGGCAGGCCGTCTTCAAACTGGCAGTGGGTGTGCTGGAAGATGCCGCGCGTGCTGTGCTGGACAAAGCAGGTAAAACAGCGGCCGATGTCGATTGGCTGGTGCCACACCAGGCCAACATTCGCATCATGCAGGGCACTGCCCGCAAACTCAAACTGCCGATGGACAAGGTGGTGGTCACCGTGGACCAGCATGGCAACACATCGGCCGCGTCGATCCCGCTTGCGCTGGATGAGGCTGTGCGGTCCGGCAAGGTGTTGCCAGGGCAGATCGTGATGCTCGAAGGTGTGGGTGGTGGTTTCACTTGGGGTGCTGTACTGCTCAAAATGTAGAGCAACAGTTTGAATGAATAAAAGCGGTAAAGGCTGATTTTGTTATGAGTTCTGGATTTGCTTTCGTGTTTCCCGGTCAAGGCTCGCAAGCTGTGGGCATGTTGGATGCCTGGGGTGGCCATGCCTCAGTGCGCGAGGCAGTGGCCGAGGCGTCCGATGCGTTGGGTGAAGACATCGGCGCATTGATCCACGACGGCCCCAAAGAAGCCTTGGCGTTGACCACCAACACGCAGCCCGTGATGCTGGTGGCCGGTGTGTCTGCATACCGCGCCTGGCTTGCTGAGGGCGGTGCAGTGCCTGCCGTGGTGGCGGGGCATTCGTTGGGTGAATACTCGGCACTGGTTGCCGCCGGTGTGTTGACGCTGTCGCAGGCGGCGCCGCTGGTGCGCTTCCGCGCAGCGGCCATGCAATCGGCCGTGCCGGTGGGCGTGGGGGCCATGGCGGCCATCCTTGGGCTGGCATCTGACTTGGTGGTCAAGGGTTGCCAAGACGCCATGGCGACTTTCGAGGCGGGTTCTGCCGATGTCGTGGAAGCCGTCAACTTCAATGACCCGATGCAAACCGTCATCGCCGGTTCGAAAGCGGGCGTTGACAAAGCCTGCGAGGTGCTCAAGGCCATGGGTGCCAAACGCGCGCTGCCGTTGCCGGTGTCGGCGCCTTTCCATTCCAGCCTGATGAAGCCTGCTGCCGAGCAGTTGCGTGAACGCCTGGCTGACACGACGTTTGCAGCGCCGCAGATCAGCGTGCTGAACAACATCGATGTGCAGGTTGAAACCGATGCCGCGCGAATTCGCGATGCGTTGTACCGCCAGGCCTTTGGCCCCGTTCGCTGGGTCGAGTGCGTCAGGCAGATCAAAACCATGGGCGTCACCCAGTTGGTGGAGTGTGGTCCCGGCAAGGTGCTCGCAGGCCTTACCAAGCGCATCGATGCCGAGCTGACCGGGCTCGCGCTGTACGACCCCACCACCCTGGCCGATGTGAAAGGTGCTTTGTCATGAGTGAAATCAAAATGGAAGGCCAGGTTGCGCTGGTCACCGGTGCATCCCGCGGTATCGGGGCGGCCATTGCATTGGAGTTGGCTCGCAAGGGCGTGAAGGTCACGGGTACGGCCACCACAGACGACGGTGCGGCCAAGATCAGCGCTGCGCTGCAGGCTTACCCTGGTTGCCAAGGCGTCAACCTCAATGTCAACGACGCGGCTGCCGGTGATGCGCTGGTGGACAGCATCGTCAAAGCACAAGGTGGCCTGCACATTCTGGTCAACAACGCTGGCATCACCCGCGACACCTTGGCCATGCGCCTCAAAGACGACGACTGGGATGCGGTGCTGGACACCAACCTGAAGGCCGTTTTCCGCATGAGTCGGGCCGTCATCCGCCCCATGATGAAGCAGCGGTATGGCCGCATCATCGGGATCACCAGCGTGGTGGGCGCATCGGGTAACGCTGGCCAGGCCAACTACGCGGCCGCAAAGGCTGGTGTGGCAGGCATGACGCGTGCACTGGCGCGTGAGCTGGGCAGCCGAAACATCACCGTCAATTGCGTGGCACCCGGTTTCATCGAAACCGACATGACCGCTGCGTTGCCGGAAGACCAGCAAAAAGCGCTGCTGTCGCAAATTCCATTGGGCCACCTGGGCAAGCCGTCGGACATCGCACACATGGTGGCGTTTCTGGCAAGCCCGAAGGCAAGCTACGTGACCGGGCAAGAAATGCATGTCAACGGTGGCATGCACATGAGCTGACACAACTTGGTACAGAATGTCGTCGGCAGGCTGCCCGGCGGGTCGATCAGAGAGTCCTCTCTGGTCACGGCTAAAATGGCGGCCTGTTTTAACCACCCTCAGAGGGATTTATGAGCGATATCGAAGCACGTGTGAAGAAAATCATTGCCGAGCAACTTGGCGTTGAAGAAAGTCAAGTCACCAACGAAAAAGCCTTCGTGGCTGATCTGGGTGCCGACTCCCTCGACACCGTTGAATTGGTGATGGCCCTCGAAGACGAGTTCGGCATCGAGATTCCCGACGAAGACGCCGAGAAAATCACCACTGTGCAAAACGCCATCGACTACGCGATGGGCCACCCCAAAGGTTGATTACCGCATGACCCGTCGCCGCGTCGTTGTGACTGGGCTGGGTTGCGTGAGTCCCGTGGGAAACACGGTGCCACAAACCTGGGCCAATTTGCTTGCCGGGCAATCCGGTATCGATCTCATCACGAAGTTTGATGCTTCGGCTTTTGCCTGCAAGATTGCAGGCGAGGTCAAAGGTTTCGATCTTGGAACCTACATCAACTCCAAAGATGCTCGCACCATGGACTCCTTCATCCACTTCGGTGTGGCTGCAGCAGCCCAGGCCGTGGCCGATGCCGGGTTGCCCACGGGCGATGCACTGGACGATGAGCTGGCAACGCGAATCGGTGTGATCGTGGGTTCGGGCATTGGCGGCTTGCCGCTGATCGAGAACACACGTGACGAGTTGGTCAGCCGAGGCCCGAGGCGGATTTCTCCGTTTTTCGTGCCTGCGTCGATTATCAACATGGTGTCAGGCCATGTGTCGATGCGCTTTGGCTTCAAAGGCCCCAACCTGTCCGTGGTCACTGCTTGCACCACAGGCCTGCATTGCATCGGTGAAGCGAGCCGGAAGATCGAATACGGTGACGCTGATGTGGTCGTTGCCGGGGGGACTGAGGCCACGGTGTCACCGTTGGGGGTGGGTGGTTTCGCTTCCATGCGTGCCCTGAGTACCCGTAACGACGACCCCAAGACAGCATCTCGCCCCTGGGACAAAGACCGTGACGGTTTCGTTCTGGGCGAGGGTGCCGGGGTCATGGTGCTGGAAGAATACGAGCACGCCAAGGCCCGTGGTGCACGCATTTACGCTGAAGTGTGTGGTTATGGCATGAGTGCCGACGCCGGCCACATGACCGCACCCAACATGGATGGCCCGCGCCGTGCCATGGTGAATGCACTGCGCAACGCCGGTGTCAATGCCGATCAGATTGACTACCTCAATGCGCATGGCACGTCCACGCCTTTGGGTGATGTGAATGAAACCAACGCCATCAAGGCTGCGCTGGGAGGCCATGCGCACAAGTTGGTGGTCAACTCCACCAAGTCCATGACCGGTCACCTGCTGGGTGGCGCTGGTGGGCTTGAAAGTGTGGTCACTGTGCTGGCGCTGTACAACCAGAAGAGCCCGCCCACGATCAACATTTTTGACCAAGACCCTGAGTGTGATCTGGATTACTGTGCCAACACGGCACGTGACATGCGGATCGACTACGCCCTGAAGAACAACTTCGGGTTCGGTGGTACCAACGGTTCGCTGGTGTTCAAACGTTTCGTCTGATCCGGCCGACCACGTTCAGCCTGCGCCCAGGTGTCTCGCGGCCACGCCCCATCGGTGTCATTCCTGGTGGGGCATTCGCATTTTCTGGGGTGGTGCCTGTTGTCGTGGCTGCTGTTTGCCGCTGGTCTGCTGGCGCTGACCGCCTTGCATGGGTGGACGCATTCAACGACGGATGCAGGGTTGTGGTGGGCAGGGCTGCTGGGTGTGACCAGTGTCGTGAGTGCCAGCCTGTGCTGGCGCTGGTGGCACACGCCGACTGGCTGGTTGACCTGGGCGCCTGTGGCCGCAGTCCCGGCACACGCCCGGGGCTCGACCGATGAACTTGCGAGTGGTTGGTGGTGGACACCCGCCGATGGGGGGGCAACCGTGGGCATTGGCTTGCCAGTCATCACCCTTGATGGCCAGGTCTGCTTGGGATTGCGGGTGCCCTGTCAAATGCCCGGGGCACGCACAGTCCTTCCTGTCTTTGCGCCACCACAGTACCGTTCTCGCTGGTTGTGGGTGGACCGTTCCATGCACCCGGAGCGGTGGTTGGCGTTGCGAAGGGCGCTGTGGGCGGTGCGTCCTGCGTAAGGGGTTAGAGCTTGTCCTGCTGCATGGCGGTGGATCGATGGTCGCCTCGGGTATATTGCAGCGCCTGCCTGAGCCATGAACCCTCTTCCCGCCAAATACACCACGACCGACACCGATGCCATGCTGGTTCAGCGCGCAACGGCGGGCGAGTCGCGTGCATTCGAGCTGCTGGTCATCAAATACCAGCGCCGGGTGGAGCGTTTGATCGGCCGCATGGTGCGCGACGTCGACCTTGTGCCCGACATCGCGCAGGAAACATTCATCCGCGCGTACCGGGCCTTGCCGCAGTTCAGGGGGGATGCGCAGTTCTACACCTGGCTTTACCGCATCGCGGTCAACACGGCCAAGAAACACCTGATGGATCTCAAACGCGATCCGGTGATGACGATGTCATCGCTGGAAGGTGACGACGACGATGAAACTTCTGGCAACGGTTTGGCACAAAGACTGGGTGCCACAGATGATGAAACCCCCGAAGCCGTGCTTGCCAGCAAGGAAATTGCATTGGCCGTCAACGAGGCGATGGATGCGCTGCCGGCAGAACTGCGTCAGGCCATCACGTTGCGCGAAATCGAGGGCCTGAGCTATGACGACATCGCGCAAGCCCTGGATTGCCCCATCGGTACCGTGCGTTCGCGCATTTTCCGTGCGCGGGAAGCCATATCGAACCGCATCAAGCCCATGTTGGACAGGCAAGCTGGCAAACGCTGGTAGTGCCCCTTGAAGTACCCCTTGAGACCGCAACCGGATCACCCCATGCCCATGAACCCGATCTCTGCATCAAAGCCACCCAAGTTGGCGGCTGCAACGCCTGCACCGGACGCTGTGGCAGCTGGTATTTCCGCGTGGATGGACGGTGACCTGGCGTTTGCCGAGTTCGCTGGTGATGAAGGTGACCTGCCACCTGAAGATGCCACCGATACCTGGCACCGCTACCACCTGATCGGTGACGTGTTGCGCGCCGGGTCGCCTGCTGCGTTCGTGAGTTCAAACGCCGCGCGTGACAGTGCCCGTGCGCATGCCTTTGCTCGAGCCATTGTGGCGCAGGCCGCCGCCGCGTCCCGGGCGACGGATGCTTTGCCTGCTGAAACGGTGGTGTCAAACACCGTTGTCATCTCAACACTTAGGCCGGTCGCAATGGCTGCACCAGCTGCAAACGATGCAGTTTTCCGCTGGAAAATGGTGGCCGGTTTCGTGTCTGTGGCGGCCGTTGCTGCCGTGGCGTGGTCGGTGGTCGGTTTGGGTGGCTCACTTGGCGAAGGGGCTACGCTGGCCGCCGCACCGGTAGAGCGCCAGCTGACAGCCCCTGCCGCACCGATACCGTTGTTTGTCGCCTCTGCACCCGAGCCAGTCTGGGTGAGCACGCCCCAAGGCGTGGTGCTGCGGGATGCCCGCATGGAAGAGTTGATGCGCACCCATCGTCAGGCGGGTGGTGGCCCGGCGTTGCAAGTGCCGGCAGGTTTCCTGCGTGCAGCCACGCACGATGCGGCCCAGCGTTAAGTTTTGTCGCTTGTTGTTCGATTTGGGGTATTCATGAAAAAAATGCATCTATCGCTTTATACACAAGCGTTGTTTGCTATTTTTTCTGCACATGTTTTTGCTGCAGTTCCAGCCCCAGCAACCGTTGCAACCACCCAGGCGGTGGCGTCTGCAGACGTGGGTGAATGGTTGCACAAGCTGCATGAGTCGTCTCGGCGCAAGGCCTATACCGGCACCTTCGTGGTGTCCACGGCAGGGACCATGTCCAGCGCCCGCATCTGGCATGTGTGCGATGGGGAGCAACAGCTCGAACGCGTTGACACACTGACCGGCCCGGCCCGCACCACCTTGCGCCGCAACGACGAGGTGGTGACGTTTGTGCCCGAATCACGGTTGACCGTGCTGGAGCGCCGTGAAGCACTCAACCTTTTTCCGGCTAACCTGCAACCCGGTGACCTGGCGGTTGGCGAGTTTTACACACTGCATGCGCTGGCTGGTGCCGAGCGCGTGGCCGGGTTGCTGGCCGATGCGCACGAACTGCTACCGCGCGACGATTTGCGCTTCGGGTACCGCGTGTGGTCCGAGCGCAAGACGGGGCTCGTGGTCAAGTTGCAAACGCTCGACAGCGACCGGCGCGTGCTGGAGCAAGTTGCCTTTTCCGAGTTGAACCTCGGTGCGCCGGTGAAGGTCGAGCAACTGCTGAAGATGATGAAGAACCGCCCTGGCTACACGGTGCAAAACGTGTCGCTCACGCGCACCACCCCGCTGGAGCAGGGCTGGCGCCTGCGCAAGCCAGTACCGGGTTTCGTGTCCACGGGTTGCCATGTGCGCAGCATGTCGTCCGCCAGTGATCCTGGCAAAGCGCCGATGCAATGGGTTTTTTCCGATGGACTGGCGTCGGTGTCTGTGTTTGTCGAGCCGCATGACGCCACCCGGCACGGTGCCGAAAGCCAAATGTCGTCAGGTGCCACACATTCCCTGTCGCGGCGCCACGGCGAGTTCTGGGTGACCTTGGTGGGCGAGGTGCCAGCCAAGACGTTGACCTCGTTTGCCCAGGGGCTGGAGCGCACCCGCTGATCCCGGCCCTTGTGCATCGCCGCTGTGCCCTTATGTGGGGCGCTCGTGTGGATGGCCCCGTCTTGTTTTCAGGAGTTGATTGATGCTTTCCAATGATTCGTTGTTTCGTTTGAAGCCTCTGGTTGCGCTGTGCCACGGCCTGGTGCTGGCGTTGGGGGTGGCAACGGTGACCTTGCCTGTCGTGGCGCAAGCCCAGCCCGGTCAGGCCGTTGTGCGTGGTCTGCCCGATTTCACCGATCTGGTGGAGCAGGTCGGGCCGTCAGTTGTCAACATCCGCACGCTCGAAAAAGTGCGTGGTGGTGGCAATGCCGCCAACGCACCTGACGAGCAGATGCTGGAGTTTTTCCGCCGCTTTGGCATCCCCGTTCCCCCCGGTGCGGGCAAAGGCAATCCGCGCCAGGAGCGTGGTGGCGCTGAGGAAGAGCGGCCCACGGGCGTGGGTTCAGGTTTCATCCTCACGCCGGATGGCTTCATCATGACCAACGCGCACGTGGTGGACAGCGCCGACGAGTTGCTGGTGACGCTGCCTGACAAACGCGAATTCAAGGCGCGGGTGGTAGGCGTGGACAAGCGCACAGACGTGGCCGTGGTCAAGATCGAGGCGCTGGGTTTGCCCGCCGTGCGCATTGGCGATGCCAACCGCATCAAGGTCGGCGAATGGGTCATGGCCATCGGCTCGCCGTTTGGTCTTGAAAACTCGGTCACAGCGGGCATCGTCAGCGCCAAGCAGCGAGACACGGGCGACTATTTGCCGTTCATCCAGACAGACGTTGCCATCAACCCGGGCAATTCGGGCGGCCCGTTGATCAACATGCGTGGGGAGGTGATCGGCATCAACAGCCAGATCTATTCACGCTCCGGCGGTTTCATGGGCATTTCGTTCGCCATTCCGATTGACGAGGCCATGCGGGTGTCCGAGCAATTGCGCGCCACCGGCAAGGTCACGCGCGGGCGCATCGGGGTGTCGATCGACCAGGTGCCCAAAGACGTGGCCGAGTCGCTGGGCCTGGGTGAGGCCAAGGGGGCGCTGGTGCGCGGTGTGGAGGCCGACTCGCCCGCAGGTAAGGCAGGCATTGAAGCCGGGGACATCATCATTCGCTTCGACGGCAAAGTCATCGACAAGTCGGTTGACTTGCCACGGCTCGTGGGCAATACCAAGCCCGGCACGCGCAGCACCATCACCGTGTTCCGCCGTGGACAGTCTAAAGACCTGGCCATCGTGGTGGGCGAGGTGGAGCCCGAGCAGCGTCAGACGGCCAAGCGGCCCGGTGGCAACGAGGGCAAGGCCGTGCCGTCCGGCGCAGCGAAAGGCCTGGGCCTGGCCTTGAGCGACCTGACCGATGCGCAGCGCAGTCAACTGAAGGTCAAAGGTGGGGTGCGTATCGAATCGGTTGACGGTGCGGCTGCTCGCGCCGGTTTGCGCGATGGCGATGTGATCCTGACCGTGGCCAACACCGAGGTGGCCTCTGTCAAGGAGTTCGAAGCCGCCTTGGCCAAGCAGGACAAAAACCGTGCCATCAGTCTGCTCATCCGCAGGGGCGAGTGGGCTCAGTATGTCGTGATCCGACCCAGCGGGCGTTGACCCACTGCTGATTGACCGTGCCCAGGCGCGGTGTGCTGGGCAGCACGGTCGCGTGGCACCTTTTTGGGCGGCAAGCGTCTGGCGGTGCGGGTGCACAGGCTCGCCGGGTAAAATCAGCAAGTTATGCCCAGGCCAGTGGCTTCACCGTTGACGTGGAGGCTGATGGCCTGTTTTGCTTGGCGCGCCGGGCTTTTTTGTCCGGTTCAGGGTTCGTGGCCTGCCTCACCACGCTGCGTGTCGAATGGGGCGCGCTTTTTTCGCACGGTTTCCTCTTTCGTTCCGGCGCATTTTTTCGATGAACCACATCCGCAACTTTTCCATCATCGCCCACATTGACCACGGCAAATCCACGCTGGCAGACCGCATCATCCAGCGCTGCGGGGGGTTGGCCGACCGGGAGATGAGTGCCCAGGTGCTCGACTCCATGGACCTGGAAAAAGAACGTGGCATCACCATCAAGGCACAAACGGCTGCGTTGCAATACAAAGCGCGTGACGGGCAGGTCTACAACCTGAACCTGATCGACACGCCCGGCCACGTGGACTTTTCATATGAAGTCAGCCGCTCGCTGTCCGCCTGCGAAGGCGCGCTGCTGGTGGTGGATGCCAGCCAGGGTGTCGAGGCGCAAACCGTGGCCAACTGCTACACCGCGCTGGAGTTGGGCGTGGAAGTGGTGCCTGTCCTGAACAAGATGGACTTGCCCAACGCCGACCCCGAGAACGCCAAACTGGAAATCGAGGACGTGATCGGCATCGACGCGACCGATGCCATTCCCTGTTCAGCCAAAACTGGCATGGGCGTGGACGACATCCTCGAAGCCGTGGTGGCCCGCATCCCCGCGCCCCAGGGCAACCCAGACGGTGCCCTGCGCGCCATGATCGTGGACAGCTGGTACGACGCTTACGTGGGTGTGGTGATGCTGGTGCGCGTGGTAGACGGCAAGCTGAGCAAGGGCGAGCGCATCAAGATGATGGCCACTGGCGCCACCTACAACGCCGACAACCTGGGTGTGTTTACCCCCCACAACGTGCCACGCGAGTCATTGAGTGCGGGGGAGGTGGGCTACATCATTGCGGGCATCAAAGAGTTGCAGGCCGCCAAGGTGGGCGATACCGTTACCCTCATCAAGCCAGGTACGGGTGGCGCTTCGGCCACGGCCACCGAAGCCCTGCCGGGTTTCAAAGAAGTGCAGCCCCAGGTGTTTGCCGGCCTGTACCCCACCGAGGCCAGCGAATACGACCAGCTGCGTGACGCGCTCGAAAAGCTCAAGCTCAACGACGCGGCGCTGCACTACGAACCCGAGGTGTCGCAGGCGCTGGGTTTCGGTTTCCGCTGCGGCTTCCTGGGTCTGTTGCACATGGAAATCGTGCAAGAGCGTCTGGAGCGCGAGTTCGATCAAGACCTGATCACCACCGCGCCCAGCGTGGTGTATCAGGTTGTCAAGGGTGATGGCGAAGTCATCATGGTGGAAAACCCATCGAAGATGCCCGATCAGGGCAAGATCGAAGAGATTCGCGAGCCTATCGTGACGGTGCACCTGTACATGCCGCAGGAGTACGTGGGCGCGGTCATGACGCTGGCCAACCAGAAGCGTGGCATGCAGTTGAACATGGCCTACCACGGTAAACAGGTCATGCTGACCTACGACATGCCGCTGGGTGAAATCGTGCTCGATTTCTTTGACAAACTCAAATCGGTGAGCCGGGGTTATGCCTCGATGGACTACGAGTTCAAGGAATACCGCGCGTCCGATGTGGTGAAGGTTGACATTCTGTTGAACGGCGAGAAGGTGGATGCACTGTCCATCATTGTTCACCGCAGCCAGTCGCAGTACCGTGGGCGCGGGGTGGTTTCCAAGATGCGCGAAATCATCAGCCGCCAGATGTTCGATGTGGCCATTCAGGCCGCCATCGGTGGCAACATCATTGCGCGAGAGTCGATCAAGGCCCTGCGTAAAAACGTGTTGGCCAAGTGTTATGGCGGCGACATTTCCCGCAAACGCAAACTGCTTGAAAAGCAGAAAGCGGGCAAGAAGCGCATGAAACAAATCGGTTCGGTCGAGGTGCCTCAAGAGGCATTCCTGGCCATTTTGCAGGTGGATGATTGATGAACAACAGTGTGGCAACGCTCACGGGTTTTGTGCTGGCAGCCTTCGTGGGCTACATCGGTGCGTGGTACTTCGGCTTGGTCGAGGGCAATTTCGCCCTGATGCTGTTTCTGGCGACACTGGTCACTGGCATTTACTGGGTAGCTGAAAAACTGTATTTCCTGCCGGCCCGTCGCAAGGCGCTGGCCGATGCGCAAGCCCATTCAGACCGGCGTCTGGCCGAGCTGAAAGCGCAAGGCATCAACCAAGTGGACAGTGGCTTGTCTGCCGACGCACAGACCCGACTGCTGATGCAGCCGTGGTGGCTGGACTGGACTGCTGGCCTGTTCCCGGTGATCGTGGTGGTGTTTGTGCTGCGCTCGTTCCTGTTCGAGCCGTTCAAGATTCCCTCGGGCTCCATGATCCCGACCTTGATGATCGGCGACCTGATCCTGGTGAACAAGTTTCACTATGGTGTGCGGCTGCCTGTGGTCAACACCAAGGTCATTGCCAACAATGACCCACAGCGTGGCGACGTGATGGTGTTCCGCTACCCGCCACAGCCCAGCCTGGACTACATCAAACGTGTGGTCGGTGTGCCGGGCGACGAGGTGGCCTACCTGAACAAGAAGCTGACGGTCAACGGCCAACCCGTGCCCAAAACGGCGCAGCCTGATTTTTTTGACCCTGACACCATGCGGTATGGCAAGCAGTTTCAGGAGCAGCAAAACGGCAAGACCTACCACACGCTGAACGACAATGACCGCCCCGCATTCGTGCCTGGTGCCAGCGATTTTCCGTTCAAGGACCAGTGCCGCTACAGTGTGGAAGGCGTGGTTTGTAAGGTGCCAGCCGGTCATTACTTCATGATGGGCGACAACCGAGACAACTCGCTCGATTCCCGCTATTGGGGATTCGTGCCCGAGGCCAACATCGTGGGCAGGGCCTTTTTCGTGTGGATGAATTTTGGCAACTTCAAACGCATCGGCGGTTTCGAGTGAAGCCATCGGCCGGGTGATTTCCCTCAAAGGAGTACAGAGCATGAAACAACGTCAGCGTGGCATCACGTTCCTGGGCATGATCACCTTTGGCGTGATATTGGCATTTGTGGGCATCATGGGGGCACAGGTGTTCCCCACCTATACCGAGTACATGACCATACAGAAGGCAGTGAACAAGGCTGCAGCAGGTACAACTGTGGCCGAAGTACGGTCAATTTTTGACAAGGCTGCGAACATCGATTACATCGGCAGCATCAGCGCAAAAGACCTTGAGGTGACCAAACAAGGTGACAAAGTGGTGGTGTCGTTCGAGTACCAGCGCGAGTTCCATTTGGCCGGGCCTGCCTTTCTGGTCATGAAATACAAAGGCACTTCGCGTTGAGGTTGCGCAAGGCCATGTCACTTCTCTGGTTTGCACATTGAGCGCGCTTTGGCACCCCCTGCAGCACAAGCTGGGTCACAGCTTTGCGCAGCCCAAACTACTTGAACGCGCGCTGACGCACCGCAGCTATTCGGCTGATCACTACGAGCGGCTTGAATTCCTGGGCGATTCGGTGCTGAACTTGGCCGTGTCGGGCCTTTTGTACGAGCAATTGGGGCAGGCACCTGAAGGCGACTTGTCGCGCATCCGGGCCAACCTTGTCAAGCAGGACACGTTGGTGGTGTTGGCCGGGCAACTCGGCCTGTCAGCCGTCATGCGCCTGGGTGATGGCGAGCTGAAAACCGGGGGGCGGCAGCGCCCCTCCATCCTTGCCGATGTGCTGGAGGCTGTGATAGGTGCCATTTACCTGGATGCGGGTTACGACAAAGCTGAGCAGGTGGTGCGCCAGCTGTTCAAGGACGTGAAGGTCACCCCATCCATGAGCGCTGTGGGCAAAGACCCCAAGACCGAATTGCAGGAATGGCTGCAAGGCCGCAAACTCGGTCTCCCGGTCTATCAGGTGGCGCAAATCACGGGTGCTGCGCACCAGCAACAATTTTGCATGTCGTGCGAAGTGGCTGCCTTGACGCGAATCGCGCAAGGGGTTGGGCCCTCACGCCGTGCGGCCGAGCAGGCTGCAGCCGCAGCCATGCTTCAACAACTCAAATCGAATCCAATCAAATGACCACTCCTGACGACAACGCGCTCAACCTGGATGCCATGCTGGCCAAGGCCTTGCGGCGGCCAGGCGCCAAAGCTGTTGAAAGCGCTGCCGAAGCTGAAGAGGCGGTGATCGAGGTGCCGCCTGAGGCCCAGCACTGCGGTCTGGTGGCCATTGTGGGCAAGCCCAACGTGGGCAAGTCCACGCTGCTCAATGCGTTGGTGGGCCAGAAAGTCAGCATCACGTCGCGCAAGGCGCAAACCACGCGTCACCGCATCACCGGCTTGCGAACGGTCGGGGCACACCAGTTTGTGTTTGTCGACACGCCCGGTTTCCAGACCCGCCATGGCAATGCGCTGAACCGCTCGCTCAACAAAACCGTGCTCGGTGCCGTGACCGATGTGGACCTGATTTTGTGCGTGATCGAGGCCGGGCGCTTCTACCCGGAAGATGCCAAGGTGCTGGCATTGCTGCCATCCAGCATTCCTGTGATTTTGCTGGCCAACAAGTTCGACCTGATCCACCGCCGTGCCGAGCTGGCGCCCTGGCTGGCCGAGATGCAGGGCCGCCATGCGTTTGCCGAAATCGTGCCCATGTCAGCCAACAGCGTGCGCGATGTGGGGCGTTTGCTGGGTATTTGCGAAAAATACCTGCCCAAGCAGCCGTGGATGCACGGTGTCGACGAGCTGACCGACCGCAGCGAGCGCTTCCTGGCCAGCGAAATCGTGCGTGAAAAATTGTTCCGCCTCACCGGCGACGAGTTGCCTTACACCTCCACCGTCATCATTGATAAATTCGAGGAAGAGGGGCGCATGCGACGCATCGCGGCCACCATCGTGGTCGAGCGCGATGGCCACAAGGGCATGGTCATCGGCGAGGGCGGTGAAAAACTCAAACGCATCGGTACCGAGGCGCGTGTCGAGCTGGAGAAGTTGCTCGATGCCAAGGTGTTTCTGGAGCTGTGGGTCAAGGTGCGGTCCGGCTGGGCCGATGACGACGCCCGTGTGCGCTCGTTCGGTTACGAGTGACCGTGTGCGCGTGAACATCTGGCGCGTGACGGCAGCGGCCAGGCAACGGGGCGCGCAGCGAGGCAGGGCGGTGTGAGCGTCAAGCGCTATGCCGATGAACCGGGATTCGTGCTCCACCGCTACGACTGGAGCGAATCCAGCCTGATCCTCGACGTGTTCACGCGGCATTTCGGCCGCGTGGCGCTGGTGGCAAAGGGGGCCAAGCGGCCCACCTCGCAATTGCGTCCGGTATTGCTGCCCTTGCAGCCGCTGTTGCTGGCCTGGGGGGGCGATGCCGAGGTGCGCACGCTCAAGGCTGCGCACTGGCGCGGGGGACACGTCATGCCGGTGGGCGAGTCGCTGCTGTCGGGCACCTATTTCAATGAAATGCTGCTCAAGCTGCTGGCCCGCGACGACCCCCACCCTGTGCTGTACGACGGTTATGCCCAGGCTGTGCAACAGCTGGCCCACCGCACCGTGCCTGACGCGGCTGTGCTGCGCGCGTTCGAGCTGCTGCTGTTGCGCGAGGTGGGCTATTTGCCGTCTCTGTCAGAGGAGGGCAGCAGCCTTGCCCCGCTGGAACCCGATGCCTGGTACGCACTGGAAACCGAAGGCGGGCTCGCGCTGGCACCCTCGCCACAACGCGGTGCGCTGCAGGGCATGCACTGGCTGGGCATTCAAGCGGCATTGACCCAAGTTGACCCTTACACGGCGCTGGTGCACGCCTGCCGCCCATGCATGTCTGCGTTGCAGCCGGTTTTGCGCCACCTGCTGCACTACCATAGCGGCGTGCGCTCGTTCAAAACCCGCCAGATGATGCTGGATGTGCAGGCGCTGGTGCGCAGGCGTTGAGCGCCAGCACCTGAATGCAAACGCCAGGTTCCCTTTGCGTTGTGCGCCTTCTGCCCTGCCTTTTTCAGGACCCCGTTCGATGTCTATTGCCCCGCCCGCTTCACTTGAAACCGCTCTGACCATGCCAGGTCACCGGTGCGCGCTGTCGGTCAACCTGAACAAGGTGGCCACCGTGCGCAACACCCGTCACTTGGGCATTCCCAGCCTCACGCGCGCGGCTACCCTGTGTTTGCAGGCAGGTGCACAGGGCATCACCGTGCACCCCAGGCCAGACGAGCGCCACATCCGCGCCCACGATGTGACCGATCTGGCCACGCTGCTGGCAGGCTGGCCAGGGCGTGAGTTCAACATTGAAGGCAACCCGTTTCACAACCTCATGGGTTTTGTCGAGGCCGTGCGGCCTCAGCAAGTCACGTTTGTGCCCGATGCAGAAGGCCAATTCACCAGCGACCACGGCTGGCGCTTTCCGCAGGATGCCGATCGCCTGGCCCCCCTGATTGCACAAGCCCATGCGGCAGGTGCGCGTGTGAGCCTGTTCATGGATCCCGAGCCCGCGCAGATGGCGGCTGCCCGCGCCATCGGCGCCGACCGTGTCGAGCTGTACACCGAGCCCTATGCCGCCGCACACGCACGCGGCGAAGCCGCCCAGCAGATACCCCGCTACCGTGATGCCGCGCGTGCGGCGCTCGAAGCCGGGCTGGCCGTCAACGCCGGGCATGACCTGAACCTGCACAACCTGACCGAATTTCTGAAGGGTGTGCCGGGCGTGAGCGAGGTGTCCATCGGTCACGCGCTGCTGGCCGATGCCCTGGAACTGGGGTATGGGGCCGCAGTTCAAGCTTATTTGGCCATCATCGCTCGTTCTTATTGATTTGTTTGCTATTGAAAAATGTGCCATGATTTACGGTGTGGGAACCGATGTCTGTGATGTGAGGCGCATTGCCGCTGCAACCGCGCGGCATGGCGACCGCTTTGCCGAACGCGTGCTGGCAACGGGCGAACTGGCCACCTGGCGTGCCCGCAAGGTCCGCAGCGAGGCTCGCGGCCACAGCTACTTGGCCACCCGTTTTTCGGCCAAAGAGGCGTTCAGCAAGGCCATCGGGCTGGGCATGCGCATGCCCATGACGTGGCGCAACTGCGAAGTCATCAACCTGCCCAGTGGCCAGCCTGCGATTGCGCTGCATGGCGAGTTGAAACACTGGTTCGAGGCCCAGCGCCTGCGCGCCCACCTCAGCCTGACCGATGAAGGCGACCACGCCAGCAGTTTTGTGGTGGTGGAGCATGTGCCACCTGAATGGCCCACCGAACCGTGAACTTATTTGCCCCCTTTGACAGGAGCCACCCATGACCGCTCACCCCGCACCCGTGGTGCTTGACATTGCCGGCACCACCCTGACCAAGGCTGACAAAAAGCGGCTCAAGCACCCGCTGACCGGTGGCCTCATTCTGTTCGCGCGCAACTTCGAGAGCCGCGAACAACTGACCAAACTGTGCCGGAAAATCAAGAAAGCCCGCCCCGATGTGCTGATTGCCGTGGACCACGAAGGTGGCCGCGTGCAGCGCTTCAAAACCGATGGCTTTACCCACCTGCCCCCCATGCGTGCCTTGGGTCAGTTGTGGGATACCCCCGCACATGATGGGGATAACCTGGCGCAGCCCGCGTTGGAGGCCATTTCGACCCATTTGCACGCCACCAACGTGGCCACCGCCTGTGGCTACGTGCTGGGTGCCGAGTTGCGAGCTTGCGGCGTGGACCTGAGCTTCGCCCCCGTGCTCGACCTGGACCACGGCCCCAGCGGTGTCATCGGCGACCGGGCATTTGCCCGCGACCCCCGGGTGGCCACTCTGCTGGCCAAAAGCGTGATGCATGGCCTGCACATCAGTGGGATGGCCAACTGCGGCAAACATTTTCCCGGCCACGGGTACGTGCGGGGCGATTCGCACCTGGACGTACCGGTGGACGATCGGCCTTTGCAGACCATCCTGTCTGACGATGCCATGCCTTACCAGTGGCTCAGCAGCAGCCTGGCCAGCGTCATGCCCGCGCACGTCATCTACAGCCAAGTCGACAAACGCCCGGCAGGCTTTTCTGCGCGCTGGTTGCAAGACATCCTGCGCGGGCAGTTGGGCTTTCAGGGCGCGGTGTTCAGCGATGACCTCAGCATGGCGGCTGCCCGCGTCATTGACGGCCAGCCCGTCAGCTACATCGCTGCGGCCTTGGCCGCGTTGCAGGCAGGGTGCGACATGGTGCTGCTGTGCAACCAGTCATTGAGCGGCGGTGGCGAAGCCGTGGACGAACTGCTGAGCGGCTTGAGCGAAGCCATCGTCAAAGGCGAATGGACGCCACGCGAGACCAGTGAAGAACGCCGTTTGTCCTTGTTGCCCACCCAGCCTGCGTTGGGCTGGGATGCGCTGATGACGCACAGGGCATATATGCACGCGCTGGACTTGGTCGCTACCATGTAAACCTCGCCGTCCATCCCTCCTTTCGCTCAGGTTGCCTATGTCCGATACCCCATGGATCGACACCCAGCAATTGCGCGTGGGTTTGTATGTCTACCTGGATCTCGGGTGGATGGACCACCCGTTTGCGTTCAGTCACTTCAAAATCAACAGCGCGGAGCAAATTGACATCATCGCGGGCTTGGGGCTGCAGAAGGTTCGCTACAACCCGGAGCTGAGTGATGAGGCCGTGGCCCTGGCAGTCGCTTCCCGCCACAAGGCACCTTCACCAGCTCCAGTGACTGACGTGGCGCGCGTACCTGCTGCTGCTTCGCCGGTGATGCAGGCCAAGCAGGCTATGCTGGCCAAAATCCGTCAGCGGCGGGAGGTCGCAGAGCGTATCGAAAAAGCCTTTGTGGCCACTGCGCGCAGCATTCGCGACATCGAACGCAACCTCTACAGCCAACCGGCAGAAACCCTGGCCACTGCCACGGGCCTGGTTGCCGACATTGCCGATCGCATGCTGACTGCCCCCGAAATGGTGATACAGGTGATTGGCGAGAAACCCGGTGGCGAAGAGCTGTACCTGCACTCGCTCAACGTTGCCGTGCTGGCCATGATGATGGCCAGGGAAATGGGCTTGCCGAGGGACGTGGTCAGTACGCTAGGGCTGGGTGCTTTGCTGCACGACATCGGTCAGCACGACATACCTGACCGCGTACGCAACAAGGTAGGCGATTTGACACCGGCAGAGCGGCACTTTTTCGAGCAGCACCCTGTGTATGGGGTGGCCATGGCCCAGCGCATGCATGTATCGGATGCGGTGCTGGCCGTCATTGCACAGCATCACGAACATTGGGACGGTGGCGGGTATCCTGCACGACTGCAAGGCGAGGGCATTGCACTGCTTGCCCGTATCGTGGTCATCACCAATTATTTCGACGAGTTGTGCAACCCGCCTGCGCTGGCCGATGCACTCACGCCGCACGAGGCACTGTCGGCCATGTTTGCGCGGTTACAGGGCAAGTTCGACCCGCAATTGTTGCGGGTGTTCATTCATTGCATGGGTGTGTACCCACCGGGTTCGGTGGTTCAGCTTTCCAACGGATTGCTGGCTCTGGTGTCGTCGGTGAACACCACACATCCCATGAAGCCTGTGGTGCTGGTACACGACCCCAGTGTGCCGCGCGATGAGGCCATTTTGCTGGACATGAGCCAGGAGCCGCAGCTCAACATCAGCAAGTCCATCAGGCCCGCGCAGGTGCCTCGCGAGGTGTTGAACTACCTGAGCCCCCGGTTACATTTAAGCTATTATTTTGATGGCAACAATAGTCCATCAGGCAAGCCTGGAGCATCGAAAGCATGAAAAATTCATTGCCGCTTGACCTGGCAGCATCTGCTGGGTGTGAGCTGCTGATGCTGGTGGACCCAGGGACCTTGCGGGTGCTGATGGCCAGCGCGTCCACTGCTGCCACGTTGGGCTACCCCACCACACAGTTGACGGGCATGTCCATCACCCAGATCGAAACGGGTTTGCAAGGTGTTTTCTATTGGGAAGAGGTGGCAGCAGGCCATGCCGGCGAGGTTCGCCAGCAAGATGACCTGTACCGCTGCGCAGACGGCCGGTTGCTTGCCGTGACCAAAAGCATCGAGCGGCTCGACACCGGTCATGGCTTTTGCCTGCTGATCCGGGCCACCACTGGCAACGGGCTGCAGGCTGCACAGGATGTGCTGGCGCAAACGTTGTCGCGGTTGAGGGCCACGCTGGAGTCCACCGGCAACGGCATCCTGGTGGTGGACTGGCAGGGTGGCATTTGCAGCATGAACCGGCGTTTCAGCCAGATCTGGGGGCTGAGCGAGGCCTTGCTGCAAGGCCAGAACGACGACGCCATCGTGGCATTCCTGGTGGCTTCTGTGCGCGAGCCCGATACCCTGCGAAGCCGCATTCAGGTGGTGGCAGACCCCACCACCACGGAAGACACCTTGCACCATCTGGATGGTCGGGTATTGGAGTTCACATCCCGCCCACAGTACCTGGGCGAAGCGATCACTGGGCGCGTGTTCAGCGTGCAAGACGTGACGCAGCGCACATTGGATGCGCAAGCGCTGCGCGAGTCGCGCGACCAGTTGGAGCTGCGGGTCAAAGCGCGTACCGCAGACTTGCAGGCACTCAATGCCACCCTTCAGACTGAAAAAGAACGGTTGGCCGAGCTGGTTCGACAGCTGGAATCTGCTCAGGCCCAACTCATGCAGTCCGAGCGCATGGCCTCCATCGGGCAACTGGCCGCCGGTGTGGCGCACGAAATCAACAATCCGGTGGGGTTCGTGAACTCCAACCTGGGCTCATTGAAGCAATATGTGGAGCGGTTGCTGTCCTTGCTGGACGTGTACGAGGCTGCAGAAGCCGAGCTGCTGCCTGCCGCGCGCGCGCGCATGGAGCAGGCCCGCGCAGGTGCCGATCTGGCGTATTTACGGACTGACATCACCGATCTGCTGGCCGAGTCAGCCGATGGTTTGCAGCGTGTCACCCGCATCGTGCAGGACCTGAAGAATTTTTCACACCCCGACTCCACCGAACGTCAGCTGGCTGACCTGGAGCAGGGGTTGGAGAGCACCCTGCGAGTGGTGTGGAACGAGCTGAAATACAAATGCCAGGTGACCAAAAATTTTGCCGGACTGCCACAGATCATGTGCCACCCGTTCCAGTTGAACCAGGTGTTCATGAACCTCCTGGTCAACGCATCTCAGGCCATTGAAAAGCAGGGCAGCATCCACATTCGCACGGGTTTTGACGACACGGAGGTGTGGGTGGCCATTGAGGACTCGGGCAAGGGCATACAGCCTGAGCACCTCAGCCGGTTGTTCGACCCCTTTTTCACCACCAAACCTGTGGGGCAGGGCACGGGTTTGGGGCTTTCGCTGGCCTACGGGATCGTTCAGAAACACGGGGGCCGCATCGACGTGCAAAGCACCCCTGGGCAAGGCAGCACCTTCACGGTGTGGCTGCCGCGTGAGCACCAACCCTGATGGTGGGGGGCGGTGCTGCCCTGGCAATCTCCAGGATCAACGGCACCGTTTCAAACCGTAACTTGCGTGCAGGGCAATTCCACGCGGAAGGTGGCACCCTTGCCGGGCTGACTGTTCACGGAGACGCGGCCGCTGTGTTGCTGCACCACGTCCCACACCACCGACAAACCCAAACCCACGCCTTGGCCCACGGGTCTTGTGGTGAAAAAGGGATCGAATACGCGATGTTTGACGTCTTCAGTCATGCCCGTGCCCGAGTCTGTCACCTCTATCCATGCCCATACTTTGCCTGCTGCAGAAAACTGGCCGCTGCGCACGTGTATGGTGCCCGTTCCCTCAATGGCCTGTGCAGCATTGCGCAGCAGGTTCATCAGCACCTGCCTGACTTGATCGACCGAGCACAGCACCATGGGTACGTCGCCCAGTGCCAGTGTCAAGGCAATGCGAGGGGGGCGTTGATCCTGCGTGGCTTGCAGGGCACGGCTGACCAGGTCGTTCCATGCAACGGGCTGCCAGGACTTGGTGTCCAATTGATTATGGGCCAGCAGGTTGGCCACGATGTTCTTCACCCGTTGCAGACCCGCCGCTGATTCGGCTATCAGAGCGGGCACGTCTTCCTTCAGGTAGTTCAGATTTACTGTGGAGTTCGCATTGCTTGGGCGGACGGCACTCCCATGGGCGTCAATCAGTTCGAACATCTGGGTGGTGTAGGTGTTCAACGTGTTCAGATTGGACGTCACGAACCCGATGGGGTTGTTGATTTCATGGGCCACGCCAGCGGCCAGTTGGCCCACAGCAGCCATCTTTTCTGCCTGCAGCAGACGGGCCTGGGTTTGCTTCAGCTCGGCCATCGATGCCACCAGCGCAGCCTGCTCAGCCGTCAGGCGCAGGTTGGCATGGGTCAGCGCCTCGGTGCGCTCTGCCACGCGGGCTTCCAGTTCGCGGTTGATATCGGACAGTTTGGTCTGGGCTGCTTGCAACTGTTCGTTCAGGGTGTGGAGCGCGCGGTTGCGCTGTGTCACCACACTGAACAGGTCGATCAACGCGGTGGTGTAGACGGCAGTCGGCGCACTGGCATCGGTGCGTGCGGCTTCTGTCGCCCAGGCAGCCTGAGCCGTGTCGCCTCCCTGCATGGCTTTGATCTGGCGGGCCATGGCCTGGTCTTCTCCCAGGATGTGGAAGGTGAGCCAACTGGTCAGAAAGCGCAGCAACTCATTGCCCGTCAGTTGCCCCGCCTGGGTGGCCTGGCGCCGCATGGTGACCACAGCGTGGCCGAACGCTTCGTGCGTGTGCCCGTGTTTGTCGATGTACTCGGGTGCCAGTCCGGTGTCGCGCATCAGGGCTTCTTCGTCCTGAAAGTGCACGGTGGCGTAGTGGGTGAGCTGGTCGAGCAGGTGCTCAGCCTGTTTCACCCCTGCATCGCCAGTGGCTGACAGCAGCGGTGCCACCGCATTCACCAGGTCGACCAGGGCTTTGTGCTGCTTGTCAACACCGTCCAGGCCCGTTTCGAAATGGTGGCTCCAGGTCATGAAACTCACGTTGGCGGCTCCTTGTAGGCGTCAGGATCGAGCAGCAGCACCGATCCATCAGCATCCCACTCCACATGGGTGATGCCTGGTTCGTCAAATTCCAGCCGTTTCATCTCGGCCTCCTGCGGGCTGAGGGTACCCGAAGCCAGTCGAACCTGGTCGGCCAGGCGCTCGTTTTCCAGCGCCAGATTGCGCAGCGCCAGCGCCTGTGCAATGGCACTGACCAATTCGTAGTCATTCCATGGCTTGGCAATGAAACGCTGAATGCCCGCCTCATTGATGGCACGTATCAGGCCGTTCAGGTCTGCATAGCCTGACAGGATGAGTCGCGCTGCGTGCGGCTGGATGTCGCGAAACGCTTTCAGGAATTCGTTGCCATCCATTTCCGGCATGCGGTAGTCGGACAACACCAGGTCGTAAGAGCGTTGAAGTGCCATGCTCAAGGCAACCTTGGGTGAGTCGTACGCATCTATCAGCAACTTGAACCGATGCTCGCCAACTGCACAGGGCGTGAGCGACAACACGCGGCGCAGTGCTTTGAGCACGCTGGGTTCGTCGTCAACCAGAAGGATGCGGTGCTCGGTCTGTTGCATGGTGTGGCCCTGTGTGTCAATTGGAAGGCGGGGTGCGCACCGGCAGCGCCAGCTCGGGTCCCCCAAGGGGTGACAAGGCCTGCAGGCGGGCAATGATGGTGAGCGTCAGCCGCTGCTCGGCTGCCAGCAACAGTGTGCCTTGCTCAGTCACGTAGTCGCGCGTCAACACCATGCCAGGCTTGAGTTGGCTGACGGGGGTTTTGAGTTCGTTGGCGTGTTGCCATTCCTGTCTATCCCAGAGGTTCAGGAACGCGGCGACCACGTTGGGGTCGTAGCGGTGTCCACTGGACTGCGCGATGAGGTTTTTTGTTTGCTCGGGCGACAGTGGCCGCTCGGACTGCATGCCTGACACCAGACCGTCATAGTCGTTGGCCACAGCCAGCACGCGGGCTCCCAGGGGGATTTCAGTGCCAGCCAGTCCGTCTGGAAACCCACGGCCATCGAATTGCTCGTGGTGGGCACGCACCATATGTGCCACGTCCTTCAGCTCAGGCAGTGGCAGCAAGGCATGCTCGCCCACGCTGGCGTGACGCCGATATTCGGCCAGCGGATGTCCGTTCAGAACGGAAACGGGCTTGTTCAGCACAGCATCGGGCAGGCCGATTTTGCCGATGTCGTGCACCAGTGCGGCCAAAAAAATGTCGTGTTGCAGACGGGCATCCAATGCCATGTAGTGGGCCAGCTTTCGGGCATAGTCGGCCACCCGCCGCGCGTGCCCGGCCACGGCCCCACCGCGCAGCTCCAGCAGGCTGCTGAACACCTTGATGGTGGTCAGGAATTGTTGCTTCAACTGGTTGTTGGCGAGGTTCAGGAATTCGTTGACCTGCTCCAGCTCGTTGGTGCGAGCGTCCACGGTTTTTGCCAAGCCGTGGTTGAGTGTTTGCAGTTGTTCGTTCTGTTGCCGCGTAAGTGCCAGCAGGCGTTCGTTTTCCAGTTTGAGGTGCCGTTGGTCCAGCGCGTGGCGTATGGCCATCAGAAGCTCGTTGTCGTCCCACGGCTTGGCGATGTAGCGGTAAATTTCCCCTCGGTTGATCGCATCGACAGTGGAAGAAATGTCGGCATACCCGGTCAGCAGCAGGCGCATGGTGTCAGGCCAGCGCTGGCGCACCTGTTCCAGAAACTGGGCCCCGTCCATCACGGGCATGCGCATGTCGGAGATCACCAGCGTCACGTGCTGGGCTTCCAGCAAGGCCAGTCCTTCAGCGCCGCTGTTGGCCGTCAGCACCTGGTAGCCAGTGGGCCGCAGCAGGCGTCGCAAGGCAGACAGGATGCTGGGCTCGTCATCGACGAGCAGCACGGTCACGGCATCTGGCTGTGTGTCAGTGGTGGTCATGGTGGGAAGGGTTCTGAGCATTGGCAGGTGTCGTCACGGGTGGCACCGCTTGGGCAGGATGGTCGCAGCGGACGTTAAGTGGCAGGCACATGCGGAAGGTGCTGCCCTGGTCTGGGGTGGAGGTCACGTCAATGTGGCCACCGTGCTTTTCCATCACCCGCCAGGCAATGGCCAGCCCCAGGCCCGTACCCTGACCAGGGGGCTTGGTGGTGAAAAACGGTTCGTAAATGCGCTTGATCTGGTCTGGCGTCATGCCGCAGCCGGTGTCTTCCACCTCGATCCACACATTGTCCGCGTCGCTGCCAGTGCGCACGGTGATGACGCCGTTGCTGGTGATGGCCTGGGCTGCGTTCACCAGGAGGTTCATGATGACTTGGTTGATCTGAGAGGCCACACAGTAAACCTGAGGCAGCGGCTGATAGTCGCGCCGCAGTTCTGCTTTGTATTTGATTTGGTTCCACGCGATGTTGATGGTGGATTCCAGGCCCTGTGTCAGGTCTGACCATTGCCAGTCGGCATCCCCGGAGCGTGAGAAGTTTTTCAGGTCCTGCACAATTTTGCGCACCCGCTCGATGCCGTCTTGCGACTCGGCAATCAGATCGGGCAACTCAGCCACGCGGAAGGTGTGATCGACCTGTGTTTTGAGTACCTGCACGGCTTTGAACGCAGCCTGATGGGCCGGACCCAGTTCAGCTTCAGCCGTTTCGTAGCCTGCGGTCACCGCCACCAGGTCGTGCACGTACTGCGACAGCATGGACAGGTTGGAGCGGACGAACCCAATGGGGTTGTTGATTTCGTGGGCCACGCCTGCTGCCAGTTGTCCGATGGAGGCCATTTTCTCGGACTGGAGCAACTGCAGCTGCATATCGGCCAGCTTGGCATTGGCCTCTTCCAGTTCCGTCAACCGTTGCTGCAGTTGCTGGTTGGCGCGACGGCGTTGCACCATACGCCAGAGGTCGTTGCCCACCAACTGAAGGGTTTCGACGTCGCTGGGGGTGTAATCCGTTTGTTTGTTGCCAACGCCCAGCATGAGCCAGACCCGGTCACCTTCCACCACAGGCACGGAAATGAAGCGCGCCAGGTGCGCATGCCCATCGGGCAGGCCGTGCTTGGCGTGATGCTGTGGGTAGTCATTCACGATCACGGGTTGTCGGGTACGAAAACAGTCGGCCCATGCACCTGCCGCAGAAATGGGGTAGTGGCTGTCGTGGGCTGCGGTGCAGCCTTTCAATGCGCCTGCGGTCCAAGTCACCAGTTCCAGTGTTTCCTGGTCTTCGTTCACAAAGTGCAGGAATCCGATGGCGCTGTACGTCAGGCGCTCGGCCATTTCGAGACCTTCGGTGAGCAGCGTGCGCTCGTCCAGCCGGTTGGCCAGCTCGTTCAAAGTCAACAGGGCCTGTGTGCGCTCGGTTGACCGGACCTGGGCGGTCACGTCCAAGCTGATGCCCCCCAGGAATTGCTGTCCGGCATCTTGTACCGCGAACAGGCGGGTTTCCCAGTGTTGGTCGCCAAAGGTTTGTGGCACGGTCCGTGGCTGTCCACTGCTCAGAACTGCACGGTCGAGTTGGTTGACAGCCTCGGCAAAGTCGGGCGGGAACAGTTGTACGTTAGACAGGCCCACGAGCTCGCCGGGGTCTTTCCCCAATGTGTGTGCCAGAAAACGGTTGCCAAGCAAAAGGCGAAGCTGTTCGTCTTTCAAGAACACGGTACCCGGCAATTGATCCACGAAATTTTGCAACAACGTCAGTGGCGGGCCGTGGTCAACTTTGGTCGCAGGTGGTGCTGGCATTGTGAGCTGGGGCGCAGCGGTGTCTGGCTGGTCCGACAGCTCTGAAAGCGGGGAGGGCATGCGTGACAACAATGCCGCCAGTCTATTGGCCCAGGGTAGCCAGATGTTGTGCTGGCGCACCCCCACCACACCGGCTTTCAGGGCATGGAGGCACAGCACCCACCGGGCTTGTCCGTTGACCACCAAGGGAATCACTGCACTGGCGTCCGGCAGCCCGACGACGCTGCCGCCACTGGGCACCGGATCCTCCAACAGGGGACAAGGCAGCGTTGTATTCCACACGGGTCGGGCGCTCGCGATCGCTGCGGCGCAGGCCTGTGGAAGGCTGTATGGTGACGTGGGCTGTTGCGGTACGCCTAGGGTCAAAGGGGAGGGCAGGTGGCCACAGGCCAAGACCAACAAACTCGATTTTGCTGCGTCGACCTGACCCACCCATGCAGTCTTGCAAATGCCAGCGTCCACCAGCTCGGCACACACGCGTTGCAGCCAGTCAGCGGTGGATGTGGCCTGCAGGATGGTGTCTGTGCACTGGTCAAGCACGCTCCTGAGCTTAGCGCGTTGGGGCGGGCTGCGGGAGGGAGCTGGTTTCATGGCGCGCCAGGGTCTGGGTTCACCGGGCGGTGTCGACCCGCAGCTTCTCAAGCAGATCGTTGACCAGTTCCAGCCTGATCAGTGGGTTGTCCAGCGACATCAGCCGTTGCTTCAATTCGTTGTCGACCGGTAGCAACTCGCACCACCGGTTTGCCACCCACCCGGCGTCTTGCCACTGGTAGGGCTTTTGAACCGGCATCTGCTGGTCGTTGCTGGCCTGGGTACTCAGGGTGTGCAGCAGCCGTTGCAAGTTGGACACGGTGCCCGACAAGTCGTCGGTGACCTGGGCGGGCAGGTCGGCAGGCAGCATTTCCACGTCTGCCAGCCACAGGCCGTGCTTGAGCTTGTGGGTGTGCTTCACCTGAAACCGCTGCGACCCCCGGCACGCGATGTGCAGCAGACCTGGGTGGGGTTGTGCCAGTGTTTCGATGTGGGCCAGCACACCGACCGGGAAAAACGCTTCGCTGTCAGCATGGAGGGCTGATTCGCCTGGCTTGGCTCGAGGCGCGGCCATGACCTCCTGGCCGCGCGTCAGGCACACCACCCCAAACGGCGCACCGGCCTTGTGGCAGCGTTGCACCATGTCCAGGTAGCGCACCTCGAATATGCGCAACGGCAGCCAGCCGCCCGGGAACAGCACCGTTTGCAGCGGGAACAGTGGCAACCGTTCCAGCAGGAGGGGGGCAGAATCAGTCAAAATTCAAGCCAAAATGGCCCTCAACGCTTCAGGTGGAATGAGTGAGTGCTATGTTTTCAGGAAACGACAGCGTCTGCGCTCAGGCGCTGCAACATGGCCAGTGTGTTGGCAACGGTGGTGCGCAGTTCACGGCGGTCGCAAATGATGTCAATCGCGCCTTTGGTCTGCAGGAATTCGGTGCGCTGGAAACCTTCAGGCAGCTTCACGCGCACGGTGTTTTCAATGACACGTGGGCCGGCAAAGCCGATCAGGGCCTTGGGCTCGGCGATCACCACGTCACCCACAAACGCAAAGCCCGCACTCACGCCGCCCATGGTGGGGTCGGTCAGCACGCTGATGTAGGGCAGGCCTTTTTTGGCCAGACGGGTCAGGGATGCGTTGGTCTTGGCCATTTGCATCAGGCTCAGCAGGCCTTCCTGCATGCGTGCGCCACCGGTGGCGGTGAAGCACAGGAAAGGCACTTTTTGCTCGATGGCGGTTTCGACGCCACGCACAAAGCGCTCGCCCACCACGCTGCCCATGCTGCCGCCCATGAAGTCGAACTCGAAGCAGGCCACCACCAGATCGATGCCCATGACCGCACCGCCCATGACGATGAGCGCATCGGTCTCGCCCGTGCTTTCCATGGCCTCTTTCAGGCGCTCGGGGTATTTGCGGCTGTCTTTGAACTTGAGGGGGTCAACAGGCAGTACCTCTTGCCCAATTTCATATCGGCCTTCGCCATCCAGGAAAGCATTGAGGCGGGCTCTGGCACCGATTCTGTGGTGGTGGCTGCAATGGGGGCAGACGTTCTGGTTCTTCTCCAGATCGGTTTTGTACAACACCGCGTCACAACTGGGGCATTTGATCCACAGACCTTCGGGCACGCTGCGGCGCTCGGTCGGGTTTGTGGGGGTGATTTTGGGGGGCAGCAGCTTTTCGAGCCAGGACATGGTGTGCTCCTCGGTTCAGGCAGGGTTGGCAAGGGTCCCCGTGCAGCACGGGGGCCGGGTGGCGCTGGCACTTCGCAGAAGTGTGCCACCCGCTTCAGACGGATGGAGTGGATTATGCGCGGTTGTCCAGCGCAGCCCGCACCCCAGCCAGGAACTCGGCGGCCACAGGGGCCACGCGGTCACGGGTCTGGTTGTCGAGCAGCTGGATGATTTTGGTGCCGATCACCACTGCGTCGGCCACTTTGCCAATGGCCTGGGCCGTGGCCGCGTCACGGATGCCAAAGCCCACGCCGACGGGCACGCTGACGTGCTGGCGGATGCGGGGCAGGGCCTCTGCGACCGACGCGATGTCCAACGCACCGGAACCGGTCACGCCCCTGAGCGACACGTAGTACACGTAGCCACTGGCCAGGCGGCCGACCAAGTCCATGCGCTCGGGCGTGGAGGTGGGGGCCAGCAAGAAAATCAGGTCCAGACCGTTGGCCTTGAGGGTAGCGGCAAATTGCTCGCACTCTTCAGGTGGGTAGTCGACGATCAGCACACCGTCCACCCCAGCTGCTGCCGCGTCACGCGCAAAGGCACTGGTTTCGCCACTTTTGCCGTGCTTCAGGTCGTAGCGCTCCACCGGGTTGGCGTAGCCCATCAGCACCACGGGCGTGGTGGTGTCGGTCTGGCGAAACGCTCGCACCATGTCGAGCACCTGCGTCATGCCGATGCCGAAGGTCAGGGCCTTTTCGCCCGCTTTCTGGATGACGGGACCATCGGCCATGGGGTCTGAAAAGGGCACACCCAGTTCGATGATGTCGCTGCCCGCCTGGACCATGGCGTGCATCAGCTCGGGCGTCACGTCGGCGTAGGGGAAACCTGCCGTCACGTAGGGAATCAGCGCCTGGCGGCCTTGGGCTTTGAGTTGGGAGAGGGTGTTTGCAATGCGGCTCATGGCTCAGGCTCCTGCCTTGGGGGTAAAGGTGACGGGCTGGGCGGATGATGCCTGGCCACCCTTGACCGATTGGCCCTGGCAGCTGGGGCGGCAGTAGAAATCGGCGTTGGACAAATCGGCCACGGTGCCGATGTCTTTGTCACCGCGGCCCGACAGGTTGACCAGTATGGTCTGGTCAGGTCGCATGGTTTTGGCCAGTTTGAGCGCGTAGGCCACGGCGTGGCTGGACTCCAGCGCGGGGATGATGCCCTCGGTGCGGCACAGGTAGTGGAAGGCTTCCAGCGCTTCGGCATCTGTGATGCCCACGTACTCGGCGCGGCCAATGTCTTTCAAGAACGCGTGTTCGGGGCCCACGCCGGGGTAATCCAAGCCGGCACTGATGCTGTGCGTTTCGGTGATCTGGCCGTTGTCGTCTTGCAGGATGTAGGTGCGGTTGCCGTGCAACACGCCAGGGCTGCCTTTTTGCAGCGAGGCGGAGTGTTTGTCGGTGTCCATGCCTTCACCGGCGGCTTCCACACCGATCAGGCGGGTATGCTCATGGCCGATGTAGGGGTAAAAAATACCCATGGCGTTGCTGCCACCGCCCACGCAGGCCACCACGGCATCGGGTTGCAAGCCACCGGCGTTGCCGGGCAGGCCCAGCTCGGCCATCATGTCGGGTATTTGCTTCAGGCACTCGTTGCCGATCACGCTCTGGAAGTCGCGCACCATCATGGGGTAAGGATGAGGGCCCGCCACGGTGCCGATGATGTAGAAGGTGTTGTCCACGTTGGCCACCCAGTCGCGCATGGCCTCGTTCAGTGCGTCTTTCAGGGTTTTGCTGCCGCTTTCCACGGGCACCACGGTGGCGCCCAGCAGTTTCATGCGGTACACGTTGGGGCTTTGGCGTTTGACGTCTTCAGCCCCCATGTACACCACGCATTCCAGCCCGTAGCGGGCACAGATGGTGGCGGTGGCCACGCCGTGCTGGCCCGCGCCGGTTTCGGCAATCACGCGAGGTTTGCCCATGCGCTTGGCCAGCATGGCCTGGCCGATGGTGTTGTTGACCTTGTGCGCACCGGTGTGGTTCAGGTCTTCACGCTTCAAAAAAATTTGCGCGCCGCCTTGCTCGCGGCTGGTGCGTGCGGCATGGTAGATGGGCGAGGGGCGGCCCACGAAGTGAGCCAGCTCGTTCTTGAACTCGGCCAGAAACGCGGGGTCGTGCTGGTACCGGGCATAGGCCTCGCGCAGCTCGGCAATGGCGTGGGTCAGCGTTTCGCTGACGAAGCTGCCACCGTAAATGCCAAAGTGGCCGGTGGCGTCGGGTTGTTGGTAGTCGTACATGTGTGGGTGTCCTTTGGTGTGGGGTTGTGCCCAAGCCGATCCGTCATGTCGGGTGCCCATTGCGCAGTGGCGGTTGCCATGGCCTTGCCCATTTGTGGGGGCGGGGCCGATGGCGCGTCAGCTTGCGGCACAGGGCGGCTGGGCGTTCAACGCCGCATCGGCCGCACGCACGGCGGCAACGAAACGGTGCATTTTGTCGGGATCTTTGATGCCTTTGACGGGTTTGCCGTCGGGGCCGTCTTGTTCGACCCCGGAGCTCACGTCAACGGCCCAGGGCCGAACCTGCAGAACACCATCGGTCACGTTTGCAGGCGTGAGTCCACCAGACAAAACGAGCCGAGAGCTGACGTTTGGTGGAAGCTGTGACCAATTGAATGCCGTCCAGTCGAAAGTGAGGCCGCCGCCGCCGTAGCCGTCTACGTGTGCGTCAAGCAGGATGCCCGATGCGCGGGGGAAGCGTTGTGCGTATTCTAAAAGGTCGAAGCCTTGCGCGCCCGGCCCCATGGGCACGCGTGCCGCGCGCAGGTAGGGGCGGCCGATGGCATCACAGTTTTCAGGTGATTCTTCACCATGAAATTGCACGATACCGCATGCGATGTGGTTAGTTATTGCTCTGATATTTTTGGCATTTTCGTTCACAAACAGGAGCACGGGTGTGACGAATGGCGGTAACCGGCTGACCAGTTGTGTAGCCCGTTCAAGGCTGACATGGCGCGGGCTTTTCGCGTACATGACAAAGCCGATGGCATCCGCACCGGCGGCCACTGCCGCGTCGACGTCGCCCTCGCGCGTGAGCCCGCAAATTTTGATACGTGTGCGGTGTACCGGTGTGGTGCAGGCAGTGTGCTGGGCAGACATGGGGCGGGTGGGGTGTCAGAGGTGAGGCGAAACGCAGCCGTTGTGGTGCCGTTTGGATGGCCCGCAGTGGACACGAGGTCAACGCCGAATCAGGTCAGCGTGGCACCTGGTAACCAGTCAAATGGCGGGGTATCGGCTGGCAGGTGCCAATCGGCGCCATAGGTTGGCCCCAGAAAGTACAGGCCATCCGGCATGAAGGTGGGGGCGGCAACTTCGCGTGAGCGGGCTTGCAGCACGGTTTGCATCCAGTCGGGTGAGCGCGTACCTTGTCCGATCATGACCAGACAGCCCATGATGTTGCGGATCATGTGGTGCAAAAAGGCATTGCCTTCGAAATCAAAGCGCCAGTAGCGACCGTGTCGGATGATCTGGATCCGGTGCAAGGTTTTGACGGGCGAATGGGCCTGGCATTGCGCGGCACGGAAAGACGAAAAATCGTGTTCGCCTAACAGGTGTCGTGCGGCAGCGGTCATGGCCTGGCCTGACAGTGAGCGGAACACCCAACCCACACGCCCGGCATCCATGCTGGGGCGCACAGGGGATTCGAGCAGGATGTAGGCATACCGCCGTGTCAGGGCGCTGGCACGTGAATGGAAGGTATCCGGCACAGCCTGTGCCCACTGGATGGCAATGTCAGTCGGCAGGTAGCGGTTCGTGCCGCGGACCCAGGCCGAGTCCGGGCGGGCCAGATCGGTGTCGAAGTGCGCCACTTGCATCAAGCCGTGGACTCCCGAATCGGTGCGGCCTGCACACAGGACGTTCGGCGACGGCGTGGCCATGAACTGACCCAGCGCACGTTGAAGCTGGTCCTGCACCGTGCGCCCACTGGATTGGCTTTGCCAACCTTCGTAGTGCGTGCCGCAGTAGCTGATGCCGAGCGCGATCCTCAAAATGCGTCCAACCGGGTGTATCAGCCCAGGTCCGACAGGAAGGCCTTGGCCCTCTCTTTGAGTCGACCGGTTGCCTGTTCAACCACTTCCTCGGCCAGTGACCGGGCACCTTCCATGTCACCGATGGCCATGAATTCGGCCGCCAGCGACAGCTTGGTTTCAAGCGGATCACCTTCAGGGATGTCTTCCAGCGGCGACACAGAATCGGCCCCAGGCATGTCGAGCGACAGGTCGCCCATGTCGAACGACATCAAGTTGTCGTCTGCCGGTGTGGACGTGGGTTCAGGGTCTGCAGCGGTCAGGCGCGTGGTTTGCAGTTCCGCTCCGGCATCGGGCGTGGTGCTGAGGTCGAAGCTGAGGGTTTGCTCGCTCTCGAAAGGATCAGGCGGTGCGTCAGTCGGGGCTTCTGGCGCAGTGTCGACGGGGATGTCAAACGAGAGGTCGTCAGCATTCAGTTCAAAGGCAGGTGGCGCAATCGGTTCCATCGCCGGTGAGGGCATGCTGGGTTCAAAGTCGCCATCGAGTGTGAATTCGAGCGGTGTATCTGCCAACGGCGGTTCGACGGGAGCAGGTTCTGGCAATGGCTCGTCCACCTCAATGGGGGGGGCATCTGCGGCAGAAAAATCAAGGTCCAGGTCCAACGGTCCGCTCGCCAGTGGGGACGGTGGTGGCGTTTCGTCCGCCAGTGGCATGAATGGCTGGGTGTTGGCCATGCCCAATGGCATGTCACTGGCAAAGTCGGTGGGCGCACCATCAATGGGCAACGGCTTGCCGCCAGGTTGGTACAACGGGTTGGCTGGGTCGAGTTCCAAACCGAGCATGCACGCATGTTCCCATTCTGGTCCTGTGCCGCCGGTCAGCGCGTACACCTCTGCGGCCAAAACTTCGAACGCTTTGACATCGCGGCGTTTGGCGTAAATCTCCAGCATCTTGGAGTGGATGGCCACGCGCTTGGGGTTGATCCGGAGGGCTTCTTTCAGAATTTCTTCAGCTTGCAGGTCACGCCCGTAGGCCAGGTAGACATCAGCTTCTGCAACAGGATCGACGTCACCACCCGCATCCAGCTGGCTGGGTGAATACATCATGGATGAGCCAGTGGCCACCGCTTCGGCCGTGTCAATGCTTTGTCCGCCGCTGGCACCGAAAAACGAATCGGGTTGCAGCCTGCTTTCGAGATACGAGCTGTCTACCCCGGCGTGTTTCTTGCGCTGACGCAGGCGGTACGCCCCGAACCCAAGCAACGCAGCGAGAATGCCACCGGCTGCAGGCAACGTGAACGGGTTGTCCATGACCTCGGTCAGCAGATCGCTTTCCGGGGGGACATCGGGTGAGGTTGTTTCTGTCCCCGGTTTGGGCGGTGGAGCGAGTGCTGGCACCTCCACGGCAGGCGCCGCAGGTTTCTCGGCAGGCGCAGCAGCCGACTGGGTCGCCGCTTCTTCGGCTGGTTTGGCTACAGCAACGGGTTCTGCGGCGGGTGCAGGTGTAGTTGGCTCGGCCACTGGGACAGGAGCAGGAGCAGGAGCAGGAGCAGGAGCAGGAGCAGCCGGCGTCATTTTCGAGAGTTCGGCCACGGTGCGTGCCAACTCGGCTTCGCGTGCCGCGTTGGCTTGGGCCTGGCGGGCCATGGCAATCTTGTCTTCAGCCTGCGTGTCTGCCTTGGGTGCCGTGACGCCTTTTGTCAGTTTGAGCTGGTCAGGTGCTTTGGATGCGGGCCGTTGCTCGGCAACTTCGGTCTGGATTTTGCCGCTGGCTTTGCGTTGAGGCGCATCAGCTGGGGCAGACGGGGCGGCACCCGCCAGTCGTTGGCGGAATGCGTTGAAGTCCTGACTCTGGGCTGTGATGGTTTGGCGGGCCTCTCCGGCATCGACCTGCTCGGCGGTCTGTGCATCGGGCAGATCCAGAATGGCTCCTGCCTTGATACGGTTGACGTTGCCGCCGATGAAAGCTTGCGGATTGGCTCTCAACATGGCCACCAGCATCTGGTCGAGGGTGACGCCGCGGGGTTTGTTGGCACTGGCCAATTTGCCGGCTGTGTCGCCGCTCTTGACCGTGATGGCGCCTTTGGCGGCCGGGGTGAGCGCAGGTTCAACCGCTTTGGGCGTGCTGCGTGCTGTCCTGACCGTTTTTTCAGCCTTTTGTAACGGTGGCGTGGCACTGCGCTGGGCTTGCAGTGGTGTCAGTGGCGTGCGCGTATCGGGTACGTTGACCGGCCTGCTCGTTGTCGCCAGCGGTGCTGGCTGGGCAGCTGGCGCTGGTTGCACCGGTGTTGGCGCAGTGACTGCGGGTGCTGCCGACACACGGTCAGCTGTTTGAGCCGGTACCACCGGTGCGGGGGCGGGGCGCAAATTGGGTGGGTCGAACAGCATCGTGTAGTCGCGCACGATGCGGCCTGACGCCCAATTGGCCTCCAGGATCAGGTCCATGTACGGCTCATTGACCGAGCGATTGCCTGTGACGCGCAAGTAAGCCCGCCCATCGGTGCGTCGCAGCAGCCGGACGTCGGTACCGGTCAACGCAGCGTTGAAATCTGCACCGGCCGCACGGAAGGTGTCTGGCGAAGCGGTGCCGATCCGGAGGGACGCGGCCTCTGCCTCGGTGATCTGAGGGACTTCGATTTCCGCCAGCAGCGGTTCGCCCAGCGCGGAGAGCACGTTGAGTCGGCCAAGTGACAAAGCTTGTGCTGTTGTGCCTGCAAAAGCCAGAACCATTGCCAATGCCAAGGCATTCAGCCCAGTGCCCTGACGAAAACCGGATTGGGTACGGGACAGTTGCATGTTGGGGGCTGTTGAATGGGTTTTAAGCGACACGAAGACCTCTGTGTTAGCGGCCGACAATTGACCATAGCATCAACGCGTTAGGCTGACAAGCTCAAGCACTGCCCGAGAATCCGCCCAGATCGAAGGCATACGCCTTGCTGTGGTGGACGTTGTCGGTTTGCAACGATTTGGTGCGCGTGTTGGGCATCGACTGGTGTTCAGTGCACCTGTCGATGCCTGGGTTTGCCGGTTTGATCAGTCAGCCAGCAGGATGCGCAGCATGCGGCGCAGCGGTTCGGCAGCACCCCACAGCAACTGGTCACCGATGGTGAACGCACCCACGTACTCGGGGCCCATGGCCAGCTTGCGGATGCGTCCCACGGGGATGGTCATGGTGCCGGTCACGGCCACGGGCGTCAGGTCTTTGATGGTGGCTTCGCGGGTGTTGGGCACCACTTTGGCCCATGGGTTGTCGGCCGCGATCATGGCTTCAATGTCAGCCACCGGCACGTCTTTTTTCAGCTTGAAGGTCAGCGCCTGGCTGTGGCAGCGCATGGCGCCCACGCGCACACAGAAACCGTCAACGGGGATGGCACTGGAACCAAAGCCTTCGCCCAGCCCCAAGATTTTGTTGGTTTCGGCCATGCCTTTCCACTCTTCCTTGGATTGGCCATTGCCCAGGTCTTTGTCGATCCAGGGGATCAGTGAGCCGCCCAATGGCACGCCGAAGTTGGCGGTTTCAGTCGCGGACAGGCCGCGTTGGGTGGCAATGACCTGACGGTCGATTTCCAGGATGGCACTCTTGGGGTCGTCCAGCAGGTTGCGCACCGACGCGTTCAGCGTGCCATATTGCGTCAGCAATTCGCGCATGTGCTGTGCGCCACCACCCGATGCAGCTTGGTAGGTTTGGGTGCTCATCCACTCCACCAGGCCAGCTTTGTACAGCGCGCCCACACCCATCAGCATGCAGCTGACGGTGCAGTTGCCACCCACCCAGTTTTTGCCGCCGTTGGCCAAGGCGTTTTTGATCACGGGCATGTTGACGGGGTCGAGGACGATGACCGCGTCTTTTTCCATGCGCAGGGTGGATGCCGCATCGATCCAGTGGCCGTTCCAGCCAGCGGCGCGCAGTTTGGGGAACACCTCGGAGGTGTAGTCGCCGCCCTGGGCCGTGAGGATGATGTCGCAACGCTTCAATGCGTCGATGCTGTAGGCGTCCTGCAGCTGGGTCTCGTTCTTGGCCTGTGCGGGCGCTTTGCCGCCCGCATTGGATGTGGAGAAGAAGACGGGTTCGATCAGGTCGAAATCGCCCTCGGCTTGCATGCGGTCCATCAGGACGGAGCCGACCATGCCACGCCAGCCCACGAGGCCGACCAAATTACCTGTTTTCATGAAGATGCCCTTTCAGATGTTGCGAATACGGTGGGTTCACAAGGATTTCATCTGCCCGGCCTGTCAGGCCGGGAAGGGGCGCGACAAACCAGGCTCGTGTCAGCCAATAATGGTTGTCGTTTTGGTCGCGGTGGACCGTGCCAATGCCACAACGGACTTCACCACACCCACAGCTGCGCTTGCCTGAGCGGCAATGCAAGACAGGGTGGCGTGGCAAACGTGTGGCATGAAATCCATTCTACAGACAAGAATTACAGCGCCTTGACAACCGCATCGCCCATTTCGAGCGTGCTGACGCGCTGCGTGCCTTCGCTGTAGATGTCCGGGGTCCGCAGACCCTGGGCCAGCACCTTCTGCACCGCGGCCTCGATGCGCTGGGCAGCGGCTTCCTGGTTCAGGCTGAAACGCAGCATCATGGCCGCACTCAAAATGGTGGCCAGGGGGTTGGCAATGCCTTTGCCCGCGATGTCGGGTGCACTGCCGTGGCTGGGCTCGTACAGGCCCTGGCCCTTGGCATTCAAGCTGGCGGAGGGCAGCATGCCGATAGAACCGGTGAGCATGGATGCTTCGTCGGACAGGATGTCGCCGAACATGTTGCCGGTGACGACCACGTCAAACGCTTTGGGGGCTTTGACGAGCTGCATGGCTGCGTTGTCCACGTACATGTGCTGCAGTTCCACATCGGGGTACTGCTGGCCCACTTCGGTGACCACGTCTTTCCAGAACTGGAAGGTTTCCAGCACATTGGCTTTGTCCACGCTGGTGACTTTTTTGTTGCGCTTGCGGGCGGCCTGGAATGCCACGTGCGCGATGCGCTCGATTTCGGGCTTGCTGTAGCGCATGGTGTCATACGCTTCTTCTGCGCCGGGGAAGTGGCCATCGGTGGCCACGCGGCGACCGCGGGGTTGGCCAAAGTAAATGTCGCCGGTCAGCTCGCGGATGATGAGGATGTCCAGGCCCGCAATCAGTTCGGGCTTCAGGCTGGAAGCGCCTACCAGTTGCTCGTAGCAGATGGCTGGGCGGAAGTTGGCAAACAGGCCCATGTGCTTGCGCAAGCCCAGAATGGCTTGCTCGGGGCGCAATGGGCGGTCGAGCTTGTCGTACTTCCAGTCGCCCACGGCACCGAACAACACGGCATCGGATGCCATGGCAAGCTTCAGCGTCGACTCAGGCAGGGGGTGGCCATGCACTTCATAGGCGGCACCGCCGACCAGCGCGGTCTCCATTTCGAACGGCAGGTTCAGTGCTTTCAGCACCTTGACGGCCTCTGCAACGATCTCGGTGCCAATGCCATCACCTGGCAGTACTGCGATTTTCATGATTTTAAAATTTATAGCTTGAAACGCTTGTGGTTAAAGCGGTAAGGCCTGTTTTTATGCTGATTTATGCGCCGGGCAGCATGGTGTGCGCCAGCCAGGGCTTGGTAGCCAGTCGCTGTGCTTCAAATGCTTTGATCTCGTCGCGGTGCCGCAGAGTCAGACCGATGTCGTCAAACCCATTGAGCAGGCAGTACTTGCGAAAGGCTTGCACGTCGAACGGAATTTCTTCGCCCTGGGGCTTGACGATCACCTGGCGCGCCAGGTCGATGGTGAGTGAATAGCCTGGGAACGCGGCCACTTCATCGAACAGCTGGGCCACCTGTGCCTCAGACAACTGAATGGGCAGCAGCCCGTTCTTGAAGCAGTTGTTGAAGAATATGTCAGCGTAGCTGGGGGCGATGAGCGCACGGAACCCATACTGGTCGATGGCCCACGGCGCGTGCTCGCGACTGGACCCGCAGCCAAAATTCTTGCGCGACAGCAGGATGGATGCGCCCGCATAGCGCGGCTGGTTCAGGACAAAGTCCGGATTGGGTTGGCGGCTGGCGGCATCCTGTCCGGGGTAGCCGGCATCCAGGTAGCGCCACTCGTCAAACAGGTTGGGGCCGAAGCCGGTCTTGCGGATGGACTTCAGGAACTGCTTCGGGATGATGGCGTCGGTGTCGACGTTTTCCCGGTCCATCGGGGCCACGAGCCCCTTGTGCACAGTGAACTTGTTCATGCTTATTTCTTTGCAGCGCCTTCGATTTTTTCACCGGCCTTCTGGATATCCTGGCCCACCCCTTTGACGGTGTTGCAGGCAGTCACGCCAAGCGCGCATGCCAGGAGGATCAAGCTCAACAGTTTGTTCATGGTGTTTCCTTTCAGGCGATGGTGCGAATGTCAACGAAATGACCGTGGATGGCCGCTGCTGCTGCCATCGCAGGGCTGACCAGATGCGTGCGGCCACCCGCGCCCTGGCGACCTTCGAAGTTGCGGTTGCTGGTGCTGGCGCAGCGCTCGCCTGGCTCCAGACGGTCGGCGTTCATGGCCAGGCACATGCTGCAACCGGGTTCGCGCCACTCAAAGCCAGCGGCCAAGAATATGTCGTGCAAGCCTTCGCGCTCGGCTTGTTCCTTGACGAGCCCGGAGCCAGGGACGACCAGCGCTGCCTTGATGTTTGGGGCCACTTTGCGGCCCAGCTTCTTCACCACTGCAGCGGCTTCGCGCATGTCTTCGATGCGGCTGTTGGTGCAAGAACCGATGAATACCTTGTCCACATGAATGTCGGCCAGTGCTTTGCCTGGCTCCAGCGCCATGTAGGTCAGCGCACGCTCGATGGCACCGCGCTTGTTGCTGTCTTTTTCTTTGTCGGGGTCAGGGATGCGTGCATCGATACCCAGCACCATTTCGGGGGAGGTGCCCCAGGTGACTTGCGGCACGATTTGTGTGGCATCCAGTTCGACAACGGCGTCAAATGTGGCATCGGCATCGGAGTGAAGGGTGCCCCAGTACGCAACGGCAAGATCCCACTCGGCACCGGTCGGTGCCAGGGGACGGCCTTTCACATATTCAATGGTTTTGGCGTCCACGGCCACCAGGCCAGCACGGGCGCCACCTTCGATGGCCATGTTGCAGACCGTCATGCGACCTTCTACCGACAAGGCCCGGATCGCTGTACCCGCAAATTCAATGGTGTACCCCGTCCCACCTGCGGTGCCTATCTTCCCGATGATCGCCAGTACGATGTCTTTGGCACCACAACCCTTGGGCAGCACACCGTCCACCTTGACGAGCATGTTTTTGGCCTTCTTGGCCAGCAAGGTTTGCGTGGCCATGACGTGCTCGACTTCACTGGTGCCAATGCCATGCGCGAGTGCACCGAAGGCACCGTGCGTAGACGTGTGGCTGTCACCGCACACAACGGTCATGCCGGGCAATGTGGCACCGTTTTCCGGCCCGATGACGTGAACGATGCCCTGGCGACGCGACATGAACGGGAAAAACGCGGCCGAGCCGTACTCGGCCATGTTGTTGTCGAGCGTGGTGATCTGTTCTTTGCTGATCGGATCGTCAATGCCGTCATAGCCGCGTTCCCAGCCAGTGGTGGGTGTGTTGTGGTCGGCTGTGGCAACGATGGAACTGACCCGCCACAACGGGCGTTTGGCTTGTCGCAGGCCTTCAAATGCCTGCGGGCTGGTGACTTCATGCACCAGGTGGCGGTCAATGTAAAGAATGGCTGTGCCGTCTTCTTCTGTGCGGACGACGTGTTCGTCCCAGATCTTGTCGTAGAGGGTGCGTCCCATGGATGTGTTGTCCTTCGTGAGCCTTTGATTTTATGCCGTAGTCAATCCGCCGATTGGTACCTGTAAGGGAATGCCTGATGTCAGCCTGTGCGGAGCCAAGAAAAAAGCCCACCTGGCTGAGGTGCCAGGTGGGCTTAGGGGCAGATCGGAGAAGATCAGGCCTTCATGGATGAGGGCACGTCACGGCGGGGTGAACCGGTGAACAGCTGACGTGGACGACCGATCTTGTACTCGGGGTCAGCAATCATTTCGTTCAGCTGGGCAATCCAGCCCACTGTGCGGGCCAAGGCGAAGATGCCGGTGAACAGGTTCACTGGAATGCCGATGGCGCGCTGGACGATGCCAGAGTAGAAGTCAACGTTGGGGTACAGCTTGCGGGAAACAAAGTAGTCATCTTCCAGCGCAATTTTCTCCAGCGCTTTGGCCAGCTTGAACAGAGGGTCGTTTTCGAGGCCCAGTGCGGCCAGCACTTCGTTGCAGGTCTCCTGCATCAGCTTGGCGCGTGGGTCGTAGTTTTTGTAAACACGGTGACCGAAACCCATCAGCTTGACGCCGGAGTTCTTGTCTTTCACCTTTTCCATGAACTCGCCGACTTTGGACACTCCGCCTTGGCGTTGAATGTCTTCCAGCATGTTCAGGCAGGCTTCGTTCGCACCGCCGTGAGCTGGGCCCCACAGGCAGGCCACACCTGCAGCGATGGCTGCAAATGGGTTTGTGCCGGAAGAGCCGCACAGACGCACGGTAGAGGTGGATGCGTTCTGCTCGTGGTCTGCGTGGAGGATGAAGATCCGGTCCATGGCTTTTTCGATGACCGGATTGACCTCGTATTCAGCACAAGGCGTACCGAACATCATGCGCAGGAAGTTGCCTGCGTAGCTCAGGTCATTCTGTGGGTACATGAAAGGCTGGCCCACGCCGTATTTGTATGCCATGGCGACCAGTGTCGGCATCTTGGCAATCAGACGGATGGCGGCAACTTTGCGGTGTTCAGGATTGTTGATGTCGGTGCTGTCGTGATAGAAGGCAGACAGTGCACCTACCAGACCCGTCAACACGGCCATCGGGTGAGCATCGCGGCGGAAACCACGGAGGAAGAACTGCATTTGCTCGTTCACCATGGTGTGGTTGATCACGAGCTTGTGGAAGTCCTGGCGCTGAGTGGGGTCAGGCAGTTCGCCGTTGAGCAACAGGTAGCAGCTGTCGAGGTAGTCACACTGGGTGGCCAGTTGTTCGATGGGGTAGCCGCGGTACAGCAATTCGCCTTTGTCGCCGTCGATGTAGGTGATGCCGGATTGGCAAGATGCAGTAGACAGGAAGCCGGGGTCGTATGTGAACAGACCGGTTTGCCCATAGAGCTTGCGGATGTCGATCACGTCAGGACCGATGTTGCCGCTGTAGACGGGCAACTCGATGCTGGGGCTGCCGTTGCTGAACGACATGGTGGCTTTGTTGTCGGCAAGTTTCATGGGTTTTCCTTCTCAGGTTGGCGTTAATTTGATGTGCGAAGACTCAGGTACCGGTTGCTCTCAGCATGCCCAGAACCTCGATGATGTCCGGTGTTGCCAGATCGTTTTCAGGGACTTTTCTGCCCAGAAACAGATCCAGCAAATCGTTGTCGGAGAGGTCCATCAGGACTTCTAGTGCACCAGCGTGCGCTTGCGTCAGACTGACTTCATGGCGAGCAAAAAAACGCTCGATGAACAGATCGTTTTCAAGCAGTCCACGGCGGCAGCGCCACTTCAGTTTGCTCAGGTAGCGTCCGTCCAGAAGTGGGCTTGCGTTCATGGGTATGTTCAGACTCAAATGGCGCGCATCGCCATCATTTCCTTGATCTTCCCAATGGCTTTGGTGGGGTTCAAGCTCTTGGGGCACACGTCCACGCAATTCATGATGGTGTGGCAGCGGAACAGGCGGTAGGGGTCTTCCAGGTTGTCCAGGCGTTCGGCCGTGGCGTCATCGCGGCTGTCTGCGATGAAGCGATAGGCCTGCAGCAGACCGGCGGGACCGACAAATTTGTCGGGGTTCCACCAGAAGCTGGGGCAACTGGTCGAGCAGCTGGCACACAGGATGCACTCATACAGGCCGTTAAGTTCGTCGCGCTCTTCGGGGCTTTGCAGGCGCTCGCGCTGGGGGGCGGGCGTGTTGCTGATCAGGTACGGCTTGATGCTGTGGTACTGCTTGAAGAACAGTGTCATGTCCACGATCAGGTCGCGCACAACTGGCAGGCCGGGCAACGGCTTCAGAACGATGTCACCCTTGAGCGTGTTCAGGTTCGTCAGGCAGGCCAAGCCATTTTTGCCGTTGATGTTCATGGCATCGGAGCCACAGACACCTTCGCGGCAGGAGCGGCGGAAAGACAGTGTGGGGTCAAGTGCCTTCAGCTTGATCAAGGCATCCAGCAACATGCGCTCGGTACCGTCGAGCTCGAGCTCGAGGGTTTGCATGTAGGGCTTTGCGTCCTTGTCCGGATCGTAGCGGTAGAGCTTGAAAGTGCGTTTTGCCATTTTGAGAAGTTCCTTGTTCGGACGTTCGGACTGATCAGAAGGTGCGGATTTTTGGCGGCACTGTTTCCGCCGTCAGCGGCTTCATGCGCACGGGCTTGTAGTCCAGGCGGTTGCCGTCCTTGTACCAGAGGGTGTGCTTCATCCAGTTCACATCGTCACGTCCGAGTGGGGCGGTGGCGTGGTCTGCGCCGTGCTCGTAGTCACGCACCAAGTGGGCACCACGGCACTCTTGGCGAGCAGCGGCGCTTTCCATGGTCGCCTGTGCTGCTTCCATCAGGTTTTCGACTTCCAGGGCTTCCACACGCGCGGTGTTGAACACCTTGGAGTTGTCTTTCAGGCCGATGTTGCCGATGCGTGAGCGCAGTTCGGCAATCTTTTTCACGCCTTCGTTCATCACTTCCTGGCTGCGGAACACGCCAGCGTGCGCCTGCATGATGGCGCGCATGTCGTTGGCCACATCCTGTGAGTACTCGCCATTTGGGTTGTTGTCCAGGCGTGCGAGGCGTGCCAAGGTCTTGTCGGCTGCGTTGGCCGGCAAGGGCTTGTGCTCTTGCTTGGGGTCGACGTTGGCAATGATGTGGTCGCCAGCGGCTTTGCCGAAAACCAGCAAGTCGAGCAGCGAGTTGGTGCCCAGGCGGTTCGCGCCGTGCACGGACACACAGGAGCATTCGCCCACAGCGTACAGGCCCTTGATGGGCTGCTCGTCACCATTGACGCGTTCCACCACTTGGCCGTTGATGTTGGTGGGAATGCCACCCATCTGGTAGTGAATGGTAGGCACCACGGGGATGGGCTCGCGGGTCACGTCCACGTTGGCGAAGTTCACGCCAATTTCGTAAACAGATGGCAGGCGCTTGTGAACAGTTTCGGCACCCAGGTGATCCAGCTTCATGTGGATGTAGTCACCGTTGGGACCACAACCCCGGCCTTCCAGAATTTCCTGGCCCATGCAACGGGACACGAAGTCTCGTGGAGCCAAGTCTTTCAACGTGGGTGCGTAGCGCTCCATGAAGCGCTCCCCGTTTTTGTTCAGCAAAATGGCACCTTCGCCCCGGCAACCTTCTGTCAGCAGCACGCCTGCACCAGCCACGCCGGTGGGGTGGAACTGCCAGAACTCCATGTCTTGCAGCGGAATGCCTGCGCGTGCGGCCATGCCTAGGCCGTCGCCGGTGTTAATGAACGCATTGGTGGATGCCTGGAAAATCCGGCCAGCTCCGCCAGTGGCGAGCAGCACGGTCTTGGCTTCCAAGATGTAGGTGTCGCCGGTTTCCATTTCGAGGGCAGTCACACCGACGCAGTCACCGGATTCGTCCCGAATCAGGTCGAGTGCCATCCACTCCACGAAGAACGTGGTACGTGCAGACACGTTGGCTTGGTACAGTGTGTGCAGCATGGCGTGGCCGGTACGGTCGGCTGCAGCGCAGGCGCGCTGCACGGGTTTTTCACCATAGTTGGCTGTGTGGCCGCCGAACGGACGCTGGTAAATGGTGCCATCTGGGTTGCGGTCAAAGGGCATGCCCATGTGCTCCAGTTCGTACACCACTTTGGGTGCTTCGCGGCACATGAATTCGATGGCGTCCTGGTCGCCCAGCCAGTCTGAACCCTTGACGGTGTCGTAGAAGTGGAACTCCCAGTTGTCTTCACTCATGTTGCCCAAGCTGGCGCTGACGCCACCCTGCGCGGCGACCGTGTGCGAACGGGTCGGGAACACCTTGGACAGAACGGCCACTTTCAGACCGGCACGGGCCAGTTGCAGCGAGGCACGCATGCCTGAGCCGCCAGCGCCCACGATAACGACATCAAAACGGCGCTTGGCCACGGAAGAAGCTGTTGTCATGGCTTAGAGCCTCCAGAGAACTTGAATGGCCCAGCCGAGGCAACCCACGAGCCAGACGATGGTGAATACATGCAATGCAAGGCGAATGCCGGCGGGCTTGACGTAGTCCATCCAGATGTCGCGTACGCCAACCCATGCGTGATAGAACAAGCCGATCAGCACCGAGAAAGTCAGGGTCTTCATCCACTGTGCGGCGAAGATGCCTGCCCACGTCTCGTAGCCAATGGGGCCACTGGTCAACAGCAGCTTGGCCAGTACGATGAGTGTGAACAGGGCGATGAGGGCCGCAGTGGCGCGCTGAGCCAGCCAGTCGCGCGTGCCGTAATGCGCGCCAACGACAACGCGCTTGGAGCCGTAATTGATAGCCATGATGGTGTTTCCTTAGGTTTGGGTGCTCAGTACAACCCGAACAGTTTTGCGCCCAGAATGGCGGTCAGACCAATGCTCAGCACCAGCACGGCATAGGCTGAGCTGGCACCGAATTCTTTGGTGACCGAATGCGTGGCATCCATGTACAGATGGCGAACGCCAGCGATCAGGTGATGCAGGTAGGCCCAGATCAAGGCCAGTGCAACCAGCTTGATGAACCAGCCAGGCACGAAGCCGATGCCTGCGCTGAAGGCTGAGGTGAAGCCTTCAAATGAGATTTCGGAGCTGAGGGACGAATCGAACATCCAGACGATGAACGGCATCAGCAGGAACATCATCAGCCCGCTGATGCGGTGCAGGATGGACACCCATCCGGCCGGGGGCAGGCGATAGGTGGTGAGGTCCGTGAAAGCGTTGATGTTGCGGAATTCGGGCCGCGGTTTGTTCAACTGGGTCATGGGTTGTGCTTTCTTTTATCGAGAGATGTGGGATGTAACGCCCAGGTAACCTTGCAGGATAGCCCTCAAATTCTATTGCAACGCAGCATTCACGAAGCTTTCAAATCGGGCAAGTGGGCTCAGGTTTTTCAACTCAATTCGTTTTTGTAGTGGTGTGTGTCCGTTCGATATAGCCCGCGCCGCAATTCCATGGGCACGTCGTTGTAGGTGTAGGCGATGCGTTCCACGCTGAGCAGTGGGTGGCCGACGGGCACTGTCAGCAGTTCGGACATCTCGTCAGTGGCCGCAACAGCTTTGATTTTTTCGTCGGCGCGCACCATGCGCACACCGTACTCCCGCTCAAAGAAGGCGTACATCGGACCCTGGTCGGAAGAGAGCGCTTCAAGTGACAGGCCCTTGAATTGAGTGCCAGGCAGCCAGATGTCTTCAAGAATGGTGGCCGCGCCCTGCATGCTGAGCACACGCCTGACCAGTATCACGGGGTCCGCGCTGCGTATGCCCAACAGGCGAGCAATTTCGGCCGTTGCACGCTGACGTTTGCATTCGATGATGGTGCGCTGTGCGGGGTTTTCCTCGCCAGCATCAGGCTGTAGTCGCAGAAACCGGTATTGAATGTGTCGTTCGGCATGGGTGGCCACATAGGTGCCTTTGCCTTGTCGACGCACCACCAGGTTTTCGGCTGCCAGCTCGTCAATGGCTTTGCGAACCGTGCCTTGGCTGACTTTGAACCGGGTGGCGAGCTCCTGCTCGCTGGGGATGACGTCGCCGGGTTTCCACTCTCCCTCCTCCAGGCTGCGCAGGATCAGGTTCTTGATCTGCTGATACAGCGGGCTGAATGCAGGTGTGGCGCTGACAGCGGTCATGCCGCCCAAAGTCGGCACAACAGGTGCTGGGGTGGCCTGGACTGGCGGCTGCATGGGTGCGCTGAGTTGGCTCATGATGTGTGTTAGCAATCATATCTTATATAAGACATAAGACAAATTGACGAATCGGTTTCAGGCGGGGTACACTCGGAGTCGCTTAAGGGTTTTCCATGCATGGAACGCACGTTTCGCGGCATGGCCCCTTCAGGTTGTCTCTCGCACATCATTGTTTGCAAGTTCATCCATCGGAGTTATCACCATGTCCAAGAAGCCTGTTCGCGTTGCTGTCACCGGTGCTGCCGGTCAAATCGGTTACGCCCTGTTGTTCCGTATCGCATCTGGCGAAATGCTGGGCAAAGACCAGCCCGTGATCCTCCAGTTGCTGGAAGTGCCCATGGAGAAAGCCCAGGAAGCGCTCAAGGGCGTGATCATGGAGTTGGAAGACTGCGCATTCCCTCTGTTGGCTGGCATCGAAGCGCACAGCGACCCCATGACTGCATTCAAAGACACCGACTACGCCTTGTTGGTGGGTGCCCGTCCTCGCGGACCTGGCATGGAGCGTGCCGACCTGCTGGCTGCCAATGCTCAAATTTTCACAGCCCAAGGCAAAGCACTGAACGCAGTGGCCAGCCGCAACGTCAAAGTGTTGGTGGTCGGTAACCCTGCCAACACCAATGCCTACATCGCCATGAAGTCGGCACCTGACCTGAAGCCTGGCAACTTTACCGCCATGCTGCGTTTGGACCACAACCGTGCTGCCAGCCAAATTGCAGCCAAGACTGGCAAGCCAGTGGCCGCCATCGAGAAGCTGGCTGTTTGGGGCAACCACTCTCCCACCATGTACGCCGATTACCGTTTCGCCACCATCGACGGCGTGTCGGTCAAAGAATCCATCAACGACGACGTGTGGAACCGTGACGTGTTCCTGCCCACCGTTGGCAAGCGTGGCGCGGCCATCATTGCTGCACGCGGTGTGTCGTCTGCAGCATCCGCTGCCAACGCCGCCATTGACCACATGCGTGACTGGGCCCTCGGCACCAATGGCAAGTGGGTCACCATGGGCATTCCTTCCAAGGGTGAGTACGGTATTCCTGCTGAAACCATGTTTGGCTACCCTGTTACCTGCGAAGGTGGCGAATACACAATCGTCGAAGGTCTGCCAATTTGCGAGTTCTCACAGGAATGCATCAACAAGACCCTGAAAGAGCTGCAAGACGAGCAAGCTGGCGTTGCCCACTTGCTGTAACTCAGTTGTAACCAGTGCGCAGCCTTCTTCAGTATCAACCGTTCTGATCAGAGCGTGAACCATCCGCGCCACATCCTGCTGGGGGCTCAGGCATCGAGCCGAATGCTCCCGGTTTGTGACCACTACAGTGGTGTCGAGGTGCGGATGCGTAAAAGCCTGATCCTTCAACGCGATCTGTTTGATGAATTCGGCGCATGTGTCGTCGATGTCACACTCGATTGCGAAGACGGTGCACCCGTCGGGGCTGAAGCTGAGCATGCTGCACTGGTTGCCGAGTTGTTGGCGGGTGCCGATACCCGCTGCCGTGTGGGTGTCCGCTTGCATGCTGTTGATCACCCCGCCTTCACGCAAGATGTGCAGACCATCGTCGGGCGTGCCGCGAAAGCTGGCTCGGTTGAGCCTGCCTACATCATGCTGCCCAAGGTCGAGTCCACCGCTTGCGTCGAGGTTGCTGTGGCCGCCATCGATGCCGCAGGCGGCGGCGCGGTGCCTGTACATGTTTTGCTGGAGTCTCCTTTGGCGGTTCACCGGGCGCATGACATTGCAGCCCATCCTCGGGTGGAGTCGCTCAGCTTCGGGCTGATGGATTTCGTGTCTGCGCATGGTGGGGCCATACCCTCGTCCGGCATGGGGGTTGACGGTCAGTTTGCGCACCCTTTGGTGGTGCGTGCCAAACTGGAACTTGCAAGCGCTGCGCACGCCCATGGCAAGGTGCCTTCCCATTGTGTCGTGACCGAGTTTCGTGATCAGGATGCCTTGCGCGCAGCGGCACACAAGGCACGCGATCAGCTGGGTTACACACGGATGTGGAGCATCCATCCGGACCAGATCCGCACCATCGTGGATGTATTCGCCCCCGATGCGCGCGAAATTGAACTGGCTGCCCGCATCATCTGTGCGGCTGTTGGCAACGGTTGGGGCCCAGCCCAGGTGGATGGCACCTTGCACGACCGTGCCAGTTACCGTTATTTCTGGCAGGTTCTTGAGCGCGCGCACCAGACTGGCCGCAGCCTGCCCGGCGAAGTTCGCCACTATTTTTCTTGACAACGACTGGAGTCCCCATGTTGATAGCCTACCGTGAACATGCTGCCGAGCGCGCTGCGCTGGGTATCCCCCCTCTGCCACTGGATGCCAAGCAGGTTGAATCCCTGATCGAACTGATCAAGAACCCTCCTGCTGGTGAAGATGCTTTCCTGCTGGACCTGTTGACGCACCGCGTGCCCCCAGGCGTGGACGATGCCGCCAAGGTCAAGGCCAGCTTCCTGGCTGCCGTTGCCCATGGTGACTTGACAGTCGCGCTGATCAGCAAGGCCAAAGCCACCGAGCTGCTGGGCACCATGGTGGGTGGCTACAACGTGCACCCCCTGATCGAGCTGCTGGACGATGCCGAAGTGGCCGGTGTGGCCGCTGCTGCGCTCAAGAAAACCCTGCTGATGTTCGACTTCTTCAACGACGTCGTCGAAAAAGCCAAAGCAGGCAACGCCTTCGCCAAAGATGTGATGCAGAGCTGGGCCGATGCCGAGTGGTTCACCAGTCGCCCCGAAGTGCCGAAGAGCATCACTGTGACCGTGTTCAAGGTGCCTGGCGAGACCAACACCGACGACCTGTCGCCTGCGCCCGATGCCTGGAGCCGCCCCGACATTCCGCTGCACTACCTGGCCATGCTCAAAAACACCCGTCCCGACGCGGCTTTCAAGCCCGAAGAAGACGGCAAGCGCGGCCCCATGCAGTTCATTGAAGACCTGAAGAAAAAGGGCAACCTCGTGGCCTACGTGGGCGACGTGGTGGGCACCGGCTCCAGCCGCAAATCGGCCACCAACAGCGTGATCTGGGCCACCGGCCAGGACATCCCGTTTGTGCCTAACAAGCGTTTCGGTGGTGTGACCCTGGGTGGCAAAATTGCCCCCATCTTCTTCAACACCCAGGAAGACTCTGGCTCCCTGCCCATCGAAGTGGACGTGACCAAGCTGGAAATGGGTGACGTGATCGACGTGCTGCCCTACGACGGCAAAATCGTTCGCAACGGCGAAACCGTGGTTGAGTTCAAGCTGAAAAGCGATGTGCTGTTTGACGAAGTGCGCGCCGGTGGCCGTATCAACCTGATCATTGGCCGCAGCCTGACCGCCAAGGCCCGCGAGTTCCTGGGTCTGCCTGCCTCCACCCTGTTCCGTCTGCCCTCCGAACCCACCGCTACCAAGGCCGGTTTCACACTGGCACAGAAGATGGTTGGCCGCGCCGTCGGTCTGCCAGAAGGTCAGGGCGTGCGCCCCGGTACCTACTGTGAACCCAAAATGACGACCGTGGGCAGCCAGGACACCACTGGCCCCATGACCCGCGACGAGCTGAAAGATCTGGCTTGCCTGGGCTTCAGCGCCGATCTGGTGATGCAGTCTTTCTGCCACACAGCGGCCTATCCCAAGCCAGTGGACGTGAAAACCCACCGCGAACTGCCCAAGTTCATCAGCAGCCGTGGCGGCGTGGCCCTGCGCCCCGGTGACGGCGTGATCCACAGCTGGCTCAACCGCCTGCTGCTGCCTGACACCGTCGGCACCGGCGGTGACAGCCACACCCGCTTCCCTATCGGCATCAGCTTCCCAGCGGGTTCCGGACTAGTCGCTTTCGGTGCCGCCACGGGTGTGATGCCCCTGGACATGCCTGAGTCCGTGCTGGTGCGCTTCAAAGGCGAAATGCAGCCCGGCATCACCCTGCGTGACCTGGTGCACGCCATCCCGCTGTACGCCATCCGCGCCGGTCTGCTGACCGTGGCCAAAGCGGGCAAGAAAAACGTGTTCTCCGGTCGCATCCTGGAAATCGAAGGTCTGCCTAACCTGAAGGTTGAGCAAGCGTTCGAATTGTCCGATGCCTCCGCCGAGCGTTCTGCCGCCGGTTGTACCGTCAAGCTCAACCCCGAGCCAGTCAAGGAATACCTCACCAGCAACATCGTGCTGATGAAGAACATGATTGCCGATGGTTACGCTGATGCCCGCACCCTGGCACGCCGCATCGAGAAGGTCGAAGCCTGGTTGGCCAATCCCAGCTTGCTCGAAGCCGATAAGGATGCCGAATACGCAGCCGTGATCGAAATCGACTTGGCTGAGCTGACCGAACCCGTGCTGTGCTGTCCCAACGACCCTGATGATGCCAAGCTGCTGAGCGATGTGGCTGGCACCAAAATCGACGAGGTGTTCATTGGTTCTTGCATGACCAACATCGGTCATTTCCGTGCAGCGTCCAATCTGCTGGCTGGCAAGCGTGACATCCCCGTCAAGCTGTGGCTGGCACCGCCGACCAAGATGGACGCACAGGAGCTGACCCGTGAAGGCCACTACGGCGTGTTCGGTGCGGCCGGTGCACGCACCGAAATGCCCGGTTGCTCGCTGTGCATGGGCAACCAGGCGCAAGTGCGCGAAGGTGCGACCGTGGTGTCCACCTCCACCCGTAACTTCCCCAACCGCTTGGGTAAAAACACCAACGTGTACCTGGCCTCTGCCGAGCTGGCTGCCATTGCGTCCAAAATTGGCCGTATCCCCACCGTGGCCGAGTACCAGGCCGACATGGCTGGCCTGAACAAGGACAGCAGCAAGGTCTACCAATACCTGAACTTTGACCAGATTGAGGAATACGCGGACATTGCCAAGGGCGTGACCGCCTGATCGCTGTCCAGCGGTTCAGACAAAGCCACCTTCGGGTGGCTTTTTTCATGTGCGCTGCAGGTGCAATGGGTTGAAACACGTATTCCCTGACCAAGTGTTTTCGGTTCCACTGCATCACCATGAAGCTTTACACCAGCCCCCGTGCACCCAACCCCCGCCGTGTCATGATGTTCATGGCCGAAAAAGGCATTACCGACATCGCGTTGGTAACCGTTGACATCAACGCGCAAGCGCACAAGGCCGATGCATTTCGCGCCATCAACCCCCTTACCACGGTCCCCGTGCTGGAGCTGGAAGATGGCCGAGTGCTGTCGGAAAGCCGCGCCATTTGCACATGGCTTGAAGGCCGGTTTCCCGACTGCAACCTGATGGGGATCGACGCTGAAGAACGTGCCTTCATAGAGATGGCTGATCGCCGCGCCGAGTGGTACCTGCTGGTGCCCATTGCCCAGGTCATTCGCCACACGCACCCTGGCCTTGCTCCTCTGGAGCAGCCCCAGTTCCCTGACTATGGGCAAGCTCAAACAGCAAAGGTACGTGATTACGCAGCGCGATTCGATACCTTGCTTGACAGGCAGCCGTGGATGGCCGGCGATCGGTTCACCATTGCAGACATCACGGCATTTTGTGCACTTGAATTTGCCAAGCTCATGAAGTTCAGTCCCAAGGCCGAGGGCCTGATGGCACTGCAGGCTTGGCGCGACCGCGTGGCTGCCCGCCCCAGCGCAGTGGCAGTCTGACGCTCACTGCCCTACTCAAGCCGCGCCCTGAGGCGCGGCGGGCGTTGGCCGAGGCCTCATCAGGCCGATTCGACCTTGAACGTGTGCACCAGTTTTTCGAGGTGACCGGCTTGGTCTTGCAGAGACTGTGCAGCGGCTGCAGCCTGCTCCACCAACGCAGCGTTTTGCTGCGTGACATCGTTCATTTCACCGATGGCCATGTTCACCCGCTCGATGCCTTGCGTCTGTTCGGCGCTTGCCTGGGCAATTTCACTCACGATGGCTGACACGTTGCGGATGCTGTCCACTACTTCAGTCATGGTGGCACCCGCCTGGTGCACCAGTGAACTGCCTGCGCTGATTCTGTCGACCGAGTCGCCAATCAGCGTTTTGATTTCCTGTGCGGCTGCTGCCGAGCGCTGAGCCAGGCTGCGCACCTCTTGCGCCACCACCGCGAAACCACGGCCCTGTTCACCAGCGCGGGCCGCCTCCACCGCGGCATTCAGCGCCAGGATGTTGGTCTGGAAGGCAATGCCGTCGATCACACTGATGATGTCAGCAATGCGGCGCGACGATGCGTTGATGGAGTCCATGGTGCTGACCACTTGCGACACCACCCCACCTGCACGCTCCGCCACCCCTGAGGCTGACACAGCCAGTTCGCTTGCGTTGCGGGCACTGTCTGCACTCTGGTTCACACCCGTTGTCAGTTGTTGCATGGAGGCGGCGGTGCGCTCCAGGCTGTCAGCTTGCAACTCGGTTCGCGACGACAGGTCGCTGTTGCCGCGTGCGATGTCACCAGAGGCACCGTAAATGGCCTCGGTGCCTGTGCGCACCTGCCCCACCGTCTGGGCGAGGCTGCTCTTCATGTCCTGCAGGGCTTGCTGCAGCTCACCGATTTCGTTGTTGGAAGTGACCTTGATGTTGTGTGTCAGGTCGCCCGCTGCAATGGCCCGGGCAGCAGCTACGCCCGATTCAAGCGGATGCGTTACCACGCGACTGATGAACGGGTAGATCAGCCCCAGCACAGGAATGGCTGTGATGAATGCGACCAGAATGGACTTCCAGCGCTGACTGACCTGTTCTGCATTGATCTTGTCCAGTGACACCTTCATGCTGACCACGCCCAACACGCTTTTTTCAGGCACCTGGTGGCACATCAGGCAGTTTTTGCCCAGGTAATCGGGCAATGCCAGGGTAGGGCGCACAGCTCGCAGGTATTCCCCTTTGGCATCGGAATCAACAAAGAACACCTCTTGCCCGGTTTCCATCACCTTCTGCTCGATGGCATCGCCTTTGGTGTCGTCATGTGCGGTGCCTGGACCGAAGGTGTCACTGACGGCCTTGCCGCGGATGACCTTCACATCGCGAATCGAACCCAATTGCTTGATCTGATCCAGAAACACATGGCGCTCGCTGACCGTGCCTGTCACCATCATGCCGGTCAGACCGGCCATGGTGGCATCGTGCATGCTCAGCGAAAACTCTTTCGCCTGCTGCAATGCTGACTCACGGTAGACATAACTTTGCCAGATGATCACCCCCGTCCACACCACCACCAGTGCAATGGCAATGGTGGTGAGGAACTGCATCCAGATTTTGATTTTGGCGATACGCATCGGGGATCCTTGATGTGGCGTCAGCTGGCCCAGTGGGGCATTGAGATCGATTCTCGGTGCAAGTGGCTTCATTATTCAATTGAACAGCCCTGTTCTGGTGTGGTTTTTCAGCCCAGGTTGCGTTTCGTCAATCGGAATGGGTTCTTGCGTACGTGCCTGATTTGTCTGCTGCGCATCTATCATGTGCCATGCCCGGTCCCCGCTTCCTGCACCAGTTGCCACCAGAACCAACTCACCACGCTTGTCTGCTTGATGAGCGCGATGTGGTGTTCAGTGCCATCCGTGCCCAGGGTGCGGGTGGGCAAAACGTGAACAAAGTGTCCAGTGCGGTGCATGCCAGGCTCGACGTGCGGGCGTCTGCATTGCCCGACGACATCAAGGCGCGCCTGCTGGTGCTGCCAGACCACCGCATCACGGCCGAGGGTGTGGTGGTGATCAAAGCGCAGGTGCACCGCAGCCAGGAACTCAACCGGGCCGATGCGCTGGCCCGGCTTCAGGCACTGGTGGACAGTGTGGCGCAGCCACCACGCCGCCGCAAACCCACCCGCCCCACGCTGGCATCCAAGCAGCGGCGGCTGCAGGGCAAAACACAGCGTGGGCAGCTCAAGCGTCTGCGAGGTGGGTTACCGGGTTCTTCGGCGGGCGACTGATTCAGGCTGTTTCATGCCAAGCTCAGCAGAGCTGATCGCTGTGTTGTGCGGGCACTCTTCACGGCTGTGTGCAGGAATGCACAACGTACACACGGGTTGCTGACCGCTTGCCGCGTTTCCAAGTGTGGCGTCACTATGATCGGGCAGCATTCAATGCTGTGCCACGTCGTGATCACCCATCGGTGGTGTCGGCGGGCACATTCCACGCCACTCAACCACGATCGGAGCGCCTCATGGGACTTTTCAGCAACATCCTTGAAAAACTCGGCATGGGTACTGCCCACGCCGCACCTGTGCCAGCGCTTGACCCAGCGACTGCCACGTCACCGGTTGTCACGGCCCCTGCCGCAGTTGCGTCCATCACCATGGTGGATGTGGTAGAGCAAATGGAAGCCCGCGCGGCGGCCAACTCGCAAAAGCTGAACTGGCGCACGTCTATCGTTGACCTGCTGAAGCTGCTTGACATCGACAGCAGCCTGGCTGCCCGCAAGGCGTTGGCCACCGAGTTGTATTGCCCCGATGAACTGATGGCCGACTCAGCCCAGATGAACATGTGGCTGCACAAGAACGTGCTGGCGCACATTGCGGCCAATGGTGGAAACGTTCCCCAGGAACTGCTCGACTGACACAGCCGGGTCGGCTCTTGACAGGGCCTGTGCGCGGCACTGACTGGCTACACAGCAAACCCAGGTGGTTGCCCGCGGCGTGAATGACCTCGGGAGGGCCGCCGCTTGGTCATTCACAACGACATGATTTCCCAACTCCACCTTCAAAACTTCAAGGCCTGGCGTGACAGCGGGCCGGTGCGGCTGGCACCCGTCACCATGCTGCTGGGCACCAACTCGTCGGGCAAATCCACTTTGCTGCAAAGTTTGCTGCTGCTCAAGCAAACGGTGGCATCACCCGACCGCACCGTGCACCTCAACCTGCGGGGCGACGAGGTGAACGATTTTCTGGACTTCGGCCAGTTTGACAACGTGCTGTCTCACGCCTGTGACGGGCCACGCCAGTTCGGGCTGGCGTTCGACTTTCAGCGCCCGCCGGGCGAGCGCGTCACGCAGGGTCGTTTTGACTGCCACTACGGCCAGACCGCCAGCGGTGCCGTGGCGGTGCAGGCGCTGGCATTGTCCAGCCCTGAGCAGCGGTTTCGGGCCATGCGACGTGACAAGGGCGCCTACTCGTTGTGGGTGGGTGACGACGCTCAACCCCGTGGCAAAGGCAGCCATCTGGCCCCTGAGCGCTCCATTGCCCTGTCGGCCGACGCGATTGCGCTGCTGGGTGCCGATGGTGCCCACGCCCAGGACCTGAGCCTGGCCATGCGCCGCGAACTGGAAGGCCTGGTGTACCTGGGCCCCTGGCGGCGCAAGCCCGAGCGCGACCACGTCTGGCACAAAACCCAACCGGGCGATGTGGGCAGCGACGGGCACCGCGTGGTGGAGGCGCTGCTGGCCAGCGCGCTGTTGAAAACGGAAGACCAGGGGCACACCCTGGCCCAGGTGTCGCACTGGCTGCAGGTCATGGGCATAGCCGACAGCCTGGAGGTGCGGCAGGTAGGCCGCTCCAGCCGTTACGAGCTGGTGGTGCACCAGCACGGCGTGGCCGCCAACTTGCTGGATGTGGGCATTGGCGTGCTGCAGGTGCTGCCCGTGCTGACTGCGGCGTACTTTGTGCCACCCGGCAGCACCGTGCTGCTGGAAGAGCCCGAAATCCACCTCCACCCGCTGGCGCAGGCGACCCTGGCCGACCTGTTTGTGCAGGTCAGCCAGCAGCGACAGGTACAGTTCATCGTGGAAACCCACTCCGAACACCTTTTTCGCCGCATGCAAACCCTGATTGCCCGCGAGCAAACGCATCCCCACCATTGCCAGATGCTGTTTGTGGAGCGCCAGGGCGCCCAAGCCAAGCTGGTGCCGCTGGACGTGGACGACTTCGGCACCGTGCGCAACTGGCCTGCCCAGTTCTTTGGCGACTCGGTCGGAGAAGCCCGTGAACAGGCCCGCGCCCGCGCTCAACGCACCCGTGAGGCAGCCAGCCGTGGCCAGGAAACCTAAACGCGTCACCCAAATGCGCGTGGTGGACACCAACGTGCTCATCGTGGCCAGTGCTGCCGATGGCGACTCGCCTTTCGATGCCGATGCCACGCCAGTGGAAGAAGCGGTGCTGCGCGAACAGGTGCTGGGCTGGCTGGAGGCCTTCGAGGCCGACCCCTACCGCCACGCGGTGATGGACCTGGATTGGCACATTGCCACCGAATACCGGCACAAACTTTCCGAACAGGACTACGGCTGGCTGGCGCTGCGGCACAAAATGGACCATAACCAAGTGGCCTGGGTGACGCTGGACATGGACGACGACGGCCATGCCGTGCTGCCCCCCAGCCTGTCCGCCGCCGTGACCGATCTGGCTGACCGCAAAATGGTGGCGGCGGCGCTGGAGGCGCTCAAGCAAGACCTGCCATGCAAGCTGACCAATGCCAGCGACACCGATTGGCTGGATTGCCAGGACGCCCTGCACACCGCCGGGCTGGACGTGGAAAACCTGCTGGCCACCTGGTTGCGCGCCAAATGGCGCACCAAACACCCCAAAACTGCCAAGCATAAAAAATCATGACCGACTTTTTTCGCTTTCCCCACACCCCCCACGTGGCCTGGCTGGCCACGGGCGAGCCACGCGACGACAAGGTGTTTTCACCCGACGAAGCGGACAGCCTGTTGACCGCCCCCATCGTGCTGGAAGAAAAGCTGGACGGGGCCAACCTGGGGTTTTCCATCTCGCCCGACGGCGTGTTGCGCGCCCAGAACAGGGGGCAGTACCTGCATCAGCCCTACCACGGTCAGTTTGCCCGGCTGGGGCCGTGGCTGGCTGCCCACGAGGACAAGTTGTTCGACGCACTGGGCAGCCACCTGATGGCCTTTGGCGAGTGGTGCGCGGCCCGCCACTCGCTCGACTACGTGGCGTTGCCCGACTGGTGGCTGCTGTTTGACATTTACGACCGCCGCACCGGCCAGTTCTGGAGCACCACCCGGCGCAACGCATGGGCCGCCGAACTGGGCTTTGTGACCGTGCCCAGGCTGTATGCCGGTGAGGCCAACCTGCACCAACTGCGCGAATGGGTACACGACAGACCCAGCCAGTTCCGCCACGGCTATCTGGAAGGGCTGGTGATTCGCCGTGAAAACGCTGACTGGCTGGAACAGCGCGCCAAGCTGGTTCGTGCCGATTTCACACAGGCCATCGACAGCCACTGGCGCAGCCGCGCGCTGGAGTGGAACCGGGTGGTGGTTTAGGGGGTGTCTTTTTGGGTGGGTTTTTCGTCAATATTCATCTCACATTGACTGGAGGTCCTGACATGGCTGTTCGTGCACTCGTTACCCGTCTTTTGCACCATCCGTGCTTGTCTGTAGTGGGGTGCTTGTCGGCTGTCCTGCTGGCTGCACCCGCGCTGGCGCAGACCGCCAGCACCATGCGGCTGGGCACCAACCTGACGGAGGTCAACGACTATTCCACCGATCTTCCATTTGTCGATGTGTTCAAAATGGCCCGCGACTGGTACACCAGCGCACCGGGTACCTTCGATACCGAAGAAGCCACTCGACTTGACAAAGATGCCCAGGGTTGGGTGCGCTCGCTCACGCCCACCGCCGGGCCAGCGGTGCGTTACACCAAAGCCTGTACGCTGATCTTTTCCATGGGACCGGTGTCGGGCGGTGCACTGGCCGGGCAGTACCCTTACCCGGCAGGGGCTTATGTGGTGCGCTACGACGGCGAGGGCACGCTGGCATACGGGCTGGCCGCACGGCAAGATGCCGGCCAGTCCGCACCCGGGCGCGATGTGATCAACGTCACCCCGCAAGAACCGGGCATCGAGATCTGCATCACCGCCACCGACCCCCGTGGCATGGGCAACCCCCTGCGCAACATCCGGGTCTACCCGCCTGGTATGGAGGCCCTGGCGGCCACCGAACAGTTCCACCCCGACTTTCTGGCCCGCACCCAGGCGTTCAGCGTGCTGCGCTTCATGGACTGGATGCGCACCAACCACAGCACCCAGGCAGACGCCTCGCACCGGCCCCTGCCCACCGACCACAGCTACGCCACGGAACGGGGTGTGTCGGCCGAGGTCATGGTCGATCTGGCCAACCGCCTGGGGGCCATGCCCTGGTTCAACATGCCGCATGCCGCCACAGACGCCTACGTCACCACCTTTGCCACCGTGGTACGGGACCGGCTCGCATCTGGTCGCCAAGTTTACGTGGAGTACAGCAACGAAATCTGGAACGACCAGTTCAGCCAGGGACGCTTCATTGGCGACCAGGGGGTGGCACAGTTCGCGGGCCAGGCGGGCTCTGACTTTGACAAGCGGCTCAACCGTTTCGGCGAGCGCAGCGCACAGGTGTGCCAGCTCTGGCGCAGCGTGTTCGGTGCCGGGGCGGACCGCGTGCGGTGCGTGATGGGCGGGCAGGCGGCCAACACCTACATTGCCGAAACCGCGCTCGATTGCCCCATGTCCACCCTCAAGCCTTGCCGGAGCCGGGGCTTCCATGGCCTGGCCATCGCCCCCTATGTCGGCGACCACGTGGGCTTGCCAGCCTACCAGGCGACCGTGCAGGGCTGGACCACCCAGGCCGATGGCGGGCTGGCCAAACTGTTCAACGAACTGAACACCGGCAACGAACTGAATGACGAAGGCGGCGGCATGCCCGTGGTGCGCCAACGCATTGCCGCACATGCCACGCTGGCCCGTGCGCAAGGGGTCCAACTGCTGGCATACGAAGGCGGTCAGCACCTGGTGGGCGTGGGCGCACCGGCTGATGTCGATGCCATCAACACCCTGTTCGACGCCGCCAACCGCGATGCCCGCATGGGCACGCTTTACCGCGCCTACCTGGCGGACTGGGGCAGCTTGGGCGGGGGGCTGTTCATGCACTTCAGCAACGTGGGCAGCTACTCGCGCTTTGGCCGCTGGGGGGCGTTGGAGATGGGTTCGCAGACCGCTTCACCCAAGTTTGACGCCCTGATGTCGGTGGCTGACACCGTGCACGGCGCGCGGTCGAACTGCCTGTTCGACTGGGCCCAAGGCCAGTTTGGCAGCCTCTTCGGCCAGGGCAGCACGGCGGGCACTGCGCCACCCTACACCTACCGCCTGTACGGCACTGGCAATGCGCTGGCCACGTCGTCGGCAGACCGCCAAGTGTGGGCGCTGGGACCGGTCACGGGCAGTGTCTTGGTCAGCGTGGGTGCCATGGCCGATTGGGTGGTGACCGCTGGTTGTGAGTGAAAACAATAGCTGCTACCGCTTGTGTACAAAGCGGTAGAGGCTGATTTTCCTTACAAAATGCGCGCCACCAGCGCCCCGCGCGTGGCGTCTTCCTGGCCAGGCACCGGGATCCACACCTTCATGGGGTTGCCCAGCGCCACCTGAATAGGCTGGCCTTTGTCGTCTTTCATCTGGTCGAGTTTGACCAGGCGGTTGCCACCGGGGTGAATCACCTCGATGGTGTCGCCGACCGAGAACTTGTTTTTGGTCTCGATCTCGGCCCAGCCGTCGGCCACGCTCAGCACCTCGCCCACGTACTGGCTGTGCCGGGCTTCAGAACCGCCGGTTTCGTAGTTCTGGTAATCGTGCGCAGGGCGGCGCTCCAGGAAGCCGCTGGTGTAGCCCCGGTTGGCCAGGCTTTCCAGCTGGGCAATCAGTTCGGGGTTGAAGGGCTTGCCTGCCACCGCGTCGTCAATGGCGCGGCGGTAAATCTGGGCGGTGCGCGTCACGTAGTACTGGCTCTTGGTGCGGCCTTCTACTTTCAGCGAGTCGACCCCGATTTGGGCCAGCCGCGCCACGTGCTCCACGGCACGCAGGTCCTTGCTGTTCATGATGTAGGTGCCGTGCTCGTCCTCCATGATGGGCATCAGCTGGCCTGGGCGCTCGGCCTCTTCCAGCAGGTACACCTTGTCGGCGGCGGGGTGGCGGGCGCTGCCACCGCAGGCGGCAAAGGCGCTTTCGGCCTGCTGCTGTTCCTGCGCAAAGCTGAAGTCGGCCCCCAGTTTGTCAGCCTGCGCGGGCATCACGTCGCCGCTGTCGGACGTTTGGGTGTCGCTGGGTTTGTACTCCCAGCGGCAGGCGTTGGTGCAGGTGCCCTGGTTGGGGTCCCGGCGGTTGAAGTAGCCACTGAGCAGGCAACGCCCTGAATAGGCAATGCACAGCGCGCCGTGCACAAACACCTCCAGCTCCATGTCGGGGCACTCGTTGCGGATGGCCTCGATCTCTTCCAGGCTCAGCTCGCGCGACAAAATGATGCGCGTCACGCCCACCTTCTGCCAGAACTTCACGGTGGCGTGGTTGACGGTGTTGGCCTGCACCGAGAGGTGAATGGGCACGTGGTTCCACGCGCCGCTGTGCATCTTGTCCAGCACCATCATGATCAGGCCGGGGTCGGCCATGATGATGCCGTCGGGTTTCATCTCGATGATGGGCTCGATGTCGCGCAGGTAGGTGCGCACCTTGTCGTTGTGCGGCAGCAGGTTGCTGGTCAAAAAGAACTTTTTGCCGCGCTGGTGGGCTTCTTCAATGCCTTGTGCAATCTGTTCCAACCGGAACTCGTTGTTGCGGGCACGCAAGGAGTAGCGGGGTTGGCCGGCGTACACGGCATCTGCGCCGAAATCGTAGGCGGCGCGCATTTTGGCCAGTGAGCCAGCGGGCAGCAGCAGTTCGGGGCTTTTGAGCAAGGGGGTAGCCATGGGGTTTGGAGTCGAGGCGTTCATGGGGTCATATTGTCCGCTGGTCCGCACACACTGGTGGGTGCCAGGCCCACGGGCGTGTCGTGGGGTTGCCCTGACAAGCATCAAATCAAGCTGTCGGCAAAGCTCGCACAATGCACCCCCATGAACAAACTAGTGTTGATTGCCGGTGGCGGCATTGGTGGCATGGGGCTGGCCGTGGCGCTGTCCCGTGCGGGGCTCAACGTGGACTTGCTGGAGCAAACGCCCGAGTTCTCGGAAGTGGGGGCCGGCATACAGCTGGGCCCCAACGCCGTGCGGGTGTTGTCTGACTGGGGTTTGTCCAACGCGCTGCAGGCGGTGGCGGCGTTCCCCGACCGCTTGCGCGTGCGCGATGCCCACCAGGGCACCGTGCTGGGTGAACTGGCCCTGAGCGAGCGGTCACGCCAGCTGTACGGCCAGCCTTACGCCACCATCCACCGTGCCGATGCCCTGCAGGTGTTGCTGCAAGCCGCACAAGCCGAGCCCCGTGTGACCTTGCACCTGAAAGAGCGTGCGCGCAGTGTTTGCGAGCTGCCCGATGGCGTGAACGTGCTCACAGAAAGTGGTCGCCACTACATGGGCGATGCCCTGATCGGCTGCGATGGCCTGTGGAGCGTGGTGCGCCGCCACGTCATGGCCGGCCCGGCCGGATTGGTGCCTGGCAACGACCCGCCGCTGGACATCCCGCCCCGGTTCTCAGGGCACATTGCCTACCGGGGCATGGTGGCCCAGGCCGACTTGCCCGACAGCCTGCGCACGCAGAGCGTGACAGCGTGGTTCGGCCCCAAGCTGCACGTGGTGCAGTACCCCGTGCGGCGGGGTGAGCTGGTCAACGTGGTGGCCGTGGTCGAAGGCCGACAGACCGGCAACCCCCAGGGCTGGAGCAACGATGCCAGCCGCACCGAGTTGTTGCAAACCATTGGAGCCGTGCACCCGCAGTTGCGCGACATGCTGGAGGCCGTGACCCTGTGGAAGCTCTGGCCCCTGAACGACCGGCCACCCATGACCGGCCCCTATGAGCACGCCCAGGGGCGGGTGGCGCTGGCGGGCGATGCGGCGCACCCCATGCGCCCCTACCTGGCACAAGGTGCCGCCATGGCGCTGGAAGACGCGTGGACGCTGGGCCGCCTGGCGCAAAAGGCACAGGCCACTGACAGCGCCGCCCCCATCCCGTGGGCTGACCTGTTTCAACGCTATGCCAACGGGCGCTGGCAGCGCAATGCGCGGGTACAGGCCAACTCCATCAGCAATGGCAAGGTGTTTCATGCCGACGGCTTGCTGCGCTGGGGCCGCAACGCCGCCATGTCGCTGATGGGCAACACGCTGATGGACAAACCGTGGCTCTACAGCGGGCCACCCGACTTGGCATGATGGGCCGTGTGCGCTTGAATCATTCATAGCACTCAACGTTTGATGTAAAAGCGTTGAGTGCCTTTTTTTTATTTGATATTTTGGAGTCCGGTATGCATGCCAAGCTGAAACCCTCTTGTCGCCGATCTGTCACACAGGTGCTGGTGCGCCTGTGTGGCCTGGGTGCCGTGGCGGCGGGCCTGTCGGCGTCGCTGGTGGTACCTGCCTTCGCCGCGCCTGGTGCGCCCGGCGCGCAGCCTGCGCCGGCGGCGTGGCCCAGCCAACCCATGAAGCTGGTGGTGGGGTTCCCGGCCGGGTCGTCACCCGACATCACGGCCCGCATGCTGGCCGAACCCTTGGCGCAGGCGCTGGGCCAGCCCGTGGTGGTCGACAACAAACCCGGTGCCGGGGGCAACATCGGTGCCGCTGCCGTGGCACAGGCCAAAGACGGCCACACCCTGGGGCTGATGATCAACGGCAACCTGACCATTGCCAAAATCCTGAATCCGGCCACGCCCTATGACCCGCTGAAAGACCTGGCGCCCGTGTCACTCATTGCCACCGCGCCGCTGGTGTTGACCGCCCCCGTCAACCTGCCTGCTGGCGGTGCCGCCTTCCTGGCTGCGGGCAAACAAGCGGGTGGGGCGTGGAACTACGGCACCCCCGGCGTGGGCACCGTGGCACACCTGGGGGCCGAGTTGCTGAAAAACCGTGTCGGCCTCACGGCCGTGCACGTGCCGTACCCGGGCAACCCGCAGGTCATCACCGGCATGTTGGGTGGCCAGACGCACTTTGCGTTGCTGCCGCCGGGCCTGGCCATGCCGCAGGTGAAAGCGGGCAAGCTGCACGCGGTGGGTGTCACGTCGGCCGGGCGCAGCAGCCTGGTACCCGACGTGTCCAGTCTGGCCGAGGCCGGTCTGTCGGGTTTTCAACTCGAAATCTGGAACGCCGTGGCCGCCCCGGCTGGCATGCCTGCCGCACACATACAGAAGGTGGCCAACGCACTTGTTGACATCGTGCGCCGCCCCGAGATGCGGCAAAAACTGTTCAACCAGGGTTGGCAGGTGGCTGGCACGTCGCCCGAGGGCCTGGCCAACCGCATCAAAGCCGATACCGCACAAATGGCCGAAGTCATCCGCATGCAGGGCATCAAGGCGCAATGAGGGTTGGCAGCCTACGCGGTGCAGTGGCAGACCGCTAAACTGGGCCGCCCACCCCACCCTCCCGGGAGCTGCCATGACCCCATCGAAACGCGCTGTCCGTCCTGCAGCCGACGCCCCCGTGCGGCCCCCCCGTCAGGCGGCTCAGACAGCGCCCGTGTCCACACCGGCTGTGCCAGCCAAGGTGGCAAGCAAAGCGGCAGCCAAAACGACTGTCGAAGCGGCTGTCAAAGCGACTACCCATGCGGGTGCCAAAGCGACAACCCGAACTGCCGCGATCACGCGTGCCAAGTCAACGGACGCGGTGGCCGTCAAGGTATCTCGTACCCAGGTGGGCGCAAAGACGCTTGCCGTCAGCGCCGCCCGCACCACGTCAGACGCCGTGCGGCCCCGCCTGCGTGCCAAAGCGGTGGCGGCCGAGCAAGGTCTGGTCAGTGGGCTGGTCCACAGCCTTCAGGATTTGCCCACCAAACTGCTGGCCCGCCTGGGCACTGCCAGCGAACTGGCCGCCGTGCTGGTCAAGGCGCAAATGCCCAAACCGGCCAACAAGGCACTGGTTGACCAGGCTGCGCATTTCCTGCGCGACCTGCGCGAGGCCGCCCAGCTGTCGCTGGATGACCTGGCCAAAGCGCTGACGCTGGAAGACGCCTCGCTGCTGTCGCTGGTTGAAAGTGGCAAGGTGGGGCTGCCGTTCGACATCATCCTGCGCATGGCCACGGTGCTGGGCAAGAACGACCCGGTGGGTTTTGTGCTGAAGGTGACGCGGGCGTACAACCCCGGCATCTGGGCCACGCTGGACAAGCTGGGCATCGGCAAACTGGTGGTGCAAGCGGGGCGCGAGCGTGAATTTGCCAACATCTACCGCGCCAACGAGGCCGGGCGTCAGCTCAACGACGCCGAGTTTGCCGCTGCGTTGCGCTTCGTGGCAGCAGCCTTTGACACGGCAGTGGTGTGTCAGCAGCAGGCCAATGAACGGGGGGGGCAGTCATGATGGCACCTGTTCATACCTTGCGCGCCGTGTTTGCACTCAGCGTGTTCGCCTGCTCGGTCATTTTGGTGCTGTTTGTGCGGGGCAGGGTGACGTGGACCGACGCGTTCTGGGTTCAGCTGTTCGTGGCCGCTTTCGTCGTCTGCCTGGGCATCTGCCTCATCGCATTCCGCCACGGCGACATGAGGCTGCGGGACGTGTCGTTGGCGGTGCTCGCCAAGGTATTTTTCCCCCAGCTTGTGTTCATGTACATCGCCTCGGCTGTGGGCATCACGCTGGTCTCTATGGTGGTCATCTATGCCATCACGGCCTCGGTACAGAGCTCTGTCGCACTGGCTGTCATTGCCGGGTTGTGGCTTGCGCTTTGGTTCGCGCCGGGCGTGGCGTCACTCACCACTTGGCGCAAGCTGCGCGCCTTGCGCGGTGCGCCCGATCAGTACAGGTCGGTGTCGGCCAGGGTGAGGGCGTAATGCTGGTTGATGTCTTGGGCGCTGTGCAGTGGGCTGTACAGCGTGAAAGCCGGCAACACGGGCAACGGCGACTGACCGCCTGACCAGCCCAGCTGCCGCAGGGCGCGTTGTTCGGGGCAGGCGTTGGCCATGTAAGTGACCACTTGCGTGATGCCTTGCCTGCCCAGCCAGTGGACCAGCTGGGTCCAGGCGTCGCGAACTTGCTGGGGTTGGGTGGGCAGGATGCAGTCAACCAGCACAGCCTGGGTACCCTTGGACAGCCGCCACACCATGTAACCCAACGGGATGGGTTCGGTGGCGCTGCGCAAGGCAAAGCAGTGGTAGGTGTGACCCTGGCGCGGGTCGAAGCGCCAGGCCAGAAAGGCTTGGTCGCGTACCAGGCTCCAACGCACTTGCTGGCTGCGCTGTGCCCAAAGCGCTGTCCATTCGGCGTGCTCAAAGTGGGTGATGCCCAGCTGCACGCTGCAGCCGGGCTGCGCCGAGCCTGGCACCACCGGGCTTTGCAGCCAGGTCCCCCCCTGAAAGGGTTGGAGGTTGCCCGCCAGAAACGCCAGTTTCATGCGCCGGTTGAGCCCAAAGCCTAGGCCCAGCGCGGCAAAGTCGCGCTGGTGGGCTTGAAAGGCGGTTTCCATTTGCACGTAAGGCGCGTGCTTGCCACCGTTGCGCCATCGGGGGTGGCTGAAGCTGTCGGAGCCGTGCAACACAGTGGCTTCGGTACCGTTGAGTTGCGCACGTTGCGCCGTGGCACCCAGGAATGCAATCACACCGTCCTGAGGGTGGCAGGCTACCCAACCCCGCCAGGCTTGGGGTTGGTGGGTACGGAATTTCCAGGCCCAGGTTTCGGGGGTGTGGCAGTCGAGAAAGCTGTGGGCAAAGCCGGCTTGGACCAACGGCCAGTCGGCATCGGTCATTTCACGGACGGTGTAGCTGGCTTCAGTGGGGGCAGCGGTGTTCATGCGGAGGTTTGCAAACCGGCGGATGTGGGGCTGGCGGTGGCGGCAGCGGGCACTTGCACGATGAAACTGGCCACATAGTCGCGCTGGTAGACGAGGCTGTGGCGTTCGGTGAGAAGGTCTCCCCAGCGATCAACCAGGCGCTGGCCAGCAGCGAGTATTTCGTTGAGCTTGTCTGGGCTGTCGGGCAGGCCCCGGGTGCGGGATTCGTGGTGGATGCCTGTCACGTCGCTGGCTTGGACGATGCGGTAGCCCAGGCGGCGAACATGGAGGCAATAGTCCACGTCGTTGAAGGAGATGGCAAACCGTTCATCGAAGCCGCCACATTGGTTGAACACGCTCATGGGGGTGAGCATGCAGGCGCCTGTGACGGCCGAGACGTTGCGCGGCATGCGCAGGCCTGCACATTGTTCGCTGTTTCTGATGTTGTGGGCAGCCTGGCGGGGGTTGGTGGTGGTGACGATGCCATCGTGCTGTATGCCGCCACCGTCTTGCGGTGCGTACATGAGCCGCATGCCGACCGCGCCGATGGCGGGGCCGAGCGTGAGGTAGCGCGCGAGTTGTTGCAGGGTGTCGGGCGCGGCCCATTCGACATCGTCGTTGAGGAACAGCACCCATGGGGTGGTGCATTGGCGCGCTGCGGCATTGTTGAGTGCAGCCCAGTTGAAGGGCCTGTTGTCGTGCACCACGCGGGCGTTGGGCCAGCTGGCCACTTCGCTGAGCAGGCGGTGGGTGTGGGCGTCAGCGGGGTCAACGCGGTTGGCCACCAGGTGAATGTGCAACTGCGGGTAGGTGCTGGCCTGCAACGACGCCAGCAGGCGTTGCAGGTCGCTGGGGTTGCTGTGGGTCAGCACCACTGCCGTGAGGGGTTGCAAGGGGGCTGCCCAGGTGTGCCTCACGCCGGGTCCACCTTCGGTGGGAAAGTGGTTGGCAATGTGTGTGGCACCCAGGCGCTGAAGGTGGTTTTGGGTTGCCGTGAGTGCCGCTTGCAGCACGTAGGGTTTGGAGGCGAGCGAGTAGGCCGTGGACGTTTCGCTGGCGCGCCAGTCGTACAGCGATTGCGGAATGTGCCCCACGTTCAGGTTGGGCAACGATGCGAGGCGCAACCACATGTCCCAGTCCTGGCACCCGTCGAGGCCCGGGGTCAGCCCCCCGATCGCATCGAACACGTCGCGCCGCACGAGGCTCAGGTGGTTCATATAGCTCAGGTGCAGCAGGGTTTCGGGCGACCAGGCGGGTTTGCAAAAGGTGTTGATGCGCTGACCGTTGCGGTCGACGGTGTCGCTGTCGGTGTAGAGGGCTTGCAGCCCGGGTTGCTGGTGAATGGCTTTGACGGCTTCGAGCAGGGCATCGGGGTGCAGCCTGTCGTCGTGGTCGACGAAGGTGATCCACTGCCCCGTTGCGTGGGTGTAAGCGCTTGTGGTGGCGGCGACGATGCCCTGACGATGGGTGTGCGTGTGCAGCTTGATGCGGGTGTCGCTGCCAGCCAGGTGCTGGAGCATGCGGCAAATGGTTGGCGAGGTGCTGGCGTCGTCAGCCAGACAAAGCTCCCAATGGGGGTAACTTTGTTGCAGCACAGAGTGAATGGCTTCGGTCAGGAAGTTGGGCTCTGGGTCGCACACGGGCATGAGCACGGTGACCAGGGGACCGATGTGGCTCATGGTGAGGCCGAGCAACCGGGGCCAGGGGGCCAGGCCGGGTGTGGCGGGGACCAGCTGATCTGCCCACAGATGCTGTTCAAGCTGCTGACGATGCAGTTCTTCTAGCTGGGTTTGCTGCGTGGCGCTGGTTTGCTCCAGTGCCGCATGGCGGGCTTGCAGGTCGGCAAGCTGTGAACGTGTGCTTTCGGCAAACTGCTGAAAGACATAGAACTGCTTGAAGGTGAGTTGGTCGAAGAGCTTCTTGCACACCACGGGTGTCCACGCCAGGTAGCCTTTGTGGTGGTGCAGGTCGTTGATGTCGCTGGATTGGTTGGGGTCGGGGTAGAGGCGGTATTCGGCAACAGTGGCATCTACACGGCGGAATTGCCAGCCATCGAGCTCGGCGCGCAGCAAAAAGTCCCAGTCTTCGTAGGCAGCAAGGGCTTCGTCAAAACGGATTTGCCTGGCCCTGCGCAAGCGGCACACATAGGTGTGCAGCGGGATGTGATTGCCCAGCATGAGCCTGCCTTCACGATAAGGCTCGGTGTTGACCTGTTCACGGCCTTGTACCTGAACCGTGGCCCCATGGCGGGTGCACACCACACGCTCGTAATTGCCGTAGGCGAGGTCGAGCAGGGGGTCCGACTGGAGTTCGGTGATGAGTGTGGACACATGGTGGCTTTGCCATACATCGTCTTGGTCCAGAAACGCCAGGTATTCGCCACTGGCGTGCGCCAGGCCCAGGTTGAGGTTAGCCGAGCGGCCACCCGGACCCCGGAGCACGTGGGCCATAAGGCCAGGCGCCAGACTGGGTGGCGGCGCCTCGCCATGCCAGATGACCCAGACTTCGAGTTGGTCGTATTCCTGTTCTTCGATGCTGCGCAGGGCGTGGGCGAGCAGTTCGTGGTCATCCGCGCGGACGATGACCGACACCAGGGGCTGGTGCTCGAAGAAGTTTTGAGGGCTGCCATCCCACTGGTAACTCAGGTAGCCCTCGGCGGCATCGCAACCCGCCGATGCGCCACGCAATGCGCACAGGCCGGTGATCCACTGCAGGTAATTGAAGCTGGGTAACTGCGAGGCATGCATGGCCATGGCATCGAGCTTGGTGCTGAGGGCAACGGGCTCGAAATGGTTGCATTGGGCAAGGGGCGTGGTGGTTTCGTAAAACATGAGCACGCCAGCCCATTGACCCATGATCGCACTGAGCACGCCACGGGTGAGGCGGCGGTGGTCCGGGTGGGCCTCTGTCGGGCTGGGCAAGGCTATGTGCGAGGGGTTGAACTCTCTCACCAGTTGCAGGTAGCGTGCCCTGATGTCCAACCCCATGGGAAGGGCCCCGTCGGGATATCGCCAAAAATGGGCGTCAGGCAGGCCAAGGTACGACAGCGCAGCTTGGGTTTCGCGTTCACGAACTGCAGGGGCAGCGGCCAGCTGGCCATCGGTGATGACGACGACGCGAACGCCGCCGCCGCTCTGAGCTGTGCGAAGCATGAGGCCGGTGCAGCCCAGTATGTCGTCGTCGGGGTGGGGGGCCAGTACCAGAAGGCGCATGGGCGTGGGGCCGCTTTGTCAGGGTGAGTGAGGGAACATGGCGGAGCTCAAGGGTGCCAAGCGTTGCAGCAGCTTGCGGGTGGTGCCGTCGCTCCATTCGGAGGCCAGAAGGGCATACCGCAGCAGGTCTTGCCGGGTACCGTCGGGGGCAAGCATCTCCAGCCTGAGAACCGCTTCGAGTGGAATGTCCAGAGACTTGAGCAGCCGGATGGCCTGGGTATTGGCAGGCGACACGCAAAACACCACTTTGTGCAGGTTTGCAAATGCAGTTTCAAGCACCCAATGCAGTGCCTCAAGGGTGATTCTGGTGCCCTGACGGTGAAACATGCCCATGGACAGCTCGGCTTTCAGATTGGTGCTGTCTATGGCGCCGAGGCAAATGAACCCCACAGGCTGCAGGCGGTGAGCCGAAACGATGAGGGCTTCGATTTCTGGCCGGGGAGACAGCTTGGTGAGCCATTCGTTGCGCTCGACCAAGCTGTTGATGGCGTGCTCTTCAGGCTTGTACCAAGGCCGATAAGCAGTCAGAACCGCCTTCACCTCCGCAAGGGGGTAGAGTTCTCGGATGTGCTGGGATGTCAGCTCTTGAAGGTGGCAATGCCGACCTGCAAAGAGAGTGGTGCTCAAAACGGCTCTGGCCCGTGGCCGTCAGTACACGATCTGGCCATGTGGCCCAAAACTGGAGCAGGTGTTGACGGAAACCACATCGAGTTCGGAGACCTTGGCCTGACTCCAACTGACCGTACCAGCTGGAAACACAATGGTCTGCATGTAGAACTTGGCGCCGTTGGTCAGGGCGTAGCCCTGGGAGGCCAGGATGCTGAGGTCGATGGCCACGGTGGCAGAAACCGATTCGCTGCCATTGGCGCCGATGGAGAGCGCTTTGGGAATGAACAGGTTCTGGGTACCAATTTTCAAATTGGGGTGGAAATTCTGGTTGCCGCCAAGGTTGGTGGAAGTGATGACATAAACCAGGTCCCTGTCGTTGAGGCCTGTCAGGACCACGCCGAGTTTGCTTGCGATGGCCCCGTTGAGGCTGCACACCGTTGCAGCACCGTCGTAAACCGGAGAAGACCCCAGCGAGTTCAGCTCTACAGCTTGGGTCACGGGCAGTTGAACCTGCGTGACTTGGTCGGTGATGACGGTGTAGAGAGACGGCGTCCAGGTTTGGACGGCCTCGGCGTTGCTCATCAAAAACGGCAGTGTTGCGGCCTTGCCGGTCATCAACAGTCTGGAAAATTTGCTTGCCATGTGCCACTCCCAAGTTACGGACTTGAGATTTTCTGTCAAATGAGACCGTTTGACGTCACTATTTTCAAGCTTGATGCACAAATACAGCCATAGACACTTGGCGCAGGCCACGCAGGGGCACCCCGGCAACAGGCAAACGTGCGTGCGGGCAACGAATGGGGCGGGATGGCGCAATCACCTTCATGCAACAGGGCGATGCGCTGGGCCTGCCGCGGGCCAATCTGGTGGTGGGTGTTTCAATATTGAAAAAAGTAGCAAACTGTTGAATATTTAAAAGCGCTGAAAGCAAATTTCATCAATGAATACTCTGACCAAATCGTATCTGAGCGCCATCGAAGCACCTTCGCGGGCCGAGGTGGATGCCCTGCCAGGCCTCACCCTGCTGGAATTTGGTACCGGCTGGTGCCGCCATTGCCGTGCCGCTCAGCCCGCGCTGGCCGAAGCGCTGACGCCACACGCGCAGCTGCGCCACATCAAGGTGGAAGACGGGCCAGGGCACAAGCTGGGCCGCAGCTTTGGCGTCAAGCTGTGGCCCACGCTGTTGCTGCTGCGCGACGGGCAGGAGGTGGGGCGCTTGGTGCGGCCCACGGAAGTGGCCGAGATGGCTGCTGCATTGAATGCGGCGTAGCGCTGCCACGGTGCCCGCGACAATCGGCACGCCGGGCAACCCGCTGAAACCACCAAAATGACCCTCAACGTCCCCACCATGCTTGCGATGATCGTCATCACCAATCTGGTGATGACGATCGCCTTGTGGGTCGTTGCCTATGGGCGGGAGATTCCGGGCCTCAAATCGCTGGCCTGGGGCATGTTTGCCAACACAGGCATCTATGCGCTGTATGGGCTGCAGGGCACCATTTCGGAATGGCTGGCCGTCAGCCTGCCCAACACCCTGGGTTCGCTGGTGGTGGTGCTTTTTTTGCGCGCCGCACTTCAGTTGCGGGGGGCGCAGCTGTCCAGGGTGTGGACGCTGTTGCCACTGCTGGCAGTGTTCCTGGCCAGCACCTTGCTGCTGGAGCACCGGGCCGCCCGCATCATTGTGGTCAATGCCGTGCTGGCTTGCCAAGAAGGGTCGGTCCTGTGGGCCTTGCTGCGCCACGGGGGCATTGGCATCGGCCGTGGGCGCCACATCCTGGCCGCCAGCACCACGCTGCTGATGCTGATGTTTGCCTTCCGCAGCCTGGCCGTTGCCCTGGGGTGGCTGCCTGCCACGCCGGTGGTGGTGGGCGGTGTCCTGCCCACGGTGACGTACCTGGTGACCTATTTGGCGGTGGTGTTCATTGCGTTCGGCTTCGTCCTCGTAGCGACCGAACTGACCGCAGAACAGAATCGTCGCCTGGCCATGGAAGATGCACTGACCTGCCTGCCCAACCGCCGCGCCGTGCTCGAAGCCCTGGCCCGGCACTGTTCGGCGGCGCAACGCAATGCACGGCCACTGACCGTGCTGCTGCTGGACATCGACCACTTCAAACAGGTGAACGACCACCACGGCCACCCGGCCGGGGACGAGGTGCTGCAGCGCATTGCACACACCATCCGCCAGCGCCTGCGTGCGCAGGACATGGCAGGCCGCTTTGGTGGCGAAGAATTTCTGGTGCTGCTGCCCGAGACTGCCCCAGAGGGCGGCCTGACCTTGGCCGAAGCCCTGCGCGAAGCCGTTGCCACCACCACCATCGTGATCGGCGACAAGGTGCTGCAGGTCACGGCCAGCATCGGCCTGTATGGCACCGAGGTGTGCACGGCCGACCACAACGGGGACCTGCTGGTTCGCGGTGCCGATGCCGCGCTGTATGCCGCCAAGGCAGGCGGGCGAAACCGGACGGTGATGGGCTGAGAAGTGTCGCCCACGCAGCGGCTGGGTGAGTGGTCTGCCACGTGGCGATATCGAAGGGCAACATTGAAACAATTCCCCGCAGCAGTTTGGGGAAACGCTTCACTCTCCCCCTCAGCTCCCTTCGCAGGTCATGGTCTGAATCTCTGAATACATAGCAGTCAGTAGCCGTTGAATATGCGGTAAGTCCACTTTTTATTCAAAGTTTCAGGTCGGCCCACCTCCCTCGCAGGCCAGCCCTTTCCCCTCACAGCTCCGTGCGCAGCTGCCACAGCTCGGGGAACAGCACCACGTCCAGCATCTTGCGCAGGTAGCCCACGCCGCTGGTGCCGCCGCTGCCGCGCTTGAAGCCGATGACGCGTTCCACTGTGGTCACGTGGCGGAAGCGCCAGAGGCGGAAGGCGTCTTCGATGTCGGCCAGTTTTTCGCCCAGTTGGTACAGCGCCCAGTGGCGCTCGGGGTCGCGGTAGACCACCAGCCAGGCGTCTTTCACCTCGCTGCTGGCGGTGTAGGGCTGGGTCCAGTCGCGGTTCAGGTGGCTGGCGGGCAGGCTCAGGCCCTGGCGGGCCATGAGTTGCAGCGTCAGGTCGTACATGGAGGGTGCTTGGTAGCTGGCCTGCACCGCAGCCAGTCGGTCGGGGTGGTGGGCGTGGGGGCGCAGCATGGCGGCGTTTTTGTTGCCCAGGCTGAATTCGATGCAGCGGTATTGGTGGCTTTGGAAGCCGCTGGAGTTGTCCAGGTAGGGGCGGATGGCGCTGTACTCGGGCGGTGTCATGGTGGCCAGCACGTCCCAGGCGTGCACCAGTTGTTCCATGATTTTGCTCACGCGCGACAGCATCTTGAACGCCGGGGGCAGGTCGTCGGCGGCCACATGCTGCATGGCGGCGTGCAGTTCGTGCAGCAGCAGCTTCATCCACAGCTCGCTGGTCTGGTGCTGCACGATGAACAGCATTTCGTTGTGGTTGGGGCTGCGCGGGTGCTGGGCGCTGAGGATGGCGTCCAGGCCCAGGTAGTCGCCGTAGCTCATGCTGCGACTGAAGTCGAGCTGGGCGTTTTCGGCGTGGACGATGGCTTCAGTGCCTTGCGCCTCGGTGGGGCCGCGCACCTGTTCGTGGGTCTGGCCATGCAGGGGGCATTGCGGGGTGGTCATGGGATGGCGTCCTTTCAGGTCACGGCGTGTTTCTGGTTGAAGCGGGGGTCTTGCCATTCGCCGCTGTCCAGCACCTGGCGCAGGTGTTCCACGGCGTGCCACACGTCTTCGAACCCCAGGTACAGCGGGGTGAAGCCAAAGCGCAGGATGTCGGGCGTGTGTCCACCCAGGTGCGCATCACCCGCCCGGAAGTCGCCCACCACGCCACGGGCAATTAGCGCCTGCACGATGGCGTAGGCACCAGAGCCACTGCCGCCGGGCCGCCCCAAGGCGGTGGCCGCCCCCTCGGGGGGCAGCGCAGCGTGGGGGCTTGGTCCGCGGCTCAAACACACTTGCGAGCCGCGGCGGGCGTGGTCCTGCGGCGTGACCAGGGCCAGGCCGTGCCCGGCGCATCGCTGTTCCACCAGCGCAATGAACAGGTCGGTCAGCGCCAGGCTTTTGGCGCGCAGCGCGGCCATGCCGCCCAGGGGTTCGGCGGCCAGCAGGGTGTGCACGCCGCATTCCAGCGCCGTGAGGCTGAGGATGGGCTGGGTACCGCACTGGTAGCGGGTGATGCCGGGGGCGGGCTGGTAGTCGGGCGTGAACTGGAAGGGCGCTGCATGGCCCCACCAGCCGGACAGGGGTTGCCAGAAGCGGTCCACGTGCCGGGGCGCGGCCCACACAAAGGCGGGGGCGCCGGGGCCGCCGTTCAGGTACTTGTAGCCGCAGCCCACGGCAAAGTCGGCTTGTGCGCCGGTCAGGTCCACGGGCACGGCCCCGGCGCTGTGGGCGAGGTCCCACACGGCCAGTGCGCCCACGGCGTGGGCGGCGGCGGTGATGGCTGCCATGTCGTGCATGGCGCCGGTGCGGTAGTTGACGTGTGTGAGCATCAGCACGGCCAGGTCAGACCCGGCTGCGGCAATGTCTGCGGCCACGGCTTCGGGGTGGCCGTCGTGGTCCATCAGCCGCAGCTCCAGCCCGCGTTCGCGGCACAGACCCTCGGCAATGTAGAGGTCGGTGGGGAAGTTGCTGCGCTCGCTCAGCAGCACCTTGCGGGTGGGCGTGCCGGCCTTGGCGGCATCGTCTGCAGCGATGTTCAGCGCCGCGCTCAGCACCTTGAACAGGTTGATGGAGGTGCTGTCGGCGGCCACCACCTCGCCCGGGCCGGCCCCGATGAGGCGGGCGATCTGGTCGCCCACCTTTTGCGGCAGGGCAAACCAGCCCGCGGTGTTCCAGCTTTGGATGAGGTCGCGACCCCATTCGGCGGTCACGGCCTGGGCCACGCGGGCCGGGGTGGCCGCAGGCATGGCACCCAGCGAGTTGCCGTCCAGGTAAATGGTGCCGGGTGGGATGGCAAACTGGTCGCGCAAGGGGTGCAGCGGGTCGGCTTGGTCAAGCGCTTGGCAATGGGCGAGTGTGAGGGTCATGGTTTCAAAATAAGTAGCTGCTTACGCAACAGGTATATGCGCTAGAGGTTGATTTTTTACAAATTTCAGCCCAAGGCGCGCAGCACAGCGCGCACGGGGCTGGCGTCGGCGGTGGTCAGCTTCAGGGGCAGGGCAATCAGCTCGTAGTCGCCTTCGGGCACGTCGTCGAGCACCAGGTTTTCCAGCACGCGCAGGCCACGGCGGCGGATCACCTGGTGGCTGTCCAGGGTTTTGCTGTCGGCTGGGTCGATGCTGGCGGTGTCAATGCCTACCAGCCGCACGCCTTTGTCGGCCAGCAGTTCGACCGTTTCGGGGGCAAAGGCGCTCAAGCGCCCGTCCCACTGGTGCTGCGGCATGCGCAGGTAGGTCCGCACCAGCACACGTGGGGGCAGCGGGCGGGTTGGCCCGGCCAGGGCGTGGGCCAGGTGATGCGGCCACACCAGCGGGCCAGGGGCAATGGCGTGGATCACCCGGCAGAGGCCCAAAAACGGTGTCAGGTCCAGCTCGCCCACGGCTTGGCCTTCGGCGTCGTAGTGCAACGGGGCATCGGCGTGCGCGCCCAGGTGGGGCGACAGGGTGATGGCGCTCACGTTCACCGGGCAGTCTGGCCCCAGCGTGGCCACCCAGGTCTGGCTGTACGCCGTGTCGCCAGGGAAAGCGGGGGTGGCTGCGTCAATGGGCGGTGAAATGTCCCACAGCCTGGGGCCTGAGTCTGGGCCGTTGGTTGCATGGGTGAGGGTGGCGGATGGGGTCATGGGCGGCGAAGTTAGCACCGCCCCAAACGGTGTGGTGTCGGTTGGTTGCAACAGGTGTCAAAAAGGACCCGGTGTCGTGCGATCGGATGGGCTGCGCGGGGGGCAGGTTTCGTTGCCGACCAGGCGTTTGGGGTGCGGTAACATGTTCGGTGGTTCTGCCATCGTGCTGTCACTGACCAGTGATATGGATTGTTCACAGCGGTGCCGCCTCCATGCAAGCTGACGCACCTCCTTCCACCGCCGCCCCCACACCTTCGGTGCCCGCAACGGCCTCAATGGGGAGGGGCGTGCCACCTGATCAGGGCATGGGCGCGATGCACGTCGGGTGGGTGCTGGCCGGTGCGCTGGTGGTGTTGGTGGTGATGTGGGCAATGGCCCAGCGATCCGATTTGGCAGTCACGCGTCTGGCCGGCGATGGCCCCTTGCAGGCTTTGGGCCCGTCTGCCACCCAGGCGCTGTTGCCTTTGCCCGATGCCCCTGTGGTGCCCGCTGACACAGTGGCTTTGGGGGAGCGCCTGTTTGCCGACAAGCGGTTGTCGGCCGATGGCACCGTGTCGTGCCTGAGCTGCCACGACCTCAAGGCGGGCGGCGCAGATGGCCTGCCCACTGCCCGAGGCGTGCAGGGCCGAACCGGTACCGTCAACACGCCCACGGTGTTCAACAGCCACCTGAATTTCGTTCAGTTCTGGGACGGGCGGGCCCGCACACTGGCTGAGCAAGCCGCTGGCCCCATTCAGAACCCACTGGAAATGGCGTCAAACTGGCCAGACGTGCTGGCCATGCTGCGGGCCGATCCCGTCTATGTGGTGCAGTTTCAGACCAGTTATGGCGGCGACATGTCGCCACAGACGGTGACTGATGCCATTGCCACCTACGAAAAAACACTGGTCACCCCCAACAGCCGGTTCGACCGGTATTTGCGTGGCCAGGGTGATGCGCTGACCGCGCTGGAGCTGAAGGGTTACCGCTCGTTCCTGGACCTGGGGTGTGCCAGTTGCCACCAGGGTGTGGGCATTGGCGGCAATCTGTTTCAGCCTTTCGGTATCTTCCTGACCCGACCCGTGTCGGGCGCCGAGCCGCCATCCGATCTGGGGCGCTACAACGTCACCGGGCAGGCTTCAGACAAGGGTGTGTTCAAGGTGCCCAGCCTGCGCAACGTGGCACTGACGGCCCCCTATTTTCACGACGGATCGGTGCCCACGCTGGAAGAGGCCGTGTGGTGGATGGGGCGGGCGCAGCTGGGCCGTGAGTTGTCGTCAGCCGACGTGGCGGCGCTCAGCGCTTTTCTGCGCACGCTCACCGGTGAATGGCGCGGCGGGGGAGGCCGATGAGTCCTGCAGGCAGTTGGCAAGCGCGGCGGCGCTGGGTGGGCGTGCTGTTGTCCGTGCTGGTGCTGATGGCGGCACTGATCTGGGTGTATCAACAGGCGGAAGCCGTGGTGCCCGCGCAGCACGAGCGGTATGTGCTGACCCTCAGCCGTCTGCAGGCACTCGATGCCAAAGCTGACAGCGAACTGCTGGCCTCGCGCATGGGGTTGGTCAACCACTACGACGGCCTCACGCAATTGCAAGCCGACATGGCGCAGCAGGTTGATGTGCTGCTGACATTGCCCGGCTACCTGCCCGAGCCGGCACGTCAGCAACTGTCTTCACTGACGCGGGGGGTGCAGACCATCCTGGCCAGCAAAGCCGATCTGGTCGATGTGTTCAAGCGTCACAACGCCGTGCTGCGCAACTCGGAAGCGTATTTCCCGCGCGCCATGCACGCTTTTTTGCACGGAAATGAATCGGGTGGACTGTCTGCAGCCGACCGAGAGCTGGCCGAGCGTTTCGGCCGGGCGGTGATGGTGTACGCACTCAAGCCGAGCGACGCCTACCGCCAGCACTTCGAGGCAGTGGCTGCCGAGTTGGCCAAGCGGCACCCGGCCGCGAAATCGACAAGCGGGTTGGGGCACCTGGCGCTGCATGGCAAGCAGATTGTTCAGCGCATTGCGGCACTTGAAGACGTGCACAGGCAGTGGGGCGAGCTGGGCAGCGGGCCGCTGCTGGGGCAATTGAGTGTGGGGTATGCCCGTGCGCACACCTTGGCGGTGTCGCGGGCAACGGTGTACCGGCAAGGGCTGTACGCGCTGGCGCTGGTGTTGGCGGTGTACCTGGTGGGCATGTTCGTGGTGCTGGCGCGCGCGCGCCAGTCATTGGCCCATGCCCATGCCGAGACGGCAGCACGGCTGGCCGCACAGCTGGCGGCCGAAATGCAGCTCAAGCTGCATTCGACGGCGTTTCAGCATTCGCACGATGGCATCACGTTGACCGATGCCCAAGGCAACATCCTTGACGTGAACCCGGCGTTTTCACGCATCACGGGCTGGTCTCGCGGTGAGGTACTGGGCCGCAACCCGCGTGTGCTGCGGTCAGGGCGGCATGACAAGGCCTTTTACGAGGCGATGTGGAACAGCATCCAGTACATCGGCACATGGACCGGGGAAATCTGGAACCGCAACAAGTACGGCGAGGTGTTCCCGGAGTTGCTGTCCATTTCAGCCGTGCGCGACGACGAGGGCGCCGTGACCAACTACGTGGCGGTGTTTTCGGACATCCGCAGGCTGAAGGCACAGGAAAACCAGCTGACCAAACTGGCCTACTACGACCCGCTGACCGAGCTGCCCAACCGCACCTTGCTGGCCGATCGGCTGGGGCGGGGTCTGCTCCAGGCTCGGCGCATGCACACCCTGCTGGCTGTCTGCTACCTGGACCTCGATGGTTTCAAACCCATCAATGACACCTGGGGCCATGATGCGGGCGACCGCGTGCTGGTTGACGTGGCACGCCGCCTCAAAAGTGCCCTGGACGTGGATGACACGGTTGCGCGCATCGGTGGCGACGAGTTCGTCATCCTCATGACCGGCCTGGGTGCCACGGAGGCATGCCTGCAAGGCTGTCAACGGGTGCTGGACGTGCTGCAGCAGCCGCTGATGGTTGGCACCGATGCCGTGCAGCTGACGGCCAGCATGGGTGTGGCCGTGTATCCCCAGGACGATGCCGACGCCGACACCTTGTTGCGCCATGCCGATCAGGCCATGTACGTGGCCAAGCAGGCGGGCAAGAACTGCTACCACCTGTTCGATGCCGAAATGGACCGCGATGCCCGCAGCCACATCGACCGGATGGCCCGCGTCCGCGAGGCGCTGGTGGCCGACGAAATGCGCCTGTACTACCAGCCCAAGGTCAATTTGCGCACGGGGCAGGTGGCTGGCATGGAGGCGCTGGTGCGCTGGCAGCACCCGCAAACCGGGCTGGTGCCGCCAGCCGACTTTTTGCCACTGATCGAAGAAGACGACCTCATCTGCGAGCTGGGCGACTGGGTGATCGAAACCGCGCTGGATCAGATGCAGTTCTGGCGCAGCCAAGGCCTGAACCTCCCCGTCAGCGTCAACGTCGCCGGGCGGCAGTTGCAGTCGCCCGACTTCGTGCAGAAGCTGACAGCGGCCATCAGCCGGCATCCGACGGTGCCAGCTGCCGATCTGCAACTTGAAATCCTGGAAACGACGGGTCTGGAAGACATCGTCAAGGTCAGCCGGGTGATCGCAGAGTGCCACCAGCTGGGTGTGACCGTTGCGCTGGACGATTTCGGCACGGGCTATTCGTCATTGACCTACCTGAAGCGACTGCCCGTCGACACGGTCAAGATCGACCAGAGCTTTGTGCGCGACATGCTCAGCGACCCCGACAACCTGACCATCGTCCACAGCGTGACGAAGCTGGCGGGTTCGTTTGACCGCGAGCTGGTGGCCGAGGGGGTCGAATCCGTCGAGCACGGCCGCCTGCTGATGATGTTGGGTTGCCACGTGTTCCAGGGTTATGGCGTGGCACGGCCCATGCCTGCCGACCTGGTGCAAGGCTGGGTGCTCGGCTGGCGCATGCCGACCGAGTGGCAAGCCGCCGCGCGGCATGTGTGGACAGATGCCGTGTACCCCGTTTTGGTGGCCGAAATCCAGCACCGCAGCTGGGTGAACCAGCTGGTGCACGCTGTGGCCGAGGGCTGGGTGCCACCCCATGTGCACCTGGCAGATGCCCACGCCTGCACATTCGGGCACTGGTACGACGCTGCTGCGGCCACTGGTCAGGCCTGGACACAGTCTGACGCATTCAAAGGCATACGAGAACCCCACGAGCGGGTACACGCCGTTGCCCATGACCTCGATACCCTGTGGCGCGATGGCCTGCTGGCAGACGCACAGGCGTTGACGGGTGAACTGCTGCAGGCCCGTGACGGCGTGCTGGAGGCCATGTGTGCGCTGGAGTACTCGTTGGGGCAACCCCGAGCGGATTGAGCCGAGCGCGCCGCCGGTCTGGCGCCGTTGCGGTTGACGTTGCCCGGTTGACCGGCCAGGTCGGTCAGGCAGGGGTCAGTTCAGGCGCGCGGTACAGCAGCACCTTCAGCGCGCGGTCGGGTGAGGCGTCGGCAAACGCGGCCGGGTTGGCCAGCCGCTTCACAAAGACCAGTTCCGGGGCGGTGTCGGACACCAGGTTTTGCAGGAAGTCCACACCCAGCTCGGGCGCGTTCAGGCACAGCACTGCGTGGCCACCCGGTGCCAGCAGGTCCGGCAGGCGGCGCACCAGGCGGGCGTAGTCCTTGCTGGCCACGAAACTGCCCTTCTGGTAGCTGGGCGGGTCCATGATGACCAGTTCATAGGGGCCATGGCGGTTGATCTTGCCCCAGGTGCTGAAGATGTCGTGTGCCATGAAGCTGGCACCCGTGCTCAGGCCGTTGAACGCGTGGTTCTGCTGCCCGATGCCCATGGCCCCGTGGCTCATGTCCACGTTCAGCACCTGTCGTGCGCCACCTTGCAGCGCGGCGACCGAAAAGGCGCATGTGTAGGCAAACAGGTTCAGCACCTTCAGCCTGCGCTGGGTGGTGGCCAGGGCTTGCATGTGCTCGCGCACCCAGCGGCGGCCTTCGGCCATGTCCAGGAACAAACCGTGGTTTTGGCCTTTGAGCACGTGCACGGCGTAGCGCGCACCCTGCTCGGTCACGGTGTGCGGGGTGGGCACCTCGCCCGTCATCAGCCGGGTTTCGGTCTGGCCAGGGTGGCGGCACTGGTACACCCAGTTCAGTGTTTGGTCTGGGGCCAGTTGCGTCCAGCGCGCAGCCAACGCGCGGTGCACGGTGTCCAGTTCAGCATCGGTGATGGGCAGAAAACTGGTCAGCACCCAGACGGGGGGGTAGGCATCCAGCGCCAGGTGTTCGCAACCCGGATGCAGCCCGCCCCGCCCGTGGAAAATCCGTTGGGCGTCGGTGGGCAGGGCTGCCTGGGCAATGGTGTCGAGCAGGGCTTGCATGGGGGTGCAGGGAACCGCGTCAGTGTGGGCGGTGCGCGGCAGTGGGTGCCGCGCAGCCTGTCATGCCAGTTGTCCCAGCAGCAAATACTCCATGAGAGCCTTTTGCGCATGCATGCGGTTCTCGGCCTCGTCCCACACCACGCTTTGGGGGCCGTCGATCACCTCGGCCGTCACCTCTTCACCCCGGTGGGCGGGCAGGCAGTGCATGAACAGGGCGTCGGGTTGGGCCACAGCCATCATCTCGGTGTTGACGCACCAGTCGGCAAACGCGGTGCGTCGCACTTCGTTTTCGGCCTCGTAGCCCATGCTGGTCCACACGTCGGTGGTGACCAGGTGGGCACCCCGGCAGGCATCCAGTGGGTTGTCAAAAACTTTGTAGCACGAAGTGCTTGATATACCTGCGGTAGAGGCACTTACTTCGTAACCTCTGGGTGTGCTGATGTGCACCGTAAAGCCCAGCAGCTCGGCGGCCTGCAACCACGTGTTGGCCATATTGTTGCCGTCGCCCACCCAGGCTACCACTTTGCCTTGGATGGCATCCAGCGGCGCACCGCTGGCGGCCGGGCGGTGCTCGACCAGCGTGAACAGGTCGGCCAGGATCTGGCACGGGTGAAACTCGTTGGTCAGCCCGTTGATGACGGGCACGCGTGAGTGGGCGGCAAAGCGCTCGATCTTGGTTTGCTCGTAGGTGCGGATCATCACCAGGTCGGTCATGCGGCTGATGACTTTGGCGCTGTCTTCGATGGGCTCGGCCCGGCCCAGCTGACTGTCGCCGGTGGTCAGGTGCACCACGCTGCCCCCCAGCTGGTACATGCCCGCCTCGAAGCTCACGCGGGTGCGGGTGCTGGCTTTTTCAAAAATCATGGCCAGTGTGCGGTCGGCCAGCGTGTGGTGCTTTTCGTAGGCCTTGAACTTCTTTTTGATGAACGCCGCCCGGCCCAGCAGGTAACCGTATTCGTCAGCCGTGCAGTCTTTGAATTGCAAATAGTGTTTCATGCGCACCGCCTCAGGCCTGTTCGGACAGGAATTGTTTGATCTGCGGCACCAGGATGGCGACGATTTCGTCCGCTTCTGACATGCTCAGGATCAGCGGGGGCACCAAACGCACCACGCTGTCGGCGGTCACGCTGAGCATCAGGCCCGCATCGGCACAGCGTTGCAGCAGCGCGCCACAGGGGCGGTCGAGTTCCACACCCAGCATCAGGCCCTGGCCGCGCACGTCTTTCACGCCTTGCACGCCCAGCAACTGGGTGACCAAGGCGGTTTTCAGGTGGTTGCCTACCTTCGCGGCGTGGGCCAGCAGGTCGGCCTCTTCCATGATGCGCAGGGTTTCTACCCCGGCGCGCATGGCCAGCGGGTTACCACCGAACGTGGTGCCGTGGTTGCCTGGCTGGAAGATGTTGGCGGCTTTGGGGCCTGCCACCACCGCACCGATGGGCACGCCCGAGCCCAGGCCTTTGGCCAGGGGCATCACGTCAGGGACGATACCCGCCCACTGGTGGGCAAACCACTTGCCGGTGCGGCCGATGCCGCACTGCACCTCGTCGATCATCAGCAGCCAATCGCGCTCGTCGCACAGGGCGCGCAGCTCGCGCATGAAGTCGACCGTCATGGGGTGGATGCCGCCTTCGCCTTGAATGGCTTCAAAAAACACGGCGGTGATGTTGGCGTTGCCTTCAGTCAGCTTGCGCACGGCCGCAATGTCGTTGCGGGGTACGCGCACAAAGCCTTCCACCAACGGGCCAAACCCGGCATGGATTTTGGGGTTGGCGGTGGCGCTCAGCGTGGCAATGCTGCGGCCGTGGAAGGCGCCTTCAAACACCACCACTTCGGGCCGGTCAATGCCTTTGTCGTGGCCGAACTTGCGTGCCAGCTTCAGCGCGGCTTCGTTGGCTTCCAGCCCGGTGGAGCAGAAAAACACGTTGGTCATGCCAGACAGTTCCACCAGCTTGGCAGCCAGGGTTTCCTGCAAGGTCACGTGGTAGTAGTTGCTGCTGTGGATCAGCTTGGCTATCTGGTCTTGCAGGGCCGCCACCAGCTGCGGGTGGCCGTGGCCCAGTGTGTTGACGGCGATGCCGCCCAGGCCGTCCAGGTACTCTTTGCCATTCACGTCCCAGACTCGGCAGCCTCGGCCATGGGAGAGCGCCAGGGGCAGGCGCCCGTAGGTGTTCATCACATGGGGGGAGGCGGCGGCAATCGGGGTCGCTGCGGTCATGGCAAAACTCCAGTCAAGGTAAAAAACCAGTCAGTTGAAAAACTTTTGGGTCAGATCTGAATCCCACAAAGCACAACGGCCCAACGCAGGTTGAGCCGTTGAAACGTGATTTTAGGCTGATCGCTGTGACGGTTCACCACGAGGCGGTGCAGGCGCCGGATATGTGCGCGGTGCCCATGCTGTGGCATCCCGGCAGAGTGGGTTTAAGTCTTATATAAGATAGAATACTTGTGCGGTGCAGCAGGCGGCGATCCTCCCTGTGGTACCTTCAACATCCTCGTTTTTCAGGGCCAATTACCCATGGTCTCCAGCACGTCAAGACAGCTGTTCATTCAGGGGGTCACCAGCAGTGGCCGTACCTTCAGGCCCAGCGACTGGGCTGAACGTCTTGCCGGCGTGATGAGCCAGTTTCGCCCCGGTGGTGCGTCTGCGCAGGCCCACCGTGCAAGCTATTCGCCTTGGTGCGTGCCGTCCACGTTGGGTAACGTGAAGTGCGTCATCGTCCACCGCGACATGGAAGACGAAGAGCCCATGGCGTGGGCGTTCTGCATGAACTTCGCCAAAGACAACGATCTGCAGGTGGTTGAAGCCTGCCTGTTGCCCGACCACCCTGACACGCCCCCGGCGGCACGCTGAGGCGCAGGCCGCTGGCTGCGCCAGGCGGGGCCAAGCTGGCATTCACCCCACTCGCGCCCCACATCCGACAGGACGCAGCCCGCCTGTTGAACCTGTCTCTGCTTCGCGCTTCGGTGCCACACCCGTCGGTGCCTCACGTGTGCCAGTCTCACCCGTCTTTTTCACCCGGACATGAAAAAACCGCCTGGTTTGCACCAAGGCGGTCGTTCATTTTTTTTGCTGGCAGCGCACCGTTTCAAACGGCGAAGGGGGTTTCAAGCCCCTTCGGGCTGTTTTGGCCCCTGCGAACAGGTGCCGGGTTTGGCCTGATCAGGCAGCGGCTGCGGCCACGGCCATGGCCTTGACCTGAGCGCTCAGGCGGCTCTTGTCGCGAGCGGCCTTGTTCTTGTGGAAGATGCCCTTGTCGGCAACGGTGTCCACCACGGTTTGCATTTTTGCAAAGGCTTCGGTGGCTTTGGATTTGTCACCCGTCAGGATCGCTTTTTCAACGTTCTTGACGAATGTGCGGTATTTGGAGCGCAGCGATGTGTTGGCTGCATTCAGTTTGACGTCCTGGCGGGCGCGTTTGCGGCCGGATGCCAGGCGGGGGTTCTTTTTCTTGGGCTTGGTTGCCATGATGAATTGTCCTTAAATGGTTTGGGGATGTTGCCAGCAAAGCCCGCGATTGTAACCCGCCTGCCAACCTACCGTACACTGGCCGCGTGAACCTGTTCAAAGCCGCTTCCGTCATTTCCCTGTTCACCCTGGCGTCACGTGTCACGGGTCTGGTGCGCCAGTTGCTGATGGCCGCGATGTTCGGCGCCTCGCCCATCACCGATGCGTTCAACGTCGCCTTTCGCATTCCCAACATGCTGCGGCGGCTGTTTGCCGAAGGGGCTTTCAGCCAGGCGTTTGTGCCCGTGCTGGCCGCCATGAAAGAAAAAGAAGGCGAGGCCGCCACCAAGGTGCTGATCGATCAGATTGCCACCGTGCTGGCCTGGGCGCTGACCGCCACTTGCGTGCTGGGTGTGCTGGGCGCACCCTGGATCGTGTGGGCCATGGCCAGCGGGCTGAAACAAAGCCCCGATGGTTTCGACGCTGCGGTGCTGATGACCCGCTGGATGTTCCCCTACATCGTGTTCATGTCGATGGTGGCACTGTCTGCGGGCATATTGAATACGTGGAAGCGTTTTGCCGTACCCGCCGCCACGCCCGTGCTGCTGAACATCAGCATGATCACCGCTGCCTGGCTGGGTGCGCCGTGGTTTGCGCGCATGGGGGTGGAGCCCATTTACGCCATGGCTGCTGGCGTGATGGTGGGTGGCATGCTGCAACTGGGTGTGCAGGTGCCCGCCTTGCGCAAGCTGGGGTTGCTGCCGCGCATCGGGTGGCGCTGGTCCGCCGTCAAGGCAGCCTGGGCGCATCCCGGTACCCGGCAGGTCACGCGTTTGATGCTGCCCGCGCTGCTGGGTGTGAGCGTGGCACAGGTGTCGCTGCTCATCAACACGCAAATTGCCTCGCACCTCACGCCGGGCAGTGTCAGCTGGCTGTCGTATGCCGATTTGCTGATGGAATTCCCCACCGCCATGCTGGGCGTGGCCCTGGGTGCCGTGCTGCTGCCCCAGTTGGCAGGCGCGCGTGGCGTGAACGACACCGACCGTTACAGCAACCTGCTGGACTGGGGCTTGCGCCTGGTGTTGCTGCTGGCCGTGCCGTGCGCTGTGGGCTTGCTGACGTTTGCCAAACCGCTGGTGGCCACGCTGTACCACTACGGTGCCTTCACTGGCCAGGACGTGCAGCAAACCTCGGTGGCGCTGGCCGGTTACGGCGTGGGTTTGCTGGGGCTGGTGGCCATCAAGGTGCTGGCACCGGGTTTTTATGCCAGCCAGAACATCAAGACACCCGTGATGATTGCCGTGGTGGTGCTGGTGCTGACGCAACTCATGAACCTGGTGTTCGTGCCCATGCTGGCCCATGCCGGGCTGGCGCTGTCCATCGGCGTGGGGGCCATGATCAATGCGGGCTGGTTGCTGGTGGGGCTGATCCGCCGGGGCATGTACAAGCCCTTGCCGGGCTGGTGGATGTTCACATTGCAGGTGGTGGCCGCCAGTGCCTTGCTGGCCATCTTCCTGATCTGGGCCGCCAACCGCATGGACTGGGTGGCCATGGCCGACGAAAAATTGATGCGAATAGGTGCCTTGTCGCTTGTTATGATTGGTTCGGCAGCTATTTATTTTGCTGCGCTGGCCGCCAGTGGCGTGCCGTTGCGCAGTTTTGCTCGAAGAGCGGGGTGACACACATGAAATTTGCCATTTTCACGCCGTCGCCACTCGACTACTTTTCGGCCCTGGTGGCCGACGACGTGCACTTTCCGCTGCTGGAAGCTGCGGCCTGCCTCGCGCAGGACGAGTACCCTGACCTCGACGTGCAGCAGGTGCTGGGCGATGTCGATCAGCTTCAAGCCCGTCTGGCCCGCCGTGTGACGGCCGACGCGGCCCCCATTCAGCGGTTGCGGGCGCTCAGCCAGTTTTTCTACCGTGACCTGGGCTTCGGCGGCAACGTCAACAACTATTACGACACCGACAACAGCTACCTGAACGCCGTGCTGCGTACCCGCAAAGGCATCCCCATCAGCCTGGCCGTGCTGTGGCTGGAGCTGGCCCAGGGACTGAAGCTGGAGGCCTACGGCGTGGGGTTTCCGGGGCACTTTCTGGTCAAGGTCACGTTGCCGCAAGGCCAGGTGGTGGTCGATCCGTTCACCGGGCAATCGTTCAGCCGCGAAGAGCTGATCGAGCGGCTGGAGCCTTACCAGCGCGCCCATGGGTTGGTGGACGATTTCGAGGTGCCGCTGGGCCTGTTTTTGCAGCCCTGCCCACCACGCGACATCCTGGCGCGCATGCTGCGCAACCTGAAGGAAATTCACCGCACCGCTGAAGACTGGCCGCGTTTGCTGGCCGTGTCGGAGCGCCTGGTGCGCCTGCTGCCCTTGGCGTGGGACGAGCTGCGCGACCGTGGCCTGGTGCATGCCGAACTGGCCCACCACCAGCACGCCGAGCGCGACCTGGCCGGTTACCTGGCCCAGGCCGATGACGCACCCGACCGCGATGCCATCTGGTCGCGCTTGCGTGACATCCGCCGCTCGTTGAACTGAGCGATGGGTGGGCGCTCGGGCACGCCCGAAACACGGCCAACTTCTGCCCCAATATCTGATTCAGTCGGCGCTTTTTTCAGTCGTTTCTTCAGGCTGCGTACGCCGACGGCGTGCCGGCCAAACCGGCCTGGTGCCACGCCCGGCGCAATTGCGTATCGGAACTGAAGCCTGCCACATCGGCTGCCTGGTTGACGTTCAGCCCGCTTTGCAGTGCGGTTTGCGCTGCCGCCAGGCGGATGCGGCGCACGTACTGCAGCGGTGCCACCCCGGCATGGGTTTCAAACAGGCGTGCCAGGTGGCGGGTGGAGGTGCAGGCCACGCTCGCCATGCGTTCCAGCGACCAGTCGGCGCGGGTGGCCTGGCTGACAGCGTCTTGCACTTTGTGGACGGTGGGGTGCAGGTGGTTGCGGTGGGTCAGGAAGGGCGACAGCTCGGCATCCTGCGGGCCACGGCGCAACGCCACCACCAGGGCTTGCGCCACCTTGGCCGCCACCACCGGGCCGCACACGGCCGACACGCGGTGCAGCATCAGGTCGATGCCCGTGGTCACGCCCGCGCTGCTGCACACCGGCCCGTCGGTCACGAACACGCGGTTGCTCTGTACGCGGCAGGTGGGGTCGGCCAGCCGCAGCTCGTCCAGGTGCTGGTGGTGGGTGGTGGCATCGCGCCCGGTCAGCAAACCGGCGTGGGCAGCCAGCACCGCACCGGCGCACACGGTCAGCAGCTCCAGCTGGCCGGGCACCAGGCGCAGGCCGCGCAGCCAGTGCAGTGTCGCCAGTGCGGCGGGGGTGTCGGTTGGCATGCATTCGCCGGGCTCGCCCACCAACACCACCCAGGTGGGTTGCGTCAGTGTGGTGGGGGACAGGTCGGGCAACGGGGCCACGTCGGCCAGGCGCACGCCCACCGACGTGATGGGGTTGGCCTCTGGCCCCACAAACCCCACCACAAAACGGGGGGCCAGGCCCATGCCCTGCAACACGCCGTTGGCCGAGCGCAGCACCTCTGCCGGGCCTGCCCAGTCCAGCGTCAGGCTGTGGGGCAGCAGGACGAACAGCACCCGTGTGACGGGTGCCTGACCGCTTGCGCCTGCCGCCGGGGCCGTGGCTGCGGGCGTGCCCACCCCGGCGGGGCGGCTGGCGGGGCTTGTGTTCAGGCTGAGGGTGGTTGGGGCGCTTGCTGGGTCCATGTGTATTCCATCTGGTGGGCGGTGCGCTCGGCCAGGTCGTGGCCGTCCAGCCCCAGCGCACGCATGTGGCTGTCAGCCATTGTCGCCACCAGATGCAGGCTCATGTCGATGCCCGCGCTGATGCCTGCCGAGGTGGTGATGCGCCCACCGTCTGCCCCTTCTTCGGCCACCACCCAGCGCGCGCCGCTTTGCACGTGCAGTGCGGGGAACTGGCGTTGCAAATCGGCCAGGTCTTCCCAGTGCGTGGTGACGCGCTGGTCCGTCAGCACCCCGGCCTGCGCCAGGATGAACGCGCCTGTGCACACCGATGCCGTCCACCGGCTGGCCGCGTGCATGCGCTGTACCCAGGCCAGGGTGTCGGGGCAGGCCATGGCCCGGTCCACCACGCCGCCGGGCACCAGCAGCAAGTCGGCCTGCAAGGGTGCGGCAAAGTCGGCATCGGGCAACACGCGCAAACCGGCGCGCGCTTGCACGGCATCGAGCGTGCGGGCCACCACTTTTACATCAAAAAGTGGCTCACCGCTTGTTGTGCTTGATAAGTTTGCTACGGTTGAAGAGGCGTTTGTCCGGGCATACACCCGGCTCGCGGTGGTGAACACCTCGAACGGCCCGGCAAAGTCCAGCGCCTCCATGCCGTCAAACGCCAGCAGGGCGATGGTGACGGTACTCATGCCACTTCACCCCGCGCGCGGGCCAAGGCTTGTTCCACCGTGCACAGCGTGGCAAAGCGGCCTTGCAGCACGGTGGCGGTGCGCATGGCAATGTCGGCAGCTGGCAGCACGTTGCCATCGGGTTGCACCATGTCGAAGGTCAGGGTGGCTTCGGTCACAAAGTCCACCTGCCAGCCCAGGTCGGACGCGTGGCGGGTGGTGGTTTCGCAGCATTGTTCGGTGCGGATGCCGCTGACGATCAGCCGCTGCACGCCGTGCCGCGTCAGCCACACGTCCAGCCCCGTGCCCACCAGCGCGCTGTGGCGGTGCTTGACGAAGGTGGCCGCTGCGTCAAAGTCCACCAGCCCGTCCAGTGGGCGCACATGGCCGGATGCTTGTGCAAACGGGTTGCTGGCCACCTCGGGGCCGTCGCTGTGCAGCACGCGCACCACGGGCAGCCCGGCGGCCACGCAGCCCGCAACCAGCGCGTTTTGCGCGGCCAGGTAGGCGGGCAGATCAGCCTCGGTAAAAAATGGACGGTGGCGGAAGGACTCCTGCACATCGATCACCAACAGACACGTTTTCATGAAAAGCTCCTTTGAAAGAAGCCTTTATTCTTCCTGCATCAGCCGCCGTTGGCTGGGGCGGAAACGGACAGGAAACGATCAAATTGGGACATGGGTGACGGGAGCCAAGGGCACCGATTTGATCGGATACAGGCAAGCCTGTGCCGTGGCTGGGCTACAGTGCATTTACCCGGAACGCCCCGACGTTGAAGCAGCAGGCGGGCGGCAAGGGGAAACAGGGGAGGGGGATTTGGCCACTGTCACGGATGTTGCGCTGATGGGCTGCGGGGGAAAGCGGCTGGCGGTGGCGCATGAATTTGCTGAATTCAATGAACCGGTTTATTTCGTCGTCTAGCTTGGGAATGCCAGGATAGGCGCTCGTCCACATCACGTGAGGTTTCACGAATGCGAACTGCCCAGGAAGCGAAAGAGCAGGATCACTCGCTGTACGAGCTGTTGTACGTTGCGCAGGAAGATCTTGACCAAGCATCGTTCTACGCAAGACATCTGCTGAAGAAGGGATGGCATTTCGTGCTTTGGGAGAGCCGTCGCCGATGGACAACCTATATGCAGCAATCGGCCTATACCACCGCACTCGTCGTCGCGTATTCCCGGCCGTTTGTGGAAAGTCGAGGCTGGCCCAAGTTCCCGCGAAGGCTCATTCAGTACTCTCCGAACCAAAAGAAATTGCACGAGTCAGTCTTGAATCTTCGCCACGAGGTTTACGCCCATTCAAATGTTGGGAGTAGGCGCATTAGGCCTATGAAGATCAACGGGCATCCATCTGCGATTGAGTTTCTTCCCGCAATGCGCTTGACAAAAGAAGAGACCGAAGATCTTCTTGAGATGATCTCCATCACAAGGTCAACGATTCATGCTCGTCTTGAGAAGCTTATCGATACTGTTGCGAGTGAAACCTGAGCAGGTGCCCGAGTCGACTCGCGTCGGCAGGCAGCCGCTCGCGGTTCAGCTTAAACGTTAAACAGAGCCGCCCCTGAAATATTCAAAAGCGGCGGTTGTCATCAACCGTTAAAGCAGTGCCGACGCATCGGGCACCATCCACCCGGTCCGCCACCCGAAACTCATGCCCCCTCCCCTCCTGATCGACCAACCCTCCCTCCAAGGCTTCTGCCCCATAGCCGATGCCGTGGACACGCTCGCCAGCCAGACGGACGCTGACGGGCGGGGCGCGGTCAATACCCGGCCCGAGGTGGTGGAGTTCATGCTCGATTTGGCTGGGTACACCGCCTGCCAGCCGCTGCACCGCATGCGCCTGCTGGAGCCGTCTTTTGGTGGCGGCGCGTTTGTGCTGGCTGCCGTGGGGCGGTTGCTGCGTGCGTTCAAGGCGGCCGGTGGCGGGGCTGATCTGGCCGATTGCATCCGCGCGGTGGAGCTGCACCGCAGCACCTTCCACGCCACGCGGCAAAAGGTGGATGCGCTGCTGCGGGCGCACGGGCTGGCGGATGCCGAGCGGGCGCGGCTGTTGTCGGTATGGCTGGTGTCTGGCGACTTTTTGCTGCACCCGCTGTCGGGTCGCTTTGATGTGGTGGTGGGCAACCCGCCCTATGTGCGGCAGGAGTTGATTGCGTCCGCGTTGCTGTGCCAGTACCGCAAGCTCTACGCCACGCTGTTTGACCGGGCCGACTTGTACGTGCCCTTCATCGAACGTTCGCTGGCGCTGCTGGCCAATGGCGGGCAACTTGCGTTCATCTGTGCCGACCGCTGGACCAAAAACACCTACGGCGGGCCGTTGCGTGCGGTGGTGTCGGCGGGTTTTCATGTGCGGGCCTATGTGGACATGACCGACACGCCCGCCTTCGAGTCAGACGTGGTGGCTTACCCGGCCATCACCCTGATTGAGCGGGCCAAGGCCGGGGCTACGCTGGTGGCGCAGCGCCCCGGCGTGGGGGCTGCCGATGCATTGGCGCGGCTGGCGCAGTTGGCCGGTGTGCTGCGGGCAGGCCAGCCCAGCCCGGCGCACGGGGTGTCGCTGGTGGAGTGTGTGGGCACCGGCTCGCAGCCGTGGGTGCTGGGCTCATCCAGCCAGCGTGCGCTGTTGCGCCGCCTGGAGGCGCAGTTTCCGGCGCTGGAAGATGCCGGGTGCAAGGTGGGCATTGGCGTGGCCACCGGGGCCGACAAGGCTTTCATTGCCCCGATGGCGGCGCTGGACGTGGAGCCATCGCGCAAGCTGCCGCTGGCCACCACCAAAGACATTGCCAGCGGCACCGTGCAATGGACGGGGCTGGGCGTGGTCAACCCGTTTGAAGACGACGGCAAGCTGGCCGACCTGGCGCTGTACCCCCGCCTCCGGGCGCACCTGGAGCGGCACCGCCAGGCCATTGCCGGGCGGCATGTGGCCAAAAAGAACCCGGCCAACTGGTACCGCACCATTGACCGCATCACGCCCGCGCTGGCGGCACGTCCCAAGCTGCTGATCCCGGACATCAAAGGCTCGGCCCATGTGGTGTACGAGCCGGGCGGGCTGTACCCGCACCACAACCTGTATTACGTGGTGTCGCAGGATTGGGATTTGCGTGCCTTGCAGGCTGTGCTGCTGTCGCGGGTGGCGCGGCAGTTTGTGGCAGCGTATTCCACGGCCATGCGTGGGGGCTTTTTGCGGTTTCAGGCCCAATACCTGCGCCGCATCCGCCTGCCGCTGTGGGCCGATGTGCCACCACCCATGCGGGCCAGGCTGGCCCACGCCGCCACCACGCTCAACATGGCCGAATGCGACCAAGCCGCCTGCGAACTCTATGGCCTGACCCCGGAAGAGGCCGATGCGCTGCTGAGCGATTGACGCAACCCACACTGAGAAAGACAAGCCCACATGCCGCTGAACCTTTGCGACTACGACCAACAAGCCCGCGCTGCGGTCAAGGCGTTCTGGCAAACCCGTGACGCAGCCCGGCAAAAGCAACAGGCATCGGGCAAGGCCGACCAGGGCGAACGCGCTGGCGTGACCGGGGGCAAAAACATGGACGGCTTTGCCAGCCTGGTGATTGACCTGGTGCGGGCCAACGGCCTGGCCCATGCGCAGATTTGCCAGCAGCGCGCCGTGCTGACGCTGCCGGGATATTTCCGCCCGACCAAGCTGTGGGATTTGCTGGTGATGGATCGGGGCCGCCTGATTGCGGCCATTGAGTTCAAAAAGCCACGTTGGCCCATCGTTTGGCAACAACTTCAACAACCGGGCCGAAGAGGCCATCGGTACCTCGCACGACCTGGCCACGGCCTACCGCGAAGGCGCGTTTGGCGCGCAGGAGCGCCCGTTTGTGGGCTGGCTGATGGTGGTGGAAGATGCCCCGGCCTCCCGTGCGCCGGTCAAAGACAAGTCGCCACACTTTCCGGTGTTTCCGGAGTTTGCCGGTGCGTCTTACCTGCAACGCTACGACACCCTGTGCCAGAAGCTGGCCAGAGAGCAGCTGTATTCCTCTGCCGCCGTCATTGCCACGCCTCGCACGGCGGCGACCGATGGGGCCTACACCGAACTGTCACCCATGACCGGCCTGCGCTCGTTCGTGGCGACGCTGGCGGGGCACATTGCGGCAGAAGCGGCGAGGGCGTAAGCAGCAGACAAAAAACCCTGGTTTCAAGTCAAATGTGGCTCTGTCGCTTGATGGTATTGGTTTGTTTGCTATCTTATTAAATATATAGCAAACTTTGTACGTAAATAAAGCGGTGGTAGCCATTTTTTTATAAAACTTGGGCCGATCAATTCACGGCACACCAAGCCGCGCGGCTCACGGCGCAGCGGTTTGTCCTGGCAAGGCCTCAGGCCGCGCTGCCGCCAGATGCCAGCGGCACCTGCAGCCCCGCCTTCAAACACCCCAGTGACACCGAGGTGCGAAAGCGCCGCACGTTGTCGTCGCCTGCCAGCAGCCGTTTGGTGAGCGCGTCGTAGTCGGTCATCGATGCCACATTGACCACCAGCAAGTAGTCCGCCTCGCCCGTCACGAAATAGCACTGCTGCACCGCAGGCTCGGCCGCAATGCGGGCGCGCAGCGGGGCGGTGCGGTCGGGGCGCTCGTTCTCCAGGAACACTTCCACCAGGATGGTCAGTGGCAGGCCCAGTTTCTCGGGGTCGAGCACGGCCACGTTGGCGCGGATCACGCCAGCCTTTTGCAGCCTCTGAATGCGCCGCTGCACGGCGGGGGCCGACAGGTGCACGGCCTGCGCAATCACGCGCTGGGGCGTGGTGTTGTCCTGTTGCAGGATGGCCAGAATGGCCAGGTCGAAGCTGTCGATGGCTGGGGGGGCGGCGGTTGCGGACATGGCTGGCAGACTGAGTGAAAGTTGCGTTTTGGCTGCGAATTCAGAGCCAAAAGCACTGATGAGGCGAACTATATTTTCACGCCATGACGTTCTTGCACCGCAATCAACACTTCTTTCCATTTCTCGCCGTCCTCGGCTCCGTCACGGCGCTGGGTGTGGGCACGTCGTGGGCCAAGCACTGGCTGTTTCCGCTGGTGGGGGCGCAGGGCACCACGGCGGTGCGGGTGGGCTTGTCGGCGTTGGTGCTGCTGGTGTTGTGGCGGCCCTGGCGCTGGCACCTGCGGGCGGGCGATGCCCGTGCCATCGCGCTGTATGGCGCGGCACTGGGGGGCATGAACCTGTTGTTTTACATGTCGCTGCGCACGCTGCCGTTCGGGCTGGCGGTGGCCATTGAGTTTGCCGGTCCGCTGGCCGTGGCGGTCTACGCTTCGCGCAGGGCGATTGATTTTGTGTGGGTGTTGCTGGCGGTCACCGGGCTGGGGCTGCTGTTGCCGCTGGGCGCAGACAGTTTGAACGCCAGCGCGCTGGACCCTGTGGGCGTGGCCTATGCGCTGGGCGCGGCGCTGATGTGGGGCACCTACATCGTGTTCGGCAAACGGGTGGGCCACCTGCACGCGGGGCAATCGGTGTCGCTGGGGCTGCTGATGGCGGCCGTGGTGGTGGTGCCTGTGGGCGTGGTGCACGCGGGCGCGGCGCTGTGGTCGCCCACGGTGCTGGGGGTGGGGCTGGCCGTGGCGGTGATGTCCAGCGCCATCCCCATTTCGCTGGAGATGATGGCGCTCAAGCGGCTGCCCAAACAGGCCTTTGGCATCATGCTCAGCATGGAACCCGCCGTAGCCGCCTTGCTGGCCATGGCCTTGCTTGACGAACACCTGAGCTTCAACCAGTGGCTGGCCATTGGCTTGGTCGTGTCGGCTTCGATGGGGACGGCGATGACAGCCAGCAAGCGAGCAGGTGGGCAACCTGATGCGCAAGGCTGTGACGCACAGCGCCCTGGCCCGGCGGTGTGATGGCCAGCGCTCAAAACCCCAATACATGCCCTTCAACGGGCGGCACCTGCCCTTGCAGCATCTGCTGGTACAGCACCAGGCCCGCTTCGGCCCCGTGGTGCTCAACCACTTGCAGCCAGGGCGGGGTGCTGTGCGTCACCGTGTGGGCAAACTGCTGCCAGGCTTGCAACAGCCGTTGTTGCAGCACGGCTGCGCCCCAGTCGCCTTGCCGTTTCTTGATTTGGGCTGGCGCAAAAAACAGCACCGGGCGCGGGCCGGGCAGGTCTTTCGCACCGCCCAGTGCCTGCACATGCGCGCCGCCGATGCTGCAGCTGTACGCCAACGCCTGCATGTGGGTGTGCACCCGATGGCGCAGGCTGGCATTGCCTGCCAGGTCCACATACACACTGGGGGTGGCGGGGTCCAGCTGGCTGAGCTGGTCGTAACTCAGCACCCGGTGGTAGCAGCCCAGGCCCTCGCAGAACGATAGGTTGGCGGCCGATGTCAGCCCCACTACTGTGATGCCCGCCCGCTGGTGCAGCGCATGCGCCGTGCCGTAGGCTGTTTTGCTGGATGCGCTGGACACCAGCGCCTGCGTGGCCCCGAAAAAGCCCTGGTCGCCCAGGAAGTCGTCCACGAGCCACGACGTGGTGTACAGCGGCCGCAGCAGGGCTTGCACCGCTTCGCTGGCACCGCTGTACCACGGGTCTTGCGCACAGCGCAGGTACTGGTTGTAAACCGGGTGCAGCCCGGCTCGGTGGGCCGCACCGTCCACGAAGCCGTGTGGGCTGTGTCGCTGAGGCAGCAAGACCGCATGGCTGGCCATGGGGAAGTAGCCGTACAGCCGCTCGCCCACAGCCACCTCGGGGCAGCGCGATTCGGCCACCGTGGCAAACCCCCACACCGGAATCAGCCCCCAACCTTCGTCTGTGGGGAAAAACTGCCAGTACTGCATGGCATCGCCAAACGCGGCGTAGGTGATGTTGTTGGCTGTGAGTGCAAATTGTTCGATGCGCACCCGCACCTGGCCCGCATCCAGCGGCAGGTGAGGGGCGTGGTGCAGCTCGGCGGTGGACAGCTGCTGTGTGCTGACGCGCAGTTGGGTGGTGGTGTTCATGCCCCGCAAGTTAGTGCAGGCGCGCCAGGCTGGCAATACGTTTGCGGGCGCGTGGGGGACAGTGCTTGCATGCCCGGCAATTGATGCCGGTGCGGTCGTGACAGCCGTTTGCAGTGCCCGGCACCGCCGTGGCACAAAATATACGCCCCCTCAACGCCCGGTTGCCCGCTCCTTGTGGCTGGCCGGGCACCACCTGACACGTTGCCATGCCCCTGATTGTTTTACCTGTGGACTACCTGAACGGCGCACACCGCGCTGCCTTGGTGATGCTGCTCGATGCCTATGCCCGCGACCCGATGGGCGGTGGCGAACCCTTGGCCGAAGACGTGAAGGCCCGCCTGTGTGACGACCTGGCCGCGCGCGCCGGTGCGGCCAGTTTCATTGCCTGGCTGGATGACCAGCCCGTTGGGCTGATCAATTGTTTGGAGGGATATTCCACCTTCAAAGCGCAGCCATTGCTGAACGTGCATGACATTGCGGTGCTGCCCGGCCACCGGGGTCAAGGCATCGGGCTGGCGCTGCTGGCCGCTGCCGAATCACACGCCCGCACACGTGGCTGCTGCAAGCTCACGCTCGAAGTGCTGACGGGCAACACCCCCGCGCTGCGCAGTTACCTGCGCTTCGGCTTTGCGCCCTATGCGCTCGACCCGGCAGCAGGCCAAGCCAGCTTCATGCAAAAGTGGCTGGGTTGATGGCGGCCAGTGCCCAGGCAGGGATGACGGTGGCCAAGCTCCCGTCGTAAAGCGCGTGCCCACTCAACAGCTGCGTGCGTTGGCCGTCGCTGACCACCAGCGCAGGCACGCCTTGTGCGCCAAAGGTCTGCATCAGGCCCTGTGCCTTGTGAATGCGGGTGGCGTTTGCCGCCAGCAGCTCGGCATCGGCAGCCACCAAACGGTTCGCGGCAGTGGCCAGCCCCAGGTCTTGCAACAGTTTGGCCACCACCGACACGTCGCAGGTGTCCAAGCCTTGCACATAACGAGCTTCCTGCAGAGCAGTGAGCGTTTCCAGCTCACGCAGCGGCTCGGACAAGCAGACGGCGGTCAGCGCCAGCGTGGCCACAGCCGAGTCAAAGCGGCTGCCATGGCGGCCCAGCACGTTTTGCCGATAGGCCTCGGTGAAGCGTTGACCCGTCAGCTTGGCAATGCGCACGTCGTTGGACCAGGCGTAGTCCGCAAAGGCTGCGTCCAGAGTGCGCCCGCCACCGGCAAACAGGCCGGTGGGGGCCAACGCCAGCGTCAGGCCTTTGTGCTGCCCCAACTGCTGGAGCGCGGGTGACGCCCCGTAGCACCAGCCACACAGGGGATCGAACAGATACGTGACCGTGATACGGGGGGAGGTCATGGCGCTATCTCCTTACCACTTCATTTCGCCAGTGTTGACCTTGGCACCCAAGTCCAACGACATCGCGCCGTCAGTCACTTGGGGGTAGGCCTGTTTCATGGCCCCGATCAGCGCTGCGCTGGTCTTGTTGGCGGCCAGGTTTTTCTCGAAGCTCAGCAAATAGTCCTTGGTGAAACCGATGGCGCTGGCGTCGACTGCCGTGCCCGCCTTCATGTGGCCAGGAACCACCAGCTCGGGCTTGAGGGCAGCCATCTCGTCCAGCTGCGCCACCCAGGCTGCGCGCAGGGCAGGGGTTTGGGTGTCGGCCGTCCACACGTGCATGTTGCCAAACACGCCGATGTTGCCCACCACCGCCTTGATGGACGGGATCCACGCATAAGGGCGGTGCGCCAGCGCGCCTTGCGTGCCGCGGATTTCAATGGCCTGGCCTTCCAGCGTCAACGTGTTGCCTGTCAGCGCACGTGGCACCACCGGTTTGCGCGGTGCGTTGGCGCCCATTTTGGGGCCCCAGAAGGCCACCTTGCCCGCCAGTTTTGCGGTCAGCTTTTCCAGCACGGCGGGGGTGCTGACCACGTCGACCTGGGGGAAGATTTCTGTCAGCGTTTCCACGCCAAAGTAGTAGTCGGGGTCGGCCTGGCTGACGTAAATGGTGGTCAGCTGTTTGCCGCTGTCGAGCACGTTGGCGGCAATGCGCAGGGCGTCGGCACGGGTGAAACCCGCGTCGATCACCATGGCCTCTTTCTCGCCATACACCAGGGTGGAGTTGACGTTGAAACTGCTGGTCCCCGCGTTGTAAACCTTGACGGTCAGCGGCTGGGCGGCGTGGGCGGTGAAGGCGATGGCCAATGAGGCGGCGATGACAGTGGTGCGGATCATGAAAAAAGCTCCTGTGGGGGTGGTGTGTGAAGGCGCTTTGCAGCGCTGGGGTGAACTTTAGTTTCAATATTCGCGCAGATAAACCGCATAATTTGCCCATTACTGTTTCATAAATAGAGCAAATCATGGACAGACTGACCGCCATGCAAGTGTTTGCAGAAGTGGCCCACAGCGGCAGCTTCAGCGCCACAGCCGACAAGCTGGACATGTCGCGCGCCATGGTCACGCGCTACGTGGCCGAGCTGGAGCAATGGCTGGGCGCACGCCTGCTGCAGCGCACCACCCGCAGCGTGACGCTGACCGACGCGGGCGAAAGCTGTCTGCGCCGCAGCCTGCAAATGCTGGCCCTGATGGAAAACGTGGAAGAAGAAACCCACAGCCACGACGGCACCCTGCGCGGGCAGTTGCGCATCACCTGCAGCACGTCGTTCGCCTACGCGCAGATTGCGGCGGCGGTGGTGGACTTTTTGAAGCTGCACCCGCAACTCAAAATCGACCTCAACGCCAGCGAAGGCGCGCTCAACCTGGTGGATGCACGCATTGACCTGGCCATCCGCATCAGCGCCGAGCCCGACCCGATGCTCATTGGCCGCGCGCTGGCACCGTGCGCATCGGTGCTGGTGGCCTCACCGGCTTACCTGGCCGCACAGGGTCTGCCGCAGGCCCCGGCAGACCTGGCCACGCACCGCTGCCTGAGCTATGCCAACTTTGGCAAAAGTGTGTGGAAGCTCCACCGGGGGAGCGAACACGCCCAGGTCAGCGTGGCCAGCCATTTCAGCGCCAACGAGGCCACGGCCCTGCTGCGCGCCGCGCTGGCGGGCGGCGGCATCGCGCTGCAGCCCACCTACCTGGCCAACCCGCACCTGCTGGACGGCAGCCTGCAAGCGGTGTTGCCCGAGTGGACCGTGCCCGACATGACTATTTATGCGCTCTATGCCTCGCGCAAACACCTGTCACCGGCGGTGCGGGCGCTGCTGGATTATTTGGTGGAGCGGTTTGCCAAGATACCTTGGCAGTGAGCTGCACTGGTTTCAAACCTGGCGCACTGGGTCTGGCCACAAACGTCCGGTATGGCGCATGAGTTTCGTCACGTTCAGCATGGTGAGGCGGCCACGGTACATCAGGCTTGGGTCAAGCGCTCCAGGGCGTATTTCAACGCATCTTCGTTCAGTGGTTTCAGCAGGGTTGCCAGCACATTGATGCCACCATCAGTGGCCATCACACCGGCCATTTTCAGCAGGCTGGGGTCGGCACCTGAAATCAAAATCAACCCTCCCCCGTATTGACGGGCAACCAATTCGGCAATGATTTCAATGCCATCTTTGTTGGGCATGAGCAGGTCGGTCATCACGACATCTGGTGGCGCGGTCATGCGGTCCAGCAGCTTCAACCCCTGCTTGCCATCTGTTGCCGTCACAACATTTGTCACGCCCAACTGCCGCAGCGCAATGAGGGTGATTTCTCGGCAGGTTTCTTCGTCTTCGATCAGTAGCAGGCGGGTCATGAATGCAGGGTGTTGTTTTCGTTGGCGTCCCACTCGCTCTTGGTGGTCAGCAGCTCGGGCAGTATGGTTTCGAAGGCCGCAACCACATCAGGGTCAAAGTGCGTGCCTGCGCCTTCCCGCACGGTGGCCAGCACCCGGTCCATGGGCCACGGGTCTTTGTATGGCCGTTTCATGGTCAGTGCATCAAACACATCGGCCACGGCAACGATGCGGGCTGATACCGGTATGGCCTTGCCCGACAGGCCTTCGGGGTAACCCGTGCCATCCCAGCGTTCATGGTGATAGAGGGCTATTTCTGCTGCCAACGCGAACACGGGCGCTTTGCTGGTGGACAGGATGTCGAAGCCGATGCGGGAGTGTGTTTTCATTTCCACCCATTCCAGTTCATCCAACTTGGCGGGTTTTTTCAGGATGGCATGGCTGATACCGATCTTGCCCGTGTCATGCATGGGTGCAGCCAGCTCGATCAGGGCGCACAAGTCCTCTGGCAAGCCACAAGCCCGGGCCAGTTGGCGCGCGTATTTCGCCATGCGCCAGATGTGGACGCCCGTCTCGTTGTCGTTGAAGTGTCCCGCCTGACCCAGCATGTGGATGGCGTCGTGGTAACTGCGTTCCAGCTCGGTCGCCCGCACCAGCGACAAATGCGTTCTGACCCGTGCATTCAGAATTTCGACGGAAAAGGGCTTGGTGATGTAGTCCACGCCGCCAGCGGCAAATCCCTCGGCTTCGTCGGTGATGTCTGATCGACTGGTGATGAAGATCACCGGAATGGATGCTGTCCGTGGATCGGCCTTCAAACGCCGACACACGGCGTACCCGTCCATGTCGGGCATCTGGATGTCAAGCAGGATCAGCGCAGGCGAGTGCTTGAGCGTGGCCGCCAGTGCGTCGGTCCCGTTACGGGCGAACACCAGCTTGAATTTGCTTCGCAAGGCGGCATCGATGGTGGCGAGGTTGACGGGTTCATCGTCCACAACCAAGATAGGTCCCTTGGGCATGCGCGCGCTCCTATTCGATCTGTGCCATTGTGTTGACAAGCGCTTTGGTTGCAGCCTCTCCGGCAGGGAAGTCGTAGCTGTCAAGCAAGGTTTGCTGCAACGCCAGTGCATGCGTGGACAGCAAGGGTCCCACGTTGGCCAGCGCAGTTTCCACTTCTAAGGAGCTGTCACTTTGCCAGGCCATCAGCAGCTGTTTCAAGCCAGGTCCGGATGACTGAGAGGGCACGGCGGGTGACGTGGCAGGCGCCTCATTGGTCGGTGGCGCATACACGGCAATGGAGTCCAAAGCCACAGTCATGGCGTTTTGCAAGTCAAGCAGAGCTTGCTCGGGTTGCGTTGCTTCTTCCAGCGTGTGCTCCAGCGAAAGGGCCGCTGCAGCGACATCGACAAGCCCCAGGTTGGCAGCGGCGCCCCGGAACTTGTGCACCAGTGCTTGTGCATCCTTGCCATTGGCGCTGCGCAAAATTTGCACGATGTCCATGTAATGGTCAGCGAATCGGCGCAAAAATTTTCGGTAATGCACATCGTCTCGCCAGATCGCCAGTGCACTGGCAATGGCGATACCAGGCAGGTCAGCCATGCTGGCTGGGGTGTCAGGTGCCGTCTCGACGGGCAGCACCTCGACAAGCTTGCGGGGGTTGACCAGCCGCCGTATCAGTCCCACAGCATTGTCAACATCAAACGGCTTGGTGATGTAGCCATTCATGCCAGCTTGGTGAGCCAACGCCTGGTGCTGAACCAGCGCACCGGCTGTCAACGCCACAACGGGTAAGGCTTTCAGGGTCTCGATGCTGCGGATCTTTCGCGTGGCTTCATACCCATTCATCAATGGCATCTGCACATCCATCAGCACCAGGTCAACGCTGTCCGCATGGCTTGTCAACCAGTTGACAGCGGCCCGTCCGTCATCAACTGTGGCCACCTGCGCGCCTTCTCGGGCAAAGATGCGTTGTGCAACCTCTCGGTTTACCTCGTTGTCGTCCACTACCAGCAAACGCAAACCTGCCAAGCGGGTCGCACGTTGCGTCGTGACGGGCTCTTTGCCACCCTTTCGAGCCCGCTGTGCTTTGGCAACTGCGTTGCGCAGTGCGACGGGCGTCACTGGTTTGATCAGAATCGCATCTGCCAGCTTTGCGTGCGGGTGATTGCGCAGTTCGTCTTGGGTGTAGGCGGTTGTCAGCACCACAATCGGGTCCGAGAGGTCTGGGTGGGAATGCCGCACCGCCAGTGCGGTTTGCAAGCCGTCCATGATGGGCATCTTGAAATCCAATACCAGCACCTCGTCGGCGTGGGTCGATCTTTTGGTTGATCTGAGGTGCGCCAACACGTCAAAACCGGAGTGAAACGTGGTGGCACGCCAACCCAACCCATCCACGATGTTGCGCATGGCCTCCATCGCAATGCTGTGGTCGTCAGCAATCAGCACAGAAAACTGGGGCAGCACCGCCTGAGGTGCGGGGTTGATGTGAACGCGCCCGAGCTTGAGCTCGAACCAGAATTCACTGCCTTTGCCCAGTTCGCTGGATACACGCAGTTCACCACCCATGGCTTCCACCAGACGCCTGCTGATGGTCAACCCCAAACCCGTTCCGCCATATTGGCGGCTGGTTGACGCATCTGCCTGGGAAAACTCGGCAAAAATGGACTCAAGTTTGTTTGTGGGAATGCCAATGCCTGTGTCGCTCACGGCAAAACGCAAGGTGACGTGATTGCCATCCTCTTGCAGCGTGCTGATGCTCAATGCCACATGTCCCTTGGCCGTGAATTTGATGGCGTTGCCCGTCAGATTGACCAGCACTTGCTCAAGGCGCATGGCATCGCCGAAAAACTCGTTGTCACCCATGGCCGGCGGCGATATGACCAGCTCCAGGTCTTTGTCCCGGGCATTGATGGACATGATGCTCGCGAGGTTGTCGAGCAAATCACCCAAACTGAATGGGGATGACTGGAGCATCAGCTTGCCCGACTCGATCTTCGAGAAGTCGAGCACATCGTTCAGCAAAGTCATCAGTGAGTTGCTGGCCGTGCGTATTTTCTGTACCAGCTCTTGTGAGCCGCTGGGCAGATTGGATTTTTCCAACAAATACGACAAACCCAATATGGCGTTCATCGGTGTTCGCAATTCGTGACTCACATTGGCCAGAAATGCACTTTTTGCAACGGTGGCTGCTTCGGCTGTGTGCATGGCCTTGTCCAATGCCTGCTCTGCCAGCTTGTGTTCTGTGATGTCCGTGTAGGTCAACAACGTCCAGCCATTTGACAACGGTTCGCCGCACACTTCCAGAAAAATGCCATTGGCTTGCTGACGCTCGATTTTGACGATCCGTCGTGTCACCATGGCCTCCTCAAAATTGGCCAAGACTTCTTCAAAGGAGCGGCTGCCATAGTCACCTCTTGTCCAATGCAAGTGCACCATGTCGCGGAAACCGATCCGATCTCTGTTCAGAAATCCAGCGGGGTAGTTCAGCAGGTGTGAAACCCGTTCGTTTTTGAGGTGCACGAGGCGGATATCGTCCAGCACGACCACGCCATAGGGGAGCGATTCAACCACCTCCTGCAGCAGGTTGTTCAATGCGTTGATTTGTGTGGCCTGGGCTTTTCGCTCGGTGTTGTCGACCAATGTGCTTCGACTGAACAGTGGCTCATCGTCGGGTCCTCTGACCAGGTTGGCATCGACCAGCATCGGGCGAATGGAGCCGTCTTTGCAAACAAAGTTGAATTCGAGGTTGCTGATGTGCCCCGCAGCCAGGAAGCGCGGGTAGTGTTCTTGGAAGGTCAATGCACTTTCAGGTGTCATGAATTCAACGATGCGGTGCCCAATGAATTCGTCCTCAGCGTAGCCCAGCAAGGTCAGCTCAGTTCGGTTGGCGCGCAGGATGACCCCATCTGGTGCCAGGGAGTGGTAGCCGCACGGCGCGTTGTCATAAAGGTCCAGAACCTCTTGCGTGCGCTGCGATACCTTGGATTCGAGTTCAAGGTTGAAGGCTCTCAAGCCCTCTTTGGCCGCAACAAGGCTGTCGTGCAGGCGCTTGCGCTCAGTGATGTTGTGACCCACGCCCAAAACGCCAATGACCTGACCCTTTGCATCCAGAACGGGTGTTTTGGTGGTTTCCAGCAATTCTTGGTGGCCGTCCGAGGCAAAAGTGACACATTCTTCATTGGTGCTGGGGCCTGCCTTGTCCATGGCGAGCTGGTCGTTTCGGCGGAAAAAATCGGCCAGATCCTGGCTGACAAAGTCGTAGTCAGTCTTGCCGATGATGGCCTGCTCAGGGGAACCAAAAAACTGTTCGAAACGCGAGTTGCACGCAAGGTACACGCCCTTGATGTCTTTCAACCAGACAAGATCGGGTATGGCCTGAACAATTGCGCGTTTGCGCAGCTCGCTGTCAGCCAGTTGCTGCTCTATTCTTTTTCGGTCCGTGATGTCGCGCGATATCCCATAAATGCCGATCACGTGGCCTTCGGCATCTCGCAATGGCCCTTTGGTGGCCAGAAGCACCCGTTCGCCTTCATTGGTTGAAACCGATTCTTCATAGGTGATGATGCGGCCCTCCGCCAGCACCTGGCGGTCATTCATGCGAATGGCGTTGACCTGCTCTGGAAACACGGAGCTGTCGGTGTAACCCAACGCCTGGTTGGATGACGCGCCAAAAATACGCTCGGTTTCTTTGTTGAAGATGAGGTAGCGGCCATCCAAGTCTTTGGCATAGATGGCATCGGACGAACTTTGAACGATGTTGTCGAGGAGTTGTCTGATCGACTCGCGCTCTGTGAGGGCAGTCAATTCGCGCTCAGCAATTTCCAGTGTGTGGCTTTGCATCCGGCGAATCAAGCCATACAGCAACAAGGTGGTCACGCCAACGAAAAACCAGCCTTTGAATATGCTGATGCGGCTGATGTCGTCTGGATCGCGGAATATCCAACTGACCAAGTTGTCAGAAACGAGTATCCAAAGGCTTGCGAACGCAGCGTAAATGCCAATGATTCGTTTGGCTTCCTGTGCCGCGTGTGTGCGGCTTTCCAAGCTGGTTTTCTGTGGTGGATCAGAGTTCAGCATGGCTGTCACGTGTTCGGTTGTGGTGTGTTCGTCATATTCGACAGGTTGGGTGAATCCTCTGGCGTCGTGTCAGCGTGCACATCCGTACAGAGCAGTGCTTTGCATCGGCTGGCATCCATGCCATGACACACACGAGCTTGAGCAAGCGCGGATTCGGGCACCAGCGCGGTCGGGCATGCAAGCCAGAGATACTGCGCGAGAAGACCCTTGTTGTGTCTTGCGACGAACCGGTGTCGGGCCCGCTGCCTCGTGTGTGCAATCAGGGGTCGGGGCGGTCTGCCGTGGGCCATGGCCCACGCCACGTTGGCTGCCAAGGCTTGCTTGCTCAAACTGAACGCATCAGCGCCAAACGGTGCCGATGGACCGAGAACGCAGCCGACTTTGCAACACGGCAACACCGTCATTTTTTAACAATTACGCACAAATACCTGGCAATCTGCGGTTAGGCAGCCGTTTTTTTCACGACCTGATTCATTTTGTATACAGTTTTTTTCGGGCGCGAGGCTATCACGGGCTTCAGTGATCAGCCATTCAAAATATTTCAAATCGTGTGAAAGAAAATTCACAGGCATAACGGGTGTCCAGCATCGCCACTGCCCTCAGATCTTGCGGACAGCAAAATCACGCTTTGCACGCACCACACACCAGGCACCACGCAGACATGACCACGCTGTTGCACACCCTCCAAACACTTGAAACAGCACTGCACCACCCAGGTGTGCGGTGCAACCGTGAGCAGCTTGAACAGCTGCTGCACCCCGATTTCCACGAAGTTGGCCGTTCGGGTGCGGCATACAGCCGCGAGACGGTCATTCGATACCTGTCTGGCGTGGAGGCACCGCCAGCCGTGCTGTCAGATGCATTTGCCGTGGCCGAGCTGGGACCCGCAACCGCGCTGCTCACCTACCGGTCGGCGGCTGCCGACCCCGGCACGGGTGCGGTGCTGTGCACATGGCGGTCATCGGTCTGGCTGCACACACCGGCGGGTTGGCAGCTTCGCTACCACCAGGGCACACCTGCCGCGCAACCGTGGTGAACCCAGGGGCCTGGCCACGCCAGGCAGGCAGCAATGAAGCGGGCCCATTCAATCCGTCCCGACGGGCGCTGGGCTGCGCGGCTTGCGGATGGTCCACATGGCCACCCCCATCAGTGCCACACCTGCGGTTTGCACCATGCTCAGACGGGTGCGATAAATGCCCCAGCGCCAGTCTGGCCGGGCAGGTGGCAGCAGTGTAAAGCGGGCTTGCCGTGGCGGTGTTGACGCGCTGCAGCGTGCCTGCAAGCTTGCAAACGCTGCAGAACCTGCCCAAGGAATTTGAGCTGCCTGCACTGGGGCCGATGAGCGTTGCCGTGTGCCGAAGCGAGGTGTCGCAGCCCTCAAGCGCGGTCGATGCCATGTACGAACAATTTGTGAACACCTTGGGCCAGTCGTTCGGGCGAGACAGCGGCTGAACACTGCGTTGAGTGTTTCCCGCTCGGGAACGATTTGAGCCATGCCACGGCGCACAAGGTTTTGTTTCCCGTTCGGTAAATTTTGCTCGCCACAGGCGCTGGTTTGCACAATAATTTCCCGAACGGGAAGCAAACCACGTCATGACCACCATTCAAACCCCCCAACAACTGGGCTGCGCACTGCGCGCAGCCCGAAAGCAAACCGGGCTGACCCAGCCGCAACTCGCCATGGCAGCGGGCGTGGGTGTGCGTTTTGTGGTGGAGCTGGAGTCTGGCAAACCTACCGTTCAGCTGCAGTCCGTGCTGCGGGTGATCGACGCGCTGGGCGGCATCATCCGGCTGGACGGTTTGCCAGGCACGGCGAGCGAGGGTGCCCACCATGGCGCATGAACTGAGCGTGTGGCTGTTTGCCCACCGGGTGGGCACCTTGCGGCTGCTGCAAGGCCGTCTCAACTTTGGGTATGTGCCCGACTGGTTGCTGCACCCCGCAGCCGTGCCACTGTCGTGCTCGTTGCCGCTGCAGACAGCGGCTTTTGACGACCACGTCGCACGGCCCTTCTTCGCTGGCTTGCTGCCGGAAGGCCACATGCGCCGCCTGATTGCCAGGCAGTTTCAGGTGTCCGGCCAAAACGACTTTGCGCTGTTGGACCACATTGGCGGTGAATGCGCAGGCGCAGTGACCTTCCTGCCGCGAGGCCAGCCCCTGCCAGCAGCCAGCCCGCCCGACGACGTGCAGTGGCTGACCGACGGCGAACTGGTGGCCATCCTGCAAGAACTGCCCAAGCGGCCCATGCTGGCAGGCACCGATGGCCTGCGGCTGTCGCTGGCCGGTGCACAAGACAAACTCCCCGTGGTGTTTGACGGGCGGCGCATCGGCCTGCCCCGGCACGGTGTGCCCAGCACCCACATATTGAAGCCACCCATTCACGCTGTGGAAGACAGCGTGGCCAACGAGGCCTTCTGCATGGCCCTGGCCAACACCATGCAGCTCAACCCCGCGCAGGCGCGCATCCACACCGTGGGTGAACACGCCTTTTTGCTGGTGCGGCGGTACGACCGCCAACTGGCCACCGATGGCAGTGTGCAGCGCCTGCACCAGGAAGACCTTTGCCAGGCCCTGGGCGTGGTGCCCGAAATGAAGTACCAGAACGAAGGCGGGCCAAGCCTGCAACAGTGTTTTGAGCTGGTGCGGCAAGTCACCCGGCCCAGCGCCCCACAAGTGCTGCGGCTGTTTGACGGTGTGGTGTTCAACGCCCTGGTGGGCAACCACGACGCGCACGGCAAAAACTTCTCGCTGCTGTACGGCGCAAAAGAACCCACGCTGGCCCCGTTTTACGACTTGCTCAGCACCGCCGTGTACCCCGCGTTGACCCCCAAGATGGCCATGAAGATCGGCGGCAAATACAAGTTCAGCGAGCTGATGGCCCGGCATTGGGCGCAGTTTGCGCAAGACGCAGGCGTTTCCAAAGCGCAAGCCAAAAAGCGGGTGCTGACACTGGCCCGGCAGCTGCCTGCTGCCGCAGTGCAGCTTCAAGCGGACCCGGCGCAGGCGTTTGCCACCAGCGCGGTGGTAGGGCAAATCGTCAAGCTGATCGCGCAGCGCTGCGAGCTGACCGTGAAGCGGCTGACGGCTGATGTGGGAGATGCCCTTGCGCCCAAGGAGGCGAGGGATGACAAACCCCAGACGCGATGACCGTGCCCTGCGCCTTCGCCTTGGTAGCACCCGCGTTCATGCTGCGCTGATGGTGCGGCAGTGCAGGTGGGAATTTATGGCTAAAAGTGCCTCTACAGCTTTAATTTATTGATGTGTTTGCTATATATAAAATAATATAGCAAAGCATGCTTATTGGATGATCGGTAGGGGTGGTTTGGATGGCAGGTGCCGGCCAGTAGTGACCACCCGCTGTGAGCACGTGATCGTCTCTTGAAGGCTGATCTGAGCCATTCACGGTCCAGTGCCTGAGCGGCAGCAAGGGCCACACCAGCCGTTGAACGCAGCCCGTCCTGGACGGCCGCTTGCGGATGGCGTTGCCCGTGGAACCTGGCGGCAAGCTGACTGACTGACGCGACAGGTGGCAGCAGAGACATGCTGTTGGATTTCCTATCCGCCATTGGGGAGGCGATCCAACTCACCATACGGGAACTCAAAAGAACGCATGAGCGCCGCAAGCTGCGTTTGCTTGTTGGTTCCTGTCTTCTCGTAAATGCGCTTGAGTTGCGAATTCACGGTGTGGCCGCTAACGCACAGCTTTTTCGAAATTTCTTTGACACTGGCACCGCGCAACACGTAGGGCACGATCCGCGCCTCAGCTGGTGTGAGGTCAAACAGCGTTGCCAACAGACTGTCCATGACGGGGCGTGAGTGGTCCCGCGTGGACAGAAAGACCGCCACAGCGCCCGAGTGAAAGGCGCTTCGAATGGGGCTGGCTTGCAATGGCAGCACGTAAGCAACTACCGGGCTTTCCCCTGGTGCCTCCAGCGCAATGCCGATTCCACGCTGACCCAGAGCCACATCGTTTTGCGCGGCGCGTTCGATTGCCTCACCGAGCGACTTGTAGGCTAAAACCCCATGAATTCCCCGCACCCTGGCCTGTGTAGCCGCCGTCAAAAAGCCCCGGTGTATGGCCAGTGTGCGTCCTTGCGCCAACACGGAGTCGGCTGCTTGGTTGATTTGCAAGACCTTCGCGTATCGGTCGGTCAGAATCAGCGGTGTAGGCACAGCATCAACCAACCGCGCATAGCCTTGCGCCACCCGTTGTTGGCGCTCCAACAAGTCTCCAATCATCGCGGCCCGGCGCAGATGCGGCGCAATTGAACGCACGATCCAGTGATCCCGCTCGGTAATTGGGCCGTGGGACTGCGGCATGATGGCTGCAAAAACGCCAACGCGGTCGCCCGTATGGGCAATTTTGCACAGCGTGGCATCGCTCAGGCCGTTGGGCTTTACCCACTCCCGGTAAAAACGAGTTTTGCTGAACGCTTCAAAGCCCCCGGGCTCGTATGAGGCTTTGGGTACATCTAGAGGCCCTTGCGCAAGGTCGCGAAGGCCAGGCAAATCAGCCACATGATTGGCGTAGAAATCATGTAGAGCTTCCTCGTTAAAGGGTGAGTGTGCAGACAGGGATGTATCTTGCAGCGGCACCGACACCAGACTGATCGAACAATAGGCACCACCCATGACCCGGGTAACGTGAGCAAGTGCGATGGGCCAGTTCTCCGGCTCCAATGCGCAGTCGTAAATGTCCGATATCAGTTTATTCAGTGCGTCGTGCGGCAATTCGGGCATGACGACTCTTACGTTTGAGAGATGTTGGCGGGCATGTAGAGCATTAAATGTTGAGATTGCACTGGCCGAGCTGGATGATGCGGACTAAAGCGAGCAACCTGTCGGTAGCTTGAAAATGGTGTGCCGCACCATGACGGGCTGTGTTGGATCGAGAACCGCCAGTCAGCTCCCATCCTTCAACATCTCAGTCTTGGTTGCACGCCTGCTGGCAGGCGGCCCGACACGTATTTGTGCAGCACGCTGGCAATGAGTGCTTGGTACGGGATGCCTTCTTCCAACGCTTTGACCTGAATGCCAGACAAGTCGCCGGACGAAAGCCGGATGTTCGCGCGGCGGTCCCTCCCTCTTGCCTGTGGCCCGCGCAGCCGCTTTGAATCTGGCCAATTCGCCCTGGGTGGCAACCGACTTCAGTTGTCCTTGCTCGAAGGCCGCCAGCCATTCGCTTTCGTCGTGATCAATTTGGGTGGGCATCGTTTTCACCTGGGTTCAAGCTGCTTGCTGGACTTTACCAATCAAGCTGACTGCTTGCTCAAGTGTGCAGCCCGCCATTCAAACCCGCCACCCCCTCAAGGCGCAATCTTCCTCTTCAATGCCATCGCCACCGGCCGGGGCAAATTCGGCAGCGACCGCAACAGCCAAGGCAGTACCTTGCGCTTGGCCCCGCTGAGCGACTCGGGCACCATGGCCTCTATCAGGTGCGGGCCGGGGTGGGCCAGGGCGTAGGTCAGGGCCTTCACAAAGTCTTCTGCCGTGGTGGCACGCACGGCGTGCACGCCCATGCCTTGTGCCAGCTGGGCAAAGTTCAGTACCGGGCCGTGCAGGTCGAGCTGGGCTTTGGCTTTGGGGCCTGCTTTGTCTGCGCCCACACGCTCCAGCTCCACGTTCAGCACCGAGTACGACGCGTTGTTGAAGATGACGGACGTGACGTTGAGGTGCTCCCGCGCCATGGTCCACAGCGCCTGGATGGTGTACATGGCGGTGCCGTCGCCAATCAACGCCACCACGGGGCGGGTAGGGCAAGCGATGGCCGCGCCCACGGCGTTGGGCAGGCCCTGGCCGATGGCCCCGCCCGTCAGCGTGATCAGGTCGTGCCGGGGTGCGCCTGCGGTCATGGCCCCCAGCATCAGGCCCGAGGTGATGGCTTCGTCGATGACGATGGCGTTGTCTGGCAGCAGCGCGCCCACGGCTTTGCACACCTTGGGCGCGGTGAGTTTGCCGCGTGGCACCCCTGGGCGTTGGGCGGCCTGCAGCGCGGGCTGGGCGTGTTGTGCGCCCAGTGCGGCCACCAGTTTGTGCAGGCTGGCCACGGCGTCTTGCGCGGGCGTGGCCAGGGTGTGCACGGTGCAGGTGCTTGGCACCAGGTAGCTTTTTTTGCCGGGGTAGGCGAAGAAGGACACGGGCGCTTTGGCATCCACCAAGATCAAGTGTTGGATGTCGGCCAGTTGCACCCCGGCCATTTCGGCCAGGTAGGCAATGCGCTCCACTGGCGGCAGGCCCGCGCCGCGTTGCAGCCGGGTGGGGAACACCTCGGCCAGCAGCTTCACGCCGCATTGCGCGGCGATGCGTGCTGCCGCCAGCAGGCCGGGTTCGCGCAGGGCCTGGCTGCCCAGCAGCAGGGCGGTGGTTTGCCCGCTGCGGATGGCTTGGGCTATTTTTGCCACGGTGTCGTCGCTGGCGGCAGGTGGCGTTGGCAAGGGTGGGGGCGGGCAGGGCACGCCGCCTTCGCCCCACGACACATCGGCGGGCAATATCAGCGTGGCCACCTGGCCGGGCAGGCCACGGGCGGCGGTGATGGCATCGGCCGCGTCCTGGCACAGGCTGGCGGTGGTTTGTGAGGTGCGCACAAAGCCGGGCGACACGTTGCGGGCTACGGTTTCAATGTCTGACTGCAGTTGTGCGTCGTAGGGGGTGTGGGTGGTGGCGTGGTCGCCCACGATGTTGACCACGGGCACCTTGCCTTTGCGGGCGTTGTGCAGGTTGGCCAGCCCGTTGCCCAGGCCGCAGCCCAAGTGCAGCAGGGTGGCGGCGGGTTTGTCGGCCATGCGGGCATAGCCGTCTGCCGCGCCGGTGGCCACGCCTTCAAACAGGGCCAGCACGGCGCGCATGCGTGGCTCGCTGTCCAGCGCGGCCACAAAGTGCATTTCGCTGGTGCCGGGGTTAGTGAAGCAGACGTCGATGCCAGCATCGGCCAGCGTGGTCATGAGGGCTTGTGCGCCGTTCTGTGGGGTGGTGGGCATGTGGGGCTCCGGGCAGGCAGCGAGTAAAGAAAGCAGGTTGGCAGCGGGATAACCAGCTGGGGAAACGTTGGGCAATCGGTGGGGACGAGGGCGTTGATGGCTGTGGGGCGATGTGTGGGCAACGTATGTGAGGGCAGGGCAGCTGGCGGCGGTGTGGACGTGTATGTGCGTGCGTGGCCAGGGCAAAAGCCGTTGCCGCAGTCAATGCCCCGTGGCAAAGGACCGTGCCGCTGCCCGCGCCGTGAGGATGCAGCCGGGCAAAAACGTGCCTTCGAGCGAGCGTTTGCCGTTGGCCCCGCCGCCGCCAAAGCCTGCGGCCTCGCCCACGGCGTACAGCCCGGCAATGGGCTGGCCTGCGGCATTCAGCACGCGGCTGTGCAAATCGGTTTGCAAACCGCCCAGGCTTTTGCGGGTGATGAGCTGCATGTGGATGGCAATGAACGGCCCCGCCCCCGGCTTTTGCAGCGGTGCGGGCGCGCAGGTGCGCAAGCGGTCGGGCCCCCACTGGCGAGCATGGAGGATGCGGCGTATCTGGTCGTCGTTGTGCAGCTTGTTGCCCGTGCAGAAGTTGGCGTCGAAGGCATCGGCGGTGGCTTGCAGCGTGGCGGGGTCAATGTGGTGCGAGGCGGTCAGCGCGTTCATCTTCTGGGCCAGCCCGGCCAGCGTGTCATCCACCAGAAAGTGCGGGCTTTCGCGTTGCATCTGGCTCACCAGCCGGTGGTTGCCGAGCAGGGTTTCTTTCAAGAACAGCGCAAACTGCTTGTCGCGGATGCGGGGGTTGTGTTCGGCCCCCGAAATGGCAAATTCTTTGGCGGCAATGCGCCGGTTGAGCAGGTGCCAGGTCCAGGGCTGCTCCTGCTCGGACACGCGCTGGCACAACCAGTGGGTGTCAAAGCCGGTGACCAGCGGTTGCGGCCCGATGCGCTCGCCCCGGTGGTTGAGCCACAGGGCCGACTTGCAGGGTATGGCAGACAACCCATGCCCTGCAAAGTGCGGGTAGGGGTGCGGGAAGCCTGCGGCGTAGTTCCACATCTCGCCCGCGTTGGTGATGTGCCCGGCCAAGTTGTCAGCCACCCAGTGGTGCATGGCCCCGTCGGCAAACGGATGGGCACCGTTCAGCATGGTGGCGGGCATGGGCCTTTTGGCCGGGGCGTGTGAGACCTGCAGCGGGTCATGTGCGTTATGCGGCCCGAGTGAGCCCTGCTGCGGGTCATGCGCGCCTGTTTTGTGCCAATTGGCGCGCACCTGTTCGTGGCTGCCGTTGATGCCGCCTGTGGCCAGCACCACCACGGGGGCTTGCAGCCGCACCTCGGCCCCGGTGGCTTCGTTGATGGCCACGGCACCGGCTACCTGGCCCGCATGGTGGTCCAGCGCGGTCACGCGGTGGCGGTGCAGCAGCGTCAGCCGCCCGTGGGTGTTGGCGCGGTGCAGGGCGGCCACCAGGCAGCGCACCAGCTCGCGCGCCGTGCCCCAGACGATGTGGTAACGCGGCAGGCTGTTGCCGTCGCCATACATGCCACGTTCCACCCAATTCACTGCGGGCATGAACTTGAGCCCTTCAGCCAGCAGCCAGTCGTACACCTGCGGGCGGGACTGTTCCACGTAGTGCCGTGCCCAGGCTATGGCATGGGTGTGGTCCCGGGTGTGCGCCCCGGCATCGGTCGCAGGCAGCTCGCCAAAGCGCAGCCAGTCGCGCAGCGCAACTTCGGGTGTGTCAGGGATTTTCATGCGGGCTTGCAGCGGCGTGCCCACCAGCGCCATGCCGCCAAAGGCCCACAGCGCCAGGCCGCCGAAGCGCTCGGGCGTGTCGCGGTCCACTATGGTCACGCTTTGGCCGGCGCGCAGCGCCTCCAGCGCGGTGACGATGCCCGCCAGCCCGCCCCCAACCACCAGCACGTCAGATTGCCGTTGCACTGTCATGTGTTGTCTCCTGCCGCTTGTGTGTGTGCGGAGGCACGTTACCAGCCATGGCGGTTGGGTGGTGTCAATTGGGGCACAGCAGGCAACTGCGCGTCGGGCGTTTGCCCTTGTGCACGGCATGCATGCCCAAAGTCAAGCCATGCTTGTTAAAAAAACAGGGCTTACCGCTTATTTGTATTGAATAGTTTGCTATTAAAAAAGAAATTTATAGCAAACTATTTATATGAATAAAGCGGTAGAGGCCTTTTTTATTTTGAATGCCGCGAGGCAGCAGACACCTGCGCGCGGAACTGCCGCACCGCAAAGGCCCACACCATGCGCGAGGCATCGGGCCCACGCGCGTCGCTGAAGGGCTGGCCGGCAGCGCCGCCGCTCCAGGCATGGCCCAGCTTGGCCACCTGCACCAGGCTGGCCGCCAGTGTGCCGCGGTGTTTGAAGTCGGTCACCGACATGGGGTGGCGCTTGCCACGCTGCACCTGGCGTGGCGCACCTGCTTTCGCACCCGCCGCGCGGGCCCAGGTGGCTGCGGCCGCTGCGGCGTTGCTGGGTGACACCGTGGTGTCGGCATCGCCGTGGATGGCCAGCAGCGGTGGCCAGTGCGCGGCCACCGTGTGGGGCAGGGCGACCAGGGGCACGGTTACCCGGTGGCCGTGCATGGCCCCCAGTGCCGTCAAGGTGGAATGCGCCGCGCCCGGCGGAATGCCCGAGTGCATCACCACCGCCTTGAAGCGGCTTGGGTGCCGGGTGGCCAGCAAGGCGGCCATGCTGGCCCCTGCCGACAGGCCCGCCAGCGCCACCTGCTGGCGGTCCACGGGGTACAACAGGCACGCTTGGTCAATGGCATTCAGGATCAGGTCGGCCTCGGCGTAGGCGCGGCCGCTGTCGGTGTCAAACCAGTTCCAGCATCCCTGCGGGTTGCGCAGCCTGTCTTGCTCGGGGTACAGCACCAGGAAGCGTTCGCGCATGGCGATGCGGTTCATGCGCGTGCTGCACGCAAAGCTGTCGGCGTCTTGCCCACAGCCGTGCAGCATCACCAGCAGCGGCAGCCGTTCCCCGGCCTTCACGTTGGGCGGGCGGTAGACGCGATAGCGCAGCGCCCCACCCAGGCCCATGGCCACGCCCGGCAGCCACGCACCGGCACCGGGCGGGGGCGTGCGCCGCAGCGCCACCGCGGGCTTCAGGGCCTGGCGCAGCATGCGATTGCCTGTGGCGCTGGCCATGCGCGTCATGGCCGTCATGCTGCGCGTGAGGCTCTTGGCCCAAAAGGACGTGCTCAAACGCTTTGTCATGCCAACGGCCCCACCGCGTGGCCACCAGGCAAACACCGAGCAGACCGTGTGGCGTCCAACCGTGCGAAATCGAACAGACGGGCCGGGTGCCGCGCCCATAGAGTCGTTTTCTTTTGACAGTCTTCAGACAAGGAAACCCCATGCAAATTCGTGTTGGCTTTGAAATGAGCTACGTCTGCCCCCAGCCCACGCCGATGATCCTGGCGCTGAACATCCACCACTCCCGGGCGGCAGACCTGGTGCGCCCCGACCATTTGATGACGCAGCCGCCCGTGCCGGTCACGGCCTACCGCGACATGTTCGGCAACTGGTGCACCCGGCTGGTGGCACCGCAAGGTGGGTTCACCATCCGTGCTGACACGCTGGTCAACGACCCTGGCCTGCCCGACGCCGTCTGGCCCCAACTGATGCAAACACCGGTTGAAAGCTTGCCCGAATCGGCGCTGGTGTACCTGCTGGGCAGCCGCTACTGCGAGACCGATTTGCTCTCGGCCATGGCGTGGCAGCGCTTCGGTGGTGTGCCTGGCGGCTGGCAGCGGGTGCAGGCCATTTGCGATTTTGTGCACGGTCACATCCAGTTTGGTTACCCGCACGCGCGGCGCACACGCTCGGCCTTCGAGGCCTACAACGAACAGCGCGGTGTGTGTCGCGACTTCGCGCACCTGGCCATCACCCTGTGCCGCTGCATGAACATACCGGCGCGCTACTGCACCGGCTACCTGGGCGACATCGGCGTGGCGCCCGACCCCAACCCCATGGACTTTGCTGCCTGGTTCGAGGCCTGCCTGGACGGCGGCTGGTACACCTTTGACGCCCGCAACAACACACCGCGCATCGGCCGCGTGCTGATTGCGCGGGGCCGCGATGCCTGCGACGTGGCCCTGGCCAACACCTTTGGCCCCAACACACTGCAAAGCTTCAAGGTTTGGACCGACCAGGTTGCCCCGGCCTGAAGCGGCGCGGCGGGCTGGGCGCACCGGGGTCAGCGCGCGTGTTATGTGCGACCGCTGACGAGGCGCACCAGAAACAAGACGATGGCCACCAACAGCAAAATGTGTATGAAGCCGCCCAGTGTGGACGATGTGACCAGGCCCACGGCCCAGAGCACGAGCAGGACGATGGCAAGGGTTTGAAGCATGGCAGGGTTCCTTTCGACGTGCGTATCAGCTGATGTAAGACGTGCCGTAAAACTTGTGCACACCACCGGCCCAGGTTTTGTCCGACATGGACGGCCAGTGGCCTTTGTCGAAGCCTGGCGCTTCCGTCAGCGCCTCTTTGGCGACGTTGAGCGTGAATCGCTTGTTGACGGTGTCCAGCGACAGCGCGGCCCAAGGCACCGCAAACAGCTTGTCGCCCAGGCCCAGCAGGCCGCCGAATGACAGCACCGCATAGGCAACCTTGCCGGTGGCGATGTCGATCATGATTTCTTTGATGTCGCCCAGGCTGTCGCCTTGTTGGTTGCAAACGTCGTTGCCCAGCAGCGTGTCGGCACCCATCAGCGCAGGGCCGGGGCCATCGTTTGTGTGGGTGGCGTACATGCCGTAGTTGTCGCGGGTCACGTAGTTGGATGTCATGTGCTGTCCTGGTAGGGGTGAATGGGACGGATTGGTCACCCACTGACGCGGCATGCGCTTGCCCGGGGGCCAATCAGCGGGAAACTGAACCCACTGTAGGCAGCCCCCCTGCCAGGGTCTGTGCGCTGACGAACGCTGTGCGGCCCTTGGTGCGACCGCTGGCGCAGCGTGAAGCGGATGCCCCCTGTGGCGAATGCCCTCTATACGCGTTGGCGCATGGCACTGGGCCGCCGGTGCACGACACTGGCGTGGTTTGCCGCACGGCACTTCCCCCTCATTGCGCCACCCTTCAAGCGCACCTGCACGTCCACCGTCGAGACCTTTTTCGAGAACCGCCATGCCCACCCATCCCTGCCCGTCCACCGAACGCCTGCGCGCCTTGCCCAAGGCCGAGGTGCATGCACACCTTGAAGGCTGCTTCGAGGCCGCCGTGCTCGAACAGTGGGCACAGCAGGCGGGGGTGCCCATGCCCAGGCCTCGCGAGTGCCTGTTTGCGTTCGAAGGCCTGGCGGATTTTTTGCACTTTCTGGACTGGGCGTGTGGCCTGGCGTCCACCCGGCAACGTCTGGCCGAGCTGAGCTACGGCTACAGCAAGCGGCTGGCCGACGGCGGCGCAGGCTACGCCGACCTGATCTTCAACCCCACCCATTGGCCCGCCTGGCACGGTCGCTTGCCCGAGATGATTGACGCCATCGACGCGGGCCTGCGCGCCGCCGAACAAGACGGCCTGCCGCCCGTGGGCCTGTGCGTCAGCCTGCTACGCACGCAATCCGCCGACGCGGCCGCCGAACTGGTCGATGCCTTGGTGGCGTTGCGGCATCCGCGCGTGGTGGCGCTATCGGTTGACGGGAACGAGGCTGCAGCCGGCCGCACCGGCCCGCGCTTTGCACAAGCGTTCCAGCGTGCCGGTGCGGCGGGCCTGCGCCGCACGGTGCACGCGGGCGAGTCCAGCGGCCCCGAGGGCGTGCGCGATGCCATCGAACTGCTTGGCGCAGACCGCATCGACCACGGGGTGCGTGCCATCGAAGACCCCGACTTGGTGGCGCTGCTGGTGGACAGGCAAATACCGCTGGGCATCTGTCCCACTTCCAACCTGAAACTGGCCGTTTACGCCCGCATCGAAGACCATCCGGTTGACCGCTTGCGCCGCGCGGGTGCCGTCGTGTCGCTCAACACCGACGATCCGGTTTTGCTGGGCGCCAGCCTCGTGGGCGAGTACGCCCTGTGCGCCCAGGCGTTCGGCTGGTCCGACGACGACCTGCGTGCGCTGGCCCGCCATTCGATCGATGCCAGCTTTGCCAACGCGGACATCAAGGCCGGGTTGGTTCAGGCGCTGGCAAATTGGTGAGGGGGTTGGATGGCAGGGCTGTGCCCATTTTCCAGGGCCTGGGGTCAAAAGGCAGCGGTTGGGGCTTGGCGTTCATGTGGGCCTGAATGGGACATCAGGGTGCATCAGGTGGCCAGCAGCCTGGCCACCAGCCCGGCGGTTGCGCAGGCTCCCAGCAGCGGCATCACGCCCGCTTTGTAGCGAAACAGCGCCACCGCAGCGGCGACGGCGATGGCGGCCGACAACAGATCAAAGTGACTGCCGAAGCCCTCTGGCCACAACACGTGGTACGCAAAAAACATCGCCAGGTTCAAGATCACGCCGACCACCGCTGCGGTGATGGCCGACAGCGGTGCCGTGAATCCCAGCTTGCCGTGCGTGGCCTCGACCAGCGGGCCGCCAGCCAGAATGAACACGAATGACGGCAAAAACGTGAAGAAAGTGACCACCGTGGCAGCCACGGCACCCCCGAGAAACAGCGCATCCGGACCGAGTGCCTCCTTGAGCCAACCCCCCAGGAAGCCCACAAATGCCACCACCATGATCAGCGGGCCGGGTGTCGTTTCGCCCAGCGCCAGGCCGTCGATCATCTGTGGGCCGCTGAGCCACTGGTGGGTTTCGACCGCGCCCTGGTACACATAAGGCAGCACGGCGTAGGCACCGCCGAAGGTGAGCAGCGCCGCTTTGGTGAAGAACCAGCCCATCTGCGTGAGCGTGCTCTGCAGCCCCGTGGTGGCCACCAGCACGGCCATGGCCAACAGCCACGCCCCCAAGCCAACAGCCAGCACCTTGACCAAATGGCTGCGCGAGAAGCGGGCGTGCGCGGGTGTGGGCGTGTCATCGTCGATCAGTGCCGGGCCGTAGCCCTGTTTTGCATCGCCATGCCCGCCCCCCAGCGCAAACACCTGCGGCCACCGCTGTGCACCGAAGTGTCCCATCAGCGCCGCCGCCAGCACGATGGCCGGAAACGGCGTGTCGAAGGCAAAAATGGCCACAAACGACGCGGCAGCAATGCCCCACATCCAACGGTTTTTCAGGGCGCGCGTACCAATGCGGTGGGCAGCGTGCAGCACCAGTGCGGTCACGGCCGGCTTGAGGCCGTAAAAGATGCCCGCCACCCCTGGCACATCGCCAAAGCGCAGGTATACCCAAGACAACGCGATCAGGAGGCACAGCGACGGCAGCACAAACAGCAACCCTGCCACGATACCGCCCCATGTGCGGTGCATCAGCCAGCCTATGTAGGTGGCCAGTTGCTGTGCCTCAGGTCCGGGAAGCACCATGCAATAGTTGAGCGCATGCAAAAACCGCTTCTCGCTGATCCAGCGGCGGCGCTCTACCAACTCGGTGTGCATGATGGCGATCTGCCCGGCAGGGCCGCCAAAGCTGATGAATCCGAGCTTGAGCCAGAAACGCAAGGCCTCGGCAAAGCTCACGGCAGCGGGCGCAGCTTGGGTGTCGGTTTGCACTGTGTTGGCGGTCATTCGGGTGTTCCGGTGGAAATGCGCTGCAATATATGTTTCCAACACAGGTGCTGGTGTGACAGCCCATTTTGCAGGGCTGCCCGCTGACCAGGTGCCACGGCCCTTGGCCCTGCCGCGCCCGCCTCAACCGTGGTGCAACAGGTCGCCAAAAACGGTGAATTCACCGTCTTTGCGGTCGGCACCCGGTGCGTCGTACAGCACCAGCCAACCGGGCTGGCCGGGCACCAGCTCGGGCGGCAGGTTGCAAAGGGCTTCTGCGCGGTTGACGCCACGGCCGTGGGGCAGGGTGGCCGATACGGTCAACCCCGTTTCAAAACGCGCGGGCTCGCGGTTGGCGGCCAGCACGGGTTTGGCCCCTGACCACTTGAAGACGCGAATGTCGCCATCCAGCACCATCGTCGGCCCGGCCAGTATGAACAGGTCGTCGCCAGCAAAGTGCAGGTCGCGCACGCCCAGGCCATCGAGTTGCATGAAGTGCTTGCGCATCATTGCGCCGCTGTCGTCCAGCGGCGCCAGGCGCAACTGGCCACCCCGGGTCTCCACCGCAATTTCAACCAGCGCCGACCAGCCGCGCAGCACCGGCCCGCGCAGGCCCAGCAGCAGCCGGTTGCCATCGACCGCCAGGCCCTCAATGTCCAAGCCGTTGTCTTTGCCGGGAATGGCCATGTAAGGCCCGAAGTGCGGGTCGTCAGCCAGCGCGCGGGTCAGCTCGTTGTCCTCTTCGTCGCCCTTCAGGCGCAGGGCTTGCCTGCCGTCTTGGGCCTCGCGCACCAGGCAGGGCTGGCCGCTGGCATCGGGCTCGATGGGCAAGCAGGCCAGCAAACGGCGGTTGCCGTCGAGCGTGACTTTGGCCAGCCGTTTGGCGTTGTCCGCATGGTCCCGGTCGTCTTTGGCATTTTTGCGCTTGAGCCCGTGCGACCCCACCACCCACAGCCACCCGGCGGACTCGGCCATGCCCTCCAGGTCGGCTTCGTCGTCGGCGGCGCCCGGCAGGTCCAGCAAGTCGGCCAACGGGAAGTCGCGCCCCTCGCCAAAGCGCAAGGTCTCGCTGCCCACGGGGTCGAGCCGGCGCAGGCGGTCTACACCGCAAGCCTCGTCGCCCACCACCCACAGCCAATCGCCCCTGAAGGCTGCGCCAGACAGGTTGGCGTGGACCAACGCGCCGGGGGTGAATTCAAGGCGCACCGCGTTGGCAGATCGGGCTGTGGGTTGGGGAGTGAGTTGGGGAGT
>JAVBXK010000039.1 GCA_030824555.1 bacterium
GCGTGTGTCTTCCAGCGAGTACGCGAGCTCTGGATTGGGGCGCGAGCGTCCTTGAAGAACCTGTCCTTCGGTTGCCTCCCATTGGCGCTTTGCCGCAGCCACCTCCGGATTTCCCTCCAAGGCCAATTCGATTGCCCTGGCCAGCGAAAGCGGCGTAGCGGGTGCTGTTACGACAGTCTGCTGCGTTGCGTCGCCACCGACGGGCGGTTGTAACACGCCCTGCGAAAAGGCACCGCTGGAAGCGGCCAGCAATATGGCCGCCGTGCCGGTTGCGAGCCTGATTCTCTTACGACCGCGCCATGCGTCCGGCCTACCTTGAAGGTGAATACCTTTGAACATTCATTTCTCCTGTGATTTCAAAACACGTAGGAATCGGCGGGGTGGCAACCGTACAGTTGCCTGGCAACTCATCACTCAAATAGCAGCGATACGCGCGACTGTGTCCGCCAGCGAGGTGGACACGAATGACTGAGGGAAAGAGAGGTGCCCCGCCGATTTAGGCGAGGACAGGCCACTGAGGGCGGTCAGGGGGAGAAGGCGTTACAACAGCCAGTCGTTCGTTGGGCTGGGCTCTCACGCTACCGTCATGGGAAGTGCCTTGCTTGACAAACGCAAAATGGAGCGCGCCGATGCCGGCGCCATGGCAAACCCAGCAATCAACATCAAACTGGTCAGCGCTCTGCCCGTTCTTGTCGGCTTGGCCGACCACGCTGCTGGACTCATGCTTGTGTTCATGATGCCCCACATGCTGCGCCTGAGACGTCGTACTTTCATGCATGCAATAGGCAGCCACCGCAGACCAGCTGAACTGGAACGGTAGCAATGCAAGCATAAAAACAGCTATCAAGCGGCGCATTTTTTGAGTCTAGCACGCGACTATGGAGTCTTCGTGTGGGGCACGGATGGACTCTGGATAGAGGTATGCGTTGAAGAATCAGCCGCCCGTGCCGTACAGTTCTTGGATACGCTGTTTTTCAGCGGCAGACATATTCAGGTATTCCTGTTGCACCTGCTCGCGCGTCTTGGAGGGGCCCGTTGCCTTGACAGGCAAAACACCGCCGCGCTGGAGGATGGCCAGCGTACCGTCCTTGCGGGCGGCGGCCACAGACTGAAGTACTTCCTCACGGGACATTGAACTCTGGAAATGGTCGGGATGGGTGGTAAACCCCACTTCGCCACCGGCGGGGTGATACAGCGAAGATGCAGATGCCAGGCTTGGAGCCGCGATGGCAAGTGCGATCAGGGAAAGTGCGAAGGGTTTGCGAACGGTCATGGTGTTGTCCCTTGATTCAAGTGAGCCGTCGGCGATTTGCCGGGGCTATGCCTTTCGACATGTGGTGGACTTTAAAAAGCGGCTCGCGACAAGACGCCAACAGTCAGATGACAAATTCGTAATCTACGAACGGTCCGCATTCTTCGAAAATGGGCTCCATGAAAATCCTTCTCATTGAGGACGAGGTCAAGCTCGCCGATTACCTGCGTAAGGGCCTCGGAGAGGTCGGCTACGTGTTGGACGTGGCCCACAACGGGGTAGATGGCCTGCACATGGCGCTTGAAGGCGCGTACGATCTGCTGGTGCTCGACGCGATGCTCCCCGGGATAGACGGTTTCAGCCTGCTCACCGCTTTTCGCAAATCCAGGCAGACACCCGTCTTGATGTTGACAGCGAGGGTGAGCGTCGAAGACCGGGTGCTGGGACTGCAGACAGGTGCTGACGATTATTTGGTCAAGCCCTTCGCGTTTTCCGAACTGAACGCACGCATCCAGGTGCTGCTCAGGCGTACCCATGGCGCGCGCGATGCGGCAGAGCCTACACAACTGCGCCTTGCCGATCTCGAACTGGACCTGGTGCGGCGCAAGGCGTCCCGCGGCGGTCAGTGGCTGGATCTGACTGCCAAGGAATTCCTGCTTCTCACGCTTTTCCTGCGAAGGAAAGGCGAAGTGCTGTCTCGCACCGAGATTGCCGAGCAGGTGTGGGACATGCACTTCGACAGCGAAACCAACGTTGTAGAGGTCGCTATTCGTCGCTTGCGCAGCAAGATAGACAAGCCCTTTGACACTGTGCTGCTTCACACCATCCGGGGCATGGGCTACATCATGGAAGAACGTTATGGAGGAAGGCATTGATCCAACATCGCTCGCTGCGCCAGCGGTTATCGTGGTGGTTGGCACTGCAGAGCTTTGCCGGGCTCGGATTGGTCTGTCTGGCCGTTTATTTGGTGACCGAATTCAACTTCCGAGACCGGCAAGAGGAAACGCTGGCGCAAAAGGAAACCGTCATTCGGCACTTGCTGCTGGATAGCAAGGATCATGGGGATTCGGAAGACCTTGCGCACAAACTTGATGACTTCCTTGTGGGGCACGGGGATCTGTCGCTCGAAGTAGCGCAGGACGACGAGTTTGTGCTCTACGCCCACACCCGCAACCAGAATGCGAAGACGGTCTGGCGCCAGCGGCAGTTCGAAGTGGCACAGACTACGGGCCAGAGACCCTCAAAGAGTTTGCGCGTCCGGCTGTCGCTGGACATCCAGACCGATAACCAGTTGCTGCACCGGCTTGCAGTCACGTTGTTGGTGGCAGCCATTGGTGGAGCCGTCGTGGTTTCGCTGGGCGGCTTCTCACTGGTCAACCTGGGCCTGGCGCCCGTTCGAAGACTGGCCAGCCAGACGCGCGCCGTGTCGGCGGACAACCTGCACCAGCGGCTCGATGGCGCGGAGCAGCCCCTTGAACTCGTGCCGCTGATCGACCAGTTCAATGCCCTCCTGGCCCGCATTGAGAAAGCCTACTCGCAGATGGAGGGCTTCAATGCGGATGTGGCACACGAGTTGTGCACGCCTTTGGCCACGCTCATTGCCAACAATGAACTGGCGCTGCGGCGCCCCGAGCAGGCGGATATGCGCGAGGTGCTGGCGTCCAATCTGGAGGAACTGCATCGCCTGACCGGTATCGTCAACGACATGCTGTTCCTGTCCCAGGCAGATCGGGGCGTGGGAGCGCGTCGCGCCCCCGTGGCGAGCCTTGCATCAATGGCTGCTGACGTACTGGACTACCACGAGGCCGCGCTGGCCGAGGCCGGCCTGACAGCGAAAGTGGTCGGCGATGCGCACGGTTCCTTCGACGTGCCGTTGTTGCGCCGGGCTTTGTCGAACTTGCTGGGAAACGCCACCCGCTACGCGAGCACTGGCTCAATCGTCCAGATCAACCTGAGAGCGGTTGACCAGGACCGCGCGCTGATCAGCGTCACCAACTATGGCGACACGATCGACCCCGAGATCCTCCCCCAGCTGTTCGACCGATTCTTCAGAGCGGATCCTGCTCGCAGCCATGGGCAGAGCAACCATGGCCTGGGCTTGGCAATCGTGGGCGCGATTGCCCGTATGCACCAGGGCAAGCCCGTGGCCAGGTCAGAGAACGGAGTGACAAGTGTCGGGATAGAAATTCGCGCTCACTGAAAATCAGCGTCGTTTGTTGGTCCGCTGCCTGGGAGCCGCGCCGATATCACGATGGGCACCTGGCGGGTGGGCCTCGCTGGGCTGCATGTGATTGTGTTGAAGTGCAGCATTGGCCAACCCGCCCAAGATGCCGCACTCACCGGCGAGGTGGCCTGGTGAGCACTGCTGTTGCAAGCTGCGCAATTCGGACTCCAGTGCTTGGAGTTCCCGGATGCGAGAGACCACGTGCC
>JAVBXK010000084.1 GCA_030824555.1 bacterium
GCAGGCTGGTGCTGGGATGGGTGCCAGGGCGGGCGTTGTGGCAGGTGTTCACGGTTGGTGTGTCCAGGGTGGTTTGGCTTGGCCCGTGGTGTCGGCAGCGGCTGGGCTGTGGGCAAAGGTGCACGCAGCGGTGTGTGCGGCGGCAGGCGTGGCGGTACGTGCAGAGGCAGGAGGCGCGTTGGGTACAGCGGTGTGGCCAGCGGGCGCGTGCGGTGGTGCCGTAGGTGCGGACGGGGTGCGGATGAACGTGGCGTACAGCAGCGCCGCCGCCGCGAGCTTGAGCACGCCGGGCAAGCCGCTGTAAGCCAGTGACAGCGCGGCCAGGCCTTGTGGGTCGGCACTGCCGGGCTGGTAGCCCCACAGGCCCAGCAGCGGCAGGGCCAGCCCCGCGGCCAGGGCCAGGTTGAGCTTGGTGGCCAGCGCCCACCAGCCCACGTACAGCCCCCGGTGGGCGTGGGCGGCGGGGTGGCCGTCCAACACCTTGGCCAGCAAGGCGCTGGGCAGGGCCAGGTCGGCCCCCAGCGTCAGGCCCGACAGCGCGCACACGGCGGCAAAGGCCCACAGGTCGCCATGGCCCAGCAGGGCGGTGGCCGAGAAGGCCACCACGGCCAGCACCATGCCCACACCCCATGTGCGTGGCAGCCCCCAGCGCTGCACGCCGCGCAGCCACAGCGGCAGGCCGAGTGCGGCGCTGGCAAAGTAGGTGGTCAGCAGCGCGGCCTGCCAGTGGGCGGACGCGCCCAGCCGGTCGGTCATGAACAGCACCACCAGCGTGGCCGGTATGGCCCCGGCAATGCCGTTGAGCACGAACACCCCCATCAGCCGCCGAAAGGGCGCGCAGGCCCAGGGCGAATGCGCACGCTCAGCAGCTGGGTATGCTGAAGGGCTCGCTGTCGGGCGTGTTGCGGGGCCTGTTAAAGGGCTCGTTGCATGGGCTGTTGCAAGGTTCCTGGCGGGGGGCGTTGCCAAGCCTGTTGCGCGTTCCGCAGCGGGGTCAGTCTGTTGGCTGGCCGGTTGCTCGGCGCGCGTCCATGCCAGCCACCCCAAGGCCATGGCCGCTGCCAGCACCACCAGCGTGATGCCCCACCCCACCAGCGCGGGCAGGACCGAGGCCACCAGCACACCCACCAGACCCGCGCCTTCGCGCCAGGCAAACAGGCGGCTGCGGGCGTCGTCGGTGCGGGGCAAGGCGGCCCCCCAGGTCTGGTGCGCAATGCCCAGCAGGCTGTTGGCAGTGCCTGCCAGCACCAAGGCCAGCGTGACCACCGCACCGTGCGCCAGCGGCGAGCCCGCGTCGGGCCCGAACAACGCGAACAGGGCCAGCACCACGGCCCCTGCCGCCACGGCTGCCACCGTCAGCAGGTGGCGCGGCGAGCGGGCCAACAGCCGGTCGGTCCACCGCCCCAGTGCGGGGTCGATGAGCGCATCGAACACCCGCACGGCCAGCAGCACACCGCCCGCCGTGCCGAGCGACCAGCCCAAGGTGAGCGCCAGGTGCGGCGGCAGGTGCACGTACAGCGGCAGCGCCACAAAGGCCAGCGGCAGGCCCATCAGCCCGTAGGGCGCATCGGCCCATCGGGCGGGTGCTGCGGGCAACTGGGGCAAGGTGGTGGGGGCCATGGCTGTTCAAGGTGCGGTGTTCAGCGCTGGGCAATCAGCGCCTTGCGCAGCGCAGGCTCAGACGTGGCCGGTGACAGCCAGATGCCGAAGAACAGGCCTGAAAACACCGGGTCATCGACCGTGCCCAGCGTGCGCCCGCCCGCCTGGAACAGCGCCCCCTGCGTCGGCCGGTGAAAGCCCAGCAAGCTGTCGCCGGGCTTCACATCGGGCAACACAATGGCCAATTTATTAATCCAATCGGCCTCCATCGCTTTGTTGACAGGGGTTTGTCGCTGCATTTCCTGAAGCGAGCGCTCGGCAATGTCGCGGGCGCTGAAGGTGCGGGCGTAGGTCAGCTCCAGTGCCAACGCATGGGCGGCGTGTTGCGTGGGGTCAAAGCTGTCGGCTGTCCACAGCCGGGCGGTGTAAATGGCCAGCCCGAAGAAGCGCAGCTGCCCCTCGCCGCGCGGCCACAGCGTGGTGCCTTGGTGGGTGAGCGGTTCGCGCCCGGCCAGGGTGGCGGATGTGGCTGCCGTGCCGGTGGCCCATGCGGGCGCAGTTGCCCAGGTGGCAGCCAGTGCCAGGCTGCCGGTCAGCACCCGGCGGCGGGGCATGCCTGCAGCACGCTCAGCCGCTGAGCATTTGTCGGGCTGACCCCAGCGCAACACGCTCAGGCCCTCAGTGCTTGACGAGGGTGAATTGCATGACATCGATGTCTCCGGTGCGGAAACCCGCTTCGCAGTACGCCAGGTAGAACTCCCAGATGCGCACAAACCGCTCGTCAAACCCCAGCGCCAGCACCTCGTCTTTGCGGGCCAGGAAGCGCTGGCGCCAGATGCGGCAGGTGTCGGCGTAGTCCAGGCCAAACGCCAGCTCGTTCACCACGGTCAGGCCCTGCGCCTGGGCCTGCTGGCGAAACGCCTGCGGGCTGGGCAGGCAGCCGCCGGGGAAGATGTATTGCTGGATGAAGTCGGTCGACTTCAGGTAGCGCTCAAACAGGTGGTCTTGGATGACGATGCTCTGTATGCACGCCTTGCCACCGGTCTTCAGCAAACGCGACACCGTGGCGAAGTAGGTGGGCCAATAGGCCTGGCCCACGGCTTCCACCATTTCGACCGAGGCAATGGCGTCATAGGGGCCGTCGGCAATGTCGCGGTAGTCCTGCAGGCGCAGGTCGGCCTGGGCGCTGCAACCGGTGCGGGCCAGGCGGTCTTGGGCAAAGGCCAGTTGCTCGGTCGACAGGGTCACGCCGGTCAGGTGGGCGCCGAAATCGGCCGTGGCCATGTCGGCCAGCGCGCCCCAGCCGCACCCGATTTCCAGCACCCGGCTGCCTGCGGTCACACCGGCCTCGCTCAGCACCCGGTGCACCTTGGCGTGTTGGGCGGCGGTGAACTCGGCCTGTGTGGGTGTCTGTGTCGGTGCGTGCGCCTGTACCGATACCTGTGCAGACACCGGTGTCGAGTGGCCCTGGCCCTGCGTTTGCCCAGGTGCCGAAGCCGGTGCCTGGCGCTGAAACCACGCGGACGAGTAGTTCATGCTCGGGTCCAGCCACAGGCTGTAGAAAGCGTTGCCCAGGTCGTAGTGGGCGTGGATGTTTTTGCGGCTGTTCGCCTTGGTGTTGCGGTGCAGCCAGTGGCGGGCACGGTGCAGCAGCCGGGCGGCCCAGTGCCCGAAGATCAGACCGTCAAGCGCCTGCCGGTTGGCGGACAGCACTTGCAGCAGCGCAGGCAGATCGGGGCTGCTCCAGTCACCGGCCACGTAACTTTCGGCAAACCCGATGTCGCCCGAGCGCACGGCAGCCGCGCAGGGTTGCCAGTTGTGCATCACCAGCGTGGCTTTGAGGCCGTCTGCGCTGCTGCCTGCCTGTTGCACCGCGCCGTCAGGCCAGTGCACCGTCAGGTGGCCGACGCGCAGCTGCCCCAACAGCGCCTGCACGGCGCGCGCCGAGGCCGGGGGGCGGTTGACTGAAGCCATCAAGGGGGTGCGTGCGGTGGTGGTGTTCATGGTTGTCTCAGGGGCGGCGGGGTCTGAACA
>JAVBXK010000015.1 GCA_030824555.1 bacterium
CCCATGTTGCCGGTGGCGACGCCCTTTACCGAAGGGACACCGCCTGCATTCGATGAACTGTCTTCGTTGTAAACCACTTCGGCAGCGGTGAAACCGGGGAAGATTTCCACACCCAGCGCCTCGGCCTGTTCGCCCAGCCATTTGACGAGCGAGCCCAGGCGCACGATGTAGCAGCCGTCGTTGTGGAAGTTGCGGGGCACCAGCCAGTCGGGGGTGCGGGTGGTGCCGGTTTCGGACAGGAACAGGATGTCGTCTCCGGTCACAGCCTGGTTGACGGGAGCACCGCGTTCTTTCCAGTCGGGGAACAGTTCGTTCAGGGCGATGGGGTCCATGACCGCGCCTGACAGGGTGTGTGCACCGGGCTCGGAGCCTTTTTCGAGCACGACGACGGAGACGTCTGTGCCTTTTTCGGCTGCAAGCTGTTTCAGGCGGATGGCCGTGGCCAGGCCTGCCGGGCCACCACCCACGATGACCACGTCGTAGTCCATGGCCTCGCGGGGGCCGAATTGCGCAAGGATGTCTGAAGGCGTCATGAAAGGGGCTCGCTAAGATGATTCTCAAAGGGCCACGCAAACAGTGAGCGTTCAGCGCGGCATACGATCGTGATGGGTGGAAAGTGGTCCAGATGCTTGCACGCAGCTGACACCAACGCGACGGATTTTAATGTTGCAGCGCACACAATAGCACGGCCGTTCGTTTTTCATTGTCACGTTTTTTCGAGAGGACTCTCCAATGGCATATAGCATGGATTTGGCAGGTCGGGTGGCCTTGGTCACCGGTGCATCGGGTGGGTTGGGCGCGCAATTTGCCCGCACGCTGGCACGGGCCGGTGCGGGTGTGGTGCTGGCCAGTCGCCGAATGGACAAGCTCAAGGCGCTGCGTGCCGAAATCGAAGGCGAGGGCGGCGATGCCCATGTGGTCGAAATGGATGTCACCGATACCGACTCCATCCGTGCTGCAGTGGCGCACGCCGAAACCGAAATGGGCAGCCTGGATATATTGGTCAACAACTCGGGCGTCAGCACCACGCAACGCCTGGTGGACGTGACCGAAGACGATTTTTCATATGTGTTCGACACCAACGTGCGTGGCGCATTTTTCGTTGCGCAGGAAGTGGGCAAACGCATGCTGGCCCGTGCCAGGGGCGAGGCACCGGGTAGCTTCACCGGCGGGCGCATCATCAACATCGCCAGCATGGCGGGGCTGAAGGTGTTGCCACAGATTGGCGTGTATTGCATGAGCAAAGCCGCCGTGGTGCACATGACCAAGGCCATGGCGGTGGAGTGGGGCAAGTACGGCATCAACGTGAACGCCATCTGCCCCGGCTACATCGACACTGAAATCAACCACCACCACTGGCAGACTGAGCAGGGCCAGAAGTTGGTGAGCATGCTGCCGCGCAAACGCATCGGCTCCCCCGCCGATCTCGATGCGCTGCTGGTGATGCTGGCCAGCAACGAAAGTCACTTTGTGAACGGTGCGGTCATCGCCGCTGACGATGGCTTTGGCATCTGATCCGGCGCTGACCAGCGACGGTGCAGCACCGATGAGGGCAGCGCCACGGTGCAGGCACCCTGGCTGGCTGGGGGGCATTCTGGCGGGGCTGGCAGCCGGGGCGTTGTGGGGCATGGTGTTTGTGGCACCACGAACGGTGCCAGGCTTTGCGGCCGAGGACTATGCCGTCTGGCGCTACTTTGCCTGCGGGGTGTTCTCGCTGGGAATGCTGTTTGCGCCGCTGTTGCGCGGGCAACGACCGGTGCTGCCCACGTGGCGGCAGGCGTGGGCAGCCATGTGGCTCACGGTGCTGGGCTACACCGGGTACTACCTGCTGCTGGTACTGGCCATTGAGGGGGCGGGGTCGGTGTTGCCCACGCTCATCATCGGCACCATCCCCATCTGGGTGATGGTGCTGGGCAAACCGCATGGGCTGCTGTGGCGCGGCCTGCTGCCCGGGTTGGTGCTGACGGTGTCGGGCCTGCTGGTGATGATGCAGTTGCCGCACGCCAGTGACGGCGCGCCGGGCGCACACGCATTGGATGCACCGTTCTGGCAGGGCATTGCGTATGCCGTGGCGGCCATGGTGTCGTGGACGGCCTATGCGCTGTTGAACGCGGCTTGGCTGCAGTGCAACCCCGGCGTGTCATCGACCGACTGGGCCACTTGGAGCGGCATCGCGGCGGGGCTGGGCACGCTGTGCATGTGGCCTGTGCTGGGCACGCCGTGGGCAGATTTAACATCAAAACAGGGCTTACCTCTTTTCCTGATTGTGTGTACAGCTACTGGAATAGGAGCGGCCTGGGTGGCATCGGTGGCTTTGAATGTGGCCAGCCGCCGTTTGAGCCCCAGCTTGGCCGGCCAGCTCATCGTCAGCGAGATGGTGTTTGGCGTGGCGTACGCCTACCTGTGGGATGGCCGCTGGCCCAGCGGCACGGAATGGACGGCATGCACCTTGTTTGTGCTGGGCATACTGGCTTCCATCCGCGCCCACCGTTGAATACGTTTGCAAGAAGGAACCGACAACCGTGCGAATCGACATCCCTGAACAGAAGAAGCTGGTGTTCGAAATGACCATCCCCATCCGCTGGGGCGACATGGATGCCATGGGGCACGTGAACAACACCACGTACTTCAGGTACCTGGAAACCATCCGCATCGAATGGCTGCAATCAATCGGTTGCCCGCCTGACCCGGCGGGCGAAGGTCCGGTCATCGTGAATGCGTTTTGCAACTTCTACAAACAGCTGGAGCACCCCGGCGACGTGCTAGCCCGCATGTACGTCAGCGACCCGGCCCGCACCACATTCGAAACTTGGTGCACCCTGAGCCGCACCGACGACCCCGACACGGTGTATGCAGCAGGCGGTGCAACCACCGTCTGGGTGAACTTCCCTGCGCAAAAGGCGGTGGCGTTGCCGGGGTGGATGCGGGATCTGCTTTCAGATTGACGCGGTTGGCACGGTGTATCCGTTGCGGATCACCGTGCCCGTGGTTCGGTCAGAACGAAGGTGTGCCCGTTGCGCGGGAGAACGGCGGCGTGATCAGCCGTTTTTCCACCACCAGCATGCTGTCGTAAAAATGCAAGCCGAACGCTGACTGCGTGAACGCAGTGACGTTGAAACTCTCGGGGTCCTTGCTGTGCCATGCGTGCAATTGGTCAATCAGCTGTTTCGAGTACTCGATGAACGTATTGGCCTTTCTGTAGCCACCGCCCCACTCCTTCCAGTACGAGGTGTGCAAGTCTTCGCAGACATACAGGCCATCACGCCGCACATGCGGGTACAACTCTTCAAAGCTGATGATTTGCTGTGTCATGGTGTGGCCGCCATCGTCCAGCACGATGTCGAACGGGCCGTACTTGGCCGCAAGGTCACGCAGGAAGCCCCGGTCTTCCTGGCTGCCAATTTCAATTTTGATGCCGTCTTCTTCGTATGTTTTGCAGTGTGGGTTGATGTCAACCCCAACGATCTCGGCCTGTGGGCCAAAGTAGTTTTTCCACATTTGCAGGCTGCCGCCATGGAAAACGCCAATTTCCAGGAACTTGATCTTCCTGTTCCGGAACTGCGCGAAATGTTTTTCGTAGATGTCGAAGTAGTGCATCCACTTGAAAATCAGGCGGCCGTTGTTGCTCGCAAAGTAATCGAACAGGTCGGTGCCTGGCACATTGGAGCGGGTAATGGCGGGCGCAAGCTGCTGCGCAACCGCAGCGGGTTGCGACGGCTGTTCTGCAAGTGTTTGCACCGCCGCAGCAGGCTTTTTGGCCGCGCGTGGCTTTTTGGGTACGGTCATGGTTGGGCTCCTTGGGTTGCCGGCGTTTTCTGAGACTTGCACCAGTCTTTCCAGACGTGTCGCAATTTTTTTTCCAGGTCTTTGGTCACCTGAGCGCCGTTCATCAGCGGTGAGGTTTTCATGTTCTCGCGCAGTTCAGACCGCACTTTGGCCAGTGCCTTGACATGCTTGGACCAGTACTTGGCGATGGCGACATAGGCATCTTTGCTGTCGGCTGAGAACTTCGGCAGACCCACCGCATGCGTCATCGATGTCGCCGAACGGTGAATGGGGCTGGGTCCTGCAAGTGTCAGCACCGGTACACCCATCCACAGGGCATGGGCCGTCACAGTTGCTCCTGTGTAGGGGAAGGCGTCCAGCACAATGTCCACTTCTGCATGGAAGGTCATGTAGTCTTTGAATGGCTTGCGGGCCAGCAGCTTCAGGCGGTCCAAGGGCACGCCACAGTCTCCACAGGTCTGCCGCACACGCTCATTCAGGACTTCGTCGTCTGCTTTGCCCCCGGTGGCCACGTACAGCACGGCATCGGGCACCGCATGAAGCAGTTGCCCCCAAAGGGTGAATACACTGGGGTTGATCTTGCCGAATGCGTTGAACGAAGCGAAAGTCAGGTGTCCATTGTGCAAAGCGGGCAGTTCTGTCACGGGCAGGTCGACGGCTTCGTCTGAAGGGCGGTAGCACCACCCACTGGCAATGCGAAGCAGCTTTTCCGAGTGCAGGTGCTCGGTCAACCCGACCGGGTCCATCCATTTGTCGGTGATGCGCCAATCGATGGCGCGCAGCCCGGTGGTGGTGGGCATGCCAATGGTGGTCATCTGAATGGGCGCAGGTTTGCGCCCGAACATGTACAGCCTGTGATGGCCTGTGTGGTTGGACAGGTCGATGAGGATGTCGATGCCATCCAGCCGGATCATCTCCACCAAGGCTTCGTCGGACAGGTCGTGTATCCAGCGCCAGTGGTCTGCCATGCCCATCATGCGCTGGGTCGTTTGGTCTGCGCCCTTGAAGTTGGAGTAACAGTAAACCTCGAACTCGGTGTGGTTGTGGTTGGCCAGCAAAGGTTCGGCAAAAAAAGCGACCGAATGTCCCCGTAGGTCGCCAGACACATAGCCCAGCTTGATGCGCTTGCGCTGGACAGGCTTGTTCGCGTATTTGAAATCAGCCGGTGGTTTGCGCCATTCCACAAAGCGGTCGTTCCATGATTTGTATGCATCAGCAATCTGCTCAGGCGTCAGCTCAGAGTCGTAGTTCGAGCAGAACAAGAGCCCCGACATGGCATCCGGGTTTTGCGGCTGGTCTTGCAGCATCTGGCGGAACATGCTGTTTGCTGCCTTGATGTCACCGCGCTTGAGCAACAGACTGGCCATGGCGTGCCTGACCAGTTCCGAATCGGGTGCGACCTTGTCAGCCTCGTTCAGGACTTCTTCTGCTTCCTCCAGCAGTTCTTCTTCTTTCAGGAAATTGTGCAGATTCAGGTAGGGTTGGAGCCAATTCGGATCGTGTTCTATGGCCTGGCGGAGTTTCTTTTTGGCCTCGCCCGTATCGCCCCGTTCTTTCAGCAGGCTGGCCCAGTAGGCCAGGGCCTGTGCATGGTGGGGCTCCAGCTCCACGCATTTTTCATAGGCCTGTTCCGCCTGGGGGTATTGCTTGAGCGCAGCGTAACTGTTGGCCGCAAAAAACCATGCCTGGGCGGTGGTGTCGTCCAGCTTCAACGCGCGCTGAAAGTAGTACAGCGCCTCACCTGGGTTGCCAATGCCTTGCACGGTGATGCCCAGGTTCATGCACAGGTTCAAGTCGTCCGGAAACAGCGTGAACCCACGCCTGAACACCAGCAACGCCAGGTAAGGCGAACCTGCCTCCTGTGCCCGGATACCCAAGTGCGAAAACAACCCTGGGTCGTCTTCTGGCAGCTTGTCCAGCAGTTGCTGAATGATCTTTTGTGCGGCCTGCACGTCACCCATGTGATTGACGCACACGGCGATGTCAACCTCAGGGCGCAGGTCATCAGGGTTCAGTTCCAGTGCAGCCTGGAACCAGCTCAGCGCTGGTTTGAATTTGCTCAGCCCACGCAACACCTCGCCCATCAACTGCCTCACCTCGGGCTCGTTGGGCGACGTAGCCGCCAGTGACTCGGCGTGTGGCAGTGCGTCCTGGAACTGTTTGAGCAGCACCAATGCCTGCAAAAGAATCACCCGCGATGCAAGATCTTCAGGCTCCAGTTCGATGGCCTTTTTGGCGATCAGCAATGCTTCTTCAAATTTGTTGCTGGCGAGGCAGGCCGCTGCTTGGGCGCTGACAAAGCGGGCCACGGTGGGCGCTTGGCTGGCCGCCTGCTGAAAGCAAGTTTGCGCGGTGTTGAACTTTCGTTCGACCATCGCGCACGCACCGCGGTAGTAGAGGGCATCTGCATCAGTGGGCAGAGCCAAAAGCCTGGCATCGATGGCGCTGCGGGCGGCATCGATGTCCCGGCTTTGAATCAGGGCTTCAATGGCCTCATCGTTCAGGAGTGGGGTGGCAATGGCTGATTTTGCCGGTTTGCGTGTCCGTCCTTCAGTTGCCATGGGCCAGCACTTCGCGCAGCTTGGGATTCAGTTTGAAGGCGCGGTCCAAGGCCTGGAGGGCTTCGCTCGAACCTTGTGCCTGCAACAAGGCCCCCAGATTGAACCACGCTTCAGCATAGTCCGGGTTCAGTGTCAGGGCCTGGCGGTAACTGGCCTCAGCCAGCGCCGATTCTCCGAGTGCCTGATGGCTCAACCCCAAATTGTTGGCTACTTCAGCCGCTTCGGGCATGGCCTGCGCTGCTGACTTGAAGTGCCCCAAGGCTTTGGCAGCATCTCCCCGTTGGAGTGCCAGCGTGCCCAGTTCAAAATGGGCAGGTCCCATGTCAGGCTCCAACATCACGGCCTGGCGAAAGAAACGCTGTGCTTCGTCAGGCTGGGCCAAGCGAAGGTTGCAGTAGCCCAACAGGTACAGGCAAGTGCCGTCATCGGGCTTGAACATCAGTGCTTGCTGGAAATGATCCAGTGCCTGGTCGAACTGTTCGAGGCCGATGTGCGCTTTCCCACGTGCCTGCGCCACGGAGGGCAACAAATCAGGCGAATTTTTGACTTGGTCAAAATGCTTCAGTGCGACCTTGGGTTTGCCCAGCGCACCAGCGGCCAAACCGCGAAGAAACCAGCCGTGCGCGTGATCAGGCACACTTTTGACCAACCGTGCACACAGTGTTTCAGCTTCGCGCGGTTTGCCTTCTGTCAGCAGTTGCCAGGCTTGGGCAACGACCTGTTCGACACTCTGTGAAGTTTCCGTTTGAGCGGGGGCAGACAGCCCTTGATTGGTTTGCTTGCGTGACACCATACACATCCAGATTGAAAAAAACCCCACTGAAATCAGCGGGGTTTTGGTGGTGAAGACGGACTGAGCGGCTCAGGCTGCTCAATCGGGTGCGGTTACCACAAACGCATCATGCCTGCTTTGGCGCCGATGCTGCCGCCCGCGTCGTTGAGGGCAGTCCGCTTTGTCAATGCGCCGGTGCACAAGTTGAACTTGGTGAATGCGCTGTTCGCAAGCACTGCCACTGCTGCTGCTGCATCTGTACCACTGGAAATGGCACTGAAGGTTGGCAGTGACGTCGTGGCCTTATATGCCGCTGACAAAGCGTTCCAGTCTCCGAAGGCGATACCCGATGTGTTGCTGGTTGAGGTTCCAGACGAAATGCGGTAGATCGCTGAGCCAGCGGAGATGGTAGGAAAGCCAACCGGTGCAATAGTGAAGTTTGCGCTTGGGAACTGCAGGTAATCGTCCGTCCCCATGCTGGCCACGAATGAGACGTTGCAAGCCTGGCTGGAAATGGTGGTGGGTTGAATGAACGCCATTGACAGCGCGGCTGTACCACCACCGTACCACGTTGAATTGATGGAGAACGATGCACCGGTTGCTGCAAGGGTTTGCCCACCGGCCACGCCATATGCATCATAAGTGGCAAAGGAGAGTGGAATGGATGAGTTGGATGGCCCACTCACATTGACACTCCAAACGACCCCACCTGCGGCGGCATCAGGCAAGTTGCCGATACCATACGCCCAACTACTCACAGTACCGGAGTTGTACAAGTCCAAGAACACCACGCCGGCTGTATTATTGGGTACGAAGGCTATGTAGTTGACCGCGCCACCATTCAGTTTGTAATAAATGGAAGGCTCTGCAAACGTGTGCAATTGTGCCATGGCGCCCAGGGAGGCCGCCATCAGGCCCACGCCGAGACCGGCCTTAACGATTGAATGCTTACTCATGACTTTCTCCTCAGGAGCGAAAATCTGCCGAACAAAGGATGGCGAACGCCATCGTCTTGTGTTTCGGCAAAAAGTGCCGAAACTTGAGGGAGCCAATAACCTGTCTCACTCTCAGTAGCCAATGTAGCACATTCAGTCATCAGGGTTTCTGGCCGTATGTCGTGAAAAACCCCCTTTTTTGGGCTCATTTGAGGGTGTCTGCCTCGTTCGGCTGGGCTATAACACCCGAACCTTTGCACCCAGCCTTAAGCCATGAGCCAGACCTCTCCAAATACCCCTCTTACACCTCCTGCGACCGAGGCCGCAGACCCGCCTGTGCAGCCTTACACGGTTGATTTGCAAAAGGTGATGCAGCACTTGCAAAGCACTGATCCCGGCGAGTTCGATGCAGCCACGCGGCAGTTGAACGAATTGGTCACATTGGACCCGAACAACGGGATGGTGCTGATGGGTTTGGGCATCAGCCACGCCCGCCGCCAGCAGTGGCAGCCAGCCATACAGTTTTTTGAGCGGGCGGTGAAGGCTGCCCCCAAATATGCACCGGCCCAGGTAAACCTGGGAAACCTGTACCGTCAGTTTGGTCGAAAAAAGGAGTCACGGGTCGCTTACAACAAGGCCATTGAGTTGCAGCCTGGGTTTGCTGACGCTCACTACAACCTGTCGCTGCTGAACGAAGCGGATGGCAAACTGGCTGATGCCGAAGCTGCGGTCCGGCGGGCGTTGTTGTTCAGACCCAATTACCCTGAGGCTCACAACAACCTGGGGCATCTGCTGATCCAATCTGGCAAGGTTGACCAAGCGTTGTCTCACTTTCGTCAGGCTTTGGCGTGGGCACCGGGTTTGTTGCCAGCTCAGTTCAACCTGATTCTGGCGTTGTACCGGTTGGGGCGAAGTACCGAAGCGCAGGCCGAGGTCGATCGCGTGCTTGCAGCAGAACCTGACAACGTGCAGGTGTTGCGGGTGCAGGCATCCGGGTTGATGCAAATGGGCATGCTGGATGCGGCCGAAAACGTTAACGCCAAGCTGCTGTCCCTTCAACCGGATGCGCCTGATTTGCGCATGAATCACGCAGAGGTGTTGCTGGCACGCGGCGACAGTGAAGGTGCCTTGTCCACCTACAGGCAGTTGCTGAATCAGCGTTTGGTGCCACCTGCCGTGGGCATGGGGGCCATGGCCAATGCCATGCGAGTGCAGGGGCACTACTCGGAAGCTAAAAATTTGTATCAGCAAGCGCTGATGATGGACAACCGTTTGCCTGCGTTAGTCATGGGCATGGCGCGCGTGTTGGTGGAATCGGGCGAGGTACCGCTGGGCCTGGCCTCCTGGCGCAGGGCTGTGCAAATGCTGCCGCATGCACCCGATGTGCATGCGGGCCTGATCGATGCGATGCGATTTGACCCTGACTGCAAGGCCGAAGCACTGCAGGCAGAGATGAAGCGTTGGGATGAGGTCCATACCGCTGCGCAAGCCGCCCATGCATACAGCCGGGCACCACATGTGCGCAAGGAAGGCGAGGAACTGCGCATCGGCATCGTGCTGGGTGCCGAACCCGATGCGGTGACGCTGGCATCTGTGATGGCGCTGCAGCAGTTGAAGCAACCGGACTTTGGGCTGTTTGTTTACCACGGCGGAACGATCGCTGGTACGGCTTTGTTGCCGTTGCAGGAAGCAGCCGACCATTGGCGGCCCGTGGGGTCGTTGGGCAGTGCAGACATGGCCGAGCAGATCCGACAGGATGCCATAGACGTTCTTGTCGACACAGTGGGCTTTGGACAGGGCAGCAAGCTATCCGTATTTGCTTTGAAGCCAGCACCGATACGGTTGAGTTGGTTAGGCGATTTTTCTGCGGATGGCACGGCAGGCATCGACACCTTGCTGTGTGATGAGGTGGTGGCCCCTCCGGGTGAGGGGGCCCCGCAAGGTAAGGGTGCCCCAGGTGCACGTCGCAACGTGGTGGTGCTGCCGTCCATGGCATGTTGGCGGCCACCAGAGAACGCACCTGATGTGGATGGCGCTTTGCCTGGCGGGTTGGTGCTGGGGGTGGTGTCGCCGCTTTCGCACATCAATCAGCGTGTGTTGGACGTTTGGGCCGCGTTGCTGCTTGCGCTGCCGGAGGCGAAGCTGCTGATTGCTTCGCCGCTGTCGGTTGCCGATGAGGTCATGCGCACCCGCCTGACCCGGCTGTTCATGTTGCGCGACGTGGAGCCCGAGCGGATTGCGTTCGAGTCGGTTCAGGATGCCGCGCAAAAGTACGGTGCGTTGTCGAAAATGACCGTTGTGCTGGACAGTTTTCCCGTCACCATGGGGTTGAACCAGGCGTTGGAATGTGTGTGGATGGGGGTGCCGGTTTTGACACTCGCTGGCACCGAGCCGTGGGCGCGTTTGACTGCCAGTGCGTTGGCTCAGGTTGGCTTGTCAGACTGGGCTGCTGCCAGCGTGGAAGACTACGTTGCACTGGGGTGCCACAAACTGGCGCAACCGGATGCGCTGAGTGCGTTGAGACCGCAGCTGCGCCAGCGTTTGCAAGCTGCCCCCATGTTGAACAGAGAGGCATTCGTGGCCGGTTTTGAAGCGGCCATTACCAAGTTATGGGATGAAGCCGTTGTGGCCGTGGCGTCCTGATGTGCCCTGACCGCAGGCGCTGCGTCAGGGCGAACAGGTGTCTGAAAGCCTTTGCCCGGATTGGTCGTAGTTGATGCGACCTTGATCAGCTTCCTGCGCTGCATTGGGTACCAGCGTGACGCGGATGACGCCTTCGAAACTGATGTCTTTGGCCACCACTTCGACAGCGGTGAGCGCCCCATCAGGCAATGCATTTTTGCAGTCAACCTTGGCAGACAGCTTGGGACCGTCCCAAGTGCCGCCTGTGACCGTGCATGCCGGCAGCGCATGCATGGGGATTTTGCCTTCTCGAATGGCATCGGCTGTCAGGCACCTCTTTTCGATTTTGGGTGCTGCAGGAACCATGAGACCGCCCATCTGAGGCTTGCTGGTGATCTGCCAAAGACCGGGCAGCATAGGTGGCGCGGTGGGCGCAGGGGTTTGTGCGGCGCAAGCAGCGCTGAAGAGTCCGGCTGCAGCAGCAATCGAAGCTGCTGCAAACTGTTGGCTTGATGGGTGACCAAAGTGACGGTGCTTTTTCATCTGAGTATGACCTTTCTGATGTGGCATTTTGAGTCTGATTTGGAGGGTATACCTCTTGGATTCAGGTCGTTCTTGTTGCATTTGGTTTCGGAGCCCGCCCCATCAGGTAAAACTCAGGATTGGGCACCATGCCACTGAAACTGGCCATGCGGTTGCTCAGGCCAAAAAATGCGGTAATGGCTGCGATGTCCCATGCGTCTTCGTCGTCAAAGTCATGGGCGTGCAGGGCTGCAAAGTCGGCATCGTCCACCTGATGCGACTGCAGGCACACCTTCATGGCGAAGTCGAGCATGGCGCGCTGGCGGGGCGAAATGTCGGCCTTGCGGTGGTTGATGGCCACCTGGTCGGCTACCAGCGGTTTTTTCTCGTAAATGCGCAAAATGGCCCCGTGCGCCACCACACAGTACAGACAGTGGTTGGCGGCACTTGTGGCAGTCACGATCATTTCGCGCTCGCCTTTGGTCAGGCCGCTGGTGCGGTCCACGCTCTCGGGCACCATCAGGGCATCATGGTAGGCAAAAAACGCCCGCCATTCGGCCGGGCGTCGGGCGAAGGCCAGGAACACGTTGGGTATGAAGCCGGCTTTCTCTTGCACCTCCAGGATGCGGGCCTTGATGTCGTCGGGCAGGGTGTTCAGGTCGGGGAAGGGGTAGCGGGTGGTCATGCGGTTGTCTCTGTATCTCTGGCGCGCAGGGGCACCGGGTGATTGAAAATGGCGTTTTCAATTCTCGCCCCAAACCACACCATGACGACTCCCAACTTACCCGCTGGCGCCACACCTGCCATGCGCGATGCCCAGTTTGACCAAGGGCTGGCCACCCGCACGCAGGTGATGGGCGAGCCTTTCGTGGCCAAGGCATTTGCCGGTGCCGATGATTTCACCCTGGTGATGCAGGAGTTCATCAGCCGCAATGCCTGGGGCACCGTGTGGCAACGTGACGGCATTGACCTGAAAACCCGCAGCCTGATCACTGTGGCCATGCTGACCGCGCTGGGCCGTTCGCACGAACTGAAAGGCCATGTGCGCGGCGCGCTGAACAACGGTGCCACGCCTGAGGAGTTGCGCGAAATTTTCCTGCACGCCACGGTGTATTGCGGCTTTCCGCTGGCCATCGACGGTTTGCGCACGGCGTGCGAAGTGATTGACGAGGTCAGGCGCTCATGAGCTTGTGCACCAGGTCGGCGCTGGTGCTGGCACCATATTTGCGCATCAGCTTGGCGCGGTAAATTTCCACCGTGCGGGGGCTGATACCCAGCGTTTTGCCCATGGCCTTGGCGGTTTGTCCGTCCATCACCAGTGCGGCCACCTCGCGCTCGCGTGGGGTCAGCTCGGCCTTCACGGGGCGGCGGGCGCTCAGGTCTTCGAATGTCCAGATGCCGGCTTCGTGCGGGTCGTTGCGGTTCAGGGCTCGCCCGGTCACGTGGCACCAGAAGGTTTCACCTTTGAACCGGCCGTCCACGCGCTTCATGACGCGGTCGTCGGCATAGCTGCCCTGCGTGTTCAGGATGGGCGCGATGCGTGCGCCAGTGCGCTCGTACTCGTCGGCGCTGGGGTACAAAATCTGGAAGCTCTGGCCAACCAGTTGTTCGCGGCTGGTGCCGAACATGTCGCACACGGCTTGGTTGCAGTCCACCATGGTGCGGTGGCGTGACAACACCAGCCCCACAGGGGCCAGGTCGAAGGCCAGGCGGTAGTCAATGTCCATGTGGCGAGGCGGTGGATGCGGGCAGGCACAAGGGTTGTGCTTTACGAAAAACTACGTAGTCAGATACGTAGTATCGTTGCGGTTTCTTTCATCCGTTTCCTTCCCCAATACGAGGAGTTGAGTGTGAACAAGATTTACCCCAGTGCGGCGGCGGCGCTGCAAGGCGTGGTGGCCGATGGCCAGCTCTTGGCCGTGGGCGGCTTCGGGCTGTGCGGCATTCCTGAGGCGCTGATCGACGCGCTGCGCGACAGCGGCGTCAAAGACCTGACGGTCATCTCCAACAACGCGGGCGTGGACGGTTTCGGTCTGGGCAAGCTGCTGGAAACCCGCCAGATCAAGAAAATGATTTCGTCCTACGTGGGCGAAAACAAAGAGTTCGAGCGCCAGTTCCTGGCGGGTGAGCTGGCTCTTGAATTCACGCCGCAGGGCACGCTGGCTGAAAAGCTGCGTGCCGGTGGTGCGGGCATACCGGCGTTCTTCACCAAGACCGGTGTGGGCACCCTGGTGGCCGAGGGCAAGGAGCTGCGCGAATTCGATGGCGAAACCTACGTCATGGAACGCGCGTTGTGCCCCGAGGTGTCTCTGGTGAAAGCCGACGTGGCCGACATGTCGGGCAACCTGCGCTTCAACAAAACGGCCCGTAACTTCAACCCGGCTGCCGCCATGGCGGGCAAGATCTGCATCGTCGAGGTGGAACGCATCGTCCCTACAGGCGAAATTGCCCCCGACGACGTGCACCTGCCGGGCATTTACGTGCAGCGCATCGTGCACAACCCCACGCCCGAAAAGCGCATTGAAAAGCGCACCACCCGCGACCGCAAAGTTTGATTGAGGAGCTAGACATGGCCTGGACCCAAGACGAAATGGCGGCACGCGCCGCCCAAGAACTGCAAGACGGCTTTTATGTGAACCTGGGGATCGGCATCCCCACGCTGGTCGCCAACCACGTGCCCGATCACATCGAGGTGTGGCTGCAAAGCGAAAACGGCATGCTGGGCATCGGCCCCTTCCCTTACGAGGACGAGGTGGACGCCGACCTGATCAACGCCGGCAAGCAAACCGTGACGACCATCAAGGGCTCGTCCATTTTCGGCAGCCATGAGAGCTTTGCCATGATCCGTGGCGGCAAGATCAACCTGTCCATCCTGGGTGCCATGCAAGTCACCGCCAAGGGTGACCTGGCCAACTGGATGATCCCCGGCAAGATGGTCAAAGGCATGGGCGGTGCGATGGACCTGGTGGCGGGCGTGAAGCGCGTCATCATCCTGATGGAGCACGTGGCCAAGAAGAAAGACGGCACCATCGACCTGAAAATTCTGCCCGAGTGCACCTTGCCCCTGACCGGGCAGGGCGTGGTCGACCGCATCATCACCGACCTGGGTGTGATGGACGTGACACCTGAAGGCCTGAAGCTGGTTGAGCTGGCACCTGGCGTGTCGCGCGAAGACATCCAGTCCAAAACGGGTGTGCCGCTGATCTGACTCAGCTGGTCGCTGTTTTGTCAATAAAAAACCCCTTTGTGGCAATTCTGCAAAGGGGTTTTTGCTATTTAAATGTGCGTTTCACAGTTCTTCGACGCGCCGGGGGCTGTAGCTGTCCCAGCTCTGGCAGCCCGGGCATTGCCAGAAGTGCACGCCCGCTTCAAAACCACAAGCCGCACAGCGGTAGCGCCGCAGTGGCTTGCAAGCCGCGGCCAGTGCTTTGCTGACGGCATCGGGAAGCGGTGGGGTGCAGTCAGCGCCTGAGGTAGCCGCCTCGGCCTGAGGTCGTGGCAGGTTCAGCCAGTTGGTGGCAGCCACCAACGACGGTTCCTGTCGCAGGTGGGCCAGGTACAGCTCGGCAGCTGCTGGCGTGTTGTCAGCGGGGAGCAGGGCTGCGAGCGCTTCAACGAAATCGATGCAAGGGCGCTTGGTTTGGGCTGCGCTCAGCACCGCGTGTACCGCAGCCTGCTGCCCCATGGCCACAGCCAGTGCAGCCAGCTTGCCAGCCACCAGTGGCAATGCGGCGGGTACCTCGTTTGCCAACGCCAGCAAGGTTTGGAAGGCTCCTGCTGTGTCGCCTTGGGTCTCCAGGAGCTTGGCGGTATCGATCCGTGGGCGTGCGGCGTCTGGGCAGGTTTCTTGCGCCTGCTTCAGCCAGCTGGCCGCCAGGGTCGCAGCGGTTTGCCCGGTGGGGGCATCGGCTGGTGCTGCTTTGCCCAGTGCTTCCCGCGCGGTTTCGCACAGGTAGTGTGCAATGCGGGATTTGAAGCTGCCCTGGCCACTGGCTTTCAGCAACTGGGCTGTTTCAATGGCTTGGTGCCAGTCGCTGGTGCGCTCGTACAGGCTGAGCAGGGTCAGCAGTGCCTCGTTGCGGTAGGGCGTGTCGGCCAGTTGCTTCAGGCTGGCTTCGGCGCGGTCCAGGATGCCTGCTTTGGTGAAATCGAGGGCCAGCGCATGCTGGGCGCGGTCTTGGTCGGCACGCGACAGGTCTGCGCGTTTCAGCAGGTGTTCGTGAACGCGCACGGCGCGGTCGTAGTCGCCCCGGCGGCGAAACAGATTGCCCAATGCAAAGTGCAAATCAGTGGTGTCGGGGTCTTGCTGCACGGCTTCGATGAACGCGTCGATGGCCTTGTCCTGCTGTTCGTTCAGCAGGTAGTTCAGTCCTTTGAAGTAGGACTTCGGCGCGCTGCGCGATTCGGCGCGCCATTGGCGCAGGTCAAAGCGGGATGCCAGCCAGCCCGCTGCGAACGCAACGGGCAGGGCCAGCAGTGCCCAGGTCAGGTCAAATTCCATCGGGTTGGGTAGCGGGTGAGGCCGGTGGTGCGGTAAAGCCTGGGCGGGGCTGACGCCGGGCATTCAACCAGATCGGCACCATGACGAGGATGCCGGCAAACAAGCCCAGCACGAACGTGGCCAGCACCACCAGCACCATGGGTGCCTGCCAGATGGTGCCGAAAAAGAAATGCAGGTTGACCGGTGCCTGGTTGTTCAGCGCGAAGGCGAACAGCACAAAAAAAATGACTGCCTTGAGCAGCCACGCGATGTATTTCAAGGCATTCCCCACAGTGGAGGGCAAATTGTAGCCATTGCTGCCAGCGCCCAACGGTGCCACAACCCATGACGCAGATTCATGTCAGCTTGCGGCCATGCCATTTTGGCGTGAGGCCACACATCCGGTACAGACCGTCTGCTGGCGCTCATTGACCGGGCATTTTGGCGTCCACCGCTTCGCGCAAACCTTTGCCGGGTTTGAAGTGGGGGACCCGCTTTTCAGGAATGGCCACGCTTTCGCCGGAGCGCGGGTTGCGCCCCAATCTGGGGGGCCGACGGTTGACGGAGAAGCTGCCGAAACCACGGATTTCAATCCGGTGACCCTTGATGAGCGATTCGCTCATGGCATCCAGAATGGCTTTGACGGCCATGTCGGCGTCGCGCTGCGTGAGTTGAGGAAATTTTTCGGCGAGTGCTTCTACCAGATCACTGCGTGTCATGTGGACATCCTTTTGCGCCTGATTTTGCGCCAAAAAAAACCCGCCTGAGCCCCGAAAAAGGGACGCAGGCGGGTTGTTTGAGGCCAGGTTTTAACCGTTGTTGTTGTCCAGCTTGGCGCGCAGCAGAGCGCCCAGGCTGGTGGTGCCGGCGCTTTCGCGGGCAGACTGCTGAGACAGGGAAGCCATGGCTTCTTGCTGGTCAGCCTGGTCTTTGGCCTTGATGGACAACTGGATGTTGCGGGTCTTGCGGTCCACGTTCACCACCACGGTGGTCACTTCGTCGCCTTCTTTCAGCACGTTGCGAGCGTCTTCAACGCGGTCGCGGCTGATTTCTGAGGCACGCAGGTAACCCAGGATGTCTTCACCCAGATCGATCTCGGCGCCCTTGGCGTCAACGGTCTTGACCTTGCCGGTCACCACGGCACCCTTGTCGTTGATCGACACGAAGGTGGTGAAGGGGTCGGAGTCCAGCTGCTTGATACCCAGGCTGATGCGCTCGCGGTCCACGTCGACGGCCAACACGATGGCGTCCACTTCCTGGCCCTTTTTGTAGTTGCGAACGGCGGCTTCGCCGGTTTCGTTCCAAGACAGGTCAGACAGGTGAACCAGACCGTCGATGCCAGCAGCCAAGCCCACGAACACGCCGAAGTCGGTGATGGACTTGATGGGGCCCTTCACGCGGTCGCCGCGCTTGGTGTTCTGTGCAAACTCTTGCCATGGGTTGGCACGGCATTGCTTCATGCCCAGGGAGATGCGACGCTTGTCTTCGTCGATTTCCAGGACCATGACTTCCACTTCGTCGCCCAGGGCCACGAGCTTGTTGGGGGCCACGTTCTTGTTGGTCCAGTCCATTTCGGACACGTGCACCAGACCTTCGATGCCTGGCTCCAGTTCAACAAACGCGCCGTAGTCGGCGATGTTGGTGATCTTGCCGAACATGCGGGTGCCTTGTGGGTAGCGGCGAGCCACGCCCATCCAGGGGTCATCACCCATTTGCTTCAGGCCCAGAGAAACGCGGTGCTTCTCGGTGTCGAACTTGAGCACTTTGGCGGTGATTTCCTGACCAGCGGCCACCACCTCGGAGGGGTGACGCACACGGCGCCATGCCATGTCGGTGATGTGTAGCAGGCCGTCGATGCCGCCCAGGTCCACGAACGCACCGTATTCGGTGATGTTCTTGACCACGCCGGTCACGATGGAGCCTTCGCGCAGGGTTTCCATCAGCTTGGCGCGCTCTTCGCCCATGGAGGCTTCCACCACGGCACGGCGGCTCAGCACCACGTTGTTGCGCTTGCGGTCGAGCTTGATGACCTTGAATTCCAGGGTCTTGTTCTCGTAGGGGGTCAGGTCTTTGGTAGGACGTGTGTCAACCAAAGAGCCGGGCAGGAATGCGCGGATGCCATTGACCAGCACGGTCAGGCCGCCCTTGACCTTGCCGCTGGTGGTGCCGGTGACGAATTCGCCGGATTCCAGGGCCTTTTCCAGGCTCATCCAGGAGGCCAGACGCTTGGCCTTGTCGCGGCTCAGCAGCGTGTCGCCAAAGCCGTTTTCGACGGAGTCGATGGCCACGGAGACAAAGTCGCCGACCTGTACTTCGAGTTCACCCAGATCGTTCTTGAATTCTTCAAGGGGAACGTAGGCCTCGGACTTGAGACCGGCGTTGACGACCACGTGGTTGTGGTCGATGCGGACCACTTCAGCAGTGATCACTTCGCCAGTGCGCATTTCGGCGCGCTTCAGGGATTCTTCGAACAGGGCGGCAAAAGATTCAGACATTGAGTTTCCTAAACTGCGGCTGGCATGAGCGCGTCACACCGACATGGGTGACATCAGAAGGGGCCAGTGCAGTGGTTTGCTTGCGGCATGGCCGCGGGTTAAGGTGGAAAACCACGCCCACTGCGCGTCACAGACAACGCGGCGGGAAGGCATGGGCTCTGTAATGCTTTCTTCGCGCCACGCGGCGTTCAGAAAGCCTGTTTGCTCTGCCACCAGGCCAACACCTGCGCCACCGATTCATCGATGGTTTGCAGCGAGTTGTCCAGCAACAAGGCATCTTCCGCAGGTTTCAAGGGTGCGTGTGTGCGGGACATGTCCTGCGCGTCACGCGCTTCAAGCGCTTGCAAAAGGTCTTGGAGTATAGCTTTTTCGCCCCTTGAAATCAATTGGGCGTGGCGGCGTTCAGCGCGCTTTTCGGCACTGGCCGTCAGGAAAACCTTCAGGGGCGCGGCCGGGAATACCACGGTACCCATGTCGCGGCCATCGGCCACCAGTCCGGGTAGTGCACGGCAGTCGCGTTGAAGTTGCAACAGCGCATCACGCACGGGCTGCAGGACAGACACCCGTGACGCCGCCATGCCCGCGCTTTCTTCGCGCAGGGCTTGCGTCACGTCGTTGCCGTCCAGCCACACCTTGCCGGCGGCAAAAGCCACTTTCATGTGGCGTGCGAGCTGGGTTACCTGGGTGGCGTGGGCGGGGTCGGCCAGATCGGTCGATTCGGTGGACAGGCCCGCGCGCGCCGCCGCCAGGCCGACGAGACGGTACAGTGCGCCCGAGTCCAGCACGTGGTAGCCCAGTGCGCGGGCCACTTCAGCGGCCAATGTGCCTTTGCCCGATGCGGTGGGGCCATCGATGCAGATGACCGGGACATCGGCCGCGTTGGTTTGGGCCACAGAGAACAGCGTTTCAAAATAGTCGGGGAAGGTCTTGGCCACGCACTTCGGGTCTTCGATGCGAACGGGCAGGCCTGCCGGGTTGAACGCCGCCAGCGAGAAGCACATGGCCACACGGTGGTCGTCGTAGGTGTGGATGCTGCCTGTGGTCCATTCGGCAACCGTGGCCGGGGGTGTTATGGTGATGAAGTCGGCGCCTTCTTCCACGGTGGCCCCGAACTTGCGCAACTCGTTGGCCATGGCCGCAATGCGGTCGGTTTCTTTCACGCGCCAGCTGGCAATGTTGTTCAGCCGGGTGGTGCCTTGCGCGTACAGCGCCATGACCGCCAGCGTCATGGCCGCATCGGGAATGTGGTTGCAATCGAGGGTGATGGCTTTCAGCGGCCATTGCCCGCGTTCGATGTGCAACCAGTTGTCACCGCTGGTGATGTGTGCGCCCATGTCGGCCGCCGCTTCCGCAAAACGGATGTCACCTTGGATGGACTGTGCGCCCACACCGTTGATTTTGATGCCTTTTTGGCCTTCGCCGCTCGATGTAATTGCACCAAGCGCTATGAAATAGCTTGCAGAAGATGCATCACCCTCTACGTGGATGTCGCCGGGTGACCGGTACGCGCTGCCCGCCGGAATGGTGAACCGCTGCCAGCCGTCGCGCTGCACGTTCACGCCGAAGCGGGCCAGCAGGTTGAGGGTGATTTCAATGTAGGGCTTGGAAATCAGTTCGCCCACGACGTCAATGTGCACATCGACCGTGGCCACCAGTGGGAGTGCCAGCAGCAACGCCGTCAGGAACTGGCTGGACACATCGCCCCGCACCCGGATGGGTTGTGCCAAGTCAAGTGGCGTGACGTGCCCATTGCCGATCTGCAATGGCGGGTAGCCTGCGTTGTCGGTGTAACTGACCGGGCAGCCGAGTTGTTGCAGGGCCTCGACCAGATCGCCGATGGGGCGTTCGTGCATGCGGGCAATGCCGCACAGGCCAAATGAGCCACCGTGCACCGATGCCAGCAGGGCCAGAGCGGCCGTCAGTGGCCGCATGGCGGTCCCCGCATTGCCCAGAAACAGGTCGCCGGTCTTCATGGGCAGTTGTGCGGCCAAGCCCGTGATGCGCAAGGGTTGACCGTTCGTGCCTTCCACGCCGCAGCCCAGATCGCGCAAGGCCTGCAGCATGACGCGCGTGTCGTCCGAGTCCAGCAGGTCGTGCACCGTGGTGGTGCCATTGCATAGTGCAGCCAGCAGCAGCACCCGGTTCGAAATGCTTTTGGAGCCGGGCAGGGTGACTTCACCCGATGCGTGTTGCAGGGGGGGGACATCGAGGAATGCGGTGGTGTACATCAGGGCAGGCAGGCAGGGTTCAGGGGGGCGGCGGTTGCCATTGGGCGCGAGCGGTGCTGGCTTGCGCGATCAGGCGGGTCATGTCGTCTGTGCTGCCTTGGGCAAGGGTTTGCTCGATGGCTTGCAGTGCGTCGCGAAAGGCGCGCGTTTGCGCCAGCAGTTCGTCCTTGTTGGTGCTGAAAATGTCGCGCCAGACCTTGGGGTCGCTGGCGGCAATGCGCGTGAAATCGCGGAAGCCAGGGCCTGCAAGTGACAGGAAGTCTGCCGCTTGCGGTTGCCCAGCCAGCCCATTCATGTAGGCAAACGCCAGCAAGTGAGGCAGGTGGCTGACAGCGGCAAAGGCCGCGTCGTGGGCGTCGGGCGACATCATTCGCACCTGGCTGCCCACGGCTTGCCACACGGTTTCGGCTTGCTTGAGTTGTACCGTCAGGGTGCGCTCGATGGGCGTCAGGATGACCTGGCGGTCCCGGTACAGCTCGGCATCGGCAAAGTCCACGCCAGCCTGCTCTTTGCCTGCAATGGGGTGTGCCGGCACGAACGCGCCCAGCTGGTTGCCCAAGGTGCGCCGTGCGGCATCGACCACGTCGCGTTTGGTGGAGCCGACATCCATCAGCAGGGTTTTGATGTTCACCAGGTGGCGGATGGCCTTGAACGTGTTTTCGGTGGCTGCCACGGGCACGGCCACCAGCACGATGTCGGCGCCCGACACCGCCAGCAGGGCCGACGGTGCTTCCACGTCGATCACGCCCATCTGGCGGGCCTTTTCGGTGGTGGAGGGCGACTTGCTGTAGCCCACCACCCGCTTGACCAGCCCCGCTTTTTTCAGTGCCAGAGCGAACGAGCCGCCCATCAGCCCGCAGCCAATCAGGCCCAATTGTTCAAACATGTCTCGCTCCGCAGGGGTTTGTCGGGTCAGTCGCTGGTGGGGTAGGAGCCCAGCACCTTGTAGAAGGCGCAAAGACCTTGCAGTTCCTTCAGCGCAGCTGCCACATGAGGCTCGCTGGTGTGGCCCTGGATGTCGATGTAGAAGTAATACTCCCACTGGCCTGATTTGGCCGGGCGAGACTCGAACCGGGTCATGGACACGCCGTTGGCCTTCAGCGGCACCAACAGGTCGTGGACCGCGCCGGGCCGATTCGGCACCGACACCACCAGGCTGGTGCAGTCTTTGCCCGATGCGGGTGGCGTGGCCAGCGTTTGCGGCAGGCAAATGACGGCAAAACGGGTGCGGTTGTAGGCCTCGTCCTGTATGGCGTGGGCCACGATGTGCAGCCCGAACTGCGATGCCGCACGTTCGCTGGCCAGCCCTGCCCAGGCTGGGTTGGTGGCCGCCAGCCGCGCGCCTTCGGCGTTGCTGGACACGGCACGCCGCTCGGCGTTGGGCAGGTGCTGCGTCAGCCAGCCTTGGCATTGCGCCAGCGCCTGGGGGTGCGCCATCACCACTTCAATGCCGTCCAGCGAATTGACCTGGCGCAGCAGGTTGTGGCGTACCAGCAAACTCACTTCGCCGATGACGTGCACGGGCGAGCGCAGGAACAGGTCAAGCGAGCGGGCCACCACGCCTTCGGTGGAGTTCTCCATGCCCACCACGCCGTACTGCGCGGTGCCTGCTGCCGTGGCGTGGAACACCTCGTCAAAGTTGGCGCAGTAGATGAAGTTGGCCGCACTGCCAAAGTAGTCGATGCCTGCCTGCTCGCAAAAGGTGCCTTGCGGGCCCAGCACGGCCACGCGTTGTGGCGCTTCCAGGGCCAGGCAGGCCGACATGATTTCGCGCCAGATGGACGCCACGTGCTGGTTCAGCAACGGGCCTTCGTTGGCGTTTTCGATTTTCTGAATGACCTGTGCCACCCGATCGGGGCGGTAGAACGGCGTGCCCTCGGCTCGCTTCACTTCTCCCACCTGTTCGGCCACCCGGGCACGCTGGTTCAGCAGCGACAGCAGTTGACGGTCCAGGCTGTCGATCTGAATGCGCAAGGGGGCCAGCGCATCGCTTTGCTCGACAGGTTTCACGGTGGTGTTCGGCTCGGTGGCTTTGGGTGTGGGTTCGCTCATGCCAGCGTCCGTTCAAACTCTTGCAAATAGGCCACCAGTGTCTCGACACCTGCCAGCGGCAGGGCGTTGTAGATGCTGGCGCGCATGCCACCCGCCGATTTGTGGCCCCTCAGGTTCAACAGTCCGCGCGCTTTGGCGCCTGCTAGGAAGGCGGCATTGCGCGGGTGCTCGGCGTCCAGCAGCGGCTGGCCGTCGTCGCCCTTGAGGAAAAACGGCACGTTCATGCGCGAGCGGCAGTTGGCATCAACCTTGTTTTCAAACAACGCAGACGCGTCGATCGCGCCGTACAACAGCTTGGATTTGGCAATCGCCAAAGTTTCCATGGCGGCCACGCCACCTTGATCCTTGAGCCACTGGAACACCAGTCCCGCCATGTAAATGCCAAAGGTGGGCGGCGTGTTGTACATGGACTGGTTGGATGCCACGTTCTTGTAGTTGAACGCGCTGGGGCAGATGGCCATGGCCTGGTCCAGCAGGTCGTCGCGCACGAAGGCCAGCGTCACACCTGCGGGTCCCAGGTTTTTTTGCGCACCGGCAAAGGCCACACCCACCTTGTCCCACTCGACCGGACGCGAGGCGATGTGGCTGGAGCAGTCCACCACCAGAGGCGCGTCACAGCCCAGGGCTTTCAGGTCGGGCAGTGTGTGAAACTCGACACCAAACACCGTCTCGTTGCTGCAAATGTGCACGTAGCGCGGCTGCTTGGACAGTTGCCACGTGGCCGGGTCGGGCAGGTGGTGGTGCTTGTCGGCCTCGTTGCTGGCCGCCACATTGACTTGCGCGTATTTGCGCGCTTCCTTGGCCGACTTTTGGCTCCAGCCGCCGGTGATCACGAAGTCGGTGCGCACGTCTGCGGCCTGGGGGGCGCCGCCCACGGGGCCGCACAGGTTCATGGGGACGATGGCGTTTTCGCCCAGGCCGCCGCCCTGCATGAACAGGATATGGAACTCGCCCGGCACGGCCAGCAGGTCGCGCAGATCGCGCTCGGCCTTTTCGAGGATGGACGTGAACTCTTTGCCCCGGTGGCTCATTTCCATCACGCCCATGCCGCTGCCGTTCCAGTCGAGCATGTCGCGGGCGGCCTGTGTCAGCACCGCTTCGGGCATGGTGGCGGGGCCAGGGGCAAAGTTGTAAGGTCTCTTTTGCATGAAATAAGCCTTTGCCGCTTGATTGGTAAGGTTTGTTTGCTATTTAAAATAATTATTCTTCAGCGCCCGTGGTGTCGGCTGCATCGGGGGTATCTGCACCAGCCTCGGTGGCCCCGGCCGCGTCGTTTTCCACGATGCGTTGCAGGCCGCTGAGCTGTGCACCTTCGTCCAGCGCAATCAGCGTCACGCCTTGCGTGGCGCGGCCCAGCTCACGGATTTCACTCACGCGGGTGCGCACCAGCACGCCCTTGTCTGTGATGAGCATGATCTCGTCATCGGCGTGCACCAGCGTGGCCGCCACGACCTTGCCGTTGCGCTCGCTTTGCTGGATGGCGATCATGCCCTTAGTGCCCCGGCCATGGCGCGTGTATTCGGCAATCGGGGTGCGTTTGCCGTAGCCGTTGAGGGTGGCGGTCAGCACGCTGGTGCGGGCGGCATCGGCACTGCTGCCGTCGGCGCTGTCTTGCTCTGCTACCAGCATGGCAATCACGCTTTGGCCATCGTCCAGCATCATGCCGCGCACGCCACGGGCGTTGCGGCCCAGGGGACGCACGTCGTTTTCGTCGAAGCGCACGGCTTTGCCACCGTCGCTGAACAGCATCACATCGTGCTGGCCGTCGGTCAGCGCCGCACCGATGAGGTAGTCGCCATCGTCGAGGTTGACGGCGATGATACCGGCCTTGCGCGGGTTGCTGAATTCATCCAGCGCCGTTTTCTTGACCGTGCCCATGCTGGTACCCATGAACACGTACTGGTCTGCAGGGAAGCTGCGTGCCGCACCAGTCAAGGGCAGCACCACGGTGATTTTTTCGCCTTCTTGCAGCGGGAACATGTTGACGATGGGGCGCCCGCGCGAGCCGCGCGAACCCGCGGGCACTTCCCAGACCTTGAGCCAGTAAAGGCGGCCGCGGTTGGAGAAGCACAGGATGTAGTCGTGCGTGTTGGCGATGAAGAGCTGGTCCACCCAGTCGTCTTCTTTGGTTGCGGTGGCCTGTTTGCCGCGCCCGCCGCGCTTTTGCGCCCGGTATTCGCCCAGCGGCTGGCTCTTGATGTAGCCGCTGTGGCTGAGCGTGACCACCATGTCGGTGGGGGTGATCAGGTCTTCGGTGGACAGGTCTTGCGCGCTGTGCTCGATTTCGCTGCGGCGTGCGCCCAGCTTGGTTTGGCCGAACTCCAGCTTCACGGCGTGCAGTTCATCGGTGATGATGGTGGATACGCGCTCGGGTCGGGCCAGGATGTCGAGCAGGTCGTCGATCTCGGCCATCACCTCTTTGTACTCGCCAACGATCTTGTCCTGCTCCAGACCCGTCAGGCGCTGCAGGCGCATCTGCAGAATTTCTTGGGCTTGCGTTTCGCTCAGGCGGTACAGGCCGTCTTGGCCCATGCCGAATTGGCGTTCCAGTCCCTCGGGACGGTAGTCGTCGGCATTGACTGTGCCGCCATCGGCCTTGGCACGGGTGAGCATCTCGCGCACCAGCTTGCTATCCCAGCTGCGGGTCATCAGCTCGGCCTTGGCCACGGGAGGCGTGGGCGATTCGCGGATGATGCGGATGAACTCGTCGATGTTGGCCAGTGCCACGGCCAGGCCTTCCAGTACGTGGCCACGGTCGCGCGCTTTGCGCAGGTTGAACACCGTGCGCCGGGTGACCACTTCGCGGCGGTGCTCCAGGAACACCTGTACCAGGTCTTTCAGGTTGCACAGGCGGGGTTGTCCGTCGATCAGCGCCACCATGTTGATGCCGAAGGTGTCCTGCAATTGCGTTTGCTTGTACAGGTTGTTCAGCACCACCTCGGGCACTTCGCCGCGCTTGAGCTCGATCACCAGACGCATGCCCGATTTGTCGGACTCGTCCTGGATGTGGCTGATGCCCTCGATTTTTTTCTCGTGCACCAGCTCGGCCATGCGCTCTTGCAGCGTCTTTTTGTTGACTTGGTAGGGCAGCTCGTCAACGATGATGGACTGGCGCTGGCCCTTGTCGATGTCTTCGAAGTGGCAGCGCGCGCGCATCACCACCCGGCCACGGCCTGTGCGGTAACCGTCCTTCACGCCATTGATGCCGTAGATGATGCCGGCAGTGGGAAAGTCGGGCGCCGGGATGATTTCCATCAGGTCGTCGATGGAGGCTTCCGGGTGCTTCAGCAGGTGCAGACAGGCGTCCACCACCTCATTCAGGTTGTGCGGCGGGATGTTGGTGGCCATGCCCACCGCGATACCGGCCGAACCGTTCACCAGGAGGTTGGGCAGGCGGGTGGGCAGCACCAGCGGTTCTTTTTCGCTGCCGTCGTAGTTGGGGCCGAAATCGACGGTTTCCTTGTCGATGTCGGCCAGCATTTCGTGGGCGATCTTGGACAGGCGGATTTCGGTGTAACGCATGGCGGCGGCGTTGTCGCCGTCCACCGAGCCGAAGTTGCCCTGGCCGTCGACCAGCATGTGGCGCAGCGAAAAGTCCTGCGCCATGCGCACGATGGTGTCGTACACCGCCGTGTCGCCGTGGGGGTGGTACTTACCGATGACGTCACCAACGATACGGGCGGACTTCTTGTAAGGCCGGTTCCAGTCGTTGTTGAGCTCGTGCATCGCAAACAGCACGCGCCGGTGCACAGGCTTCAGGCCATCGCGCGCATCGGGCAGGGCACGTCCCACGATCACGCTCATGGCGTAATCCAGGTAGCTGCGGCGCATCTCCTCTTCCAGGCTGATGGGCAGGGTTTCTTTGGCGAACTGAGTCATGAAGGTGGGCCCGGGGAAATGTTGGGTCAACCGACCATTTTAGTCGCGCCTTTTTTCGGTGTTTCCATGCCCTTCGCCGCGCCGGTTTGGAGCTGATTCGCTGCCCCGACGGCGGGTGCAGACACTTTGCGATGCCTCAAGTTCAACGGCGTGTCGTGTAATGGCAACAAACACGGGCGGATGCAACCCAGCTTGGCTGTGTCTGTCTGGTTCAACACCGAGGCAAGTAGGTTGCTTATGGCAGAATCAAGGTTAACGCTTGCGGCTGATCGCTTCCGGCGTGAATGGTTCACTATTCAATCGCAGTTGTCTGCGGCTTTCATACAGAGGAATCCCATGAAAAAACTTAACAAAGTGGCAGTACTGTTCGCTGCGGCCGCCCTGGCTACTGCCGCTGGCGCACAAACCGTTGACAACTGGCGCAATGGCACGAGCGAGCTCGTGTGGAAAAACGGTACCAACGAACTGTGCTGGCGTGATGCCAGCTGGACTCCAGCTACAGCCGCTGCTGGTTGCGACGGTGCCATTGCTGCACCCGCCCCTGCTGCAGCACCAGCTGCCAAGCCCGCTGCTGCACCCGCTGCGGCGCCTGCTGCCAAGCCAGCTGTTGCACCGGCTGCCAAGCCTGCCGCTGCCACCAAAGTCACCTACGCTGCTGACGCGTTCTTCGACTTCGACAAAGCTGTGCTGAAGAAAGAAGGCAAAGCCAAGTTGGACGATCTGGTTGGCAAAGTCAAGGGCATCAACCTGGAAGTCGTGATCGCTGTCGGTCACACTGACGCAGTCGGTAAAGACGCATACAACCAGAAGTTGTCTGTCAAGCGCGCTGAAGCCGTGAAGGCTTACTTGGTGTCCAAGGGCATTGAGAAAAACCGCGTGTACACCGAAGGTAAGGGCGAAGCCCAGCCAGTGGCTGACAACAAGACCGGTGCTGGCCGTGCCAAGAACCGTCGCGTTGAAATCGAAGTGGTCGGTACCCGCCCCAACAAGTAATCCCTCTCGGGTTGCTCATAAAACCGCGCTTCGGCGCGGTTTTTTTATGCCTGCTCACCAGCCAGCGATAATCGTTTCCATGAATGCACCACTGAACGTTGACGCCGCCGAGGTGGCCAAATTTTCCGAGTTGGCCCACCGTTGGTGGGATCTGGAAAGCGAATTCAAGCCCTTGCATCAGATCAACCCCCTTCGACTGGCCTGGATACAGGAGTCGGTGCCCCTGAAGGGCAAACGCGTGGTCGATGTGGGTTGTGGCGGCGGCATCCTGTCAGATGCCATGGCGCGCTGTGGGGCTGACGTGCTGGGCATTGACATGTCTGGCAAGGCGCTGGGTGTGGCACAACTGCATGCGCTCGAAGCACAAACCGCCGGTGTGACCTACCGCGAGGTGAATGCCGAAGCATTGGCCGACGACATGCCCGGCCAGTTCGATGTCGTCACCTGCATGGAAATGCTTGAACACGTGCCCAACCCGGCATCGGTGGTCAGGGCATGTGCCAAGTTGGTCAAGCCCGGTGGCTGGGTGTTTTTTTCCACCATCAACCGCCACCCCAAAGCATTCATGCTGGCCATTGTGGGGGCCGAGTATGTGCTGGGTATGCTGCCCAAGGGCACACACGAGTTCGCAAAATTCATCAAACCCAGCGAGCTCGCGAGCTACTGCCGTGAAAGCGGGCTTGACGTTCAAGGCATGCACGGCATGGCGCACAACCCCCTGACGGGTCGCTACTGGTTGAACGCCGATACCGGCGTCAACTACATGGTGGGTACCCGGCGTCAACCGGGTTGATGGACATGCTCAAGACCGTTCAAGCTGTGCTGTTCGACCTGGACGGCACGTTGATCGACAGTGCGCCCGACCTGGGGTCTGCTGCAGATTTGATGCGCACCTGTCGCAACATGCCTGCATTGGGCCTGGATGCGTACCGGACCATGGCTGGGGCAGGTGCCCGTGGCATGCTGGGTGTGGCATTCGGCATGGCTGCTGATCACCCCGAATACGATGCGTACAAAAACGAGTTTCTGGCCAATTACGAGGCCGCGATGACTGTGCACACCCGTGCATTCGACGGCGTGCAGGCGTTGCTGAGTCGTCTGACAGATGCGCCGTTGCCCTGGGGCATTGTCACCAACAAGGCAGAGCGCTTCACTTTGCCGTTGGTGCGCACCATGCCTGTGCTGCAGGGCGCCAGCGCCGTGGTGGCGGGCGACACCACGCCGCATGCCAAGCCGCATCCCGCACCGCTGCTGGAGGCTGCCCGAAGGTTGAAATTGCCTCCTGCTGCCTGCATCTATGTGGGCGATGACGAGCGCGACATCGTGGCTGGCAAAGCGGCAGGCATGCCCACGGTCGCTGCGCTGTATGGATACCTGGGTAACCACGCCGATACATTGAGGTGGGGAGCCGATTATTTCATCGACGAGCCCTTGCAACTCTTGAAATTGCTGGAACTGGCATAAACTCAAAGGCTTGGGGCTGCACTGGTTTCGACGTGGGTTCGGACGCGGCGCAGGGCATGTCGAGGTTCTGTCACCTCGTAAAACAGCAGAAAAAAACTAACTGCAAACGACGAACGTTTCGCACTCGC